>JBEQLE010000140.1:0-4773 GCA_040326155.1 Leptospirales bacterium | reverse complement strand
CCGGAAGTTCCAGCTCAATTACATCACCTTGCACGACACTATACTCGTTCATGGCAGGGGCGATAATGTAATCGCTCAGAGCTGCAATAGGTTTTCCATGTGTGTCGAAAAATTCGAGGCGAACCCGCAGATGGTTCTTAATGCTTCGAATGCGTTTTAACGCAAAATCTTTTTTAACCGTTTTTTCTTCATGGGTGCTGCGCAGATCGAGAATAAATTTTTCGTTCTCAAAACCTGGCGCAGAAACAAAAATTTCGTAAATATTATTGTTTAAAAATTGCAATCGGTATTTACCATCGGGAAGGCTGGTCGAAATATCGTATCTTTCCATAACACCCCGAACCTGAATATTTGCTTCTATTCCTTTCGGTGTATTGAGTTCGTACACGCGCCCTTCCAGCGTAACAATGATCATGGGTTTGGCAAAGTGTGGCACACGAGCGCGGTAAATATCGAAACCACCATACCCCCCGGTTCGGTTCGATGTAAAGTACATGTACTCCCCGGAGCGCAATACAGTGGGGTATTCATCGTCTTGCAACGAATTATATGGTATTCCGAGGTTCTGTGGTTTTTTCCACATGCCTTCTCGGCGTAGTTTCTGGGTTACGTAGATATCATAATTACCAACTCCGCCAGGTCGATTCGATGAAATATAGAGAGTTATACCGTCAACGTGTATGGAAGGTGAAATTTCAGAATCACCCGAATTTACGGTTGAGCCAAGATTAACCGGTTCGCTCCATCGCTTACGTTTCGTGTCAAAAGTTGACATCCAGATATCGTCATTGCCATAGCCGCCCGGTCGGTTCGATGAAAAATAGAGTGTTTGACCATCGCTGGATATAGATGGCATTCGATCTTCAAAATCGGAATTTACCACTTCTACAAGTCTGGGAGGGTCCCAGGCATTGCCTTGTTTTCTTGAATAATAGATATTCGATTTCAATGGCCCCCCTCTCGTTGAAGAAGGTATGGAGGTAAAATAAAGTTCGTATCCGCCTTCGGGTAGTTTTCGAAGAGAGGGCAGTCCATCGAAACTTCCGGTATTAATTCGGGCTCCGAGGTTTGTAGGGACAGAAAAAGAGGGTATGGCTGCTTCAGGAGATTTATTGTTTGCATACCAGAGGTCGTAATCGCCGGTAGCGCCAACCCCACCTGGTCGGTCCGATTCAAAATAGAGGTATTTTTCATCGGGGGTAATAAACGGAGTATATTCAGTATAAGGGCTGTTTATTTCGGGGCCTAAATGGAGCATCTCTGATATTTCGGGAGCAGTATCAGGTATATCTGGTAGATCTTGTTCAATACTGTAAAGACTCAGCAATAAAGATCCGAAAACCAGTATTAGAGCAGATATAACCCATGTAAGTTTACGCATACGGCAGTATGGGAGCTGAATCTAAAATGTAAATAATTTTCACGATTATGGTTGCTCTATAAAATTCATATTTTACTCGATATCGCTCAGGGAACTTCAATTTTTTCCTGTCTTTTTTTCTCTCTCTGGATAATCTCATACTGGTCGGGGTTCGCGTCAATGGTTTCCCGAATTTCAAGATAGAGAGTTTCCTGGCGAAGAAAATTTTTATCGTCATGCGGCAGATTAATACGGTCAATGCGCCTTAAAAAATTTATCCAATCGTAACGCCCACCTGTTTGTTTCAGAATTTTAAAAATCCATTCGAGGTAAGCAAACCGATTTTCAACATCGAATTTTACTAAATGCTCGGCCAGCTCCAGGCTTTTGTCATACCTGCTATCATAAAAATATAATTCCATCAGCAATTTTATTTCTGCAATATCGGGGGAGGTTCCAGAGATGGAGTTTTGAACTGCCTTTTCCAGAAAATTGATCTGGTTTTTAATATCTCCTGATATTCCATATATTTTTGCAGTTTTTATGAACAGCTCGCGGTTATCAAAATTTTCGAGCATCTCTTTATAGACATCCAGAGCCAGATTGTATTTGCTGTTCTTTTCATACCAGTTTGCCAAATTCATTCCAAATGCATACAGGGATAACTTTGTTTTCTCTGAAATGTTTTTTGTCAATACAAGTCGGTCTATATTCGGTGCCATATATGACTTGTAAGGCGGCTTGTCAGAATAAAAATAGAGTTCCGGAAGCTCTTTAGAAAATCGTTCTAACTCACTGAAACCATCCTGTGTATTATAAGCTTTCAGTAAATTGAGGCGGTAAAAATAGACATAATCCTTATCAAACATTCTGTCGGTTCTAATTTTCAATGTTAAGAAAACACCGGAGGGAGTCGCGTACATCATTCGGGGAAGCAGCTCTGAAAAATCAGCTTTTTCGATTACTTCGCGAGGGTAAATATTTGTAACAATAGTTTTATCCGATTTTTGAAAATAGAGTGGCCAATATATGGAAGGAGCTTTTTCACCAACTGTTGTAGTCTTTGTCAAGGCAAAAAAGTTTCGGGTAAAGGAGTCCTGGTATTTGTTCATAACGCCAAAGGCCCATGAAGTGATACTAAGTGCAAAAAGAAAACCAAGAATTTTTCTGTGGTTTTTGAATAGATATATAATAATACGCAATTGCAGCCCTATAAAGATGACGCCAAATATGAGAATGACCCAGTCTGCGGTGAGCATATATAATAACATCGTTATAGCCAGCACTGCGCCAATACTCATTATATTATGGCGATAATCTCCGTCATACATTTTCTTGAAATAAAGAGCTTCCCAGAAAGTCAGAGCGCTGAAGCCTGCGGCGGCCCAATATGTAAAAGGAATTTCTTGATAGGCCAGAGAGAGTCCCAGAAACAGGACAGCCAGGGCGATGGTTCCATGTTTAATATGATGTTTTTTCTGATCAATTCTGGTAATAAAATATTGTAAGGCAGGGCCTGCATATAATAAAGCGGCAAGAGTATAAAAACGACCTCTGAATTGGTCGAATATTCCAAACAACGAAAGAGCTAAAAGTAAAAACCTCATAATGTCGATACTTCGGCGAAGCGGTATCATACGAAGACGGCCCGGGTTTTTCTCCGTAATTTCTTCAATCATAATGGCAGGGACAGCGGCAATAAGCGCACCGATAAACAGTACAATCTGGCTTTGACTTACAAGTTTCAATAAACCAAAACCGGCGAGCGTTCCCAGCATAATCAGTAACGGGTGAAAAACAAGAAGAGGAAGTCTTGAAAAATACAAAAAATAAAATAGAATAATTTGCAGTGAAAAGAAAAAGGGATTATAAAAAATATATCCCGATTCACCATAATAAGCGAAGAAAAACAGTATTAGAAAAAGGTTTAAAAAGATAATAACAGCAAGTATAATATCAAAACTAAAATGGGTTCTCGGTATGGACCGTTTGTAGAAAAAATAATAAGAGAGCCAACCAATAAAAAGAAGAGAGAACGCGAAAAAACTGAGACTGAACTGACCGGACAAAAAAGGATATAAATTATCGAGTGTATAACGAAAAAGATAGACGAAAAAGAATCCCCATAAAAAAGCGACTGCCCTGGTTAACAGCGGACGGTGTGAGTCCAGATTCATAAGAGAAACTATTTCTCGGTAGCCAGATTAAACTTTTTAATTCCGGCCTTATGTATTTGATCCATAACCGAGATCACGACTTGATAGCCGGCTTTTTTATCTCCTTTAATAACTACATAATCTTTATCGAGTTGTTTGGTCTTCGCTTTTAATTTTGCAGGCAACTCTTTCAGAGTGGTTTTTACATCGTTAATATAAATTTGATTCTTTCCATCGATATAAACAACTACGTTTTGTTCAATTTCAGGCTGGGCCGTAATCGACTTCGGAAGATCGACTTTTATCATTGGTTTTCGAGCCAGAGTCGAGTTTATTAAAAAGTAGGTAACGAGTAGAAAAACAATATCGACAAAGGCTGCCAGTTCAATTCCCGATTTTATTTTAAGTTTTGATTTCATTAGTTTGAACTGTTTATTCCCCGTTATTTTTTCTTACCAGGAAATTCTGCAATGACCATATCGGTTAAAACAATAGTCTCTTCCGTAAATGTTCCCACCCGGCGAACATAATAGTTGTACATAATTAAAGCGGGTATAGCGACGATTAAACCGAGCGCAGTAGTTATGAGAGCTTCATCAATTCCACCCATAAGCTGTTCACTTCGTCCAACATTTTGTTCGAACGCCCGAAACGACTTAATCATACCGGTAACGGTTCCGAGTAGTCCAAGCAGGGGGGCAATTGTACTGATCGTGCCCAAAGTAGGTAGGTATTTTTCAAGAAAGGCCGTTTGCCGCAAATTCTCTTCTTCGGCAATACTTTTTAAATTTATTTTACTACCCCTCGATTCAATAACAGCCAGTATTACTTTATAAGCCGGATGACTTTGCATACGACAAAACGATTCAGCTTCTTCATATTTTTTATCGCGTATATAGTTAATCAACTGTCTCTCATCGTCAATATCAAGAAGTTGAATTCTACGTAACAATAACCAACCTCGTTCAAAAATAACGGTTAACGCTAATATCGATACGAGAAGAATAAGTGTCGGCATAAACCAATCCGGAATGTTTGCCATCAGTTCGTTCATATTGTCGTTGTTTAAAGAGATATCCCATTTACAAGTAATATTTTAAAGAGGTTTCACAAAAAATCCTGGGTTCTGGAAGGGGGCGGATGTAGTCTACTCATTTGCAGGCACGCGATTCATCGCGTGCCTGCGACGACGACACAAACCCCCTTGGCTCCGACCCGCTGGTTCTCCGCCAACCCAATGGTTGTCTCCGCCAACCC
>JBEQLE010000013.1:0-69972 GCA_040326155.1 Leptospirales bacterium | reverse complement strand
ATTATCCGCCGTTTTAAAATTATATTTAGATAAGAAAATTAAACCTGTTATTGGTAAAGAGTATAACCTCGCCGACATTTCAAAGGCACATTCTGACCTTGCTAAATCTGCAACTTATGGAAAGGTCGTTTTAGATTGCAGGGTTTAATTTTCATGCGGGGAAAATTGGGCTATCACTCATCCCGATTATACATTTCCCCCCGCTTCAAATTTTTTATAAAGGCACAAGATTTTGTGCCCTAATAAAAAGATTTTCCGCTTCCCCTTTTATATTGTTGAGGGGTTGAAAGAAAGATATAATAAATTCATTGACATATTACTTAAAGTATATAGTTTTCTATATAAATGGATTTTAGCAATACCTTTAGTCAAAGTAGAATATGGAATTTATCAATAGTCTAACAGAACAAACTACAGCTGTAACAGATGCTATTCTAGCTGTTCTTTCAATGGCAGCTGCGTTGTATTTGTACCGAATTGGACAACAGTTTCGGTGGAAAACCATACTCTGGATTTTTACATTTGGTCTTTTGGCTCTAGCCGGCATACAGGGCGCAATTGCTCATGGTTTTCAAATGTCCATGGAATTAAATACACTTCTTTGGTATCCGCTTTATCTTACACTGGGTTTATTAGTAGCCCTGTTTTCAGTTGCCGCAATTTATGACATCTGGGGGAAAGAGATCGCCCGAAAAGTATTGCCGATTATGGTAGCCATTGGCGCAGGTTTTTTTGTAATTATCTTAATCTGGCCTGATAGTTTTCTAATATTCATTATCTATGAGGCTGTAGCTATGTTGTTTGCTCTGGCAGGTTATATATGGGTGGCCTTTCGAGGTCATCTTAAAGGAGCATGGTGGATGGTTGCAGGGATTTCCGTAAACATTCTAGCAGCCGGGGTTCAGGCCGGTGAGTCCCTTTCCTTCACGTTTATCTGGTCATTTGATCATAATGGTTTGTACCATTTCATCCAGATGCTAGCCATCGTGTTACTTGTGACAGGCTTAAAAAAAGCTCTGTTATCTCGCGCTTAGTTTTTTCGATAGTAAACTGACATTATATTTGGGTTAGAAATACGAATTTAATTATATGTATTCGTCATATAATTAATGAACAGTCTTGCCAAAGAAAAATCGCCCTATTTATTACAACATAAGGATAACCCTGTAATGTGGCGTCCATGGTCACCTGAGTCTTTTCAGATCGCTCAAAAAGAAGATAAACCAATATTTTTATCGATAGGGTATTCCACATGTCATTGGTGCCATGTCATGGAAGAAGAATCTTTTGAAAATAGCAAGGTGGCAAAAATACTGAATGAGTCGTTTGTTTCTATAAAAGTTGATCGAGAGGAGCGCCCCGACATTGACCGCATCTATATGGATATTTGCATAGGAATGACAGGTAATGGCGGTTGGCCGCTTACTATTGTAATGACACCCGGCCAGGAGGCTTTTTATGCGACTACTTACATGCCGGCAGAATCGAAATATGGAAAAATTGGCCTGCTGGAGATTTTACCTCGTATAGTTTCAATCTGGGCTCAGAAAAAAACAGATCTCGAAAAGACTGCGAAACGCATTACAAAAGTGGTTAACAAATCTGAAGAAGGATATTTTAAAACTACAAAATCTATATTTGATAAAGCATTTACTGAAATAAGGCAACGCTTTGACATGGTATATGGCGGATTCTCCGGAAGGCCGAAATTCCCCATGTCTCACAGTCTCTCTTTCTTGCTGCGCTATTATTCAGATGTGAAAAATAACAACAAGGCGAAAAAAGAGGCGCTTGCCATGGTTCAAACAACGCTCGCGAATATGCGACTTGGCGGAATTTTCGATCATATTGGTTTCGGGTTTCATCGTTACGCAACCGACGAAACCTGGCTATTGCCCCATTTTGAAAAAATGCTATATGACCAGGCCTCACTTGCGATCGTTTATACCGAAGCTTTTTTTGTTACACGGAACCCGGCATACCGCGATACGGTCGATAAAATATTTTCTTATGTCGAGCAAGATCTCACCTCTACAGAGGGGGCATTTTATACCGCTGAAGACGCCGACTGCGAAGGGCAGGAGGGAGCCTATTACATGTTCTCTAAAGAACAGGTAATGAAATTACTGAATAAATCAGAAAGAGATTTTTTCCATTCGTACTTTCCAATAACCGATCAAGGAAATTTTATCGATGAAGCGCAGGGTGAACCTGGCGGTCAAAATGTATTTTATATAAATTCACAAACCGGGAAAAATGCCGATCATTTCGACATTTCAAAACTTCGTGAAAAAAACTTTACTCACCGCTGGGAACCATTACGAAAAAAAATATACAACGAAAGAAAAAAGAGAGCTCGGCCTTTTAAAGACGATAAGATTTTAACAGATATAAATGGCTTAATGATTGCGGCTTATGCCAAAGCCGGTTTTCATTTTTCCAATGAAGATTACCTGCGACGAGCCGAAAAAGCTGCCAGATTTGTAATCTCGAATTTAGAAAAATCCCCGGCTGATCAAAATTATTCGCAGCTTCGACTGTTTCATCGCTACCGTGACGGTGAGTCGGGAATCGAAGGCATGCTCGACGATTACATTTTTTTTACCAAAGGTCTTATTGAACTATTTCAAGTTACCGGTAAAGTTGAATATTTAGAAAAATCTATATTGTTAATGCAAACTGCGTGTGAACAATTCTGGGATAAGAAACGTTTCGGCTTTTTCATGACAGCCAATGATTCTGATACATTAATTACCCGTCCCAAAGAGTTTTTTGACGGCGCTCTGCCTTCGGGAAATTCCATAGCGCTTTCAAACTGTTATAAACTATACAAACTTACGGGTGAGTCGAAATGGAAAAGCTTCGCCGAACGCATGGTTGAGGCAGCCTCCTATTATACATCCGTTGCCCCCTCGTCTTTTACAGCTTTCCTGTCATCTTTGTATTATGAATTTGCATCGGGTTATGAAATTGTAATCGTTTATCCGGCATCTAAAACTGGCCTGGAAGGTATGCTAAATGTATTGCGTAAATCCGGAATGTTTCATTATACTCTTTTACTTAAAGAAGAAAAAAATCCCCGACTCGACAAGCTCGCTTCGTACACAAACCCTATGCAGGTTTTAGCCAATACCGCGACGGTTTATTTGTGTAAAGACCACACCTGCCAAAAACCGATTACCGGGATTCAAGAGTTTCAAAAAAAGATTAGCCGTATTAAAAATTAAAAGTAAAACTGTTCTGGCTGGTCATTACCGTTAAGTTACCGTAATAAATGTTTTTCCCATGCCGGTTTATTCTTTTTAATAATAGTCGCAAACTCGGCCCGCATGGCATTGCGTGATTTTTGCCATACAATTCGCCCTCTTTTTACCCACACATGGTCAATAAATTTACCACCCCGGTTTTCAATCTCTTTTGCAAATGTGTCTATTTTCTCTTGCTTAAAGCGAGAGTTGAAAGTATTAAACAGAACTACATTATTGCCTTTAAAATTGTTTGTATAGACAAAGGAGCGCAAGGGGACAGCCGGGTTATACCACCAGATGGGAGAGCCTAAAAATACCAGTGTGTATTTACTCATGTCAATTTTTTTGGGAATTACCTCGGTTATGTTTTCGTCCCATGCGTCGTCACCGGCCTTTTGTTGGCCCGACAGGTCGAGCGAATACTGCGGCGCTTCAAGACGAATTATATCGGCGTCCATTGCCCTCGCAATTTCATTGGCAAAAACTTCCGTGTTTCCGGAACGCGTAAAATAGATAACCAGTACCCGAGTGGGCTTTGTCGAAGTTCTTTTATAGGTCTGGCTCTTAAAATAATTCGTATCTTTATAGCGCATCAACCAGAAAATAGCTCCACCGCAAAGTATTGCCAGGAGAATAATACCCAGTGTAATTTGTTTCCAGTTATTTATAAGAAATTCCATATCCATAGTACTGTTTTAAACTGAATTAAATCTGTAGATGGTCAATTATTTTTTTGGGAAAGTTTGACTTTGACTTTCCGTGTTTTGTCTGAAATAATTTCTCCATTTTGTAACTCAATACGCCGACTTGCAAATGGAAAAATACGCTCGTCGTGGGCGCTGAATAAGAAAGTGGTTTCAGTCTTTTTATGCATATGGTCTAATAGACCTACTGCGTTAAGCAGATCCTGGGCTTCTTCAAAAACCTGACCTTTCGCTCCTCCATCTACCGCTCGCGGAACCATTACATTTTCAATCGCCGTTAAAACAGGAATTAAATTAAAACCTTGATTACCTACTTGTTAATTTGGCAAATGCGCCACGAAGAAAACGAGCCCGAACTATCTATGCTGGACTTGCTTCGCAAACTTCGTTTCAGGTTATTTCATAAAGATCCCAATCTAAGGTTCTCAAAATGGAAAAGCTTAGAGATAAATCAATATGAATTGTTTGGGTATTTGCTACCGACAGGAGATGTTTTCTGACTGAACCGAATGAATGGTCTATTTTTTTATATTGACAGTGGTAACAATTTTGAAGATTTTGCCTACAAGATTAGGAACTAACACATTAAGGATGAATATGAAACTTTCAACAAACTTTACATCTGAAGAATTTATCAGGTCAGCCACCGCCGCCAGGGGCGGAATTGATAATAATATGGACAAAGAACAAACAGCGCGCGCAAAAGAGTTGTGTAAAACTATTTTGCAACCTTTGCGAGATGAAGTCGGAAAAGCGATGAATATAAGTTCGGGATTTCGATCTCTGAAAGTAAATAAAAAAATTGGAAGCACCAGCAAGAGCCAACATACTAAAGGCGAGGCCGCCGATTTTTCAATACCAGGCATGAAAGTGCCGGCGATTTGCAAATTGATTATTAAACTCGGTTTGCCATATCACCAACTTATCGATGAATTTTCAGAAGGTGGCCAGGGTTGGGTGCATGTCTCCATTGCCCATAAAGGTCAGGAGCCAAGAAAACAGTACCTGCAGGCTAGAAGAAGCTCAACCGGTAAAACTGTTTATACCGAAATTTCCAGGAATGGAAAAAAATCTAAACCGTAGTAAATAATGAGGAGTGCCGGCTCGTTTTTTTTCAGAGCCGGTACAAGATTGCCTGTTTTTATTGCAGCTATAAATTTTGTCGACTTGCATTTCAGCTTTCGTCTAAAAAGTCTTCGTGAATTGCATTGAATTTTTCTTTGTTTCGGAAAAACACATCGACTATTTTTGGATCGAAATGGGTTCCTTTTAACTCGATTATAATTTCCTCGGCTTTTACTTTCGAAAAAGGTTCTTTGTAGGGACGTCTGGTTCGAAGTGCATCGTAAACATCAGCCAATGCCACGATTTTGCTTTCAAGTGGGATGTCATCTCCTTGCATTTTTATTGGGTACCCGGTTCCGTCAAATTTTTCGTGGTGGTAATGGACGATGTTTTTTGCCACATCCGGGATGCCGGGGTAGTTAATAATTTTATATCCGATCTCGCAATGTGTTTGGATCACTTTCATCTCTTCCGGGGTCAGCTGGCCGGGTTTTTTCAAAATGCTGTCAGGTAAAGCAACCTTTCCGATATCGTGCATAGAGGCGTAATCGAAAATCTGTTCGGTGTATTCTGTGGGCAAATCGTGTCCGATGCATAATATTTTAGAATAGAAGCAAACCCTTTTTATGTGGCTTCCCGTAATATCGTCGTTATAAAAATTTGTCCGTTCCAGCGCCATAATAAAAGCCGTATTTAAATCTTTAAGTTCCCGGGTTTTGGTTTTTACCATTGAGTCGAGGTTATCAATCAGGTATTTTAATTTTAGCTGTGTTCTCACTCTGCAAACCAGCTCCTCTTCTTTAAAGGGTTTTGTGATATAATCGGCGCCGCCCAGATCGAATCCTTTTGTGATACTCGCTTCATCGCTCAGGGCTGTAATAAAAATAACGGGAATCTCAGAGGTCGATGGATTTTTTTTCAGTTGTTTTGCCACTTCAAACCCGGAGATTCCAGGCATTTTAACATCGAGTAAAATAAGATCGGTTTGAAATTCAAGCACTCGAGCCAGCCCCTCTTCTCCCGTTTCAGCATTTTGCAGGCTGTAATTTTCCCCTAATATAGTATTAATAATTTTTATATTGCTTTTATTGTCGTCAATGACTAATATATTCGAATTCTGTTTCATTGGTTTCTTCCTTCATAATTATTGGAAGCGTAAAAGAAAATACAGTTCCTTTCCCCTTCGAATTGTGTTCCGCCCAGATCTTTCCATGATGTGCCGATATGATTTCCTTGCATATGGAAAGTCCTAAGCCGGTTCCACCGGCCCCGGTTTGGGTTTTTGTGCTTTGCTTAAATTTATTGAAAATCGAAACAAGTTCATTATCCGGAACGCCGATTCCTTCATCTGTGATCGATACTAGAATTGAGGGAAGATCATCTTTTTTATCCGTTAGAAATGTATCGAAAATTTCCAGGATAATTGAGGTGTCTTCGGGTGAATATTTAATGGCGTTAGAGATCAAGTTTTCCAGTACCTGACGTATTCGCATTTTATCACAAAAAATATTTGTAGAAACGTCATTTTGCCTTACGATAAAATGTATATTTTTTTCGGCGAGCAGAAACACAAACTCGGACTTCAGATCCTCGATAATCATTAAAATATCGCTATTTTGTTTAAGAAAATCCATTTTCCCCGATTCCAGTTTTGATAAATCGAGTAAGTCATTAAGTAGCAGCAGTAAATGATTTCCATTACAGTTGATTTCATCGAAATAATCTAATAGGGTGACTTTCGACGACTTATTAATTCTTTTTTTTCCAAAACTGGAGAAGCTTAATATTGCGTGCATGGGTGTCCTGAGTTCGTGAGACATGTTGGCTAAAAATTCGCTTTTGGCAAGATTTGCCTTTTCAGCCGTAGTTTTTGCTTTTGTAAGTTCTTGTTGTTTTTGGCGCAGAGTACTATTTGTCGTATGTAAAAGAGATATATTTCTCGCTAACAAGCGGCAGCCGATTCCTGATATAATAAATAAAGCAATATATACAGCCATAATTACATTAAAACTAGTATGCAGTCCGGTGGCCGAGTCGGGTATGTGGTAAATGAGTTTCCAGTAGTAGTTATTTTTAATAATATTTTTTAAAAAGCGGTGGTTGAAGTGTTCTTTGCCTGGAGTCGGTACAATGGTTTCATATGTAAAAAGCCCTTTACCAGTGAAAAAACTCCCGTCGTTATTATTATCGATCTCATTAAACTCTTTTTGAAAACTATTTTGAAATTTTTCTTTTTTTTTCGCAGGGAACATAAAACCCCACTCGGTGTGTTTATCTGCAGAGTGAAGCCAATACCCGGATGAGTTCAGCAACATCACGTACCCAATTTCGATTTTAGATTCTTTTTTGAGAATTTCAATGATCCGGGAGCCAAGATAATTTAATACAATAATACCCTGTTTTTTCTTGTCAGTATTATAAACCGGAGTGGCGAACCGGATCATCGGTTTATATGGAATTTCCACTTTACCATTTTCAATGTTCAAATCGAACGGAGAGATATAAGCTTCCCCTTTTTTGAGTTTAATCGCCTCTTTAAAATAGTATCGTGAAGCTTTGTTTTGCAGGGCAGTGGGAGCGATATCTTTCGCCATACCGTCCATACAATTAATACGTACTTGCTCTTGTCCGTGAAGGTCTATAAATCTCAGCTGGTCGTAAAGACCCTTGTTCCTACAGTATAACGAAAAATTGTCGATCAAATCCGCTTTTTCTGCGACCACGCCTTCCAGCATTCTCTCGGTTTCATGCAAGTTGGCCATTACGAAAAGATCCGATAACACGCGGCTCATTTCATTATTAATCATATCATTATAAAACTGGATTTGGGCCTTTGAAGATGTAATTAATAGTCGTTTATCGCCCGAAGTTTTATAATGGTACAGGCTATACATCAGTATTGCGATAATAAGGGCGAGCGGTAAAAAAAGAGCTGTAAATAATACATTTGGTTTTGATTGCCAAGGGTGAAGTTTTATTGCATTGCGGGTCATAGTAAATATCCATTAAAACTCTTTTGTTGAGTACCCAGATAAAATTCTCGTTTGGAAAGAATTCTTTGAAGGTTTACTTAAAATTTACATATTATTTCAATAAAAGTCTACAATTCAGTAGTAAAATCATTAAACCAAATTTAAATATATGCGTCAGAACACTTTTATTGCGGCTACAAATTTTGCCGACCCGTAATCTCGGTAATCAGACTTTGAATTGTTTTTTCAAGACGCACCTTTTCACTGAAAGATAAAGAGGTGCCATAAATTTTCAGTGATCCTTTATGGGCTTTGAATGCGGCGAAAACATCGCCTAAACCGGCTTCGCCTTTGTTTATTTTTGAGAGCATTTGGTTTTGTTCGGCGGTTAGCAAAAAAATTGCAGAATGACCTGACGATACATTAAAGTGGAAAAGTACAGAGTGTAAAATAGAAGATTCTATTTTAGCTGTTTTAACAGGCTTTTTTAGAAAAAATTTCGTATAGGTGATTTCGTTTGGTTCTATAGTCAGGTGAAATCGGGAAAACAGACTTACAAAGATACCCCATAATACCAGTGAATTAACGACGGCTAAAAAGATAAAAGCGATAATTCTTCCGACCTGTTCCATTTCATCTTTTGCCGAGTAGAAAACAAGGGTAAATCCGAAAAGAAAAACCAGCATACTCAATGTATTAAAAAGTTCCAGTTTGCGACGCCATATGATCGTAGCTTTTGTATCCGTTTTTTCAATTTTATAGTTTTCAGAGTCAGTGGTAAAACCAATGACCGCACCCTGGTTTACATCGGTTTGGTTTTTATCTTTTTTGGGTCTAAAGTCGATGTTGTTTTCAACTTGCTGCAAAAATTCACGCGCTTTGTTTTCAGAATTCGACTGAAAAAGATCCCAGATGGCGGCGTCTTTTTTTTCAAGATATACTCCGTAAGAGACGCTGTTGTTAAATCTGATTTTACGAATACCAAAATTTGCTATTTCGTTATAACTGAGAAAAGCCGACTCTTCACGCCTGGTGAATTTTCCAATTTTGTCAAAAATTTGTAGTTTGCCCAAAGTGTTGTTAAAAACCATTTTGCCGGGTAATTTTGACGCGTAAGACGACGCCATGCTTCCCCCAACAAAAAAAGTGAGTCCGATACCACTTAGAATAAATACAATATTGTCGAGCGGTTCTTCGCTGAATAAAACCAGCAAACCGGGTAGTAAAAATATTAATCCAATTACTTTGATAATAAAGATAATAATACCCATTGTTTTCGAAGGGACTAAAATTGTCCGGTCTGCGTTCGATTCACGAATTTTATAAACCATGAGTGTTATTGTAGAAAACGGTTGGCCTGTTGTCGATATCTTTTTCGAAGAGTCTGGATCGATACTTCGTTATATTTTGTATCTGTTATTATAAATAATATGTATTGACGGGAGGTTTCATTACATAAAATAAAATCTATGAAAAACTTGAAAACCCCGGTAATAATGTTTTTAGTAATCATTTTATCTGCCGGATATGGAAAGATAATAGCCAAAAAAGCAGAAGGTCATAAATATACTGTAGCAGGTAATGTCATATTTAATAGTTGTCAGGAAGAGTTCTCAGTAAAACATAATGGTATCTGGATGGTTGAGATTAACAGAAAATCTGGAAGGATTTTCTTGCCTGGTAACAATTATGTAAGCCTGGAATATAAAAGGAAAGGAAAATATTTTATTTCTACAGAACAGTATACAGAGCAGTATAAAAAGGATATAGAAATCGGACTTTTCTGTAAAAATGAATTATTTAGAAAATTTACCAGAATTAGAGTTGATGAAAATGAATTGAATGAATTGAATGAATTGAATGCAGTGGAAAAGATAACCATAAATTCCAAGAGGGGTGTTAGAACCTGTATAAAACCTGAGCTTCTACCTTGCGTTATCAAAGTTGAGTATAACGGTTCTTTACTTGAAAAATATACTCCATTGGATGACCCATTTTAGAGAAATAACCCGAGAATAATTCTTGACGAAGTCCGAAAATATATTGTAATTACCCTGAATCTACAAACGGGGATAAATATGCAAAAATTAAAAAACCGGGATTGGTTGCAACGGGTTGTGAAACGAATACTGCTCTTGTCGTCGATTCTTGCGTTTTCTTCGTGCCTCGATTATCAAGCAGCAAATATCTATATTTATTTAGACCAAAGCGATTTTTACCAGGGGACGGCAAAAATTGAATTTGTAAATATCCACTCTAATGAATCGGATTTTAAAGAGCGTCGTCTTGAGATGTCAGAGTTTTACAAGGGGTATAAAAAAGAGGGACGTTCCATATTGGAGGTTATACCTCTTTATGACGCTACGGTAAAATTGACGAACAAGTCTGCACTCTCGACGGACGCGTATATTGAAGGTGAGTTTAATAATCTTTTAACTATATTAGCCCCTCTGTTTCAAGAAGGAACTTTTCGTTTTGAAGGTAATGCAAAAAGGATTTCTGTCTGGTGGAAAAACCCATTGAAAGAAGACGACAATGTGAATTTAATTTTAATCTATTCCGGTAAAATAGTTTCTCATAACTCAAAACATTTCGATTCGAAAGCAAACTCATTAACATGGAGTATGAGTAAAAACGGCGACAGCGAAATTAAATTCGTTCTGGAAGCGGAATAAAAGTTTAATTTATTTTCAGTCGAGAATATATAAATTCTCATTATTATATCGACTTGCCGGGCGTTTAAAATAGATGTCGATATAATCGATAAAGTTATCGCATGGGTTTTCCATTTGCTTTAAGCGCCAGAATGCACCGTTGGGGTAGATCGAAAAGGTCAGCTCTCCATCTCTTGTACAGTTTTCCCCTTTTGCAATTCCACGCAGCTGGGTAGAAACTGTGCCGTTTAAAGTAAAAGAGTTGTCATTAATTTCGGTGACCAAACCGGCAATAACAAGACTGTCGCCTCGAAAGTTGAATTGTTGACCGTACATAATTACTTTGCCACCGATCATGACTACGGAGATATTACCGTAAAAGTCCCAACTAATCCATTGCAGAGAAAGCAGGTGTTCCCCCATAAGCTTTTCAAAACGTTCGTTTGAAATTACTTTAGTATCGCTTTCGAACTTTTTAACTTCATTTACCTCAAATGAAGTGTAACCTCCATATTTGCCACTTAAAGTAGTGCCGTCGAT
The DNA here is from genome assembly GCA_040326155.1 of Leptospirales bacterium. GTDB lineage: Bacteria > Spirochaetota > Leptospiria > Turneriellales > JAOUFE01 > JBEQLE01. The sequence continues at coordinate 58,789 of JBEQLE010000013.1, read as the reverse complement.
TTTACCGTCAAAAGCATTTTGCACTTCGGCGCCTACATACTCGTCCAGGAAAAATGTATTATCGTCGCTGATCTCTCCTCGTAAAATCAGGGGGCGCGCCCAGCGGTAGAAATAAAATCCGATTATTTCGTTTCCTTTTTTTTGCAAGAACATCGTAACAGGAATACCGTCCACATGGCCTTCGTATAAAATTACGACTCCGCTTGTTTCTACTTTCTTTGAAGATTTGTTTTTTTTATCGCTATGTTTATCTCTTTTTTTGTTTTTCTTTGTGATTGTGTATCCGTTTTTGGTATGGCCGGTGTCAAGGGAATAGAGTCCCGAGAGGCCGCAGAAGAATACAGTTAAAATAGATAGTTTCAATATTCGTATTATACGCGCTTTTTGTTTCATAATTCCTCTCGAAAAAAACCTTTATGCACACCATTAGAATATAAATATAGAAACGTCAAGTACAATATGACGATTCTACGTTGGGGGAAGCGGCGGATTTTTTGTTAAAAAAGCCAAAGCGCGGGGGAAGGCTTTCCCCCGCTTAATCAAAGAAATGAAATAAATATCGCCTGTTTCTTCTTTTTTCTCTATATTACTCGGACGGCTTTATGAGGTTTTTTAGAAATATTCAATATAATACTTGAATCGGTATCGTTGTATCTGCGATAGGTGAAACATCTAATTCAAGGTTCTAATAATTATCTTTCAGGGAGAAATATATGTTTTATGGTTTTGATCCACTTTATTTTTTAATTATCGGTCCGGCATTTTTATTGTCGCTGTTCGCTTCTATGCGAACAAAATCGCAATTTAACAAATATTCGAAGTTCGTGACTTCGAGTGGAATGACCGGCGCACAGGCTGCAGCTCACGTGTTGCGAGCCGGCGGCGTGACCAATGTGAGAATTGAGCGTGTCGATGGTTTTCTTTCTGATCATTATGACCCTTCTAAAAAAGTTTTAAGGCTGTCATCGAAAGTGCATGACAGTAAATCAATTTCCGCTGTCGGTGTCGGAGCCCACGAAGCGGGTCATGCTATTCAAGACAAGGTGAAATACCCGATGCTTGCCCTTCGTACCGCACTTGTTCCTACTGCGTCTTTGGGTTCGAGCCTCGGCTGGATTTTGCTTTTTGCCGGGATGTTTTTGCAGATGATGGGGCTGGTGTATGTAGGCATTATTCTTTTTAGTGCGGTTGTACTATTTCAACTGGTAACATTGCCGGTTGAATTTGACGCCTCCAGTCGAGCTAAGTCTATGTTGTTTGAAACTGGAGTTATTTCGAGCAGGGCGGAACGAAATGGTGTTTCTAAAGTGTTAAATGCCGCAGCTTTAACGTACGTTGCCGCAGCGGCAATGGCGATACTACAATTAGTTTATTTCTTAATGCGATCGGGACTGCTTGGCGGAAACGACGATTAAAGATTATTGAAAACTAATAAAAACTGATGAAACGAATATTTACAATTGCCGCTGTTTTACTTTCAGTGGCCGGTTTGTTTTTTGGCCTTTATGCGGCGGGTTCTGGTTTATCTACTTCTATTAATTCGAAGTACCACGAGCTGACCCCCGTTTTTACACCCAATGGCAGAACCCTGTTTTTTTGCCGTGAAGGTCATCCTGATAATGTTGGTTACTCTGAAAGAAAAGATGACCAGGATATCTGGATGTCGACTCTGAACTCAAAAGGGGCCTGGTCCAGACCGGTTCACATAAAAGCCGATTTTAATTCTAAAGAATATGATTTTCCTTTAGGAGTGTCTCCTGACGGGTTAACTTTATATGTAAATAATATTTATGAAAAAGGTAAAGTAAAAGACGGCATTTCATATTCTCGTTTTGTAAATGGGAAATGGACTGCGCCAGAACCTCTGAAAATTAGAAATTTTTATAACAGGGCTGCGCTGAGCAATTATTATATGGCCCTCGATGGAAAATCTCTTTTGATAAACGTCGAAAGAAGAGATACGGTCGGTGGTCTTGACCTTTATGTCAGTTTTCCTGAAAAAGGGGGAAGATGGAGCGAACCTCTTAACCTGGGGCCGTTGGTAAATTCTAAATATAATGAAGGAACCCCGTTTTTAGCTCCCGATGGAAAAACTCTTTATTTTGCCAGCAACACGCCGGGTGGAGCAGGTGGTTATGATATGTACGTAACTCGAAGACTTGACGACTCGTGGCGAAAATGGTCAAAACCGAAAAATCTTGGTTCGAGTGTAAATACGAAAGAGAACGATACAAGTTATGTAATTCACCCTTCCGGTGCATATGGCGTTTACTCTCGAAAAGTTCGGGGTGGGAACCTTGACTTATACAGGACGTCCATACCGAAAGAACATCGTCCCGAAAAGTCAATACTGGTTTCGGGCAAGGTCGTTACCGGGGACGGTAAACCTGTTGATGCTGAAATTTATTATTTCAGACTCAGCGATGGAATGTTACTCGGCAGAACATGGACCGATTCAAAAACAGGAAAGTTTACCTTGAGCCTTGTGTACGGGGAACGTTACGGTATACGAGCTGATAAAGATGGATTCTTACCTGAAAGCGCCACACTCGACTTAAAGTCCTCTTCGAAATCGAAGTACCTGAGTTTGACTATTCGGAAAATTGAAAAAGGGGCAAATATTCGGCTGAACAATGTGTTTTTCTCTTCCGGGTCAAATACACTTACCCCGGACTCTTTTGCCGAGCTTGATCGTTTAGCTGAAATATTAAAATCGAAATCTTCCCTGGTAATGGAAGTCGGAGGCCATACCGATAATCGTGGCAAGTCAGAAAATAACCTTACGCTGTCTCAACAAAGAGCAGAGGCTGTTGTTGCTTATTTAATAAAAAAGGGTGTTAAGAAAAGACAGGTGGTTGCCAAAGGATACGGGCATAGTGAGCCGCTTGCTTCGAATAGTTCAGGTTCAGGAAGAAAACAAAACCGGCGGGTTGAGTTTAAAGTCTTGAAATTATAGGTTTTTACCCGATTTATTTTTCGTTTTTATTGTATCGCGATAATGGTGTCGCACTTCAGCAGGGGAAACAACTTGAATATTTTTTACCCGAGAATCGCTAATTGCCGAACTGGATAATACAGGAAACAGCAGTCCGTTTTTAAAAAGATTGATATATTCATTTGAAGGGTTGTTGATTAAATTCAGCGATCGATAAAACCCTTTTTTTCCTTCCGCCATCAGGGTATATGCTTTCTCCGTATCTTTTTTTAAATGGGGAAAATTTAGAAATAGATAGTCCCATAGGTTTACCGGTTTTTCCGGAAATACAACCTGAAGTGACGTATCTTTTTTTTTCGGCTTGTCTTCTTCTCTGGCAAAGGTATATGGCCCCATTATTATTTTTGCTTTAGGGGGCATCATAGATCGTATATCGGTCAGGGTTCGAATTTTTGCGCTGAACCAGATATATAATACCAGACCCATATCGAGAGGATTTTTTTCAAATGAGATGGCCAGTTGTCCCTCCAGAGAACTTCCTGTGAGCGAAGCAAGTATGTTCTGTTCTTTTAATTTTAATTTATACAAGAGGGTAAATAAATAGTACTGTTTTTGAAAATAATCTTCTTGCATCAGTAATTTGATCATTTCGAGAGGAATAAAAATACCGCCTGCGGGATGCTTGAAAACCCAGGGAGCTTTTTTCTCAAGGGCAAATCCGGTTTCATCGGCAAAGGGGGTTCTGCCAAAATTGTTCAATAAAATCGTCATTGACTTTTTCTCTGAATTCGTTAATGTATTAAAGCGGTTCTTAAATTCATACGTTCGGACGATATGGTGCCATAACCACCTTGTCTGGTTATTCGTCTCGAAGGCGCCGGTCATGAGAAACCCGGTTTTTTTCGCAAAATATTGAATATATTCCGGAGGGGCAATTTGAATAATTTCAGTTATTGAATTCATTATAAGCCTATGTCAGTGCGAAAATGTAATTTTTCAAAATCTATGGAATCCTTTATTGAGTCGATGAAATTGTACACTTTTTTTCTTGCTTCGGCGGGGTTTTTATCGTAACAAACGATACTCATAATTCGGCCTCCGGTTGAAACCAGTTTCCCGTTTTCGGTTTTTGTTCCTGCATGTACAATATGAATATATTCCGGTATATTTTCGGGCAGGGGAAGCTCTATGCCTTTATTGTAATTTCCAGGGTACCCTTTTGCAGTAAGAACAACATTAATCGTATATCCCGGTTTTTGTGGCGCGCTGCGGTAACCATTTTCCAGCACTGTAAAAACCTCATTCGATTTTCCTGCGGCCCAGGTTAAATAGGGCAGCAAATCGGTTTCTAACATTGGCATTACCGATTGTGTTTCAGGATCTCCGAGTCGGCAATTGAATTCGACGACACTGATATCATCGTTGTCGATCATGAGGCCAACGTATAAAATTCCTTTGTATTGAAATTTTTCAATAACTTTTTTTACAATCTGGTTATGTACAAATTCAATATGTTTTTTGTTTAAAATATTGCCCGGTGAAAAGGAACCCATGCCTCCGGTATTTGGTCCGGTCTGGCCATCATATGCTCGCTTGTAATCTTGCGCCGATGGCAGGTATACGGCGTCTTTTCCGTTACAAATAGCAAACAGTGAAGCTTCTTTGCCTTGAAGAAATTCTTGAAACAGCACGGCCATTCCGGCTTCACCGAATATTTTATCATTGAATATTTCTTCCAGTTTTTGTTCGGCTTCGTTTCGGTCCTGGTGTATGCTGACTCCTTTACCTGCGGCAAGTCCGTCGGCTTTTATAACCACCGGCAGGGGGTGTTCGGCCAGTATTTTTTTAGCATGTGTCAGGTCATTTGCCGGCCGGCTTTTTGCCTGGGGGATACCTGCTTCGTCCATAAATGTCGATGAAAACAGTTTCGAAGCTTCCAGTTGAGCTCCGTTTTCATCGGGTCCGAAGACAAGAAGTTCCGGCATTTTTTCAGCAAAATAATCGACAATTCCAGCTGCCAGTGGGGCTTCGGGGCCTACAACTAATAACTCTATGTTTTTTTCACGAAATATCTTTTCGAGTTCGGGAAAGTTCAGAATATCTGCCGGGAATCTGTGTTTTTCCCCAGCTCCCCCATTACCGGGCGCAAAATATAAATCTGTAACCGTCGGACTATGCAACAGCTTCAAAAAGATTGCATGTTCTCTGCCGCCGCTTCCGAGTACTACCGTTCTCATCGGCCAGTTTAACCTCAGTTCGTTCCTTGTAAAGAACAACGGTGATTAACTCTATTTTTCAGGGACTCGTTTCCCTCGAATAGTTTAGACTTTTGGAAAACTATATGGAAAATTATATTGAACACTCAGACCCTTTTCTTACAAACATATGAATCGGTATGTCAATTTCTTTTGTTTTACCCGATTCGTACTCTAATAAAAGTTTCTGATTTTCAATTATATATGTGCCGGTTTTTTTAGTAGATAAACTATGTATTTTCTCACACTCTTCATAGTTAAACTCACACTCTTCATTTGCTTCGTCTACTGTAAATGATCCATCTTTACTAAAGAAGAAATGGTCACAAGTGGCAGGGAATATTCCAGATCCGCCTACACAGTTGCCTTCATACACGAAATCTTCGTCCGTGATAATTTTTTTCCACCCTTCGCTGTCATTTTTGGCGGGCAGCAACGAGAGTGCTTCGAGAAATTGAGTGTCTTTTGCATAGAATATGAGGTCACTATCTTTCGGGGCTTTGTTTTTTACATTCGGGTCTAACTGCGCTGCAATTTTGAGTTGTTTAAAAATGTACTCTTCACCAACATCGCGAGTTTCAATTGTTCCGCACTCATCGACCATATTGGCGTATGTGCAGGCCAGGTTGTAATTGGCAAGTTTATGTTTGGGGTCAACTTTGACGGCGTTTTCGAAGGAAGTCGCAGCCTTTTCATACTGTTTTTTGTTGTAAAATTTCATTCCTTCGCTATTGTAATCTGAAGCGCTCATTCGAAGTTCTTCGACTTGTTCTGTTTCTACTTTTGTTTGTTTCGTGGGGGTTTCTTTGCCGCAGGCAAACAGTGAGATCGCTAAAAGTAGATAGATAAATTTATTCATATTGTTTTCTCCTTTCCCCGTATTATGTGTATAACGGTATTAATATTAGTAATACAGACTCATTCGGGCAATTCTTTTTTACCGAGGGTGGACGACCGAGATTGTAAAAAACCTGTCTGTAGTGCGGTTGCATTCCGCGCTGCGAACCATAAAATGGATAGTCGCTTTACACCACAATGAAACAAAAGACGTCGCCAGCCTGCTTTTTTATAGACAGGGCAAAATCGTTAAGGAGATATTATAACTCTTGACGGGTTATAAATATTCGGTAAGAAGTCATATGCTTCTCAGAAAATTTATTCATAGTGTATTGATCAGTTTTATACTGTTTTTATGTATGCCCCATTATCTTTTCGGGGAAACTGGCAAAAAAAAACCCGGAAAAATATTTGAAGCGATAGAAGATGTCTTTAAAGAATCGCTCGGGCTGGACGACAATAGCAGTAAGAGTGACAACCGTAGTAATAAAGTTCGCGTGCAACCAGTCTTGAGTGAACCCACAACGCCCATTCCCCCGATGGAACAAAAGAAGGGATTCTCCTTGACTGATATTTCAAACGGTGTATATAACATCGTGGCGGCTCTGTTCGTTGCAATCGCCGCACCAATTATAATTTCCATATACAAAAAGTACTCAGATAAAAAACCCATAAAAGCTCAGGCAAAAGCCCAACTAAAAGTTCATGCCAAGGCCCAGGCCCTTGAAAAAGCCCGGTTAAAAGCTCAACTCAAGGCCCAGATAGAATCTGGAACAATAAACGAACTGGAAACTCCGGTAAAAAAGAAGTTAAAACCAAAAGTCAAACCCAAGGTGCAGGCCAAACCAAAAACCAAGCTAAAAGCTCAGGCAAAAACGAAACCCAAGGTAAAGGTCAAGCCAAAAGTTCAAGTAAAAACTAAACCCAAACCTAAGATTAAACCAAAAGGGCCGGCTAAAGCCAAATTAAAAACTCAGACAAAAACTCGTAAAAGTTGACTTCTCCTGCATGGCGGGCCATCTTATTTTACCCCAGCCAGCTCTTTAGAAAACCGACGGGCGATATATACCTTTAACATTCCAAAGAGAATGAAACCAATCGTAAAAATAATCCCAACTTTGAACTCTTCAGAATGACCTGTACCTCCATATGGCAAAATAGCTTCTCTCACGATGGCGACTATAATGAAAGTGACTGCAACCAGAGTCAGGTATTGATTGACAATAATGGGCAGTACGGGCCACGTTTTAGATCTTAGAAATGCTATACAAGACACGATGTGGTATAATTGATAGATTAAAATAAGAAAAACGACGAAGACGAAAAAGGAAATTTCTCCTTCACTTACAGTGGAGCCGCTTGTATCGCTTTTCCAGAATAAAAAGGTTTCGCATAAACTTCCTACTAAATCCGAAAGGAAGCTGATCAGGTTGGCGAACACCATTACCATTAAGATAATAAAATTGAAAATCAAATTTAATATAAATAGCAAAATAGATTCAATTGTCAGGTAGATTCCGATATTTTTCATTAGGCTATAAGCTAATTTATTCGATTGCTTTGTCAAGTTTTATCTTTTGCTGGTCGCAAAAAGAGCTTTCGCCACCCCATGCGATACTTTAGTTTTGTACACTTGACTAAACGGACACAGTAATATACTTTGAACATATGAAACGAATTTTGGTTACCGGAGCGACTGGACAAATTGGTTCGGAACTTGTGCCGGCCTTGCGAAACAAATATGGTAATCAAAATGTAATTGCCGCAATCCATTCTCGAAAGGGCGATCCTGAAATTTTCGATTCCGGACCAAGCGTGACGTTGGATGTTTGTGACGCGGGGTTGCTTGAAAGGTATGTGCAGGAATACGAGGTCGATACGATTTTCCACCTTGCCGCTTTGTTGTCATCGGTTGCCGAAGAAAAACCAAATACTGCGTGGGAAGTAAATATGAGTGGTTTGTTGAATACGCTGGAAGTCGCTCGAAAAAACAATTGCGCCGTTTTTTTCCCGAGTTCCATTGGAGCTTTTGGGCCGACCACACCTCGTGAAAATACCCCCCAGGATACCCTCCAGCGACCGAATACGATTTATGGCGTTACGAAAGTTTCGGGGGAGCTTCTTTGCGACTATTATTTTTCCAGGTTTGGGGTCGATACCAGAGGCGTTCGGTATCCGGGAATTATTTCGCATGAGACTGCCCCGAGCGGTGGGACTACCGATTACGCCGTCGATATTTTTTACGCAGCCCTTAAGCAAAACAGATATACTTCATTTTTGAAAGCAGATACCAGATTAGATATGATGTTTATGCCGGATGCCATTCGCGCCGCTTTGGAACTCATGGAAGCCGATTTGAATCACTTGAAACATCGAAACGCCTTTAATATTACTTCTTTTAATATAACCCCGCAAGAGTTGGCCGAAGAGATACAAAAACATCGTCCAGATTTTTCAATTGACTATGATGTTGACCCGGTTCGCCAGGCTATCGCAGACTCCTGGCCAAAAAATATGAATGACCTTGCTGCGCGTAAAGAGTGGGGGTGGAACGCTCGATATAATTTAGAAACTATGGTGAAAACTATGCTGGAGAAACTCTCGAAAAAGTTGTCCGTAAAGGCGGGAAGAACTTCCTGAAAACGGTGAGAAAATGAGTATGGAATCTTTCACAAAAGTTTTATCCGCCAGACTTGCACAGTTGAGACAGGACGGCGCCGCGAAGGGTGAAGAGCATATTATAAGCGCAGTAGATTTTAGTAATTTGACAACTTTTTCTGAAATAGAATCAGATAAGGCGCAAGGCCCTAGATACTATCTGAAAGGTCATAAAGATAAAAAATTTCTAATGATGAATTCTAACTCTTATCTCGGGCTCTCTTTACATAAAGATGTTATTGCAGCCGAAGAGGAAGCGGCGCGCAAATTTGGTTCAGGCCCAGGCGGCGTTCGCTTCATTTCAGGTACATACGATATGCATATTCGTCTGGAGCAGGCGTTGGCTGAATTTCACAGTAGGGAAAGTGCAATGATCTATAGTTCGGCTTACTCCGCCGTTTTGGGAGTGTTGCCCGCTTTAATCGATCAACATACTTTAGTTGTGAGTGACTCGCTTAACCACAATAGTATAATTAATGCTCTGCGCTTGGCCCGTCCCGCAAAAAAAGAAATATACAATCATCTCGACATGTCGCAGTTAGAAGAAATTTTAGAGAACAATAAGTCGGTAAAAAAAGGGAAAGAAACTATTCATCGGGTTTTGGTTATAACGGATGGAATTTTCAGTATGCGTGGTGATTATGCCCCGCTGAATGAAATTGTCAGTCTATGCAATAAACATAGTGATAGCTATAAAGAGGGAATAATTTCTATAGCGGACGATTCCCATGGGGTTGGAGCTTTTGGGAAAACCGGGCGTGGCACGGAAGAATTTACCGGCACATCGGTCGATATATTAATTGCAACACTGGGTAAGTCGTTTGGCGTCAATGGGGGTTATATAACTTCATCCAAAGTTGTTATCGATTTTTTAAAAGAGACGTCACCTCTGTATATTTATACCAATCCCATTACGGTTGCCGAAAGTGCGGCTTCGCTAAAGTCAATTCAAATTCTGGACAGCCCGGAAGGTTTGGTCCGGCTTGAAAAGTTGAAACTTTTGACTCACCATTTTCAAGAGGGTTTGGTAAAAGGGGGTTTTGAAACGATTCCGGGGGAACACCCCATTGTTCCTTTGATGGTTCGCAATACCGAGAAAACAGCCAATCTTTCCCGTTATCTTTTTGAAAATGGAATACTGGCCACGGGGTTAAACTTTCCAGTTGTTCCAAAGGGCGATGAGGAAATTCGTTTTCAAATAAACGCAAACCATACACTTTATGATATCGATTATGTATTAACTGTACTGGGAAATTTTCAGGCCGAGTGAATTTCGAAGCTTGACTTAAGTTTAATGGTTGTCGTTGTCGCTGATATATAAAATCGATACAATGATGTTTTTAGTAAACTTGTACCGAAAGTAGTTTTGAATTTTAAATTAATATATAAAATTGACAGGAAAATTGGTGACATATAATTACACTAAAGCCATTATTGCATTTTCCATATTTACCTATTTTACAGTTTTCTTCGTCTTATCCGGAATCCCCGATTTTGAAAATTCGTCACATGAGATAAATGAGGTGGCGATTTCAGGACGAAAGATCTGGCTTAAAAACAATTGTATTTCATGCCACTCGATTTACGGTCTCGGGGGTTTTCTCGGTCCCGATTTAACCGAGTTAGCCGGTCGCAGAGATAATATTTATATTCGACAGGTAATTTTAAACGGAACTGGTAAAATGCCAGCCTTTCGTTTTTCTGATGACGAAGTAAATTCACTTCTCGCATATTTTCAATACACCTTCGATTCCAGGAACACTTCCAGATGATGAAAAAGTATTTTCAACGTAACATCTCGGGTGAGGCCGCCAGAATTTTATTTCTATTCGCTTTGTTTAGTATATTCATTACTTTATTTCTTGGTTTGCTTTTATCTAACCACCGAATTTTCCCCGAGTTTAAGTTTTTACCGTTTCAGGTTTTGCGTCCCTTGCATACTTTGTTCGCGTTGTCCTGGGTAATTAACGGTTCCATTGCATCTGTTCTGGCTTTCATGAAAGTCAACCTGAAAGCTGAATTTTCCTGGATAATTCCAGCGTTGTTTTTAACCTCAGCCGGGTTCATAATGTCAGGAAATTTTACGGGGCGAGAATATATAGCCTGGCCACCGTTTGTCTCCATTGTGTTTATTTTATTATTTATATCTCTGGTATTCTGGTTTTTTGCCTCGCTAAAAAAAGCGTACAATATATTCTCAGAATCCACCTGGATGATTGCGCTTGGTCTGTTGCTCCTTCCCGCGTCATTAATAGAATCAAATTATTACCTGTTCCACGAATCGATTTCAATTGGTCGTGACATTGCCATTGAGTGGCATGCCATCGACTCCTTGTTTGGTTCGGTGAATTTAATCGGCTATGGAATTTTATCATTTATATTGCGCAAGCAATTTGCCGACTCCGTTTCCAGCTGGAAATTTCAATTCACGTTGATGATCTCTTTGGTGGGTTTGCTGCTGACTTTCGGTCATCACTTTTATCCATCACCCCAACCTTCTATTTTGAAAACGGTCGCCTTTACTGCGAGTATGGTCGCCATTGCTTCTCTTTGGCTGAAACGTTTTCCAGAAAAGAGTAACAATATTGACGATATATATATTACATTTGCCATGTATTCGGTTTACTGGACTCTGTTTTCGATTGTTACCGGAGTGTTGATGTCCATTCCCTCGATAAATAACATTACTCATGGTACATATTTTGTGGTAGCTCACTCTATGGGCAGTTTGATTGGCGTAAATACATTCATTATTTTGTCTGCCATATTTTACCTGACGAAAGAAGGTTATTTTCAACGAGCAGATGTTTCTACAAACCAGTCGAATAATTATTTTAATAAAAGTTTGTTATTAAAACTGATATTCTATTTCAACATTACACTAATGATATTTGTAACAATTTTATCAGTCACAGGGTTAATGGCAAATATGCCAATAGAGAGTATCTTTTTGTCATCCGGCATAATGTATAAGCTGATTTTTGCCACAGGCTCCCTATTGTTTGCTCTTTTAGTGCCGATTATTTTTGCAGCCATTCAAAAACTGTATTGGTTTAAGTAATTAAAGGGGAAAAAAGTAAATTCTCCATTCCGATTCTCCCTTTTCCCCCCGCTCCGACCCGCCGGTTCTACGCTTCCCCTTTTATAAATACTTTGGTTGGTCGAAATTTGTATTTCAGTTTTGAACACACTTGACCTTGTAGATGTAATAAATGTATTGTTTTGCTCCGGTTATTTTCACCGGGATGCGGTTTTTATTAATATTTAGCGGTATGAATCCGCGTTTTCGGCCAAATCGGCTACCAGTATTCAGTTTCCTGGAATCTGTCCAGCAGAAGTCGCACGTTTTCAGGTAGTAAGGTAGGTAAAACAACACCACGGAACAATTTAATGCCCAGCCAGTAGAACGCGAGACGGTGAAATTTCCCAGGTTTACCGCTCGACAACCTTTCCAGCTCACCTAAATGCCATTCAAGAGCTAAACGCACTAAATGAGACATGGTACAATACATCATGTTGGCGGTAATACGTATGAACAATTCGTCAGTTCCATACAAACAAAGTTTATGACGATGCAAATGATCAATGCCTACCTGCTGTTTTGCCCGTTCATTCATCGTTTGATATTTCAACCATTTTTTACGCTTCCCCTGCTTCAGAACGTGATTCGTTATGTACATAAACGGATTTTTACGCTTGATTAAACGAAAAACGCAGTATCGAACTACCCAGGAATAACTGCACTTTTTAGCATCAGCAATTTTTTTGACTTTTTCCCAGGTTTCCGGTGATAATCTGATTTCCAGAATTCGATCGACGTAAACGCCCAACTTGTGATATGAACCATAACTTTTATTAATCATATCTGTATAATAGGGGAAAAACGGTTTTTTTTTCACTTATTTATAAAAAAATATTTTGCCAACAGCTACAAACAAACCCTGTTCAGGTTTGCGATACTTCGGAAATCCCACGACTTCGTCGACCATATTCTTAAGCTAAAATGATACATGAATCTATTTGACTCAGCGACCAACAGTTTCATGTTGCCCCGCACTCTCTAGAAGAAACAAAATGTTGAAGCAGTCAAACATATATTTATTAATCTTTATGTTCGCATGTGCGCCGCCTGCGCAAACGGAGATACAAGAGGGCAAGCCCGATATATTCGACCCCCCGCCGTGGATTGAAAAAATGCCCATACAGTTTTCGCACAGAAGAGTGGAATGGACAAAAGAGTATTTACGGAAACACTATGGTATACGGACCGACTCCATACGATTTGAACCGAAAATAATAATTATACATTGGACCGCGTCCAGAGGGTTGTCGGCAAGTTGGAAAATTTTCGACACCGAACAGATGCACAATGGACGACCGTTATTGAAAAAAAACGGCAAAGCCAACGTAAGCGTACCCTACCTTGTAGATCGTGACGGCAAAATCGTGCAAATGATGCGAGAAGATTTCGTTGCCAGACATGTCGTAGGGTTGAACTATTCAGCAATCGGAATCGAAAATATTGGCGGAACAAAACATCAAATGTTCTTAACACAAAACCAGATCGATGCAAATATAAAACTAATACGATACCTGAAAAATAAATATCCCACCATTCAATATGTAATTGGACATCGGGAATACCTGGCATTTAAAGAGACAAACAATCCGCTCTGGCTTGAGAAAGTAGAATCGTATTTAACATATAAAACCGATCCAGATTTTGCAAGTTTAAAAAAGATCAGAGAAGCGATAAAAGATCTTCATCTGTACGGTCCCCCGGGAAACTAAATAAACATCAGTATTCCCAGAACGAGAAAAATATAAATATAAATTGACATTGATAGTCCATGAAAAACAATATTCCCATGAAGACTCAAAAAAAGAAAAATCCTTTTATTGTATTTGTAATTTTTATAACTATTTCAGCATGCCTGGTGGCGGGAGAAAAACGCCTGACAAAAGAGTATCTTGAAACTCAGAGCGCTGAAAAATTAAAAAAACTTCCCGACTACCGAATTACACTAAACCAACATATGAACACGACTATACTTAAAAATAAGAATGCCGTAGAATTGAGCCTGTACCGAAATTCAATTTATGCACAATATGGCAGAGAATTCAAAACAAAATCCATACGAAATTATTTTTTTTCAAGAGCATGGTATAAACCGGCCAAATTCAGTGACAGCATGTTGACGCCGATCGATAAAATCAATGTACGACTAGTGCAAATAAAAGAAACCGAAAATGTTTCCTATACGGACGCCATGGTGATCGCAGCCAAAACATGCAATTATTTTGAGTCTAGAACTGACGAAAAATCTCAGCACAAAATAGAATTTTTTAAAGACCATACGCTCAAATACACCGAAGTCATTTTGTTTTACGGAGAAGAGGAGGTATATGAGTTTGACGGAACATGGAGAATTGCACACGGAATAATCGAAGTCAAAAAAGCCAGTCAGGACAGCTGGAGACAATTGTATTTCTTAATCTCCTCACGAAAATGTTTTCAATAAAGGCGGCCCGATATACTGTATTCGGGTTTACCTTTTTATTACACCTGGTTTTAACACTCACACTTTCCGGTGACTCACCAACAGGTATTGACGGATATTATTACCTGAAGCAGATTGAAACGATTGCGCAAACGGGTCAATTTTATTTCCAGGACCACTCACTCGCATTTTTCCCGCCCGCTTTTTTAACTTTTATTTTTCCAACCCAGTCTATTTTTATATTGCAGTTATCTACTTCACTATGTTATGCATTCACCCTCACCGCCCTTTTTATATCTATTCATTTTATTGTAATTGCTACCGGCGGGTCCGAAAGTCGAAATAAAATAATATATTACCCCCTTACCGTCGTGGTAATGGTATGGCTCACTTTGCCTTTTCACCATTTTGCGTTTACATACTATAAAAACCTGTTCGCCATTACCCTGCTTTTGTGGGCAATTTGTTTTTACTTTCAATCTATAGAAGGGTCGCAACAAAGTAAAAAATCTGTTTATCTGTCTATCTTCCTGGTTGTACTTGCAATGTTTTCTCACAAATCAGTTTTTGCGCTTTTAACTCTTTTTTTAATATCTTATGTATTACATCAATTTTCCATAAAGAGGTTCATGCAACTAATCGCGGTATTGGCAGGGTTGCTTGCCCTGTTTTTTTTAGTTTTTGCCAGAGGGTCCGCTTATTTATTGGAGATTATCAAAACGTTCCATTTTCAAACGAATTTTTTGAACTGGTTTGGAAATTCGTTGCGACATGACAAATTTGTAATAGTTATTTATTTGCTTTGTGTTACCATCATCCTTGTTTATTTTTTCGTAAGAAATAAGATACCCACCGAGTATAAAACCTATACATTCGCGGTAATGCTTTTTCTTGGAATTACGACATTCCCTTTTCAGAAATTCGGATACAATGAAACCTCTTTTCGCTTCCTGGTACTAACCCCTCTCTTTATTTTACCCACCCTGGTACTTTTTGTGCAAACTACAAAAACGAAGATAAAATATTTTCGCCTTACACTTCCAGGTTTACTGGTTGTATTTACCGGTTTTTTTTTACTTGAGGTCGGCCGAATTCAATTGAATTTTTTAGACTGGAAACAGTTGAGCAATATAGAAAAAATATCACAGCATGTTTCCCATAAAGACCATTTAATTGCCCACCATGGTCTGGAGTACTATGTAAATTACATTACGGGAATTCGAGCCAGGCAATGGAAAAGCGCAGACGAGCAACAGCAAAAATTTAGAATTGCTTTTGTGCCGAACAGAGTAATGGATAAACATAACAGGAAGCTCTTCGCAACGAAAGCTCTGTTAAAACTAAATGAAGAGTATTATCTTGTCACCGAAGAGTATTGGCAATATTATCGAAAGAACTATTTTCTTGTTGGTTCCTGGAAGAATCCTGAGATGCAAAGACCGCCTCATCTACATGAATAACCGAATCCGGGTCTACAATCAGATCAAACGCAACTTTGCTCGATTCAATAAAAGAATCTCTGGAACCCGTAGTAAGAAAAATGTCCGGTAGAACATTCTGGCGAACAGAGTACTGAAGATTCCAGTTTTTTTCAACCCATGTCAACATAAACTCAACCGGGTCAATTATAGCATATTCTAGACCGACTATGGCAGAAATTTGCGAAGACAACGCAACATAATGGGTACAAGCTAAAACAATATTTTGGATATTCTTAATTTTCTCCCCTTCGGGGAAGGAAACGATCTTCTTGATCTGCCGTATAAGTTCTTTAGAATCGAGATCTCCGGATTCCACAAAAGCCGAAAGTGGTTGCGCAATACGTAATAGGTCATTACGACCCTCCAAATTATACATCCCGGATAAAATCGTGCCGCGTCCGCCAAGAATCAGGGAAGGTGGCAAATTTTGCAGCAATTGTATAGTGTGCTGCATGACGTTAGTAACCGGAACGCCTATATTTTGAATAAAAGGCATAGCAATCGACGCAGAATGACAGGCAATGCAAATTCTGTCACACCGCTCAGCAATCATATAACTCAGTATTTTTTCTATTCGGTGAATTAAGCTGCTTTTCTCCATTTTTCCATACGGAGTGGCACCGGCATCGGAAAAATAGAGAACGGGAACTTCAGGTCTGGACTTTTTCAACAAACGATAAAAACCCAGACCGCCAATTCCCCAGTCCAGAATGCCAAGTTTTTTATCTGTATTTAAATTTTTCATAAAATTCTATTTAGCCATTGAATGCAGGCTTTTATTCCGGCGATTGCTGCGTCATTTCTGGCAATACCTTTATATGGTTTATCACTTTTTGCTTTTTAAGAGGACCAGTAGAAAACCCGATTGTTCTTGCATTCCAGCCAATATTCAATTTTTTTATTGTAACATCGGGAAACCGACTGGTTAAATACCATAATATCTCGTGTTCATCTCGAATGGGGTTGTATTGTACCATTTGCCTCCACTCTTTACTGTGAACCATCTTTTGTAAAGCGTTTGAAAAGCGACGATTTTTCATTTGATAAAGAATAGTTTTAGTTTTAGATAGAATAAATTGAGCATACTCGGAAAAAGCCACTGGTTTAGCAACCATATCGATTATAATAATCGACCCCCCCTCCTTTAAAACACGAAGAATTTCATGAATTACAGGGTCCCAGTCCAGGTATCGAAAGGAAAGCAGTGAAATAACCAAATCGAACGAGTTGTCCTTGAATTTAAGCTTTGGTTCGGTAATTTGCTCAAAATTTATATTTTTATTGTGAATGTTATTCAGTTTTGCAAATTTGATCATGGTGGAAGAGTTATCGACGCCGATTCCCTGTTTTATTTTTCCCGAAAGCTCCTTTAATAATGCCCCGTTTCCACAACCAACATCTAAAATAGAGAGGTTCGAACCTTTTGGCCAGACAGAATGTATCCAATTCATTTCATCTCGACGAACATTTATATCGGAAAATACTTCATTATATACGGCAGCAACTTTATTGTACGATTCTTCTTCGGCAGGACGGGCTGCAAATTCTTTAAGTTTTTCGGCCTTTGCAAATCCTGAATATTTTAACAGGGACCCGATCATCCCGTGCGATTTTTTTCCCGGACAACCTACTATATAAAGAGGCTTTTCGTTTTTTCTCCTTCCCATTGCCCATTTAAAACGGGTTTTGTTAGAACTTACAGTAGTATACCAGTAGACTCCAAACGCAGTAACCCTGTAATGATGTGCAAAAAAGGGAGCAAACCACCTGGCGCTTCGGCAACATAGAAAATATGCTCTTGCGTCGGGTGAAAAATCGATTTTAAGATCTCTCCATTCGGCTCGGCTCATTTGTTCCGGAAAAGAGATCGTGCTGAACATGGGGCCGTACATTCCCGAGTGGCCAAAAAAATGAAGTTCACTAATCTTTTTATATTTGCGAAAGACATTTTTAAATTCTTTTTTCGTAACGATACCACAGCAAACAATCTCGGCTTCAGGAAAATGGACCCTCTTTTCCTGCATAAGAGTTTCTGCGGCTAACTGAAATTGATAACTACCCTTTCTGTACTTCTTTGTATAAATAACGAGAATCATAGAGTCTCCGAATATTGTCTCTTTTTCAGGCAGTCTAGTAAAAAGT
Organism: Leptospirales bacterium; assembly: GCA_040326155.1. Classification (GTDB taxonomy): domain Bacteria; phylum Spirochaetota; class Leptospiria; order Turneriellales; family JAOUFE01; genus JBEQLE01. The sequence goes on along the minus strand of JBEQLE010000013.1, from coordinate 40,980 downwards.
ACATAGCAAACCTGTATCTGAAAGGTCTTTTCGACGCTCCTATTTGCTCGAAAGTAAACAACTTGATTCACCGCTTCCGGTTGTAATTTGTCTCGAAGGAAGATTCAGATGGGACTTATATTCAAATGTTATTGAAATTTTTATAACTAATGTATGACAAATGCTTGATTTACGGAATTAAAAAGAGATAAACTATAAATAAGAAATAAAATCGAATAAATATAACGACTTATATAATAATTTTGAAAAAGATGTTGACTGACCTCATCATTGTTAATAAAATGGCCGTATATTATGAATTGCATTCCAATGATTTTAAAAAGATCGATAGGCCAAGGAGAGTTTCTCTAATGGAAGATTCCCTGGAATTAACACTAAAACCCGAATGGGACGAACTAAACAAAGTACGTGAACGTTTGGAACATTTTTTAACAGAGCATCAATTTTCTGTTGATGATATTCATGCTTTAATCATGGTTTCAAGTGAATTGGTTGAGAATGCAATTAAGTATGAAGCCTCTCAAAAAATGACCGACACATTTGACTACTCGGTTGATATTGAAGGTAGATCGGTTATTGTTGAAGTTAAAAATAAAATACTCGGCAATGATGATCTTCAATTGAAAAAACTCGATGAGACTATTCAATGGATTCGAGGATATCAAAACCCATTCGAAGCATATGTGGAAAGACTAAAGCTGATCAGTGCTAAAGAGTTGGGAGAAAATGAGAGTGGTCTCGGGTTAACACGAATTGCTTATGAAGGCAGTTCAATACTCGATTTTTATGTTGATGAAAATAATGTTTTAGCAATGTCAGCAGTATATCAAAGATAAGGAACTTCTATTATGGCAATACAACCTGAATATAAAAACGAAGCTGAAGATCTTACTTTACAAGTAAGTGAGGAGGGTAATACAATAACAGTAAAATGGCTTGGTCGTAGTACCGAGATAAACCCTGGAATATTTCTCGGACCGGTTTTTAATGACATCTTTTCTGATGAGTCAAAGACCGTGATAATGAATTTTGAAGAATTGACTTATATGAATTCATCTACGATAACACCTTTAATATCGGTGCTTGAAAAAATAAAAAATGGTACTGGTAGTTGTATATTGCAATACAGTGATTCTCTAAAATGGCAAGAATTAAGTTTTGGAGCTCTCCATCTTTTTAAAACATCAGATAACAGAGTTGATATTGTCGGGGTATAAATGAAGGCACTAGTTTGCTTTCATGAACAAGGGGAAGACCAATGGTTGAAGATTTTATATATCACGGTAAACTGTTAAACGGAGAAGAAACAACCACCGTTCAGGTTGCTTATGGCACACGTGCATCGTTACTTGTCCATTTTGAGAATAAAGATGTTTTTCAAGAGCACGCAGAATACGATGGATTAATTATTGATACAGGAGATAAGGAATTAAGTTTTGGCGTATGCCATTTAAGTCCAATTCGCGGAGAAGGGATACCGGGTTTTGTTTCTCGAATCGTCTTCACCGATAACGTATACGATTTTAATAATATTTTTGCATATCGCAGGTCAGCTGACCTCGAATCATACTTCCAGAACCTCCGGGTTATTAAAGCTCAAAAAGGTAAAATACGAGACTCTTTTAAAGATTACGTGTCGGCTCTCACATATGACTTGAGAGTGTATAAAAAGTTTTTTGATGAGTTTGATGTTAAATATGCGGATGAACCCCCTGAAATATACGCTATAGTACAAGACACCGTTATTCGAACCGAAGGTGCAAAATATTTTGAATTCTTCAATGACCGCTTGAAAGGGCTGGCCGAAGAAACTGCTGATTTTACTCGGGAAGAACATGAATTACATGGTTATTTTTTCCGTCGACAAGCGTGGGATCTTATTCAGACTTCAGAGTTTGCTTTGCGAAGTAATGTTAAACCACGTGGTTATGCCGGAGATTCGGAAATGATGACCATGATCTATGAAGATGCTTATGTGGGTAAAACAATATTTGCAAAGTTAATGCATAAACATCCGATTATGTCGGGAGCCGCTCAGGCAGTTCGAAATCGTAAAATTATGGTTCCGGAAAAAGTGTTAAAGTGCATAAAACAACGTTCTAAAGGAAAGAAGAAGACAGGAGAGAAAGTTCGTATAATGACCGTCGCTTGTGGTCCGGCTCAAGAAATGGAGAATATTATACAATCTCCGGAAATTATTGATAAAGTGGAATTTACACTTCTTGATCAGGATAGAAGCGCACTCGGGGAAGCGGCAGAAAGTATTATGGCCATTGAGTCGCGTCTCAATAAAAAACTAAATAAAACGTTCAGACAGGAATCGGTTCGAACTCTGGTTAAAAAAGCCGACCTTTCGAAAGAGTGGGGACAATTCGACTATATTTACTCCATGGGTCTTTACGATTATTTAACAGTACGAGTCGCCCAGGCTGTAACAGAGAAACTATATAATCTATTAAAACCAGGCGGTGAACTGTTGATTGGTAATTACCACGATGGAACTGAAACCAGGTTGTATATGGAATACTGGCTCGATTGGACACTGATCTACCGAACAGAAGAAGAGATGATCAATGTTGCTAAAAGAATTCCGAATGCGAATACAAAGGTCGAGTTTGAAGAGTCTAGAAGTCAAATGTTTTTAACAGTAAAAAAACCAGAGAAAATTTAGTATTAGAAGAAATTCGTGAGTCTAATGGGGAACGCCAATAGTAGGTATGTATTATGGATAAAATGAAAAATCAAAAAAAGAAAGTTAAGAAGCAAAAAGAACCTGCAGAGTTGGTTGATTATATACACAAAATAACTCACGATGCGTTGCGCACTCTTGTTCCATTGACTTTTACTCTTGTTCCACTTTTCGGACTTTTAGATTATTATATAGTTCCAGAACATATTGTTAATAAGTTCTGGGCTTACAGGCTTATAGTAACGGTTATCTTGATTTTACAGTATGCCGCTATTCGATCTACGAAATACGGTAAATTTAGTATTTGGCACGGGTATTTTCTTTCCGCTTTGGCCAGTTTAATGATTGTTCAAATGACAGTTGATGTTGGCGGGTTTGATGCAAGTTATTACGCAGGTCTTAACCTGGTAATGATCGCTGTAAATATTATGATGCCATGGAAGGCGGTTCACTCAGCGACGAATGCAATTATTACAATCAGTTTATATGTATTAATGAATGCGTTATCCGGTGCCTCTTTTAAACTTGAATTACTGATTAACAACCTTTACTTTCTTTCCTCCACCGGTGTAATCGTAACCGCAATTGGTTATGTAAAATACAGCCTTATTTCTAAAGAATTTTTTCTTCGCGCCGAACTTCAGAAAACGAAAGACGCTCTCTGGGGTGAAATGGAAATTGCGAAGAAAATTCAAACGGCTTTGTTACCTGCAGACAACACAGTCGGAGATTTTGAAATTGCCGCGAAGATGATACCAGCGGATGAAGTTGGCGGCGATTATTACGATATTATACAGTCAGACAAAGATCACTTATGGATGACGGTCGGGGATGTTTCGGGACATGGAGTTGAATCTGGTCTTATTATGATGATGACACAGACGAGTATTGCTTCTTTGGTACAAGAAGACAGTGCGATTATGCCTTCTGATGTTATCGCTGATGCGAATAAAATTATCAAAGAAAATATACGGCGTTTAAATGTAAGTCGCTATATGACGATCTGCGTAATGAAAATGACGAAAAGGGAAATTACGTACGCGGGAAAACACCAGGACATTATGATACACCGTGCAAGCAGCGGCGATGTTGACGTATATGAAACGGAGGGAACCTGGATAGGGCTCACCGACGACATAAAGCACGGATTACCCGATATCACAATAAAACTAAATAAAGGTGATACCATTCTTGCATTTACGGATGGGGTTACCGAGGCTTTTCGAAAAGACCATGAAATGTATGGACAAGAAAGGCTGGAAGTCGCTTTTAAAAAACTGGGTACACTGGCGCCTGACAAAATTATAGAAGCTTTAATGGCGGAAATTGTTGAATTTCAAGACATCCAGTATGATGATATAACAATGGTTGTTGGTAGAGTTCTTAATTAACTGTTATTCCGACTCGGGGTAAAGGTAAACCTCAAGCAGGTCCATGGTTTTCTTGGTAACGTACATAAACTCTGCCCCTATGCGATAACCTTTGCCATTTTTTTCATGCCGCACTATTTTTGCGATAAGAGAAAGACCGATAAGTTCGTGTGTATCGGTTGCACTGCTTTTTAAATGCAACTTAATTACAGCGTCATTTTTAATTACCTTTTCACTCTCAAAGGAAAGACCGCAAGCGCTTATGTCATATGTTTTTGAAGTGGTATGCGATGAGCCAGGCATAGCATAATTAATTCGAAAGTCTTTCATTACCCGTGGATATTTTCTTTTTTCACTTTTACCCATTTGACTATAATACGATTCTTAAAGGCGACTGTCAACTATTTTGGCAAAAAATAGCACATATAATTAATGCAAAATCAATAAGAATCATAATTTTAAAAAATAAATACATATTTTTTGAATGAACCTATGTATTCGTTGAATAGAACTTGACAAGAAAGACAGACACAACATTATGCTATTCTAGTGTGAGAATTGTCTCGAACTGTTTTAAAGAAAATCTGGACGACAGCAGTGTGGCGACATTGATGTTTTTACTGAAGAATGTTGAAGTCATGGATAGGGCTTTTTAAAACGGGGCAAGCCTGAAACAAAACTATGGCTTTTTTAATGGTAAATACAAATATTCGCATTCAAAAAGGACTTTTTTATGAAATCGATCTCGAAAGATACTTTTAAAATCTTATCAATTGATGGTGGTGGAATTAAAGGGTTTTACTCTTCTATTATACTTCAGAAATTCGAAAAAAAGTATGGTCCTATTGCTGATTATTTTGATTTAATTACGGGGACTTCAACCGGGTCCATTATTGGTGGCGCTCTTGCGAGAGGCATATCGTCAGACAAAGTGATTGAGTTTTATGAAAAACACGGACCGTTGATTTTGCCATCAAATTACTCTATAATCAGAGCCTTACGATTAATTAAACAGATTGTTTTCAAATCAAAATATTCGAATAAACAGCTTCGCAAGAGTCTGGAATGGCTTCTAGGGGATGGCTTGATGGATGATGCCCAGACTAGAATGGCAATTTCGGCTGTCGATCTCAATACATTTCGTGGTTTTGTTTTTCGAACCAGTCATACTGGTGCTGAGAATCCCAATGGTAAATTGAAAATGGTTGATGTCATTTTAGCTTCGTCGGCGGCTCCTTCTTATCTTCCTATTGTGTCCATAAAGGGAGTTTCAGATAATCTGGTCGATGGAGCGTTGTGGGCGAATAACCCCACTATGATGGCAATCAAGGAAGCTCTTGAATATTGCGTTGGACCAAAGAAGAAGTTTAAAAAAATGGCGATACTTTCTGTGGGGAACATTGATTATAATGATGGGTGGTCGGCTATTAAACCAAGACAAACTTCGATGCTATTATGGAATAAAACTTTGTTGTCGTTATCTCTTAATGTGCAGACAAAAGCTCTGGAAGAGTTGATGCAATTTTTTGCCAACGAAAAGCGGTTGGAAACCGAACATTATGTTAGAATCGCCAACACTGGGGCAACATCAGAGTTTAAACGGCAGATTGAACTTGATCGAACCGATAAATTACCGATGATGGAAATTTCAAAATTAGCTGAGACCGATGCCAAGTACTGGCTCGGAAGAGACGAGATCAATTATTTCTTTGAAAAGAAAGTGAAAAAATTGGTTTTCCCAATATTAAAATAATAGTAAGATGATGGTTGGGCTTATTGCCGGGCTATTTCGTACATTCTGAGTATATCGTTTACAGAAACAGGGCGGTCAAATACAACTTTTGATTTTGTATTTGGTTTGGTGAATTCAATTTTATTATTATTTTCGTCAAAGATCTCTTTTACGGAAAAAATAAAATCATCGTCGATTCGTCGCCGCATTACTTCGAGTTTGTCACCGATAGAAAATTTACCGCGTATATCTATTGTGCCTGTTGAATCTTGAACCTCTTCAATACGGCCTAGAAAATTCAGACCTTTTTCGGGGCGAGAACTTTCATAACTCTGGCCTTCTGTACCCGGTTGCCCCAGGAAGAAACCTGTAGAGTAGGCGCGGTGGGAAACTTTTTTCAATTCGTTTGTGAGGGATTCTTTGTCTTGATATTTTCCAGATTGAATTCGATCTAGCGCTTCGCGGTAAGCCCGAACTACAGTAGAAGTATAATGAATGCTTTTCATTCTCCCTTCGATTTTTAACGAGTGGATACCGGTTGCAATGACTTCTGGCAGGTGTTCAATTAAGGAGAGATCGCGAGAGTTGAAAAAGTAGGTTCCCCTGGCGTCTTCTTCAACAGGGTGAAATTCATCGGGTCTTTTGTCTTCGACAAGGGTATAGTTCCAACGGCAAGACTGGGAACAATCACCCTGGTTGGCACCACGAGAAGTAAGGTAGTTACTAATTAAGCAGCGTCCAGAATAGGCCATACACTGGGCTCCATGAACAAACATTTCGAGCTCTACATCTGTGTTTTCTCGAATTTCTGCAATTTCAGAAGAGCCAAGTTCACGGGCAAGAACCACACGCGAGACCCCCTGTTTTTTCCAGAAATTAACGGAGTGGAAGTTTGTAGTATTCGCCTGTGTGCTTAAGTGGAGGGGGGTATCGGGTGCGAACTCTTTTGTCAGAGCAAGAATGCCCGGGTCCGAAACAATGATTGCATCCACACCGGTTTCGTTTAAAATTTTTAGATACTCTGGAAGCTCTTTAAAATCTTTATTATGGGCATAGATATTGACTGCAATGTAGATTTTTTTGCCGAGTTCATGGGTATACAAAACGGCTTTTTGTAATTCGTCCAGGTCGAAATTGCCCGAACGTTCCCTCAGGCTGAATTGCACTCCGCCGGCATAAACCGCATCTGCTCCGTAATGGAGAGCCATTTTAAGTTTTTCAAGGTTGCCGGCAGGGGCGAGAAGTTCTACCATTTCATTTAGACCGGTCTAAAAAGACCATGAGTCAACCGTTTTTCAAGTGTTTTAGCACTTTGACGAGTTTTAAAGTACCACCTTTCTGGTGGTGAGCTGTATAGCGAACTATGTCCATAGTTTTTTCAATGACATGCAGAGCCAGACCCTTTTCTTCATAATCATCGAGAGTTGAAGAGCTGTTTTTCGAGGGATTATAAGATTTTCCATAATCGCGAATTGTAATTTCAAGTTTTTCAGAAAAAACTTTGAATTCTACCTGAAGAGGGGAAGTGGTATTATCACCGTAAGCAAACTCTATGGCACGTTTTAAAGCTATTTTAAATGCAAAAACTATATCTTTTACTTGTGTATTCGTGCTTTCATTGTAGCCACCCAGGCGCAGCAGGTTGGTTAAATAGTTGGTAAGTAGTTCTACGTATCTTTTGTCTGAAGGTATTTTATGTTTACAAACAATCGGGTCCATTCACACGGTTCTCTTTTAGGGACAGGTTCCGTTGCTGGTAATTGCCTGCGTGGTGGTGTTATTTTTTGTAATAGTAACTGTGACCCCACTTAGATCATCAATCGATTCAGGGAATCCATCATTTCCGGCTATTTCGCCGGTTGAGTCGCGATAGAATGCATCGCAGGTTTTGTAGAGTTTGTAATTGCCAGGAGGCAGGTTTGTAATTGTTCCCTCGCCACTGGCGCCTCCTACATCTATTATTTGCGTTGCAGCATATGGTAAGGTTTTTGCAGTCAAAGTATTGCCCGATTTAACAATGGTATAATATTCAGTAGCTGTTCCAGAAGGGACTGAGGCTTCAGTTATGTACAATGAGCCGACATTGTCGGGTTCATAAAGTCTGGCTGTCATCAGCAGGTGTTTTCCAAGGTGAAAACCACTTACACGACCGGAATACGCATGGTCTGTTCTCCAGTCTGCCGGTCCAATAAATGTCAAAGGTTTTTCGGCTGAGGTGTTGGTTCCATATTTAATAACATGTTTCATCATCTGGTTTTTAATAAATATTCGAATTTCAATAACGTAAGGTACGTAACTGTCTGTTACTTTTAAATTTAAATTTGTAGCTTCCAGTGGTATCATCAGCGGATTATCTTCGCCTGAGTCGCTATTCGCATATTGTAACAATTGCGAATTCAGATCGTAGCCATATACTGTTCTGTTATCGAAAATGGAAGTCAATACTTCTTGTTCATTGTACGATGAATCATATAGAACAGCAGGAAAAGTAATAAACTTACGAAAATATACTCCAATGTGTTGATACCGGCCGGCAGGTATATCTTCTACCGGATATTCAAACCCTTCTTTAAAAAATTGATTTAACTTGTAAGTGCCATTTCCGTAGGCGCAATTTACCAGATTGTTCCCGATTACGTCAGTATTGGAATCACACAAGACCACCCGGTTTTCGGCAAAGAGTTCCCAGTAATCCAGATCGCTCGTCCCTGCTGGAACTGCATTTTTTCTACCGATACGGATATTTGCTATATCAATATAAAAACCAATATCAGCTGACGCTTCCTGGGTATCGAATACTTCACCTGCATACCCGGTGAAAATAGACTCACTGGTATTCAGGTTTGTGTCCCAGCCATAAGGAGTGTTCGATTCGTAGGTTCCTTTTAGAACCAACGTTACTCGGTCGTTGCCAAAATCTGAAATAACCGGATTGTTCGTACAAGCGGAAATAGCAATAATCATTCCCAGGGTAATTGTTTTTATAGTTTTCATATTTCGATCTTTGTGTTATTTTCAGTCATTATTGAATCTAAAGCTTAGCATAAGTCCTATGTTCAGCATGTGGCCATTATAAAGAGTATAATCGCTGGGAGCATTAGCAGGGATATCCAGGTGTTTTTCATAAAGCAGATTGTAATCAACTTTTAAACCAATTCTAGTTTTTCGCCCGGCGGCAAACGAGAGGTCGAACCCTGTATAGAGTAGTGGTAATATATTTTGGTGTTTCTCGGGAAAATTTTTTGCATAGGAGGCCCCGCCTCCGACTTTCAGGTTTATATCGAGTTCGCTGCGAATGGGTATGCGGTAGAGAATAGCTAAATAAAGAGGTATGGTGGTTAACTCTGCCGTGGTGTCCGAGCGGTAGCTGTTGTATGAAATTCCAAGTTCGGCTTCAAACGGAATTGCCGGAATATTCATTCGTCCAAAAACCCCCCCACCGAGGTATGTTCCAAGACGGTTTGCCATTTCTGTACCGGGAAAAGGTGCAACGGGTCCGAACCAGAATCCCATTCGTATATTGGGGTGATAAGCTTTCTCTTCATATTGACCGAATAAAGGTTTTCCGATCAATAAAATTGCTACAATAGCCAGAAATAATAAATAGCGTTGATTTTTCACAAATTAACCAATGGTTTATGTTCTTACCTGTCGTCAACCAGTTCCTAAAGTGACATTAAAAGGGAGTAGTCGGTCATTACAATGACACTGCCGTCGACTTGCGAAAAACTCGTTAAAAACCGGAAATATATTTACGCAAATTGTTCATAATTTATATTGCCCCATGTTGCCTGACATCACTAAAATTATCAAACAAAGAAAGTCATATCGAAATTTTAACAGTCAACCATTAACGAATAGCGTAATCGCTAAATTGCAGAATTTTGCAAACCATTTGCCCGAGGGGCCATTTGGGAATAAATGCAAATTTTATTTTGTACAAACCGATCTGGACATCCGGAATTTTTATAAACAAGGGACGTATGGATTTATTCATGGAGCGCGCAATTGGATTGTAAGTTCTACCTCGGAGTCGGGGAAAATGAATTTTGAAGATCTGGGTTATTTAATGGAACTTATAGTACTTTATGCCACTTCTTTGGATATACAAACCTGTTGGGTGGGGGGAAGTTTTCGGAAGAGGTATTTTCATAACAAGGTCAATAATAATACAGGGGATATTATACCGGCAATAGCAGCCATAGGTGTCGCCGAACCATATGAAGGGACATTGAATGCAATTATCAAGTGGTCCGTACAATCGAAAAAAAGAAAACCCTGGAAGTCTCTTTTTTTTCTAGACAACATGGATAGGCCATTAACCGAATCTGAAGCGGGTCAATACGCCATACCGCTTGAAATGCTCCGCATGGCACCATCGAGTTCCAATATACAACCCTGGCGTATAATAAAAGAAATGAACCGAGATGTATTTCATTTCTTTTTATTGCGAAAGAAAAGAATAAAAGAATTTCACAAGTTTTTCAATATTTACGATATACAAAGAATTGACATGGGTATAGCAATGTGTCATTTCACAGAGGCAGCTAAAGAACAGGGCAATCATGGAAGCTGGCAATTCGCTCTACCCCAGTTCCTTTTCCCAAAAAATCTGGATCATGTTGCAACCTGGTATGGAAGGAGCGCATGAAAGATAAATCTTTGATTATTGTTCACACCGGGAAAGGGAAAGGAAAATCAAGCGCAGCGTTTGGTATGGCTTTGCGTATGGTTGCTCACGGGAAAAGCGCCGCCATAGTCCAATTTATGAAAGGTACGGGCAGGTTTACATACGGTGAAGTTTTGCTTGCAAAAAAACTGGATGGTCTTGACGTTTTCACTATGGGAGCTGGTTTTACATGGGAAACCAAAGACAGGCAGAAGGATATTGACTCGGCTGAACAAGCATGGGAAAAAGCTGTGCAGGTAATGGAGTCGGGTAAATACAATCTTGTTGTTCTGGATGAAATTGTCTATACAATGGATTATGGATTTTTGTCTGAAGAGAAAGTAATTGATTACATAAAGAAGAAACCTGTCGGGTTGCATGTCGTATTGACTGGACGAAATGCGTCATCCCAACTTATGGAAGCTGCCGACCTGGTTACGGAGATGAAGAATATAAAGCATCCATTTAAAGAAAAAGGAATACCGGCACAGAAAGGTATTGACTGGTGAATAAAGGAATTATGATATACCGAAAACTTTAAGGAGAATTAAATGCGTATCAATAAAACTACATTTGTATTTATAACTATATTAGCGGCTACTTCCATGTTTTGCACAAGGCCTGAAAATAAGCAGGGCCCCTGTGTTCCGGATGTACCTCCGGAAAATGCTCAAAAGCTTCAAATTATTGATCTTACGACCGGAAGTGGAAAACAGGCGAAAAGCGGCGATGCAATTGTTGTTCACTATGTTGGCACTTTAGACAACGGGCAGATTTTTGACGATTCTCGAAAATCAAAGAAGCCACTAGGCTTTAATCTTGGTCAAAAAGAGTTAATAAAAGGGTGGAACCAGGGCATTGAAGGTATGCGAGTAGGCGGCTCCAGAAAGTTAATTATTCCCCCTCATCTTGCTTATGGCAGATGTGGACTTGGAAATATTGTATCTGCTGATGCGACCCTGCAATTTGATATCGAATTGCTTGAAATCAGGGATGAACCTTTTGAGTATCCTGGCCCGGTAGCTCCGAAAAAATAAATATAAGTGGCAAAGGCTTGACGGCGTTACCAAAATCGGTACTATTAACCGATTACGGTACTTAACATTGAAACGAGTTTTTGTCATTTTATTATTAACCGCCTCGTCATTAAATGCCAGGGGCGGTAAAGTCACTTGGGAACCTATCCAATGGAAGGTCATTCACAGTGAACACTTTGATATTCATTTTCCCGCTAATTATGAGAGCCTTGGCGAAATTGCAATGGGCTATGCAGAACAAGCTAACATTGTTCTCAGCAAACGGTTAAATCATAATCTCACCGAAGTCGTTCCTATTTATATCTACCCTTCTCACACACATTTTCAATCCACCAATATTATATATTCTCATATTGATGAAGGTATTGGCGGTTTTACCGAGCCGATAAAAAAAAGAGTCGCGATTCCTTTTCTGGGAAGTTACGATGAATTTCGTCATGTAATTACCCATGAGCTTGTACACTCCTTTCAGTTTGATATTTTATTGAACAGTTCAGCAGGGTCCGTTTTTGGAGTTCCTTCCGGCAACCGCGCTCCATTATGGTTAATTGAAGGGTCGGCTGAATATTTTTCATTGGGCTGGGACCCTATGGCTGAAATGGTAATGAGAGACGCCGTGTTGAAAGGGTGGACTCCCACTTTAGTTGATATGACAAATGGGCGGGTCATGAGCCAGTTTATTTTTTATAAAGGGGGGCAGGCAGTCGTTCGCTTTTTAGCGGAAACTTATGGCGAAGCGAAAATCGGTGAATTGCTGCGAGATATACGCGACCAAAAGTCATTTAATGACGCTATAAAAACTAATTTTGGAATGAGCCTCGAAGAACTGGACCGGCTTTGGCTGCTTTGGGTGAAACGGAAATATTTTCCATACATAACAAAAAAGAGTGAACTGGAAGAATCGAAAGTTCTGACCCGTCATTTTGAAGATCGTAGCTGGTTAAATTTACATCCTGCTATTTCCCCGGATGGTAAAAAGGTCGTTTATATTACCATTCGAAAATATGAAGAAGTAATTGTAATTCGTGATGCAAACGCAGCTGCAAAAAAAGCTGACTATTCGATTCAATCGAACATCTTTGGCAAACCTAAAGACCAGTCTGACGATAAGCCATCCAAAGAAAAAATTCTGCTTCATGCCGGCGATAATGCCCGGGTTTACCAATTGCATCTACTCGATAATCGAATTACTTTTACACCAGATTCAAAAAATATTTTCTTTTGCGCTAGAAGTCAGGGTAAAGATCGTCTCTATCTATTTAATCTTGAAAAAAGGAAAATTGTGAAATCCTGGACTCCCGAGGCTGACATGATTCAATACCCGTCTCTTTCACCGGATGGGAAAAAAGCCGTTTTTTTGGGTACCATTCGAGCCGTTCCCGATATTTTTATTCTTGATTTAGAAACTTCAAAAACAAGGCGTTTAACAAATAATAAGTTTACCGAAAAAGATCCGAGGTTAACGCAAGACAATAAAACCCTGATTTATTCCAGTAATGAAAATGAAGAAGGGATCTTTGAAAGTCGTGATTATAATATATTTTCGTATGATATGGAATCTACAGAGAAAAAGGTAATTATAGAACTCGAAGGCGTACAACGCAATCCCAGGTTTACAGGAAAAGATGATAACAAAGTTTTGTTTATTTCAAACCACACAGGGGTTCCCAATGCTTATTTGTATGATCGGACAGACAATCGAATTCAAGAGTTAACCGACACACAAGGCGGAATAACCAATGTTGATATAGACCAGACGGGCCATAAAATTGTTTTTGCGCTCTACCGAAGCATGGGTTATGATGTGGGAATTCGGGAAGAGAATTTCGCTGAAAACGATTACCCTGAGATCGGTTTTGAAAAAATGATTTTTCCCGATACCGTTTTTCCGGCGTACTCGCTTAATCTCGACTCTTTTAAGGTAGAAAAAGCCAGCATAAAATTTTCCCCCGATTTCATGTTTTTTGGTTTGCAATGGTCGAATAATTCCCAATTCGGCGGTTTTATATATTCTGTTTTTTCGGATTATCTGGGTGACCATGTCGTGGAAGTTTATGCTGACTATTTTAACCCGAAGGTAAGTCCCAATCTGAATATTGAATATGCCTACAAGAAAAACAGAATGAATTGGTCTGCGGGCGCGTATAAGTCAAATAATTATTTTAGTATTTTAAACTACCTTGATTTAACATCCATAAATGATTTTTTATATAATCCCTACGGATATTCGCTTTCCTTAATGAAAGTTGGAGGTTATGCGATGGGATCTTATCCGATTACTCCTTTTTTGAGTGCAAATGTTGGCGCAGAAGTCTCCAGATACGATGAAACTTTTTACCCAAATTTAAAAGAGAAATTTGCCAGGAAAGATATACATACGGATCTTTACAGTTTACAGGCATCCATATTGTTCAACAATGTTCTGTATTCCTATTTTGGTCCTTTAAAGGGGTGGCATGCGGCTCTCTCCGTAGAGCAAACTTTTGATTTCTCAGGTTCAGATTATGTATTCAACCGTGTGCAGGCAGATGTAAGAAAGTATTTTCTATTTTTTGAACGTTATGTATTTACGGTTCGCGTCATGGGTGGCGTCGTAACGGGAAATGAAAAAGATTATTTCCCCTGGTTGATTGGCGGATATAATACTATTCGTGGTTATAATTTTATCAGTATGCAAGGTGATAACTTTTTTATGACGAACCTGGAATTACGTTTTCCTTTTCTTGACTATCTGGTGTTTGGTTTTCCCGGTCCGTGGGCCATACGCGGGTTTAGTGGCGTTCTATTTCTTGATATGGGGTCCGCATACGACAGTGCCAAAGGCTGGAAAATGGTAAATTCAAAAACCGGAGCGCTTCAAGATTTGAAAATGTCTCTAGGTTTTGGTATTCGAATGGTTTTAATGCCTGGAATTTTATTGAAAATTGATTGGGCCACTCCCTGGGACCTTCAAAAAATACGACCACTATCGAAATGGCAGGGGGTCTTTTCCATCGGATACGAATTCTAGTTATGCCGAAAAACACGGAAAAGCCAAACAACTTTGCCGACTCAGGCAGCCGTTATCAGAAAATCAGTACTTCTCTATTTTTGAAAAGCGCCCAATGCTCTCTCTGGGGTTTCATGGAAAAATATAATTCTGAGTTGAAAGAAACCAGAAAGATTGATTCGATTTCTATTGAACCGTCTCGCGCTAAGCTTTTCGCCCTGGCGCGGTTGCTACCGCTTTTTGATACCGAAAATCAAAGTAATGTTCAAGTCGACTTCAATGTGAAATTTGCCAGTGAAGATTTTCGTTCGTTTTTTGATATTGTTCGTAAGAGCAAAAATCGAACAGAGTGTTATACTCTAAAAACTTCATCGAGAATTCTTCCCGCACACTTTCTTGCTTCCTCCTATGCCTGGTACGTCGCCCAGCGGGCAGATTTCAAAATTGATTCCATACATATTCTTTACGTAAATAAAAAATACACCCTGGGGGAATCTTTCGAACCTGAAAGCATGCTATCGGTTCGAAATGTCACAACCCGCATACAAGAGATGCAAGATATGGTTTCTCTATTGGCAGATCCGCTGCCAGAAATTTTGAAACAAAATAAAGCCCCGCATATAGAAATCGGACCGCACTGCTATTATCCGTACCCATGTTATTTTCAGAACCACTGCTGGAAAAATATTCCAGATGATTCAGTGTTCAATATTGCAGGAATGGATAAACAAAAACAGTTTGAACTATTCAGTAAAGGAATTGTCTCTTTGAATGACATTGATCTAGATACCGAAGCAGGATTAAACGAGGCGCAACAATTTCAGGTTCAAACATTTCAAAATAATCGCCCCTTCATTGATAAAAAGGAGATACAAAAAATTATTGATAATCTGGTGTTTCCTGTTTATTTTCTTGACTTTGAAGCATTTTGCCCTCCTGTACCTATTTTTGAAAATACAAACCCTTTTCAGTTTATTCCTTTTCAATACTCTCTGCATTCATTGCCTCGCCCGGATGGTGAAGTGGATCATTCCTATTTTCTTGCCGCACCGGAAGGGGATCCGAGAAAAGAATTGCTGAAACAATTGTGTAATGATCTGGGCGCATCTGGTACGGTTTTAATTTACGGGGATGAACTTGAGCGGGCAACGCTAAATGAACTGAAACACTTTCTTCCTGAATATAATGATCAAATAGAAAACATACTGGAGCGGCTGGTAGATTTTTCAAAACCGTTTCGAAAAAGAGACTATTACCACCCCGCAATGAACGGTTCTTATTCTATAAAAAAAATTACACCCGGTCTTTTTAAGAATATTTCTTATAAAAATCTACCTGTAAGGCATGGCGGTGAGGCGGCTCGGGTTTACGAATCCATACGATTTATGAAAGACCGGGAAGAAATTGTATTTTGGGAAAACGCTTTAAAAGAATATTGCAAGACAGATACTTTTGTCATGGTTGAGCTCTATAGAATTTTAAAGCAGTCGATCGTATAGGGTTTTCATAGAGCTCAGTGAGTTTAAGGCGCCCCCGGTCGAATCGCGACTGCTAAAAACAGGCTGTATTTGTTTCCATCTTTTTCAAGGGTCATGGCATCATGAGCCCGGGCCGATTGAAAACCGGCTTCCTTCATACACCTGATTCTCTCCACATAGATAATTTGAAAAGCGTATTAATTGTTATCTACACCTTTGAATTTTAGAACGTTTTCGTATTCCATCGGT
The DNA here is from genome assembly GCA_040326155.1 of Leptospirales bacterium. Classification (GTDB taxonomy): domain Bacteria; phylum Spirochaetota; class Leptospiria; order Turneriellales; family JAOUFE01; genus JBEQLE01. The sequence goes on along the minus strand of JBEQLE010000013.1, from coordinate 24,767 downwards.
CTTGAAAGGTAAAACCCTTGACCAAAAGTACAGTTTCTTTCAATTAAATAATTTTGTTGTTCCTTTGTTTCAATACCTTCCGCGATCAATTGTATTTTCATCCCGTTAGCCATGCCAATAATTGCATTGAGCAAAGACTCGTGCTTTTCCCCTTTTTTATAATCCATAATAAACATTTTGTCAATTTTAACAAAATCAAAATAATACTTTATTAAATAGGCCAATGAGGAATACCCGGTACCGAAATCGTCGATGCAGAGTTTAACGCCAAGACTTTGTATTTTCTCCAGCTCCTTTAAAACGCCTGAGCGACTTTGAATAATTATATTTTCCGTTAGTTCAAGTTGTAATGTTTTCGAATCTAGTTTATTTCTTTTCAGAGCACTCTCAATTGCAGCGCAAAGAGTTCCCGTATGAAACTGGTGGGCTGAAACATTTACCGATAAGCTATAGGGGTAACCGGTTTGCTCACGTATGTTAGCAATTGCTTTACAACTTGTTTCTATAACCCACTCACCAATAGGATTAATTAAACCCATCTCTTCTGCAATTTTAATAAATTGTTCCGGTGGTACATTACCAAAAGAGGGATGTTCCCAGCGAAGTAGAGCTTCGAATCCAATTACTTTTTGCAGGGCTAATTCAACAATAGGCTGGTAGACCATTCTTAATTCATTATTTTTTAAAGCAGTGCTTAAAGCGCTTTCATACTGGTAGCGTTTTTTTAAAGCAATATTCATTTCCTGAGTAAAATATTGATAGTGGTTACGACCGCTGTTTTTTACTTTGTACATTGCCGTGTCGGCCTTAGAATATAAATCTTCCGGATCTTCCGCATCATCAGGGTACAAGGCAATTCCAATGCTACACGTTATTGAAATTTTTTTATGTTCTATTTGAAATGGCTCTGCAAATGCTTTTATAATTCTTTTCGCCGCAGTTTCGACTTCCATAGGCACCTGGACATCGCTTATTATGACACAAAATTCATCGCCACCGATTCTGGTTATGTTATCGGAAATACGAGTTGCCTCTTTCATTCTTTCGGCTACACTGATCAATAACTGGTCGCCTAACGAGTGCCCGTAAATATCATTAATATTTTTAAAACCATCGAGGTCGATAAAAAACAAAGCGACTTTATTTTCAGTACGTTTTGTGCGTGATATTTCATGGGCAAGTCTGGCCAGATGCATGGAACGCGAAGGCAGGCCAGTCAGCTCGTCGAAATAAGCCATTCTCAGTAGTTTTTCTTCTTGAGCTTTTTCTTCCGTAATATCTTCATAGACGCCCAGGTAGTGAGTAATTTGGTCTTTACCATCTTTGATAGGAGTAATCTTTGTTCGTTCCCAGATTAACCCGCCATCTTTTTTTTTATTCAATAATTCCCCTGTCCATGTATCTCCCTTGGAAATTTTTTGCCAAAGGTGTTTGTAACCTTCCTGTGGCATTTTTCCCGATTTTAAGAAGCGGGGGTTTTTGCCCATCACTTCATTGTGGGAATATCCGGTGACATGGCAAAATTTAGAATTAATATATTCAATATTTCCTTCAATGTCGGTTATCAATATGGAAACGGGGCTTTGTTCAATAGCTAAAGAAAATTTCCGTACTTTTTCCTGGGCAAGTTTTCTTTCCACTATTTCATTTAAAAGTGAACTATTTATGCTAGACAATTTTTCTGAAATTCGAAGTAACTCCTTAGATTTGTAATTGAGCTCTAATAAAATTTTTACTTTGCTTTTAATAATTACCGGATCAATCGGTTTCGTTATGTAATCAATTGCTCCGCTTTCATACCCTTTGAGTTCGCTCGACCAATCTTTTGCAAAAGCGGTAATAAATATAATGGGAACATCTCGTCGGGTTTGAATTAATTTCGAGGCTTCAAATCCATCCATTTCGGGCATTGAAACGTCCATCATGATTAAAGAAAAGTCATGCTGAAGGCAAAGCTCCAGAGCTTCGTTGCCTGATTGAGCCGAAAAAAGACGGACGTCAAAATCTTCCAGCAGATTTTCTAATACAATAATATTTTCGGATTTATCGTCGACGATTAAGATCAGTGGCAGATTTTTTTCCATTTTTAATTTACCATTTTTATCATTGTTTTAAACAATAGATTTATATCAATAGGCTTTGGAATATAATCGTTAGCTCCGATTTTAAGTATTTTTTCTTTTTCACCGGCCATCGCCTTGGCAGTAACTGCAATTACTGAAATTTCTTTTAACTTTTTATCAGCCCGTATTTTTGTTATTGCCTCATAACCATCCATTTCGGGCATCATTATGTCCATAAGAACAATATCTGTTTCAGGGTTTCCATGTAGATATTCAAGAGCGGTTTTTCCGTTTGTTCTTACCTGAACGGACATTTTATTGTCTTCAAGATAAGGAAGCAGCGCATATACACTTCGCATATTATCATCTACGAGAAGAATCTTTTTATTGTGAAGTTGTTCCATTTCACTTTCATCAATCTTTTTGTCAGTTTTTTTTGAATCAACACTGTTTATCATTTTCTCAATTTTTTCGAATAATTGACTAATTTCCTTATCTACAATCGGTTTAGAATGAAAATCATATATTTCAAGATTTTTTTCAAGCGATCGGTTTCGATCTACAGTAATGACTTGAATCGGTATACCCCTGGTTTTCTTGTCTTCTTTCAGAATACGAACAATGTCCCACCCGTTCATATCGGGTAAATAAATATCAAGCAATATAAGATCGGGTATGGATTTTCGCGCAAGATCGATACCGCGTGTTCCGTTCGGCACGCTGGCAAATTTAAAATTTCTTTTTTTCATCTCTTTTTTCAGAAGTTTCACATATTCATCATCATCATCTATAATTAATATTTCCGGATCTTCTTGCGTTACAGACGTAATTCCAGCCACTTGAATTTGCCTTGCAATTTCATCGAAAATTCTGTCAAGCTCTGCAGTGGAGACGGGTTTTTCGCTATAACCGAAAATGTCCTTTAGTTTTTCTTCATCTTCAACTCTGGCTACGGATAGAATTTGAACGGGAATATTTTTTGTAATCTTGTCATTTTTTAATTTTTCAAGAACCTCCCATCCGGTCATTCCGTCCAAGTAAATATCAAGAAGTATAAAATCAGGAACGATCTCGCGGGCCAGTTTCAGGCCGCTTTCTCCGTTAGTCGCACTGATTACCGATATGTTTTTCGTCTCGCCAATTTCTTCAATAATACCGGAAAAACTTTCATCGTCTTCAATAATCAGAACTTTGTTTTTATGTAGAAGTTTTTCTTTTATATTAACTGGTTCGCTTATTTCATCGACCGAAGAATCCGCTTCTTCTGCAACTACCAACTCTGATGTTGTCCCGAGTTCTTCCGGTATAATCAGGGTAAAGGTACTGCCTTCGCCGGGGTTACTTTGTAGTAAAATATTCCCGTTTAACAAATTTGCCAGTTTTTTTGCTATCGATAATCCAAGGCCGGTTCCTTCGTATTCTCGGCTTGCGGTACCGTCTACTTGTTGAAAAGAACCAAAAACATCGTCTTGTTTTTCGGGCGCTATACCGATACCGGTATCGGTTACCCGAATTGCCAGGGATGTTTCCGGGTGGATAACATTTTGGTTGATTGTTTTAGTGTTTTTTTCATCTTTTCTGGGACGCCCAACAGTTACACTCACTAAACCTTTTTTGGTAAATTTCAAAGCGTTGGTTATAAAGTTGTTGAGAATCTGGGTTAAAAGTTTATAATCGGTGATTATTTTATCCGGACTATTTTTCGCTAGTGAAGTTGTGAATTTAATTTTTTTATTTTCAAATTGAGCGCTGAAGCGATCTTCAATTTCACGCAACAGATCCGTTAATATAACAGGTTCCAGTTTCAGATCAAATTTTCCCGCTTCAATTTTCGAGAGGTCAAGAACATCGTTAATCAATTGCAGTAACTCAGTGGAACTTGAATATATAGTTTTTGCGAATTTAACTTGTTTTTCAGAGAGGTTTTCAGTTTTATTCTCAGAGAGCATTTGAGATAACAAAATGATACTGTTTAAGGGCGAGCGCAATTCATGCGACATGTTGGCTAAAAATTCCGATTTGTATTTGCTGCTTTTTTGTAACTCAAACGCTTTGCTTTGAATTGTTTTGGACGATTTGGTCAATAAGCTATTGGCTTCTTCGAGGTTTTTTTGTTTCTCTTTTAATACAACTTCAGATTTTTCCAGTTGCTCCGATTGAAGCTTCAGGTTTTCATACGAGTCGGATAACTCTTTGGCCTGGGCTTTCGACAGGTTCAGTAGTTCAGCCATTTCGGTATTGGTGATGGTAGAAGCCAGAGAAGCCGAGATATGTTCTGATACACGTTTTAGAAAATTGTATTCGTAATTTTCAATAGCATGAGTGGAACCAAGTTCAATAATACCGATAACATTGTCTTGAAAAATCAATGGAATGACGACAATGGAGTGGGGTTTTATATCGCTAAATCCGGACTCAATTTTCAGGGAAGAATTTTCCAGTGGTACGTCTTTAAAAACAATGATTTTTTGTTCAAGTGCCGCTTGTCCAGCCAGCCCTTCCCCGTTTTTTATAACGGAATGATTACTGTTGCGTGTCCTGTAAGCATAAGTAGCCATAAGCCTGTATGTATCGTCATAATTATGATCTTTTAAGTACAATATCCCAACCTGGTAATTCAGATAGTCGCATAGAAAATTTAATATACTCTGGGAAACTGCTACATGGTCACTTTCACGGCGAATAGCCCCGCTGAGCATGGTTTGACCATCTTTATCCCAGATTTCCCGTTCCAGCCATTTAATAAGCTTATTAAAGTCTTTTGTTATCTCTGTTATTTCATTGTTACCCGGAACGTCGGCTTCACTGAGTTTACCTGTTTCGGTTATATTCGATATAGTTTTTTTAAAAGAAAGAATTGGCTCTAATATACTTTTTAGTATTATGGATGCAATTAAAGCCATCAGTATAATAAGAAAGACAACCAGAGCAATTGAAATAGTGATCACCCTTATTTTAGTTTTTTCCGCCGTATTCATAAATTCGTTGCTTTTGTTGCGCGAGTAGCTGGTCAGTTCAAGCATTTTGTTTTCAACCAGCCTTACATAAGCGGCCCCTTTCTCTTTTGTTATGGACGCCGCCTCAATTTTTTTACCGGCAATTAAAAGGGTCATGACCTCATCGCGTATAGGTTTCCAGTTTAAAAACAGCTCTCTGGTTTCTTCTTCGAGCAAATGGCCTTCGTTTCCCAGAATTTTATCTTTTACTATATTGAGGTTCTCGATTACCTCATGTTCTTCTTCTTGAACGGTATATATTGCGATTTCTCTTTCATAATCGTTTTTTGCTATAATGGCATCTTTCATTCCCCGGTGCATTTTTATTACACCCATGCTGGCGCGAAGCGAGGCATTAGAAACGTTTAAAGGGTGGTTGTAAAGTTTGGTCGTAATTTCACCCATTGAGTTTAATTCGTAAATACCGAAAATAGTAAACACAATAAAAGAACCGAGTAAAATTGCGAAGCCTGCTATAATTTTACTGCGAATATTAAGCTTGTTTAAAACACTCATCTATTGTCCTGCTTGAATCGTGATATGATTTCCAGCTACCTTTACTTCCATTTTTCTTATGAATTTATGAAAAATTACCAGTTTTTGGACGTATATTATATGGTCACAATCTCTTTGCTAAATATAAACAAAACTAGACTAATAGTAAAGGCGCAATTCACAATATATTTTAAAAATATATATTATACGAATGCATTCTAGAAAGTTTGTCCGCTTTATATGTACTGCGAAGCTGCATCTTTTAGCGGTCGTAAGAACCGCTGCCACGATTGTCTTGTCAGGATTCGCGTGGTTTTGCTTCGTTTACTTTAATTTCACGATCGTTCATGGAAGTTCCATTGAGTTCGGCTATCGCTTTTACTCCGTCCTCTGTATTTGCCATTTCGACAAAGGCAAACCCTTTAGATCTCCCGCTAAATTTATCCGTAATAATATTGGTGGAGACGACTTCACCAAACTTTACAAATGCTTCGTTTAACTCGGCTTCTGAAGTTGTGAAAGGTAAATTTCCGATGTAAATATTCATTTTTGACCTCTTTTAATAATTGTTTTAAAAACCTGGATTATTGCCAAGTGTATTGCAATAATGTACAACGTAAATCATTAATTTCATGCATGGATATCAAATTCAAAGTAAGTTTATTTTAAAAATATAAACAATTGACAAAGAATCTACAAAAGCGCGTCTATAATAAATGGATGTTGTCGTAGTGGGCGGAGGCGCTGCCGGTTTTTTTGCCGCGCTTTCTGTAAAAGAACATAACCCTGAATGTAATGTGACGATTCTGGAGAAGGCTGACACGGTTCTTTCTAAAGTTAAAATTTCTGGCGGTGGTCGGTGCAATGTCACTCACTCGTGTTTTGATATTCCGAAATTGGTTTCATTTTACCCCAGGGGCGGTAGTTTCTTAAAAAAAGCTTTTCATCAGTTTCAACCAAAAGATACAATTCAGTGGTTTGAAGATCGCAATGTTCGTTTAATGACACAACCGGATAACCGGATATTCCCGCAAAGTGGTAGCTCCCAGACTATTATCGATTGTTTTCTCGAAAACGCCAGGAAACTAAATATACATATTCAAACCGGTTGTGATGTTACCAGGATCTCTTTTCCGGATGAGCAAAAAGCGTTCGAAATAACCGTCAAGAAAAAACAGACAGGCTCGGGCAGTGCTGAGGCGAACAAGAAAACAATAGTTGCAGACAAAGTAATTATTACAACCGGCGGACTGAGTAAAAATAGTTTTCTTTTCGCAACGGAAATAAAAATAAACAACCCTGTAGCTTCTTTATTCAGTTTTAATATTAACGATAAAGCATTAACAGACTTAATGGGGTTATCTTTCCCTTCTGTTTCTGTAAAAATTCCAGAGTTGAGATTACGGGAAAACGGCGATATGATTATAACTCACTGGGGGTTAAGCGGTCCCGCTGTCTTAAAAATATCTTCTGTAGCAGCCAGAGCTTTGCACGATATAAATTACAGGTTTAAAATGGTTGTAAATTGGTCGCAAAATAATGCCGAGATCTGGCAAAACGATCTTTTTGCATTCAAAGAAAAATTATCGAAACAGAAAATAAAGAACCATTATTCCGGCTGGTCGCAGCGGTTCTGGGTCTACCTACTTACAAAAGCAAATCTGGATATAGATAAACTATGGAGAGACCTTTCTAAGAAGGAGATTTATCGATTGGTTCAATTTATCTGTCATGATGAATTTCTGGTGGAAGGAAAAACAACGTTCAAAGAAGAGTTTGTAACCTGCGGAGGCGTCGATTTGTCTGAGATTCATCATATGACAATGGAGAGTAAAAAACACAAAGGCCTCTATTTTGCCGGTGAAGTTTTAGATATAGATGGCGTAACCGGAGGGTTTAATTTTCAGGCTGCGTGGACCACAGGTTATATTGCGGGTCAATTGATGAGTTGAAATTTTCTGTTGTTCTTTTTCTTTTTTATCCGAAACAAATTAAAAATAATCTACATCATCACTTTCTTTGGATACTAAATCATCTACGGTAAATATCTCTATACGTTCTTTTTTTCCACGAATAGATTTAACGCGCACCTTTCGAGTTGTAACCAGATCGCCCAGATGTTTTTTTGTCTCTCCGTCAATTAGAATGTCAACGCCGACTTTTTTAGTCAGGTTTTGAAGGCGACTGGCGGTATTTACAACATCACCGATTACAGTGTATTCCAGACGACGAAACGAGCCGATATTACCTGCAAAAACTTCACCTGTGGTAATGCCGATACCGATTTTTATCTCTTGATCGCCCAGATAATCAGGTTTTATTTTCGAAAACATCTCAACCCATTTTATAATTTCTATGGCAGTTTTTACCGCGTTGTAGGCGTCATCAGCAGTCGCAATGGGTAGACCAAATGTGGCCACCATGGCGTCTCCAATTAATTTATTTACAGAGCCTTTGTGACTGAGAATTAACTCCATAAAATCGGGATAGATTCTATTTAACAGGTCTGCCACTTTATCGGGTTTTAAGGTTTCGCTGATTGTGGTAAAACCCCGAATATCGAGAAATAAAATGGAAGCTGTTTCATTGCCCCCGATCATTTTCTGGTGAAAATCTTCTTTCAGTATTTTTTCGACAATGTCACTGGAAAAGTATCTCGATAGCGACTCTTTCTCCATTTGATATTTTTTCTTTTCAAGAATGTGAGAATTAATTTTTTCTATTTCATCAAGAGTTTTTTCAACCGTAACCTTAAGGTCTTTCAAGTCGATTGGTTTCGTTAGAAAATCATAAGCGCGTTCATTCATGGCCGCCCTGATATTTTCCATATCTCCATATGCGGAAACAATTATGACTTTTCGAATTCCACCATTTTTATTATTTTCATGCAATTCATTTATTTTTTTTAATAATGTTAACCCATCCATTACCGGCATATTTATATCTGTTAAAACAAGACATATTTCAGGGTATTCTTCTAAAATAGAAAGAGCCTCTGCCCCATCTGAGGCAAAAAAGAATTCATATTTTTTTTCTTTAATTTCCGATCGAAATGTCTGCAATACCAGCGGTTCAAGATCTGGTTCATCATCAACAACAAGAATAGAGATAAGAATTTCTTCATTCATACTCTATTAGACATTCACTAATATCAGCGTCAATCATAATTCAGACATTGAAGCGCCGGTTTGTACATCTTTATGCATATTTTTAATTTCATGAAGTTGCTCCAGGCTTTCGAAAAAAACATCGATCAGTTTTGGTTCAAAATGTTTACCGCTTTGTTCTTTAAACAGTTTATGAATTTTTTCTTCCGGCCAGACTTTTTTGTAAACTCGTTCTGAACCCAGCGCATCATACACATCAGCCACGGCAGTAATGCGACCATAAATATGTATTTTATTTCCTTTTAAACCCCGAGGATACCCGGAACCGTCAAACTTTTCATGGTGTTCATAAGCGACAATTGCCGCATTTTGAAATATTTTCCTGTTCGATTTTTGCAGTATTTCATACCCGGAAGTTGTGTGTGTTTTCATTTTTTCAAATTCTTCTTCGGTCAACTTTCCCGGTTTACATAAAATAGCATCCGCAATGGCAATTTTGCCAACGTCATGAATCGGTGACGCCATTTTTAACTCTTCAGCTTCCTGTTCACTTAAACCATAACCCAATGCCAAAACTTTTGAATAGTTTGCCACCCTGCGAACATGGTTGCCCGTCTCTTTTGACCTGGCCTCCACAATTTCTGCCAGTTTATAGATAACCTCTTTTTGGGAAATGTCGAGTTCCTTCTCCAGTAGCTCTTTTTCTTCTTTTTCAAGAAGAACTTTGCGAACATATGACCTCACTTTTTCAAGGGTAATATCCATATCTTCAAAATTCAAAGGTTTCGTTAAAAAGTCGAAGGCTCCTCTATTCATAGAAGTACGTATATTGTTCATATCTCCATAGGCAGAAATAATTACGGTTTGCCTTAATTCAGGCAGTTCATTTATTTTGCTGAGCAGTGTTAGTCCGTCCATTTTTGGCATGTTGATGTCTGTAAATATTACGTGGATACCTTTGTTTTCTTCCAGAATTTTTAATGCATGACTTCCGTCATATGCAAAAAACAGCTCCAGGTTATCTTCTTTAATTTTTTTTCGTAAACGCTGTTTTATTAAAACCTCAAAATCTCTTTCATCGTCTACGAACAGTAGTTTGTTTGGCATTGGAATACATATCGCATGTTAAACCGTGTGAGTAAAGAAATTATTTGAAAATGTTGGTAATTTACCTTTATATAAAAACCGATTCCTTGTAAAAAGTTTGAGAAATTACTTGCTCAGGTTGTTCACATATGGTATTATATAATATAGGAAGAAATTTCATGAGTGTAGGTAATTCATATTTTCTTGTTCTTGTTGAAAACAGTAAAGATCTAATTTATCGATATCGTTTGTCTAAGCCAATTGGTTTTGAATATGTAAGCCCTTCTGCAAAAAAAATTACAGGTTATACACCAAAAGAATACTATGATGATTCGGAAATATGGCGCAAGTTGCAACACCCGGATGATCTCTCTTTTCTTGATTCTATCGAACAGATTCCCCCGGAGGGTAAGGTCGAAACCTTGCGCTGGATACATAAAGATGGAACTGATTTCTGGATAGAGCAACATAATGTTCCCGTGTATGACCAAAATGGATCGTTAATCGCTATTGAGGGAATCATCCGAAATATCAGTGAACAAAAACAAACCGAGCAATCTCTTAAAAATAGTGAAAATAGATACCGAGCGATAGCTGATTATACTTATGACTGGGAAAGTTGGCATGCCAGTGACGGAAAACTTATCTGGGTAAATTCCGGTGTAACTCGATTAACCGGCTACAATGAAAAAGAGTGCTACTCTATGGAAAATTATCCACTTGAATTGACTGATGAAGAAGATCATAAGATTATTCGTCAATACCAGCTTGATGCATCGAAGGAAAAAACTGGAAATGATGTAGAATTTCGAGTTATATGCAAAGATGGTAGTACCTGTTGGGCTGCAATTTCCTGGCAACCGATCTATGATACAGATGGTAGTTCCATGGGATATCGTTCCAGTGTGCGTGACATTACGGAGAGAAAGAGAGCTGAGCGGTCGGTAGTCAGTCTGGGAAGGATTATTGAAGATTCTTTAAACGAAATATATATATTCGATGCAGGCACATATAAGTTTGTTCATGTAAACCGGGGAGCACAAAAAAACCTCGGATATTCAATGTCAGATTTGAAAAAAATGACCCCTCTGGATATTAAACCGGAGTACAATATAAATACATTTAATGAGTTAATTGAGCCTCTGAGGACAGGTAAACTTGATAAAATTATTTTCACTACTATTCACAAAAGAAAGGATAATTCGGTTTATAATGTGGAAGTGCATTTGCAACTTACAAAATATAAGATGCAAGATGTGTTTATTGCTATAATACTTGACATTACGGAACGATTATCATCCGAAAAACAACTGAAATATGCACAAAAAACACTGCAAACACTACTGGACAACTCTCCAGATTTTATATATTTCAAAGATGTTCACCGTAAATTTGTTCGTGTCAGTAAATCATTTTCAAAATTATTCCATCGTCCTGTCGAAGAGGTTATAGGAAAACAAGATGAGGATCTATTCCCACCGGAGATAACAAAATATTCGATTCCAGATGACAAACAGGTCATTGAAAAAGGAGTTCGCGTAATCAACCGAGTGGAGGGTGGTGAGCCGGTTGGAGGGGAGAAGCCATGGGTATCCACAACAAAAGTTCCCTGGGTTGATGACCAGGGAAAGGTAATGGGTCTGTTTGGAATTTCAAGAGATGTAACGGCCAGTAAAATGGTTGAGCTGGCTCTAAAAGAGAGTGAGGAAAGGTTCCGAAAAGCTTTTAATCATTCGAAAGTCGGGATGAAGATTTTGGATATGCATTACAAATACACGATGGTGAACCCGGCCTTTTGTGAAATGACAGGTTATTCAGAAGAAGAGTTGCTGGGAATGAAATTTGGCGATTTAATTCATCCGGATGATGTTGAGGGAAATTCAGTTTTGTTGAAACGGTTAATGGCAAATGAAATAGATTATTACCATGTTGAAAAAAGATATAAGAAAAAAGAGGGTACGGATATTTGGGTTGACTTGACCGTATCCACATCTGGCAAAGAAGAGGGTTCCATAACGAATATAATAGCAATTGTTCAAGATATTACCATACGAAAGATGGTTGAAGACATTGTAAAATTAAGCGCTACGGTATTTGATAATTCTACCCAGGCTATGATGATTACAGATAACGTGAATCAAATTATCAGTGTTAACCCGGCCTTTACACGGGTTACCGGTTACTCTGAAAAAGAAGTGATCGGGAAAGACCCTGGTTTGCTAAAATCGGGACGTCAAGGTCAGCTTTTTTATGAAGAATTCTGGGCTTCTTTAAATACCACGGGTCATTGGGAAGGGGAGATTTGGAATCGCCGAAAAAATGGAGAGATTTACCCGGAACAACTTCTAATTAATACTGTGAAGAAAGAAGATGGAACGGTGAATCGCGTAGCCCAGTTTTCGGACATCACAAATGAAAAAGCGGCGGAAGAAAGAATTCGAAAAATGGCGACAACGGATGCGCTGACAAGAGTGGCTAACAGGTATTTGTTCAATCACCAATTGCAAGATGCCGTTTCTCTGGCAACTCGACTAGATAATAAATTTGCGATTTTCATTATTGACATTGATAACTTTAAGAAAATTAACGATACTCACGGCCACCCTGTTGGCGACGCTGTATTAAAACATATTGCTGATATTTTACAAAAAGAAAGCCGTGCTACCGATACCGTAGCGCGTTTAGGTGGTGACGAATTTGCGATAATTTACACTTTATTAGAAAATCCAAAGGATGTGCAGCGTACGGCTAAACAGATACTAAGGAAAACTACATCGCCTTTTCAAATTAGCAATACAAAAATAGAAGCAAGCGTAAGCATAGGAATCAGCGTATTTCCAGATAATGGAACCAGTATTGAAGAATTGTTGCGAAAAGCTGATAAAGCATTATATTCTGTGAAGCAAACTGGTCGCGGTAATTTCAGTGTGTATAATGATAATAGAGAAAATAATAAATGATTCTTACCGAAAACAGGGAACTCGTTTAATTATACTCCGTGTTTTATCGATAAGTATTATAGTAGGTGGCCATTGAAGATAGAACATAAAACTGCCGGTACAATGACTTTATTGGGTGTCGTGGTTATGATCCTGATTTCAGTCAGCTATTATATAATAAATAATAAGGTAATAACCAAACGAGAATTAAACCATCTGGGTATACAATCGAAAGAGATTGCGTTACTTATGGACACTCGTATTAAAGAAAAAGCCGCCATTGCATTGACCTTATCAACAGCTCCGGCCATTAAAAAACTGTTGCAGCAAAGCAATTCTTATTTTTCGGAGCTACGACCTGCAAATAGAACAAAAACTATCAATGGCTTGAATAAACGGTGGATGAAGGCATTAACGGTGGAAGACCCTTTTGTTAAAAACCGAATGGAAAACGAGGTCGCCCGCTTTTTAAGATATCAGCAAAGTATTCTTCCCGGAACTTATGGTGAGATATTTCTTACAAACCGCTATGGCGTGATGGTGGCAACCACAGGTAAACTCACCACATTGGCCCACGCGCATAAATACTGGTGGAAAGCCTCATATAATAAAGGAAACGGAAAGATATTTTTTGACGATCGCGGTTTTGACGAAAGTGTCAAAGGGTATGTTTTGGGCATAGTCGTTCCCGTTACGTTCGAAAATAAAATAATCGGCATTCTGAAATGCAATATCAATATAATGGAACTATTGACAGACCTTATTGAGCAGTACCTCGATAATAATCCAGGTACAATTCGAATAACGCGAACAAAAGGCTTAATTATCGCCGGCAAAGGTCTTCCTTTATCACACTCTTTGTCTGACAATATTATTCCATTCTTATCAGAAAAACAAAACGACTCTTTTCTGGTTTCTACACACAAGCAGGAAAACCTTATGGGAATTGCGCCTATCCAGGTTACTCTTGGCTCTGAAAAGTTTGCATTCGGAGGCTCTTATGAATCTATTGACCATGTTCTTGGCAATACCGGAGAAGCGTGGCATGTTGTGCTTAGTCATAATAGCCAGGATGCTCTTTCTGAAGTTCGTGAAATGGCCCAGTATATTTTTTTTATAGGACTGTTGATTACTTTGTTAATGTCTACTGCCGCTCATTTTATTGGCAGGTGGGTTGCCGAGCCTATTGTGAAACTCGCTTCTGCCGCCAAGTTATTGGGAGAGGGCGACTATGAGAAAAGGGTTAAGACGGGAACTTCCGACGAGACAGATTCGCTTGCAATTTCCTTTAACCAGATGGCTGATAATCTTTTAAACACACTCTCTACTTTACACAAAGAAATTGCGAAACGAAAAAAAGCGGAAATAAATTTTCAGAGATTATCGCGAACAGACTATTTAACAAAGATATTAAACCGGAGGGCCTTTTCTGAACACATTGAAAAAAATATAGCCAGGGCGAAACGATCTAAAGAATCTCTTTCGATTCTGATGTTGGACGTGGACTATTTCAAAAAAGTGAATGACACATATGGTCATGATGTCGGAGATATGGTACTTGTCAAATTGGTCCGCATTGCCATGAAAAGCATACGGGAGCAAGATATATTGGCCAGGTGGGGCGGTGAGGAATTTGTAATTTTACTGCCTCGGACTTCCGTTAAAGAAGCGCACAAACTTGGTGAGCGTTTACGTGTAACAATCGGTGAGCACAAATTCGGGAAGGTCAATAAAGTTACTGTCAGCTTTGGTCTTACCTGTATGAAACCGGGCGATAACTCACGTTCAATAGTGAAACGTGTGGACGATGCGTTGTATAAAGCTAAAAGGTCTGGCAGAAATCAGTTGTGTACCTTGTAAATTTGCCCGGAGTGTGTTGTTTATCTGCTGTATTCAATTCATTATGTGTAAGCAAGTTGATTTATTATTTAAAATGCATAATTTAGTGCTATAAGTACCATAAAAACTATTTTTTTCCTTTTAAAATTGAATCTTGTTGTTATTTAGGTCTTTAATTACTAACTTTATTAAAGAAGGATTGAGAAGGGTACAATGTTAGTGGAAAAGATTATTCCAAATTCAAGATCAGCCGGCGAAGCGGGTAAAACTGCGCTGTACTATGAATATACTTCCGTTGATGTAAGAGAAGACCATGTCATTGAAAATACTTTAACAGCGTTGCAAAATGATCCTGATGTTATAGATGAAAATATTAAAATAGTTACCTATTATTTAGTTCAGAGGTTTTTTATTAAATCGGCAAACCTGATCAAAGAAAATATTGACCTGATTTCTCAAATTCCTCAAGCCTTTAGAAAAATGGTCGATAGCGTTCCCGCTGAGACTAAAGACAAAAAGGTTCTTGTAAAATATATAGAACTTTATTTAGTACACACAATTTCCGCTCAAGAAGATCAGGTAAAGCTATTCGAAGGTTATAGTACAGTTCTTAAAAAGTTTATGCATAAGTTAATTACGCAAAAGAAAGCTGATCAAAAAAATATTATTCATAATAAAGAGGTTATTATTGACCAGGTTTATCAATATATAAATTCTGTTCAATCTTCCATTCAAGTGACCAAAGAGCCCTCAAGAGCAAAAGCAACTAAGAAAATTGATAACTGGATCACTAAAATTTATGAGAATCATGTTATACAAGAAGCTTTTGATGTTATTGTCGCCCTCGAAGAGTATTGCCATGAAGAGATGGAGCTATCGAAAGAGCGAGTCGATTTTCTGAGAAAATACCAAAAGCTAAATATCGGTAAAATCTCAAAGAGTATTGTGGAAGATGCTGATATCGTCACAATTCAAGATGGGTGGCCTGTTATCAGTGAAAATATATTTATATATATCGACAATCTGACAAGAGAACATGGTGATTATAGAAAATTTCTGAAAGAGGTTTTTACTCCTCTTAAAGAAGAGTTTGTAGATTACTTTTTCAGCCAATTTTTTCTAATCAGTGCCTATCAAAATCAGACAGAAAAAGATATTTATCTTTTAGAAAAAACACTCAAAGATCTTCATTTAATGGATAAATTCAAAAGTTTTTTTACTCTTCAAATTCACAAAGAGATTGAACAAGGAGAAGACAAAGGTTATTATATTGAAAACTTTTTTCAAAAATTAAAAGATGATATAAAAGGTCCTCACCAGAGTACTTTTTCCTTTTTAACTTTAAAATATTTATTAGAGGACACTCTTGAGTTAATTCAAGAAGATAAAGATAAAGATGAGGACCCTGAAAAGAAAACTTTTTTTCTTTATAAAAAGGCTTTCAATGAATTTGTCAGAGCGAAGTACCCAAAATTTCTGGACAATATTATTTATCTGTATTTAAAGCATAGTAAAGATCTGGAAAGAAAAATAGGGAATACACAAAAAGCTTACGGCGATATATACAATAAGAACACGGCTCTTTTACAAGAGGTATTTGCAACATTGGAACTGGAAGACATTTTCAATAGAAATATATTACCTATTATAACCGGTCTTGCCCAAAGTGATCAGATTCTAAAAACAAATAAATAGAAACCAATTTTCCGGCTATAGGGACCGAAGAAATTCTGCAAATATAATTTCAAAATTATCCAGGTTATGTTCTGCCGTTATCTGAAACGCCATCGCCAGGCCGAATCTTTTTATTAGATAGTCGCCCCATGCGTATGCTAAATGATACGCCGTATAAACTTTGCTCCGGTTTCCAGATAACATGTTTCGGGTTAAAGATTCCTGAAATTGCTTGAAGGTTCTAAATTTGTGGAATACTTCAGCCGTGTTTTTTTTGGGTTTTAGAATCGGGCTATACGACAAACAAAATGCTTCGTCGCTCATAATGGTCTCTTCCGTTGAAGTTGGTCCGGTGCGCTCTTTCGTTAGAGCCTGGTGACAGATTTCATGTGAAATCGCCGAAGACAATATATTTTGTCTTCTTAAAGAAGAAACATTTTGAAAATAGAAACTATCATGTTCTGCCCAATACAGGGATGCTACAAAGGGAGCCCGCCCGGTTACTTCTGAAAAAACGGAAGCATTGTCGGCAATATGAATTTCAAAACGGTTTGGTATTTTTACATTAAAAGTTTCATACGTATTTGTTATTTGATTTTTAAAAATATCATGAAATAAAAGCAGTTGCTGTTGTGTGGTTTTACTGCGCCCTCCGTGAAAATAGTATCTGAAACCGTCTAACCGTATGTAGCGGTTCGACACGGCAAAAACACAACTAAACAGTAGCAAGAGGGCGAAGAAAATTTTAAATATATTATTCATATTTTTAGTATGTGCCTGTGACTAATCTTGCGTTGGGAAAGTAAAATTCCAGAATTTCATCATATGTTTTACCCATAGACGCCTGCCTCATTGCCCCCCATTGGCACATGCCAACACCATGGCCCAGCCCTTTGCCGCGTATAATATAAAAACTGGCATTTTGTTCCATCGTAAAATCGTTGCTTTTTATTCGGTTCCAACCGAGATTTCGACCTGCTTTAGACAAAAAACTGGAAATTGATATCTTTTGTTGTATTCTGTTTTCATCAAAATAAATTAAAGACGACACCCTTCCGTTTTCTACGTTCAACTGAACTTTACCAGTGATTTTAGTGCCCAGAATTTCGTTAATTTTCGGCTTTGAAATTACAGCTTCCCATCTGTAATGCGGTGAATCTTCACAGAGCATTTCATTGCCTAAAAACAGGGAGTCTTTCCCTTGGCGATAATATTTTTCGGAGGAATGGTTTTTCCAATATACATCGGGACCGGTTAAATTGGAGCCACAGGTGGAATGAAAGTAGGCGCTTAATATTTCATTGTCATCTTTCAATAAAACTTCAACAGGAAAATCGCCAGGTTCAGTTTTCTTCAACATGCCTGGGAAATACATGCAGTGAGTTAAGTCACATAAATGAAAGTTTTCATCTTTGTGCCGGTTTTGATTATGAAAAAGATAAGAACGAATGGCAACTTTTATTGTTCGTAAAAGTGTTTGCTTATGCGCTTCGTCTTTAAGTTTACCCACCAGCGAACCAAGCTCTCCGTGCGCCGTAGACGAAATATAGGACTCTACATCCGTTTCGTTTATCAAATTTAATTTATTATGTATTATATCAACTTCTAAACTACCCGAAAACCTGCGGGACTGTTGTTCTTTCCACGCGACTAAAATAGAAGCATTCGATTCCAGTATAAGATGGTTTGTGGTATATTTCATTTTTTTAGAAGACACTGAAAGCACTGATACGGCAATCGTTGACTTGTCAATTTGAATAAATATAGTTTCATCTTGAAGCGCATATGTATTTCCATTTATAAACAGACGCCCGTTTTTAATATGCATGGACAATTGACGCAACCCATATTTACTTAACACTCCAATACGAACTTTTTTAAAGGGCAGGCGAATTGTTTTTTCAGGCGCAGACGCAGTCAAAAAAAGAAGTACATATATAACGATGCATAAAACAGTAGCGGCAATGCCATATGCGAATTTAATTTTCATCACTTCTGTAAACCGTTTTTATCATTGTATATTATTCAGTATAAGTTCAGAGAGCAGGCGAGCTTGCAATGAACCGTTTCCTTTGTGAACAAAAGTAACCAGAGTATATTTTTCATTTTTATATTCAAAATAGATTACATTCCAACCATGTGTGGCGTACTTTTTATGTAAGTGCGTACCGGACCCGGTTTTACCGGCAATGACTTCCACTTTTGAGTTTTTTATTTTCATCTTTTTCAGGGTGCCGCTTACGGGTACCTGTGTTAATGCGCTAAAAATATAACGAAAAGTTTCAATGGATATTTCGAGAGGGTATTGCTGGAGAACGCGTTGGTCATTTTTATAAGGCGCCAACATAGGGGTTTGTGAAAAAAAAGCGGAGAAAGTTTGCGCTACTTTCAAAGGTGTTACCTGTAACGCTCCGCCTTCCCCAATGGCAGAAAACAGAGCTTGCGAATCGGTTAAATTTTTGGCAATAACGGAGGGCAATTCATAAGAACCATTTAACCTGACGCTTGTGTTCATATTTAGCTTCCACTTCTCTTGCAGCAGCTTGTAGAATATTTTTTGCTTTGTATAAACATTTCTTAAGAAATATGTATTACATGATTGTATTAACGCTTGCCGTAAATCAATATCATGGTGGCCCGACCTAAGCGAGCATGCAAAATAAGATTTGTCTGAATGAGAATCCGGTTGAAAATTAAAAAGGCGGTAATCCAGGTCGGTAATTATATGAGAGGGGAATAAAAACTTTCCGGCGCAATCTATTTTTTTTTGCGGACTAAATTGAAATGTATTCCTGTTTTCCATTAAAACCACAGCCGTCCAGACTTTGGCTATAGACCCCGGAGGAAATTTTCTTCTATATACATATTCATCATTGTAAGTATATTTGATTTTGCCCGTTCTCGCATGCAAAATTACAACTGCAGATGGTGAATTGTCTTCCTCAAATGTCCGAATTTTCTGTGGTAACGATTTGCTATAAATCGTTTGAGTCGAAAGAGGCTCAGTCTGAATGAAAACAAATAACAGTAGAAAAATGAACAGGGATAAATTAATTTTCTTCAATTTGAAACTTGGCAATCTGATACACCTGATGTGCTTTTGTCATTGTAAATTGGAAATATTGTCTTTGCTCTCTCGGCGTTCCCTCATATGTAATTACATAAAGATGAACTCTTGTTATGGGGGTGCTGTGAGAACTATAATATTGCACCTGCACGGAATATTCACCGGGAAGAGCCTGAGCCATAGTAAAAGTTTCAGGTCCGTAACCTGAAGTGACATCCACATCGAGATTCCCCCCGGACGAGGTGGAAGGGGAGGAATAATAACATTTTTCCCCTTTTGGATCAATAACCCACAAATCTACATCCGTTTGAGTATCCCATATTAGAACGATTTTAATATCTTTGGCTGGTACTTTGGCAAAAAAAGAAACTGTTTTGCTGGCGCCACCCGCTTTAATTTCAATTACATTATTGCCCGGCGACGGAACGATGCTGACAGAAAAGCGACCATTCGTTAATAGCAACCCCTGGGGAATTCCATTTACAACCAGAGTGGCCTTATTTCCGTTAAAACCACTAATAACACCTGAAATTTTTTGTATTTTATCGGTAGTAAACCCACCCCATGGTTTGTCCAAATTAATTTCTACGGCGTAAAGTTTCTGCGTCATTGCTAGAAAAACAGTCATAGTCAGGAAAAAACCCAAAATCGCTTGTTTCTTAAAAGATTTAGACATTTTATTATTCCTTTATTTCAATATTTTGATCGGAGGTTCTTCCTGAAATGTCAGGAAAATACATCAACTTTGAAACAGCCGGCATGGCTTTATATTTACCGGGCAGGTTCGCATTAAGAAAATAACGAATCGTGAATTTTCGAACCGGTCCCTCTATAAGAAAAACCGTTTTATGGCTAAAGATTTGTCTGTAATTATATTCCAGAGAAAATTCTTCGGTAAAATAATTTTTATCTTTTCGTACTACCGAAAATCCCGGTAAAACCGGGTCTTCAATTTGAATGTATTTACCACCCTGATCGGTTTTTTGTACTTCCAGCGATACCATCACGAGGTCACCCGGATTAAATTGAGTACTATTAGTCGCTTTTAAAGTAATTTCTGATTTGTTTTTTTCGGTTATAATTTTATAGTAAGTTCTTTTCACGGTGAAACCTTTGTCTTCTGCTTGAAAGCTTTTTGACTTGTCAAAAAAAGAGAGAGACCCGATTACGAATAGGTTCGCGCCTGCGCTTTTTTTAATGCTAATTACATTTTTTCCGTTTTTCAAGTCAGATGATTTAATGGTAATTAAAGCGTCTCCTTCGTGAATTTCTTCCGGTGAAGCTGTGAATGATGTAACTTCTTTCCCATTGACTAAAACAACAATATCGCTCGGCGCTGAGTTGTCTTTTATTTTCTCAATTCTTTCACTTAAAGCTAAAACCGCAGAAGCCGTATCTCTTGAATTTTTCCAGGCAAACTCATTCCGGTTTAACAACAGTAAAGAGGATAGATCTTCCACAATATTTTTATCAACATTTAAACGCAACGCCGCAGTTAGCAGAGCCGCCGCAGTTTCTACCTGGTCTGTTTCTAAAGATTCCTGAGTAAAGGCGGCAAATTTCATGGATGGATTTTTCGAGAAACCGCTTTCTTTGAGTGCTTGAAAAAAGATAGCTTTCGCCTTTTGTTTTTCATCATGGTGGATTAACACCAGAGCAGTCAAAGCTTTCCCGTATGCATTTTGCTTGTTTACATCTTCCGTTAATTTGTCTATCATCGACTGTTCAACTGGTCCACCTTCTGAGAGTGAATATAATATGTAGGCTTTATAAATTGGCGAAGGGTCCCCTTTTGCCAGAGCGCTATACAGAAATTTTCTGGCGCGATTGAGCATGGAGTCGTCGACGCTCTCGCCCAGCTTTTTACTTAGAGACAGCCCGCGGTATACATAAGCGCTCATAATCGGATCGCTTTGTAAATCGTCGAACCATCCAAAACCTCCGTCGCTGTTTTGTTGTTGCTGTAATAACGAAAGTCCCTTTTTTACCATATCCGGTAACTCTTTTTTTAAGTTATGACTTATGAACCCAACTTGTTTGGCGGCAAGAAGCGGCATAAACCTGCTCATGGTTTGTTCTACACATCCGTATGGATAATCGGCCAGATAGACAAGGGCCTGCTTTACAACCACCCCATACCCAGGGCTGAATTGTAAGTTTAAATTCGGTTCAGAGTAATTCGAAGCAACTTTGATTGTAGCGCTGTTTGCAGAATTCCCTTTTTTTAATTTGAAAGCGACAGTTTCTACTCTTTCAATACCAAAATGGCGCAGTGGTATTTTATGTTTAACCGTATCCGTAAATTTCGAGCTGACCGCTTTAAAAGTTAATTTAATTTCTTCTTTATTGTTTTTCTTTTTCGGCTTAATGGTAAAATAGATATGCTTGTTTTCCATTGCGTTTAAAGTGATTGTTGTTTTTGCTTTGTTCAGAACTGTTGCCTTCTCGCCCCTCAAGGAAACATCTGCGGTAATTTTTTCATTGGTCAAGTTTACAACATTGGCGCTAACAACTTGTTCTTGGTCTCGCAGTAGATAAGGCGGAAATTTCGCTATAATCATCAGGTTCTTTTTAGAGATAAACTTTACCTGTTTTTGTCCAACACTGGTATCTTTTGTAACAGCAATAGCATTTACCCTCCAAGTGGTAATATTGGCGGGTAGAACAAATCGTACAACGGCCTTGCCGTCTGGACCTGTTTCTACTTTTGCCTTCCAAAAAGCCGTATCTTTGAAGTCTTCCCGCTCTTTAAGAGAATCATCTTTTATGGCCGCCATACCGGATTTTTTATCCGTAAGCAGAGCCAGTTTTAACCGTTTTTCTTCGGAGTATCCGAAAAACCTGTATGCGGAAGATAGAGTTGTCTGCACATTGTTTCTGCGCGGATGATAAAAAAAGGTCAAAAGTGAAGGGTTTTTATCGGCTTGAAGCTGGTAAATGGCATCATCCACAACGGAAATAGAGACCTCCGCAGGTACAGCTTTATTCTTATAATTTTCTGTGGATACATTTAGAGTAACGGTATCTCCGGGACGATATTCGTTTTTATCATGTGTAAGGTTCACGGTAACCATTTTGTCTTGAGGCGGAGCCACTATTTTAATTTCACTTTTGTAGACATCATTACCGGCAAACTGGGTAACCGTAATCGTAAAATTCGGTGTCATGCTTTTATGGATTTTGGTTTTATATTTATAGACATTACCTTTCAGCTCAACCGTTTCATATTTCAAGATTTTGTTGGCTTCTTGCGTTATAAACAGATGGCCGTCTGCTACCGGAGACAAAATTAGAATTTCAGCGGTCTCCCCGACACTATAAATATCTTTACCCGATTTCAGTGTTAAGTTTTTAAAAGGAACCTTAATAGAGTCTGTTTTTGCCGAAGCCCAGAATGTAGTCAATGCCTTAATCTCTTCCCCGCTAGAATCCTTACTTGAAAACTCAGCTATGTAATGTCCCTTACCTGGAAGCTTGAAATTAAATGTAATTTTCCCTTCGGCATTTGTCTTGGCCGATTTAGTTAACACCTCGGTTCTGTCTTTTTCTTTAGAGATATTCGTAAACCCGCGTGTATATAAAGTCAGTTTGACTTTTCGGTTTTCAATGACTTTGGCTTTCTCGGCAGCGTTCAAATTTTTATGAAAAGGTATTAGATTCGCCGATATTTTTACGGAATCCTCCGGATTAAAAACCCGACTGTCACTGCTCACCCGGATAAAAAATGCCCCTCGATTTACAGATACCGAAGCGGAACCGCTTAGACTTTCATTGGCGTCGCTAACGCGTGCTAAAATAGTATACGTTGAATCTTCTTCAAACGATTTTGGAGTAAAAGAAAAAGATAAAACTCCGTTAGAATCTAATTTGGTTGTTTTATCCAGAATGAGGTCACTTTTGCGCGGAGGGGCCGATGAAAGATAGTTTTTTGCCTCGTCGAAAAAGGCAAGCGTGCCTACGGGTGAATACTCATACCTGGCTTTTCTGAAAACTCTGTATTGAACTCTGGCGCCGGCTACCGGGGCTCCATAATAGTAGTTCGCTTGAATTTTCACGGGTATGCTTTCATTTTGTATGTATATATT
Source organism: Leptospirales bacterium (assembly GCA_040326155.1). Lineage (GTDB taxonomy): Bacteria > Spirochaetota > Leptospiria > Turneriellales > JAOUFE01 > JBEQLE01. The sequence goes on along the minus strand of JBEQLE010000013.1, from coordinate 1,416 downwards.
TTTGTCTGTTTTTACCTTAACTAGAAACGCTGGTTTTGTATACGCTTCTACTTGAAATTCTGTTGAAAAACTTCCGCCGCCATATTTTAATACGAGGTGGTAAACTCCCAGGTAAACGTTGTCGTCTTCTGGCAAATAAAATTTTCCGGAAAAAGTTCCCATTTCAGATGAAGCTCGTATCGGAATATTTTCTACTACAACTTTTCCATTTTCTGTAATGACATCTACCGTTCCGCTACCGGAGCTTATTTCATAGTCGGAACCCTGAAAATTTCGAACAACACCTTTAAATTGCACTTCATGTCCCGGCTTATAAATAGGACGATCTGTGTAAATAATAGACCGGGTTCCGCCTTTACCATAAAATGATTTCGCATAAAAATCCGGATCTGAAACAGCATAGTCTTTTTTGTGCTGTAATAAAATGAGTGTCTGCATCGGTGTTTTTTTATTCACAGAATAAACGCCGGTGTCTTCGGTTTCTCCTGCTGCGATTATGGCTCCGGTCCGCACATCATATAGAGTTAATTTTGCCTCACCAACCGGTCTTCCCGTATCTTTTTCAGCAGCATAAATAACCGTTTGTCCATCGGATTGTTTCGTTACAAAATTAACGTTTGATTTTATGACAACGGTATAAGCGATATGCGATGAAGAGACAGCTTCAATAAGATAAAAACCAGCCTCTTGAACGGGGATGGGAATTTTTCGGTAGGTCCAACTGCGTCCAATTTCAGGTATGTCAAATGATGTTATGAATTCATGATTTTCGAGCAGGGCGGATTCTGCCAGGTTTATTTCTGTGTCACCGGCACCAAATTTGATGTTCGCAGAATTTTTTATATGAACACGAGTTTTTGAATTCAACTCTTTTCTCGCCACCTCTTTGAAATCTTCTTTAAAATAATTCCAACTTGTTTTCAATAAGGCAACCGGGTTTGCAAATACTTTTTCATTTTTCTCTTTGACCAGCCGCTTCTCTATTTTGTCGCGCAAAAAATCTTTCGGGTCTTTTATTTTATAAACACGAAATTGATACGTTGTATACCCATTGCCCTCCAGATTTACATATACATTATCATTCACGTTAAAACTTTTATCCGTACCAAGATAAAACACAGAGCCGGATGAATATCTATCCGTATTAGACAACAGACTAAATATGATTATGACCAGAAAAGAAAGATATTTAAGTTTGAATTTCATTGTATTCTCCAAATTGTTTATACGGTTATTCTATTATATGAAACCTGTATACTCCCAAAAAATTTTTATTCCACTCTTCCGGAATAAATTTCGCATACGCATTAAGGTATTCCACCTCAACTCGTTTCATACCCTGCGCCGCGCCGGTATGATAAATGATAATTATACTTTTCTCTTTTTCATTTTTTGTTCGGCTGACAATCATAGAAT
>JBEQLE010000139.1:0-4957 GCA_040326155.1 Leptospirales bacterium | reverse complement strand
AGCTAAGATCATACACTTTTTGAATTTAAAAAAGTACAATATTCGGGTTTCTGTATCCGTCAATTTTATTCGAAGTTCGTAAATATCTTTCCCCAGGTACTCGACCAGGGGTCTTACCGCTTTTGGCCCAAGTTCCTCTAGCCGTGAAATCCAATCAAATATTTTAACTTGATCTTTAATTCTGTGTTGATCAATAAATTTTTTTACTGGCTCATTTCCCCTATTGTCTTTATAGTAATATATTTCCCAGTCAGACACTAATAAGTTTACATCATATGTGATGTATTGTCAACTTTATTTTGCTATTCCAACTTCTTCTTGAATCGAGGGCGGAATCGGTTCTTTATGTTTTTCCAGACTCTCCAGATAACCTTTCATTGCGTCCTGGATGTTGGCCAGAGCTTCTTTTCTGCTGGTGCCCTGGGAAACACAACCGGGTAAAGAAGGACATTCTGCCACATAAACGCCATTTTCATCTTGTTCTATTAAGACTTTGTATTTCATATTGAAGTATACAAATGTTTGCACAATTAGTCAAGGGAAGAATCTTTACACGACCTACCCCAAACTACGCCGGTAGCATTCCGCACTACGAACAGGGGGAGTTGTATACCTTTACGTTTGGGAAATTGTTGGCTCGTCGTCTGCCTGATTCTTATTTGTGAAATAACACAGCCCCATAAAGTAGGCAAGTAGAACCGATGTAAATTGATTTTGGGCAAAGGGCTCGCCGATGAAGCCGACCAAAAACATGACTGTGAGCAAGAGGGCCAGAACGCCGAATTCCGTTTTGGAGTTAAATTTTCGAACAAATTGATAGAAGATGTGTAAGAACAAGAGAAGGCCAATAAGACCGGTTTCGGCGAGAATTTGATAGTACTGGTTGTGAAAATGAGTTCTTAGAATTTTTGTCAGGCCCGGCTTTAGTTCTTCGGGAGCGTGTTTTTCGATTTGACCGCGCAGAGCGTCCATGTTGTCCCCGATGCCTTTACCGAAGAGAGGACTCTCGAGAAAAATATTCCAGGTCATTTTGCCTACAAAAATACGTTTGCCTATGGAGCTTTGGTAGTCGGTGGTCGTCATTACCCGTGAAACACTGTCGACGGCTTTGGACACTCGATTTTTGAAGTTACCGCTGAGAAAAAAGGCGGCTCCGAAAATGAAACCGATCAGGAGAATTCCAGAGAAAAGACCCCGGACCCTTTTGCCTTTTGGAAAAGCCAGAATAATTAGAAAAGGAATAGTTGCGAAAAAAGCGAGTTGGCCGCTGCGACCTTTAACTATAAACAGTAAAACTGTCCCTGCAATCGCTAGAACAAGATAAACCGCCTTTTGTTTTATATTATATTCCCCTCTGTAAAAACGGTTGAACAGTAAAATAGAAAAGAAGGCAAGCAGCATACTGTAATCCAGATGGTGCATAAAAACATGAGGGTTATTGGGGTATTTTGTTATGAAACCGGGAACATGAAAATACGATAAATAAGATGCCGTAATGTGAATTAAAAAACCCGCAATAAATGCGTAAATAATATACTTAGATTTTTCTTTGTTAAAGGATGTTAAGAAAACGGGGACTAAAAAAAAGTGTCCGTAGTGCTTCAGGTTCTTCCATGCCTGAAAAAAATCATCCGTCCATAATAAAGAAATAAAAAGGTAAGCCAGGTATAAACCCAGGGCTATAACCAAATTATCTGTGAATAAAATATTTTTCTTGCTTTTGTTGTCGTCTTTTTCACCAGAGATGAAATCTATGGCCCAGAAAAAAACGGCCAGGGCGGTAAAAACAGATACACCAGATCGGCTCCAGGGCATGAAAAACGCTAGAGCTAAAAGTGATAGAAGTACACCCTGTCTGGCGCGGGTTGGTTCGGAAAATATATGAATCGGAAATTGCATAAAATCTCCGTAGAAAATTTAGATAAGTTTATTATCTTCCAGGTATTGGATAATTTTTCTGACCGAATCTTCAATCGATGATTCCGAAGTGTTCACCATAATTTCGGGATTTTCGGGCTCTTCGTAGGGAGCCGACACGCCGGTAAATTCTGCGATTTCACCTTTGCGGGCTTTTTTATACAGACCTTTCGGGTCTCGTGTTTCGCAAACATCAAGAGGGCAATTTACAAAAACTTCGATAAAATCACCTGGCGCAACCAGAGAGCGTACAATCTGCCTGTCTTTTCGGTAGGGTGAAATAAAGGCTGAAAGGGTTATTACACCAGCTTCCAGAAACAACTTTGAAACTTCGCCGATTCTGCGAATATTCTCGACGCGATCTTCGGGGGAGAATCCCAGGTCATTGCTTATGCCTGTTCTCATGTTGTCCCCGTCGAGTACATATGCCTGCACTCCTCGTTCAACAAGGACGGCTTCAACCGTATGTGACAATGTCGATTTACCTGCTCCAGAAAGTCCCGTGAACCATAAAATTACAGATTGGTGTCCATTCACTTTCTCTCTTTGTTGTTTCGTTACTGATCTTTCTTCGTATGGAATTATATTTTCTTGTGTCATATTTTCAACTTTATTAGGTTTATTTAATTTAGGGTCAAAAGAGCTAAACTGAAACCTGCTGTAAAGCGATTAGCTGTTCTCTATAGCCAGCTTTACCCCATTTACAACCGTCTTCTGGTCCTCTTCTTTTAGATAAGGATGCATGGGTATACTGAAAACTTCTTTAGATACCTTTTCAGAAACAGGGAAATCGCCTTCTTTATGACCCAGGTTTTCAAATACAGGTTGCAGATGCAGTGGTTTTGGGTAATGAATTGCAGTTGGAATTCCCGCTTCGCCCAGACTTGCCAATACAGATTCCCTGTTTTTTACCCTGACGGTATATTGGGCAAATACGCTTTTGTTGTGGTTTTCCACCGTGGGAGTGATTACCGATTCACCAAATAAATCGTTATAGCGTTTTGCCACTTCGTTACGTAACGAAACTTCAGTTTCAAAAATATCCATTTTGGCCAGTAATACGGCAGCCTGCATGCTGTCTAAACGACCGTTTAACCCTACAATCGTATGTTCATATCTTGCCGCCTGCCCGTGATCGCGTATCTGGGCCATCTTTTTATGAAGATCTTCATCGTTGGTAAATACGGCTCCCCCGTCTCCATAAGCCCCCAGTGGCTTCGAAGGAAAAAAGGAAGTACACCCAAGCGTAGTTAATCCGCAGGATTTTTTGCCTTTATATTCACCGCCAAAACTCTGCGCCCCGTCTTCAATAACAGGCAGGTTGTGTTTTTCAGCAATAGCATTTATTGCGTCGTAATCGGCGCACTGACCATACAACGATACTGGCATAATCGCTTTCGTTTTGGATGTTATTTTTTCTTCTATTTTTGTAACGTCGATGTTGTACGTATCTTCTTTAATATCTACATAAACAGGTTTCGCGCCTGCAAGCGCTATGACTTCACCTGTAGCAATAAAAGTAAAAGGTGTTGTTATAATTTCATCACCGGGTTTTACACCAATGGCCATTAAAGCGATCAATAGAGCGTCGGTTCCGCTCGAAACGCCGAGACAATGTTTTGTTCCAACATAACCAGCAAGCCTCTCTTCCAGAGCTACTACTTCGGGGCCCATTATATATCGCCCATGCTCTAGAACCCCGGCAATTCCAGCGTCCACTTTATCTTTAATTTTCGAATATTGAAATTTCAGGTCAATAAATTGCATATTTAGAAGATTCGGAAAATCGAATCACTTCGTCAATCTCTTTCCATGGTGCCGAATCAAGGAGCATCAGACTGGTACCGGTATTCAGATTCTGGAACCGTTCGAAGAACTTTTTTACCGCTCGCAAAAGCCAAAACCGATTTCGTAGCCTCAACCTCCATCCGGTTTCGACCCTCAAAAGTACATGCTCCCATATGTTGTGTTAAAACAATATTATCAAGCTCAAGCAGTTTGCCTTTATACGGCTCATCCGAAAACACATCAATTCCAGCCTGAAAAATCTGTTCATTCATTAAAGCCTGATAAAGATCATTCTCATGAATAAGATCGCCGCGAGATAAATTCAACAGCACAGCGCTTTTTTTCATCAAAGAAAGAGTATTATGGTTCACCATATGAAAAGTCCCGGAAGTCAAAGGGACATGCAAAGTCACGACATCAGAATTCTTATAAATCTCGCTTGCCGAAGCAAACTCAATATTGCCCCCTGCTTTTGCAACCTGCTTAATTTTATCGTCGATATTGTCTATGTCGTTCACAAGAAAACGTGGAGAAAAAGAAACCAGGTGGCGGGCCACCCGAAACCCAACCCGTCCAAAACCAATAATACCGATAGTACAACTTGAAACAGATTTACCATAAGGACGAACCCAATTTTTTCTTCGCACCGCTTTATCGGCTTTTGTAATACTGCGCAAAGAGTCAATCATCATCCCAACGGTCAGATCAGCCACCGCCTCGGTCACCGCATCGGGAGTATACGCCACAAGAATATTCTTTTCTTTGCACAAGTCCAGAGGAACCGAATCGAGCCCAATTCCAATTCGCGATATCATTTTCAACGACTTCGACCTTGCCACTAACTTATCCAGATTTTCCGTACCAGCAATAATAATATCAGCACCCGCCGCAGCCACAGCCGTCTCTTCGGGTTTCATCTTTCGCCCATACGGATTCACTTCAACCGTCAAACCGGATTTTTGCAACATAGTAAGAACCTTCTCGTCATACCTCGCAAAAGGATAATTCGATATAAATACTTTCATGCGTTTAGTCATCTATACTTAAAGCTATACATAAATGACATAGCGTCTACTATTTTTAAAAAGGGGCCAAGCCTGCCCCTTCGGCCAAGCCAAGGTCTCGGCCTACCCCCGACGGTATCTATTGGATTTGTAAACTTCGTTTTCGAATGTTTATTATACAATATTTATACTTTATGCCCGGCTGACCGCCGGGGATGTGTTCTTTTCTTTTTCCGCAAAAAGAAAAG
>JBEQLE010000138.1:0-5109 GCA_040326155.1 Leptospirales bacterium | reverse complement strand
CTGCTTGATTTTAAGAAAGTCGCGTAATTTTATTGTGAGTTTATTTAGATTTGATAATAGAGATCCGTTTTTTTTAAAAAAATCTAGCTTTTTTCGAGCGGTGTTCTTATTATTCTGCCTGAATTATGGTTTTGTTTTGCTGGGAGATTGATATTTTAGGGAAAATACAAATTCCCAAAAAAAAAGATGTATTATTTTCAAAATTCAGCTATGCGCCTCTGCTTCGACCTTTTTGACAGAGATCAGGAGCTAGTGTCCATCTATTTTGTGTTTTTATTTATCTCTTCGCGTAATAACCATGTATAACCTATCCATCCGATATAAACACTCTCGTTATAGTAATCTTCCTTATCGCCGGAAAATTGAATGAACTTTCCTTCGTAGGTATAAGTTATAACATATATTCGTTTCTTACGTACAAACTTGCTTATCACAATATACTTTTTATCGCTTCTAACATAAAAAACTGATTGATTTCTACACCTGTACTCAAATTCATGTTGAAAGTTACAATTTTTATCCCGACTATTTTCTGTTTCATAAAACAAATTGCTGATAATAAAGATTCCATTTTCTAGTTTTAGTGTAGCCTGTGTAATACGCTCCCATTTGTTATCATTTTTACGTGCATGTTCTTCAATAGCTAATCCAACAATTCTATCATCTTTATATGTTGCGAGTACTCTGTCTATACTTATGTAGTCAATAACTGTCCATGCCAGAGGTTTTCGACTTATTTTATCATAAACCACTAACCATATTTCATCGTGATTTTTGGACATATCTATTCTGTTTTTACAGTTTGCTCCATAAAACATTATGTCTTTAATATAATTAAGAGGATTTAATAAGTGTTTAGTTTTTTTAAAATGACAATATTTCAAATTGACTTTATCTTTGTTAAAGTCTTTCAATAAAAACTTTTGTTGGAATATAAGATACTGTTGCGATTGATTGGCATGCAAATGGCTGCTTGTTTTTGGATTAATTATTAGTATACTTAAAAAGCCAATTACTAAAGCAATTATATTATTTCTTTTATTTCTGATCTGCCATTTCCTCAGCGATTTCCACAGCCATATCCCGATCGCGAATTCTTTTGGTTTTAGGTCCAATAACCACTTCCAAATTTTCTCGATCTTTAGAAAAATCCCCATTGACATCAATCCCTTCTCTGTATACATACAATCCTTCTTTCCCATCCTTACTTTTCAAAACTTCAGCTTTACCAACATTACCATCTTTATCGATAGGGGCTATTGTGCCATAAAGTTTTCTGCCGCCATTATTAGTAGAGCCTATATCATTTACTTCTTCTTTTACTTTTGTAACTGTAACTAAGAAAAGTTGTTTTTTTTGTATTTTTTTTCCATTCTCTTCGACTTCAATTGTTTTTACCGCGAGAAATTGGAAAGGTTTTTTTGAAAGATCTCCGGTATGGGTGTTATATCCGTTTTTATCCCATTTTCCTTCTTTATAGGCATTTAAAGTTTCTTCCATGGTCAATTTGTTATTCTCATCAAGTTTACTACCAGGCAAGTCCGCTTTATAATTTCTAAATTCTTTTTTCACTTTTCCTGTGCTGTCTGTCTTATCTTTCGTTAAAGGTACGGCTCCATTTGCTAAAGCGCTATCTCCTAATACGGTATTAATGTTTTTAGTTTCAAAGTCATCAGCACTAACATGCCCCGTCGGGTCTTTATACATAATCGGATTCCCACCCACATACATATACCGATTCCATCCCTTAATCGTACCCGGGCCATCGGTTACACTGTCAGCAGTAACAAACCTGCCAATCTCCGGATCATAGTGCCGAGCATTGTAGTAATACAAATCCGATTCTTCGTCGAGAGCCTGCCCGTTGTACTTGGGCGCAAACTTGATGTCGCCCTCTTGCGCGAAAGTTTCCCTATACGGAAGATACTCAGTACGACTAACGGTTTTCCCCGTATCGATTTAATCCCAGTAAATCCTGCGGTTTTTATGGGCTGCTACATTCTATATTCGTTTAAAGTATTTGGTTTCCAAAAAGCGTGGTTTATTTTCGCATGCTTCGTGGCATAACTCTAAAAATATTTATTGTGGGTCGACATTACCACACGACGAATGTTCACTGTTCCGTCTGTGTGGGTAATAGCGATCTTTGATGTCCATTTCTAATGAGATTTGGTAATTTCGAATTTTCGAATGTCAATACCTTAAATAGGTATTGTGCGCTATAAATCTAGACTTTTTGACATATTCCAAGGTCGCAAGAAACTACTTGTTACCATAATATTTCACAGCAACTATCGATAACTTTTTATCATTATAATAAAATTCACTATTTACATATACTGGTATGGCAATAACTGTATCACACTTACATCGAATAAGCATTTGCACTACCTCGATAACCAGCACACAACCGGTGTTTTCAATATCCCATAATTTACCAATCAAATTCATTTCTTTTTCAATCACTACCCTTTTCTCTATACCTGTATCTAAAGATAATATGAGAATACTTACACTTTTAATTCTCTTCATACCATCAATTAAATTGGCACTATTCGAGTCTATCATATTACAGCTATAAAAAACAATTACAGAAAATAATATTAATTTTTTTAATCGCATAATTTTTGAAAAACTATTCAGGATCAACGACCTTCTTATTAAATGACGGGTATGGGTGCCAGAAATCTTTATGTTCATGAGTAACTCCTTGGTCATTCGGCTGTACATCAATAACAATAAATGGATTGAAGTAATTAACACCATACGCTGCAGGAGGAACTGGCCGTGTGCCACCTGCACCATTCCCAGTGGGATAATCATTGTTAATGAAGTATCCGCTCTCATCTGCAATTTTTGTAGTTACTTTAAGGTCGTCATCTAATGGAAATCGTTCATACTCTATATATCGTGTTGGGTTTCCCATATCTTCGGCTCCCCACGAGACTGTGTTTATACGGATTAGCTCAAACGTAGCGTCATCAATATTATCTGTTGGTGAACAGTTCAATGTGCATACAATAAACATTGCTAAACCTGCATTGTCAACCAAACTTGCCCTGTCCCCTCTAGGTGTAATTGCTTGCATATTTTCCTTACCAATTTCTCCATAAGCTAAATTAGGTACTGGATTACCAGTCCCTCGTCTAGTAGCATTCGGTAAACTATTTGCACCATCTGCATGCCCTCTTTCTACCTGATATTCAGTTGTACCATCTTCATTATTTATTTCTTCCACATGAACCATTGCTTCATCAGGTATTTTTGCAGTTCTCATTCCAAATTCGTTGACCGTAGTTTGTCGTAGTAACTCTGATAAAAAATCACCAATAAGTCCATGATGACCAGTCGGGTCCTTGTACATAATCGGGTTCCCACCCACATACATATACCGGTTCCAACCCTTGATCGTCCCTGGACCATCGGTCACAGTATCCGCCGTAACAAACCGCCCAATCTCAAGATCATAGTGTCGTGCGTTGTAAAAACACCTTATGTGGGCTTTTTAAGACAAAATAAAAGCTTCATAATAATTTTGGACTATTCGCTAACAAAAAAAATATTGACATATAGAAAATCCGTATTAATTTTGGTTTATGAATAATATTTCCATCAGGAAGACTGGGATTTTATTGTTAACGTTAACTATTGGTTTGGTTACAATATGTAGGCTTCCGTCCCATATTGAAAAAAAAATTTCGATAGATGAAAAAACATTTGAGGAAGAATTCTTTTTTAGCAAACAACCGAAAATATCTTTTGAAACAATTCATTTAAATAATAAACAGTCGGCTTTACTTATAACTGAAATTAAAGAAAATTCATTCTTATTTAAAAACGGAGTTCGAGTTAACGATATGATAATTGAAATTTGCAATATACCTTACGAAATAGAAAACATAGATATACTGGTTTGTTTTACAAAACCCAGCCCCGGTAAAATAGTCAACTTTAAAATACAAAGAAACCAACAAGTTATTGATTATATAATTACATTCAACTAATTCCTATTTCGTTTCCTTATAAATTTGATTCATTATAGTATTTACCGCACGATCTTTCATAGACTCGTCTATATTACCATGGTCCGTCTGGTAGATTCTCTGGTTCTTTATTCGGGTCTTCTGGTTTTCCGTCGTTTTTTCTAGAATTGCTCCCCCTTGTTCGGGATCATTTTCAGCTCTTTGATACCAGTTCGTGACATCATTCACATTCTCTGGCACTTTAGTCTCTGCGATGTTAGTATTACCCGTACGGAACGATTTATTTTCAGCGTCGATTATAATCAGTTTATCTACGTCAATATTATTTTCTTTTAATTTTTTCGCCAGCAATAAAGCGGAGTCGCTGCCCATACTATATCCATAAATTATTATTTTCTCCCCTTTTTTATAATCTTTCAATATAAATTTTAATGCCGCTTCAGCATTTTTTTCTTTATTTATAGAAGTACCTATCACTTCGACATCCACTTTTTCCTCTAGCCCCTCATCCTTAATTCGCTTCATTAATTGATCTTTAGTTTTAACTGTACCTGTATCTTTATCATTATAATTAAGAATAGGATCGGTTGTATTGTTAAAACCGGTGAACATCACTACTTTAGCATGCCCTGTTGGGTCCTTATACATAACCGGGTTTCCCCGTACGTACATATACCGATTCCAGGCTGTCATTGTACTATCGATGACATTTCCCTCCTTATCAACTTTATGACCATCTGTAACCGCATCCGCCGTAACAAACCGCCCAATTTCAGGGTCATAATGCCGCGCATTGAAATAATAGAGATCACTCTCATTGTCTAAAGCCTGCCCGTTGTACTTCGGTGTAAACTTGATGTCGCCTTCTTGCTGGAACGTCTCTCCGTAGGGTAGGTATTCAGTACGGCTAACGGCTTTTCCCGTATCGTCGGCAACGATTTTGACCGAGTCGACATGGTTGGCCAAGTAGTAAGCGGTTTGTCCATTAGCATCCATCGAAGCGATTCTTACACCGTTCAGATATACATTGTTAATGGCTACATCGGTTCCGGGAACATCCCATCCATCAGGTGTTTGAAGTTTCTCGGTTACAAAGTATTTATTGTGGGTCGACATTACAATGCGA
>JBEQLE010000137.1:0-5438 GCA_040326155.1 Leptospirales bacterium | reverse complement strand
ATGTCCGTACCAAGTCCTCGTGTTAGAATTGGAGGTTATTAGTATGAAATCATGATAATGGAACTTTGCGTTCTTAGCAGCGAAAAAGTATATTTTGCTTTGACGTCACACCCATAACAGTGCGAGCATGGCGATTAAGCGAAAGTAGCCCCAAAATGTGGTTGAGCTATTACTTTAATACAAAAGAACAGAAAAATACTTTGCTGCAAATACAATTGATGTAAAATATCATTGTGAGCCTCGAAGGCGCGCGCAGTCGCGCCTGAGCAGATAAAATTTGTTATGTGACGTTGCGATGCAAAATAATTAAAAAAATAAAAGCACGCTGACTATAATTACCTATATCCATATTTAATCTTATCAGTTTCCAAATTTCTAAATACAAAATTTGTTAAATGATATTCAGATGTAAACCTTATAAATTCATCAGTACAACAAAGGCGAGTAGATTTTTCATCGCCTATCGTAAAAAGGCTTTGACCATTCCAAGAGCTTTCATCTATGATAAGTTTAGACCCGATGCCTTGTTCAATTGCTTTTATAATATCTTCAGTATTAATTCTGATAGATCTACATTCTTTACATACAGTATACGTAAGACCAGACTTTTTGTAATCTATATTGCCGCCAATGATAGCAATTTCATTGAGTAAATAATAATCGGGATTAGAAAGGTGATTAGTGTCTGAATGAAAATCACTAATTATCTTCACCGGGTAAGATTTTATATTTTTTAAACCAAATGCATCTTCCATTTTTTGAAATGTATTCTCTGAAAATATATAATAATTTTCCCAATGATAGTCATGCAGGTGGTCAGGCCACAATTTTATATTTAAATTATTTATTCTCAAAGACACTTCTTCAAAAGGAACCCAATAAAAAGCTTCTTCTCGTTTACAATAGTCAATCCGTTTCAAACCTGCTTCTATCTCGATAGCTTTTGGAAATAATTTCAATGAGTTCTTTTGAAAAACTTCATAAAACTGTGGCATAAAGTCCTTTTATTTTATTGATTACTATCAGTCTAGAATATTTTCGTAACGAACATTTCGCAATGCTCATATAACGTTTTGAGACTTCCGAAGTCAGCCAAGCGAGTCGCTGACCAGGTGGTCATCGACCAACTGGCACCAAACTAACCTCCCGTGAAGGTTTACCAACCTTCTGGGTGCGAGCTTGGCGGTTAAACGTGGGCAGTCTCAAAATGTGGTTGAGCATCTTCGAAAAAACAATTGATCTGATGTCTCTTTAAACGTAAAGATCATTTTGATGTGAAATAAGATGCGAAACCCGAAGGCGCGCACGCACCTGAGCAGATCAAAATTTGTTATGCGCTGGTGCAATGATGAAATCTATATTGATTTGATTATTTCAACGATAATGAAAGAATAAAGGAGTAGATACAATGTCAAAATTATTATTTCCTGATAGCTATAGTAATCATATTATTAAGAAAGTCTTAGATTTTGTGCCGTTGGAAAAGATAGTACAAGCTACGTTTGGTTATTCAGGAAAAAAACTGGAATTGATAAAATCAAATTTAAATATAATTAAACTTGAAATTCTTGAAGCTTCTTTAGCAAAAATAAAAACAATTGATAAAATCGATATAAAAGATAGCCAAATGTTATTAAATAAATTGGCAAAAAAAATGACGGAACGAGATACGTTATCGCCAGATGAGATAAATGATTTACTAGAAACTAAAATTAACAATGAAGACAGTGAGGAATATCTTATTTCTGAGTGGCTTCCAAATGTAGATAATGTATACACAAAAAAAATCGAAGAATATATTAAGTCACACTCGATTGATGAAAGCCTGGAATCGATTGAATCTTTAATTGTTAATCCTCACCCAATAGTTAAAACCTTAGTCGCCTTTTCTGAACTAGCTCGTAAAGAAGGATTACTAGCACTTGAAGACTATTTAGATGATATCAAGTCAAATTATATCTCACAGAGTTTACAATTAGTGATTGATGGTACGGACCCAGAACTAGTTAAAAGTATAATGAATACTCGAATTGTTAGATTAAGTTATGAGTATCAAAGCTTACTGGAGATGATAAGTGAAGGAATTTTATCGATACAAAACGGCGACAACCCTGTAATAGTACAAACTAAATTATTGAATTATCTACCGTATTGATGTGTAAGTCTATATTTGTATAATATTTCATTTAAGTATTAAGCAAACACCAAATTAAATTCTATGTTATGAAATTAAATTGGATCGATTGACGAAAAAACCATTACTCTTGCACATGACAAGTATTGTGCGTAACCTAATCCAATTGCAAACAATATAATTATTCTTATCTCCATCATATAAATAGAGTACTGATCAGAACCATACAACGCATTTTAGCGGCAAAAAGAACTCCCAGCTGACGACTACCGGGAGGTTGGCATAGAACGCGAAGCGGTCGGCGCCAAGGGGGTTTGTTTTTGTAAGGACGCGATAATCGCGTCTTTACGGATCTCTGTAGTTCCTCCGCCCCCTGCCAGCTTTCACCTTAATTTTTCTTCGTGAGCTTTGTGCCTTTGTGGCTAATTTTCTTGACTCAAAAGAATCAGACTAGAATAAAGATTTTACAACCGCTGTCCAGGCTGCGGCGATGTTGTCGAGGTTGTAACCACCCCCGCCGACGGCGAGCATTCTGCCACTGGAGTGAGTTCGGGATAGTTCACGGAGAGATTTCGCGGCTTGTCCATGGGCGTTTGCGCTGTATCTAAGGTGGGTGAGGGGATCGCCCAGGACGCTGTCGGCTCCGCACTGCATTAAAATGAATTCGGGTTTTTCGGAATCGATGAAAGTTTCGACCTGGGACCAGGCTTCGAAAAATGCTTCATCACCGGCTTCGGGTTGCATTTCGATGTTGAGTTTTTTGCCAACCGCTTCACCTTTGCCATTTTCTTTCGAGTAACCTGTTCCTGGAAAAAGGGTTCTGCCACTTTCATGTATATCTGCAAATATTACTTTGGGGTTATCTTCAAAATCATAATAGACGCCGTCTCCGTGGTGAGCATCGATATCAATATAGGCTATTTTATTTAATCCTTGTTGCAATAAGTACTCAATAACTACGCCACAGTCGTTAAAAATGCAAAAACCGGAAGCGATGCTTCGCCTGGCATGGTGTAAACCCGCGATGGGAACGAATGCGGCTTTATTGCCATTTTGTAGAATCGATTTCGCTGCATGCAGGGCGCTGCCGACAACATAAGAGGTCGTTTTAAATGCTCCTATAAAAGCTGGTGTATCACCACGGTCGAGATACCCCGAGCCGGTTATGGATTTTTCTTCTACAAGTTGTATGTATTTTGGGGTATGAAAAAGAGCAATTTCATCTTTGGTAGCCAACACGGGTGTTAAAATATTGCATTTGGAATCGAGGCTATCGTTATAAAATTTTTTGGAGAAAGCATCATGTCTCAGTGTACTGAAGGGGTGTGAATCTGGAAAACCGTAAGCAGCAAGCTCTTCTCCAAGGTAAACATCAACGGGGTCATGCATCGGGTTTCTGGGTGGGTTTCGTTTTTTCCGTATTTACTGATTCCGGTGCAGGTGTAGAGGGCTTCACAGGTTCATTTTTTGCGTCTGTTTTTACACCAGCTTTGGCAGGCATGGGCTTAACAGAATCTCCTCTTTTTGCTCCTTTGTAAAGAGGATTGATTTGTTTTTCTTTTGATTTTCGATCTTTTTGAAGTTTCACCGATTTTATTCGAAATAGTGTAACATGTTTTATTAACGATTCTGCAAGTTGAGAGTTTGCATTTGCATTTGTACTTAATTCTTTCGTAGCTTCTATTCCACTTTTACTGTATTCGTTCATATTGGCAACAAGAGTGAGTAAGGAGCGAATACGGTCTCTTTGGATATGTGATGTTCGTTCAATGGTACCCGCCTTGAGTTGCACGCCCTCCAGGTTATTTTCTATATCTTTAAATACAGTTAACTCTTCTTTTAACGCAAATAGGAGTTTTCCAAATAGACGTTCAATATCTTCGACGCCTTCCATCAGGTGTAAAATCGTCTTTGCTCCATCGGTAATATTATCAGAGCCAAATTTAATTTGTTCATCACTTACATCCAGAAGACGGTTAATGTCAGCGACACTCTTTTTTGTCTCTTCGGCGAGTTTTGCAATCTGTTGAGCAACGACGGAAAAACCTTGTCCATACTCGCCAGCTCTTGCAGCCTCAATGGAGGCATTTAAAGAGAGTAAATTTATTTTTTCGGCAACGTCATTTATGAAACCTAATACTTCGGCAATGTCCTGAAATATCTGATGAATTTTTGCCATGGAATCGCGCATGGAATTCATCGCTCGTTCCCCGCTTTGGGCCATATTCGATGTTTTTACTACCTGTGTATTACCCACTTCCAGTTCTTCAAGCAGCTCATCTCCATAGGTTGCGGCGTTTTTCATTTTTTCTAAGAGGTCGCTGAGGTCTTCATTTTGCTGTTGTGTGGAATCAGATATTTCATTGGTTGTTTTGTTCGTAACATCTACAGCTTTTAAGATTTCATCAATAATTTCATCTTCTTTTTGAGCCAGGAATTTATACTTTTTTGAGGTTTGGTTCAGTTTCTCGGATGTATTTTCCATATCGTTGGAAGAGCTGATAATCTTCTTAACGATATTTCCAATTACATCCATAATACGGTTATAGTTTACGCTGATTGTGGCAAGCTCATCGCGGGTATCGTAACTCATGCGAGCCATAATACTACCGCCACCCCGTAAGAACGTTACCATCAGGTCGTTTAGATTGCGAATAGGTTCTAAAATCTGGTTTCTGAGTGAAAACAGGTTAATACTGACAATAAGAAGCATCCAGACTGTAACAATGGCTGTTTTTGGTATAACATCGTAGAAAAAGTCAGAACTACTTATTACATGTTGTACAATCTGTTGGTTCATCATCGCAAGCAGAGTGATAATCATTATAACAACTACCCCGATTGAATTTGGAACGAGAGTTAATAACATTTTCATTCCCAGGTTCAGATCAGTGTATTTTTTTGAAAACGGGATATCACTTGCCCATTTTTCCAGATCAATGAGCATGCGGGAAAAAAGAGGGGTAGAGTTAATAAAAATAAAGGAAATACCCAGCAAAAACGAGTAGATAAACTCGGAATTTGTCATATCGAGATTTCCCAGTAAAAAAATGATCGGAGTAAGAAAGGAAAACACAGGCAAAGCATATAAATACAAACGGGGAAGCCAATACACTGCTTTTTGCGCTTTTCCAATATTTACCAATGTTGGATTTTTTTTCGCAGCTTCAATCATTAAGATAAGATTACGGGTAATTAATGACAGAAATAGTAATACTATAATAATATAAAAGTAGACATGAATGGAGGTCAATATATCCACAGTTTTATCGAGGCTCGAAAGGCCAAGATACCAAACCAGGAA
>JBEQLE010000136.1:0-5442 GCA_040326155.1 Leptospirales bacterium | reverse complement strand
AGTATGGGAGGCGACTCGGCCGGCGAAGAGAGCGGCGGCGAAGCCGGGGCTAGTTGTTCCAGCTCTTTTACAGCCGGTACGCCGGTTCATACTAAAGACGGTATAAAACCGATTGAAGAGGTCGAGTTAAACGACCTGGTGTTTGCCTACGATGAAGAAACCGGCAAGCTCGGTTATCATGAGGTAACGGCGGAGTTTCGCAGAAGCGCCCCGGCGACCATTGTAGTTACAGCGGGCGAAGAAAACATCGAAACCACCGGAAAGCACCCATTTTTTGTCGAAGGCAAAGGCTGGGTCGAAGCAAAGGATTTAAAAGAAGGAAACCTCCTTCAAACGAATGCAAAAACCGTAGAAATTACACGGCTTGAATTCAAAGAACAGAAGACTACTGTATACAATATTGAGATTGATCAGGCGCATAACTACTATGTATCGACGATTGGCGCGTGGGTGCATAATCCGAGATGTCTTCTGAGCGAATTACCCGCCCCCAGGACGTTTAGCAAAGCAAAAGCAACAGAATGGGCTAAGAAAATGAAAGCTTTTGCCAAAAGTTTTGGTGATCATGACGTCAGATATACTGATCCAAAAACTGGTAGACGGCTTATTGATTTTGAGACTTACAAACGAGGTATGGTTAGTTTAAGAGGTGTTTCTAGTTCAGACCGCAATATACATTTCCGTCTCGGCGACAGCAGCATGAAAATAAATGATCCGAATTTTCTAAGAGGTGATTTTACATGGCATCATTCACCGTATAAAAAAGAGATGTACCTAGTAGATTCAAAATTACACGCAGGAATTGGGCATCAGGGGGGGATCGTTAAGTGGTGGTGAGGTTTTACCTTTTTGGGAAAAATTCTTCGATGGGAATTGTTTAAATTTGATAACTACAATTTGCACATTGAGTATACCACAGGCGATCAATCGATAGGGCTTATTATTTTAATGACTAATGAGCAGATGTCATAACTAGATTCATACATTATAAAAACCATAAAAGATATATAATTGCCGATCTATCATTGACATCTCCACAAAATAATTGCAATTAACTTTTCAATAATAACAGATTAAGGAGTATTACTATGATAAGTATAAAAAAACGTAAACAGTCACTGCAACATTGGAGCCTAGTGAACGGATACCATTCGTGAAAAATGGTGTAATGTTTGGCACTGCATTAAAGAGAACCGGTAACTCAGTGGGTGCCACAATCACTATAAAAGATAACCAATAAAAATATTTTGATACAATTGAGATACTAATGACATTGAATTTCCTCCATGCTATGCGGCTTCATTCGGCGTATAATTTATTTTCCTATAATTAGAGTAGGGTAATTGATAACGTTTAAAAAGTTTCGCACATCTATATGAAGAGGGTTCCCCTTTTAACCGAATTTTTAAATTGGAACAAAAAAACCAAAGGAGAACCCAATGAGTAAATCAGAAGAAAACAAGAAAAACATAATCGAAATTGATGAGGGGGCAAACCAAAAAAAAGTATTCCGGCCCAGTCGTACTTGTCCCACTCTACTTTAAAGCTATCCATTTTTTAAGTTCTAGGGAACCTATGCAAAACTCGGAGATCCAATAAGGTACAAATATATTTCAAGAATTCAAAAGAAGATACGCCGGTGTGTGGCATAAAGTTAAATCAGGAAATCATATAAAAATATTAAATTACAATTTCAAGAGTTTTTTAAAATAGCAAAGGGCTTTACCGTATGATATAAATCGTCATACGGTAAAGCGGATAAGTCATGCACTAAGATTTTACAATTTGTATAAATCGTAAAATTTCTTAATTATTTCCTTTTGAAATGGCAATCCAATTAACGTAGTAATTACTTGCCTGATTACCGCTGACAACGGTAAATGCAGATTTACTTATATCTGAAATCGTGTCAACGTTTGCAACTTGCTGGTTTTGGTTTTCATAAAATGGTGATATTACAACCGTTGGCGTTTCCGAAAACGTTTGATCAAAATTAACCGTAGTTGAGTCGCCATTTTTTAGCGCTTTTCCAAATTGAATTTTTTGTGACATATTTTTCTCCATTTAATTAATTTGACTTTTTCAACTTATTAAATTGTTTATGGGAATAATCCAAAACAATTTTAATTAAAAGCCTAAGGTTAGTTCCCTGTTATTCTCTAAAGAAAAAAGTAAATTTGAATAGGTACTGCCTATTTAAGAATAGGCAGTACCCAATTACGCTTAAACGGTCAAGAAATTGTCTGTAAAATTAGAAAGTTGTTAATCCGTTATTTTAATTGATGTATTATCTGGAAGGTGTTACCTATGTTGTCCCCATTTCAATAATGAATTGCACCACTCTTTAAGATTTGATAAGGAGTAAAATTATGGAAAAAGTCATACTTCTGTTATGAAGGAGATTTTACGAAATGGTTCTAAAGTTAATGGTGTTATTGTTTATAACCCACTTGCTGCTCAACGCAAATCAGAAGAGCGTCAATCTGCGAATTATAGAACCAAGATCGATCGTACACCAAAGCTTCTATTATTTATTGAGGATCATTTAAATTTAGGGCGTCCTTATGTTGACCATATAAAACAAAGTAAGTTTTCTAACATGAAAGAATAACGCGTGCAAAATAAAAAACATGTTTATAGAATATTCTTGGCTTTCGAACCACGAAAAACAGGAGTTTTATTGATAGCCGGTGATAAATGTGGCAATAAAAGGTTCTATGAAAAAATGATACCAATCGCAGATGCATTACGGATGGTGTTTATGCGCTTGAGCCATACCTCTTCTCGCATTTGAAAAAAATTCATTTTTAGTCAATACGAGAAGTCCTATGTCAACAGAATCTTCAAATAGCGCTATTGCTTTTTCTACCGCCATTTCGGGAGGCATTTCCTGCTCTATCCAATCGTATACTTGCTTAGCTAAAATTTTCCCGGCGATATACTCGCCGTCGCCGGTGCAAGCGACAGCCCCTATAGGGCCGCAAAACAGACCACAACCGGGTAGGGGGACATCACTAACACGCCCGATGGCTGCTTGTTTTAATCCTCCTGTACTCAAGGCTGCGGCAAATGTTTTACCATCAAAAGCTACAGCCCCTACAGTATCACAAGAAGGGGCGTCGTTATTTTGATCTTCAGGGACTTGCTTTAAAGGTTTTAAACTTATGTTATGTTCATCAGCAAAAATCCGGGCCCCTTTTCCGGCGAGACCTATATGATGAGAATGAGTTAACACCCCACGTGCAATCTCAATGGGATTTTGAATGCCTTCAACACAAATTACCGATCCAAAATTTCCATCACTTGTCATGCACGAAGCGTCAAGCTCAATAGTGGTGCCATCGACCCTTAGGCGTGAACCAAGTCCGGCATTAAACCGAGGATCATCTTCCAGTATGATTACCGATTGGACCACGGCGTCCAAAGAGGAACCTTCGTTTTCCATTATTTTCATT
Organism: Leptospirales bacterium; assembly: GCA_040326155.1. Classification (GTDB taxonomy): domain Bacteria; phylum Spirochaetota; class Leptospiria; order Turneriellales; family JAOUFE01; genus JBEQLE01. The sequence continues at coordinate 1,987 of JBEQLE010000136.1, read as the reverse complement.
CCGGCAGCGGCCGCTGTTTCCGTCCCATCTGAATGTTTCGGATCAGATCCTGCCCCCCCGTGTGTTAAAATAGTGCGGTGTAATGCCATAATTTTTGTTTCTCCAAAGATTGCTCTCTCCGCGTATTACATCCTGTTCTCTTTGTATATTAAAACTTTTATTAAATCTCCGTATTTTCAATTAGTTGGTATTCTAAGGACAAATTAAATTCCAACCACAACGCCTTATCTCTTGACGTGACATATCCCTTTCTATTTCGTGCCAATGTATCTTGTAACCACGTTCATCCAACGATAAACAGATTACTAAGTATCATCGAATTATCTTTCGGTTTTCAAAGCGGACGTCAAAGCCGGTAATGGCATATCCTGGCGATCAGCTCTTGATAGTAACGTTTCTTTTCACCGCAAACCCTCTCGTTGAGGAAAACCTGATAAAACAATAATTTTGTGTTTGGTTCCGATCCAAACCAATATACACATCTCTAAGATAAGTAGGTTCAAATTGAAACTAGAAATTATTACAACCCCGAATGACGATTTAAAAGAAACAGGATTTGGTTCGCTTAAAGCATGTAACAGTGTCTTACGTTCCATTAAAAAAATGGGGCACAAAGTTCGATTGAACGTATGTACAACATTAGACGATCTGGATAACATCGTAAAGAGAAAACCTGATTTGGTCGTTTTAGCCGTGAAATATATTTCCATTGACAATGGTATTGATATTTGGCTTTCCGAATTTTTCGCAGAAAATGAAATCAATTTTACAGGCTCATCCAGAGAAACGTTAAAGTTTGATTCAGACAAGGTTTTCGCAAAATCTTTTTTAAGAACCAAAGGTATAAAAACAGCAAATTATTTTACCGCAATCCCCGGTGAGTATAAACAAACAACCGAGTTACCAATATCCTTTCCTTTGTTTTTAAAACCAATGGACGCTGCTAATGGAAACGGAATTGACGACTTATCCTTTGTAACTAATTTTACAGAATTTGAAAGTAAAGTGTTATCTTTACACAAGCAATATAATCTACCTGTATTAGTAGAAGAATACCTGGATGGTCAAGAGTTCACGGTCGCAGTTCTCAAAACAAGCCTGGGCAAATTAATTGTGTCCCCTGTTGAAGTAGTGCCTCCTGAATCTACCAACGGTCTTCGGATATTGGGGGAAAGTGCAAAAAGAGATGATACAGAAGAAATAAAAAAAACTGATAATAGTGCATTAGGAGAGAGGGTAAGAGAAATCGCTGCCGATGCATTTACCATACTTGGGATAAGAGACTTTGGTCGAATAGATATAAAAACCAATAAAAGCGGGCAATGCTTCTTTATGGAAGCCAATTTAGTTCCAGGAATGACCAGCGGCTCAAGTTATTTTCCTAAAGCTTGCGAAATGGAGCATCAATTTAGTTACGATAAAGTCATTCAATTGATTTTAGATAATGGTCTCAGCAGGGTACCCCTACCGGTTGTAAACGATATGTATATCGGCGACCCACGACCTCAGCTTCCGGTTTCGCTGGCAATTTGATATCAGAAATATTCCCTTTGATGGGCGTCACAGTCTTAAGAATTATATGTAATTGATTTCATATGAGGTGGCGATTTTGTATGACATTTTTGGACTACCGAAGTCAGGCTTGGGGGCAAGAAATAAACCTCAAGTTTCGTGCGAGCTTTGGCGATTAAGCAAAAGTAGATTCAAAATGTGTCGAGCATCTACGAAAAACAATTGATCTGATGTCTCATTCAATAGAATTATCATTTTAACATAAAATATCGTTGTGAGACCCGAATGGCCGAACACACCCACTATGTCAAGCAACTGCTAAAATTTGTTGATCTTGATTATAGGTACAGTTATTTTTCCACATAGAGAATATGATATTCAGCCACTTATTTGACAAGGCTCGAACAGCTACGGAATGATTTTTCCCAAGCTTTCGTTGTTTATCATAGTATTCTTTAGCCCACTTGGAATGTTG
>JBEQLE010000135.1:0-5470 GCA_040326155.1 Leptospirales bacterium | reverse complement strand
GTCATTTATCAAACTTTGCTAAGATCTTTTGAAATACTATTTCTCCAGGAATTGCAGTTATAGCGCCAGAACGAAATTCGGCCAAGCGTTGATGACCGACTTCAATCCATTTTTTATCAATCTCGGATTCCGGTTGGTTCAGACTACGTAGCAGGGTGTCAGCTACCAATACTCTTTCTTCAACAGGTAAAGACACCGCTTCATCAATTAATTGTTTTGTGTTCATAATATTTCCGTAAAAATGTTGCTATTCAATTGGGCAAACTATCTATTCTATATTGTCACTTCTTTATCATAAAGTATAATATTCTAGTATCAATATGTCAAGTATTTACCAAAATACTAGGTGAATTGCAAAAGGTATCATGATTTGGTCGATTTTCGATTATTTCCGATAACAATTTATACGTAATTCACCGGTTCGACCTTTTGCCTTAGTTTGTTATTTCTTCTCGGGATTTTTTTACAAAGACAAGAAAAAGAGCCGAGGATAGACCGGCCGATGCATAGACCATACACATAACCATAATCTGGTAGCGGATGGCTATAAATGGGTCTACGCCGGATATAATTTGCCCTGCCATCATTCCCGGGAAAGTGATGAGGCCGACGGCAAAAAGGGTGTTTGTAATGGGTATAAGCGCTGTTTTTAAAGCTTCGTTTCTGGCGTTATTATAATTGCTGCCTTTTTGCAACTCTTTGAAAAAGCGATCTGCGGCCAGCGAAACGCAGTTCATCGAGCTTGAAAAGATCATCCCGCCGAGGATGATCATATAACGAGGATAAAACCACGGTTCGAGATTGAGTACTGCCTGGGTTACAAGCATTAACGTTGAGCCGCCCCCGATTAAAATGGCGCCAAAGGTATGAATATAAAGTCGGGTACGATTTTTGGCGATGGTTCGCAGCGATATCCAGCTAGATACAGATACCATTACGCACAGGCTTGCTAATACGATATACCAGTTTTGGGCTTCGAATAGATATTTTAAAAAATACCCGGCAAGGGTAAGTTGGGCCAGCATTCGGGAGACTGCGTAAAGGGCCGTTTTCGAATTTAAGGACCACCGAAAGAGAATATAAAGGACTATAAAAACGGGGATAAAAGAGATCGCAAGTCTTTCTATGGAAATTGTATCAAGAGGTTCATTCATGCAATGGTTTCTATTCTAATAGAGCAGGTCGTTTGTCTAGAAACTTTTATTTTGGTTTTTAACATAGCATGGCTTCAAAGCCGAAGCGAATATATTCCCTGAGTCTGTTTTTTTGTTTGCCGGGTTTGCGTTATAATGAAACATTGTAGCGTTGGTTGCTAAGAGGTAGACGATGAAGTTACAAAAAATTACAAACTTTAAAGATGGTTTTGTCTATCTTTATGGGATAAACTCCAGAGAGGACTTTCTGAGGGCCGGGGTTAAGGTTGCTACAAACCGGGATTATCTTTTTACCGGATTGACTTTTATTTCATCGCAGTATGGCATCGTCGTATTAAACTCCGAGCTTGAGGTTATTTCATGTGAAGTGTGGGAGACGGAAGACGATGTTACAAAAGTATCGTATTTATCGAAATTCTTACACGGTGTTTTAAATCCTTTTTCAGAAGATTCTAAAGAAGACACGGAACACAACTCTATAAAAGTTCCAGAAGAAAACAAAATATTTCCCGGTAACCTGGTTGAACCCGGGGACACATCTGAAATTATTATTTCAGAGAAAAAGTTCGACTCTGAAGGGCCAGAAATCTAAATTTTTTACTTGAAAGGTAATATAGCATTGCAATATTGTAACTAAACTCGAAACAGGGTTCCACCTTTTGTTTGCAAAGAAAGGTGTATGTAATAATGGAATAAAATAAGAAATCAGGAGAATACAATGAAAATCTTCATTCAAAACGTGCCGGAAAAGGCAAAAGAAAAAGAGCTGATTAAAGCCGCAGAAGAGTTCGGTAAGGTTGTGTCAGCGTCTATTATTAAAGATATTAAAACGGAAAAATCAACTGGAAATGCCTATATTGAGATGGCCTCGAAAGAGGATGCGAAGGCTGCTATTAAAGGGTTAAAAACGGTAGAATTTAAAGGCGTTACCCTTAAAGTTAAAGAAGCGGCTTCTGAGTCCGAAACGACACCAACGAAAAACGCTTTTGGAAAAAACCAGGGTTCTTCCGGCGGTTTTTCGGGAGCTTCCGGCGGTTTTGGAAAAAGCTCTCTTTTGAAAGGCGGCGGCGGAGCCAACCGAGGTCGATAATAAAGGTTAGTCAGATAGAAGCGCTGTTAATTGGTCGCGGGTGATTTTTCCGGTGGATTCTATTTTTTCTCCGAAAAGGGCGTCGAAGATCTGTTTTTTTTGGTTTTGAAGCTCCAGGACTTTTTCTTCTATGGAGTTTTCAGAATAGAGTTTATATACAAAAACATTTTTTTTCTGACCAATTCTGTGGGCGCGATCGGAGGCTTGTCTTTCTGTAGCAGGGTTCCACCAGGGGTCAAGGTGAATAACGGTATCGGCCCGGTGCAGGGTGAGGGCGGTGCCGCCAGCTTTGAGGCTGATTAGAAAAATCGATTTTTCGCCTGCCTGGAATTCATCTACCATTTTTTCTCTTTTACTTAGAGTTGTTTTTCCTTCGAGGTAATAATATGGTAAATCGAGTTCTTCCAGTAGACGGGCACAAATTTTCAATATGTCGGTATATTGGCTGAAGATTAGAATTCCGGAAGAGGTTTCTTCGAGTTCCGGCAATGTATCTTTTAAATATTGGAATTTTCCTGAATTTTTGAATTCAGCATCGTTCGGATTGCCGACTTCGGGGTGACATGCAATTCTGCGTAATTTTGTTAAATGTGGCAGCATAACCATTAAATAGTTCTCTTTTGCCGAAGCAAGTTCCATCATGGCAATTTTTCTGGCTTCATCGTAGAACCGGCGTTGGTGCTTTGTCATAGCAATAGGAACTAACGTTTCCGTAATTGGCGGTAGTTCTTTAAGAACCTGCGATTTTGTTCTTCTGAGTATAAAAGGCTCTATTTTTTTGCGCAATCCTTCCAGAGGCGCATCCTGGTAATATTTCGAAAATGCTTTGCGGTTGCCGAGATAACCCGGGAAACTCAGATCAAAAAGAGCCCAGAGGTCGCTCAGGTGATTTTCAAGCGGGGTACCTGTTAAACAGAAATAGACAGAGACACTGGTTTGCCTTACCGCGTGGGAACTCAGCGATTTAAAATTTTTCAGATTCTGGGCCTCGTCGAGTATGGCGATATCAAAGTGGTGATGGTCTTTCCAGCTCTCGAAATCGCGAAGCAGCGTTCCGTAAGTTGTTATAATTACCCCTTCTGTGGGAAATTCCGAGGCGGCGCGACCGGCTCCATGCCAGACCCTGACAGGTAGGTCGGGAAAGTATTTGTCAGCCTCTTTTTTCCAGACCGAAATTGATGCGAGAGGACCGACGACTAAAGAGAGCAAACGTTTATTTTGCTCTCTTTTCTGTTTGGCCAGACGTGAGAGAAAAGCGAGACCTTGAATCGTTTTTCCGAGTCCCATGTCGTCCGCTAAAATTCCCCCTATACCTGTTTCATAAAGAGATTCTAAAAAGAGGACTCCTTCTTTTTGATAATCACGCAGGGAACCCCGAAAAGTAGTATCAAAATTTTCAGGAGATTTTTTTCTGGTTTCGGGTAGTTGTCGTATTCGATCTTTTAACAGGGATATAGCGGCGGTGGTTCTCGTGTCAGATTCTCTTTCTATGGAAATTGCCAGAGCTTCGCCCGGGGTCATTTTTCGGACACTTCCGTCTGTGCGTATTTTTATTCCCAGATTTTCAAACGAATCCATTAAGCGTTTGAGGCCGATCATTTCGAGTGAAACCCAGTTCCCATCTTTAAGCTTTATAAAATCTTCTTTTTTTCGATAAGCCTGCATGGCGTCGCGTAGCTCAGGCAGAGTCATCCCACCGGGCTCAATTTGACCATCAAACCATTCGATTCCACTGGTTTCGTTAATTTCGAAACTAATATTCAATGCGTTTTCTGAAGACATAAGTCTGGCAAGAGATTGATGAATTTGTATTTTTACGCCGAGCTTTTTTAGTTCGGTGGCTCCCTCTGTTATGAAATTTCGTGCCGTGGAGGTCGTTAACACGATTCCGCCTTTTCGTCCTTTGAAAAAGGGAGAGCCTGTAAGTGCATCAATCATCTGTTTTTCGGCAATGTTATCTATGGTGGCAAAGTTACCATTCGGACTTTTTTCATGTTGTATGGTAGATCGTGCGCGTTTATTTACAATCTCAAATCGGGAAAGTCGTTTATCGGAATTTTTACCGGCAAAAACCCTTGAAAACCTTTCCTCGTTTTCTGACACTGCTTTTGTACTTACATAGATAAATTCCCACTTGCCGCGTATTTTTAAACGTTTTCCTTCTTCTGGGTAAATCGACAGGGTGGTGGTTGGTCCGTGGTTAAAAACCCGTGGAAGGTAATCTAGTAGATTTTCTATATCGACTTGTTCGAGTTGATCTTGTAAAATAACCAGATCTTCGATGGATAGTTTTACATAATTAAATTGATACCTGGCAAGAGTTCCCATTATGGCAATTGACTTTTGTACCATAAAATAGTCATAATGGTCCGTTTTACCAAATTCAGATGGCTCGGAAGTTGCGCTTTGGGCTGGTTTATTGGCTTCCCTGAAATACATATGACCGAGATTTAAGCTATCTTCTAAGAAGGAGTGACTTTTAAGGATTTCTTCTTTGCCTGTTTCGGGAATTATATAATAAGATTCTAAGTAATATTTATCCTCCTCTTGCGTTTCGGGATATTTTATGAGTCGGTGTTGAACGGGAATATTCCCGCAAAATTTCATAGGTTTTCCGTCTACAAAGTATCTGGGTAAAAGCTTTAATTGGCGATCTTCTTCCACAAAGTTATGTTCATGGCGTTGGGTTAAGTAGCCAAAGCGATGAAAAAATCGCGGTTCAAGAACAAAATGATGGGGCAATTTTATGGATGTGGTTATCGATTTAATCGGTCTAAATTGATTAGTTTTTATGTTCCTTTGCATTATTTTACAGGTATAATTACCGTCGATTACCAGAACGAGTTCTTGAGCGAAGTGTTTTTCGGGCCCGGTTTCGTGTGAAATTCCCTCTTGTCTCTTTATACCTGAATTCTTATCTGAACTTCTTTTTCGCGATGATATTGCATAGACTGTGGCGATCAGGTGTTTGCATGGATATTCAGCCGGGCAATCACATTCCGCATTTTGTCTTTTTGTGTCAATCTTTACGTTATATGGGTAGGAACCATGAACAATTCCCGTATAGGTATCTTCGAGTTGAAAAAGTTTCTGAACTCGTTTTTGTAAATAATATTCTTGACCCCGTTCAACAGTTGGCAAAGCCGGCCGAGAAGGTTCTTGAGCGTTTTCATGTTGATATTCGATATATTTGTGCGCACGGCCCCGACAGCTTCAAGGGCGGCAT
>JBEQLE010000134.1:0-5478 GCA_040326155.1 Leptospirales bacterium | reverse complement strand
CTCAGCGAAACCAGAAATTTATCGTTAGCACCACTTTCTGAAGTTTCGAGAGTCGTTTTATCTGAAAGAATCAATAATTCGGGAACGTTTAATGCATTATCGCGTACCGTTACATCGACTTCATTCACCAGCAAATAGGAGTTCGAAGAAGAGCGAAACCTTGTATCTTTACTTGTAACTTCCGTTACGCTTATTATCGAGTTTTGGTCACCGTCGGTTGTACAATCGGCGATGCCATATACAACGATCACGCGCGGAATATCGTAATCATCAGAAGTGAACGTAATATTTTCCGGTGAAATAATAATTTCGGTATCGTCAGAAACAGCCAGCGAAACAGAGACATCGTGCGTGGGTTTTGCCGCAAGCGTAATATTGAAATTTCCAGCAAGAGCGCCTTCTGCAATATCGAGTTCGGTTTCACTGAAAATAAGAGAACCGTCGCCTTTGAATATAGTTGTAATTTTATTTGTTGCCGTGCATTGAATCGCCACGATTGTTATGCAAATAGAAAGCAATATAGGTATTTTGCGGTACATTTTTATTTTCCAGTGGGCTGAATATGGCGAAAGTCGATTTAGATACACAGTATTTGAATTTTACAATATGTCAAGGCAATTAACCGCAAGTGCAACTTGATATTTACGGACATACAGGCCCGCTGTAAGAACGAATAATCGGAATACCGTATTTTGCCGAAAGGTAACATTCGACAATTTCACTGTCGGTGTAAAAACCACCGCTGAATTTTGGATACGTCGAATTGGTGTTTAGTGCAGCGTTGAAATAAAGAATCTCGGCGATCTCCCCTTTTAAATAGCTTTGTCGGGGGACATTTGTTCCGTATCTTGCACCTACGGTAATATCTGATGACGTCATTGCGGGGTTATAGTTCACTGGTGTTTTGTTCATATCGATGCTTCCGTTTACGAAAGAATAAAATTTGTTATAGGTAGGCGATGCAAGCGTTCTGTCGCTGACGAACCCGAAAATATTTGCAGATAAACCGGTAACCGGGTTAAGAGAAATATTTTCACCAACATTGCAAACACCGTAAATAGGGTATAGAGAAACACTATCGTCCAAATATATAAACTTATCGTTTGTTCCACCGTCACAATGACCTATACTGAAAATAGCAGGGACAAAACCGGTGCCGGAGGGTATATTCGTCGTAACCGTAAAGATGGTATCACTTTCGGAATTTACACCGGTGCCTACACCGCCGAGCCAGTCGTTTGTTCCGTCGAACTTGATGGTGGGTTGATTATGTAACGTGGGCGAACTGGCAAGATATGTTGGCTGCCTGGCCCCCGTGCCCTGAGTTACATCATAACCGTTACCGCTGACATCGAAAACGGTATCCACAACTCCCCCATCTGTACATGCAGTGCCCCCCTTTGAACAAGTCTCAGCCGACAGATGAAGTTGCAGTGAACTATTTGCCACAACCGGATCCCAACTACTCACCTGCATGGGGTGATAACCCGAAATTGCACGAATTTCTTCAGCCGATAGAACCCGGTTGTAAACACGTACATCGTCGATTGCCCCTTGATATGGAACGCCACCAGCTGGGTTTGAACCCAAACTCATCGTCTTTACTGTCTTACCTACAGCTCCCTCAGATTGATAGGATCCAGTAAATCTGCCATTTATATAAATCGAATTTTGGCCGGTAGAGTTGTAAATTACAGAAATATGACTCCATGTATCCTGCCCGATAGTTGCCGGGTCCGAGTAGGGACCAAGTCCATCAGTGCCATTAAAATAATCCCCAAAACTCAGACTGGAAGAATTAATTGCAATCGTTGCGGCTCTATCCCAGTCAGTATCATCATTGCTCCAGATAATCTGATTGTCCGTTCCATAGTTTACTTTGCCTGGCTGCACCCAGGCAGTAACGGTTCCCGTTAGAAAGACATCATTATCAATGTCAACCGATGTATCTATGCGATCATCCGCTCCATCAAAAAGATAAGCTGCATTGGCATTGCCGAATCGATCCTTTGTGCCAGTGGGTCGGGTGGTACCTGCAAGTGTACCGGTATTAGAAAGCGCCGTAATGTCTGCTGTTGTTGTTCCGGCAGGTGGGCTGGCTATAGCATCGCTCATCGGATAATACGCTACCAGCGAATCGGGAACCTGCGTACCCAGTCTTGCTGCTTCGATTTGGCTTAATGGGCGATTGTAAATACGTACGTCCGCAATGGCTCCGTTAAAGTTATCATTTCCAAAATTGTTTGATCCAATCATGACTTTTGAAGCGGCTGTAAAAGCTGTCACATTTTCTGTCGAATCAAGTGCAGCCGGCTTGACATCTGTTCCATTCAGATACCATGACCAGGTTCCATTATCTCTTGAGATCGTTATATGTACCCAGGTATGCAGGGGTAAGATCACATTGTTCAAGTTTGCATCTTTGGCCCCATTCCAGTTCAACGCATTTCTGTATAGAGCCAGCCCGTTGGGGTATGTAGCATGATCTGGTTTCCAGATTTCAAGAGTAATTCCATTCCCGGTTACACCATAAATTCCATTCGTGATAATTCTCTGACCTCCAGATGCATTGGGTCCTGCCCATTTGACCCAGAGTGAAACAGCAAAGTTGTCGGTATAAGGCGCTGCGGTTGTACCCGTGTTCATGTAATCATTGCTTCCGTTTAAACTCAGGGCACCATCTGCGTTAGCGTGAGGATCTGGTGTTGTCATCAAAGCCGAACCTGCAGATCCCCCTCCATAAGGTGTTCCATTATTTCCATTGCCGCTTCGATCTTTAATCGTGGTCGCACCAACGCCATCATCGAGAGGATACCATACCACAAGACCCTCGGTGGGGTTAAACGGTTTGTCGGCCAGAATGAGAATTTCTTTGTCAGAAAGAACGCGGTTGTATATGCGGACGTCGTCGATATCGCCTTTATATAAATCTGCCACATGTGAAAAAAACCCAATTCGAACAGGACCGGGTAGCGTATTCACACCGGCTCTGCCTCCCTGAACATCCTTCCTTCCATTTATATATTGTTTGGAAGTTCCGGCGTCATACACTCCACACCAGTGCATCCAGTTATGAGATACAGCTGCGGAGCCTTCCAAATCATAAAGCGGTGCAACCCCGTATACCCATGTAGATGTAAGACCTGCGTCCGAGAATCCAATGCCATAGGTATCTCCATCTGTTGAAGTCGGGTTAGCTCCATAATTTAACGGACTGTACCAAACTCCGGCAAGCTTATCGGGAGAAAACCAACCGCACACCGTTCTGTCGCTTGCGCCCAAAGGTAATCCGGTGCCACTGGTTGCAACCGAGCCGATTTTATCGTCTACTCCGTCAAGGTAGTAAGCGCTGTTTGGTACGCCATACCTGTTCGCAGCGGTAGTATCAGGTGCGCCTGTCTCTGCCATGGCTCGGCTATAATTGGAATAATCCACAGAGCTACCATCGAATGGATAATGTGCCACCAAGCCGTCGGGAATGCGGGTTGAAAGACGTTTGATTTCTGCGGTCGAAATTGCGCGGTTGTAGACACGAACATCTGCAATAGATCCTTGAAAGCGGTCTCCGGCATTCGTTCCACCTACGGAGAAACCTGTATTAGGAATCCAAGATCCTGGTGCCCTGGCCAGATTGCAACCGGGAAGCCCCACATCAACACCGTTCATATAGGTTTTCCAGCCGGCACCAGTTTCTACCTGAGATAAATGTGTCCAGACACCTGCGGGAATTTTTACGGTAGACGAGTTACTTGATACGCCGCCGCAAAGTTCGTGAATAAAATCAGTTGCACTCAACAATAAACCATAGCCATCACTTCCGCCATCACCGTTATAATATATAACTTGCCCGCCTGGGTCATTTGTCCCGTTCCACTTCACCCAGGCTGTGATTGCTACATTTGTATTATTTTTTGTGGGATATACATTAATTGCTGTTTTTAGTATTGCCGAACTGACATTATAGGATGTACTGTTCGAGCCATGCGGACCATCCGAGGTGTCAGATGTCGCAGCGCCTGTCAGGTTATAACTATTTCCACTGGAATCTTTCGTGTCGCCGGCCAATTTGTAGTGTGCAGCCAGCCCGTTTGTCATTTTCAAAATATTGTTATTATTATAGTCAGAATAATAAATCGATTCCCCGTCCGTTGAAAGCATTTGGGCGTTATTAAACTGCACCAGGGAAAAATCGGCGGGCGCTACCGTGGCCGCAACGACACCATGGCCCAATACGGTTTTTACCACAGGGGAATTAATATTGGAAATATTAATGCGACGAAGGTAGCCGCTGTTCCACTCGGAAAAAATTAAGGTGTTGCCTATATAGATCAAACCGGTGGGGTTGGTCAAACGAACCGAATTACCGACTCCGTCGACAACGCCGGAATTACCCACGCCGGGAAGTCCGGCTACATTACTGACGGCTTGTGTAGTCAAATGGACTTTTGCTATGTTATTTGAGGCAAAACAAGCGGCAAACAAATAAGTATCATTCGAAGCAAGGCCAACCGGTTGCTCACAAACTGAACTCATGTCAGCAAACAAGATGACTGCGCCCGTGGGTAGATGAACTCTTTGAATGGAATTATTTAAACGGTCGGCCACATACAGGTAGTTATCTTTTAGAACTAAACCTTCAGGCTGGTTAAATTTGGCCAGCAAAGGGTCGGCGGTATCTACGGGTGTTCCCGATACACCTGTGGTTCCCGCCACCACAGTTAACTCGTACGTGGTTCTAGGCGCGCTCGGAGTTGTATTCACCAGAATTTTTACAATTCGGTGATTACCGCGATCGGCAACATACACATATTGACCATCCGTCACGAGACCGCTTGGATTATTTAGAGTCCCGCCTGATATGGGATGGGCTGTCGGCGCACCCCCGGCTAGCGGAGCCGTGTACAAGTTACCCGGCCAATCTACCACATACATGATGTCCCCGCCAATAGCCATACCGGTAGGGTTCGTATATGTAGTGGAACTAAACAAGGTAGTATATAACATACCAACAAGAAAATTATCTTTAGCACTCGGATCGCTCGGTAATACCTGGTTGTTCACCGAATATCCATCTTTACAGTCGACATTCAGGGTTATAACCCCGGTCAGTGTACCGTAAGGAAGGTCCGTGGCTTGGCTTGAAACAATGGAACACACCTGCCCGCTCGGTTGTCTCGAAATTTCAAAAGCGTAAGGGTCACCATTAACCGCCCACCAGATGGAATCTCCGTCAGAACCGATATCTTTTTTGTCGGTAAAGTTTTGTATTTCGTAAGATTTACCGGCAACCAGGCCTGTGGTGGTTATCGTAATTCGTTTCGTAGGCGAATCTGTAAAATACACCGTCTCTGCCGGGTAACTTACATCCGCCGGAGTCAACGTTATAGAGTAAGCCCCATCAGCATCGGACGTGACTTCGGTTATAATATCAACTGGAGTAGCCCAATCGGCGGTTAAAAATGTATGGGGACTCGGTGA
>JBEQLE010000133.1:0-5489 GCA_040326155.1 Leptospirales bacterium | reverse complement strand
CGATGGAATGTTAAAACAATAGAAGAAACAATGATTTCTTCTATTGGCGATTTTCCAGACCGAGCCTACCGTCTTAACCGGGCTCCCTTCTTTTTAAATTATATAAAGTCTGTACTTTTAACACAGTTCTCATCTGAGGTCATAACCGAAGGGGGCTTAAAAGTCTACACAACTCTGGATTATGGCAAACAAAAAATAGCCACAGAAATGCTTGCGAAACAGATTAAAAAGCAAAAAGAATATTACGATAAACTGATTACAAAGGCTTCGGCTAAAAACAAAATAAAATACCAGGCCGCAAAAGACCAGACAAACGGTGTTTTTATCTCCCTGGAACCCTCGACCGGTCATGTTCTGACCATGATTGGGGGGACGGAATTTTCTACAGGAAACCAGTTTAACCGGGCTTTAAAAGCTTACCGCCAGGTTGGAAGTTTAATGAAACCCTTTGTATATTACCTGGCTCTTCTCAATGAGTATGTTACGCCGGCAACAATTGTCAGCGACTCCCCTTTTTCAAAAGGTGGTTTTACATTCAAAAATTATGACTATAAGTACCTGGGCGATATTACCGTTTACGAGGCTTTAAAACGCTCCAGAAACACGGTTGCTGTTCGCCTTATGGAGCAGGTCGGTCATAAAAAACTGCGTGATCTAATGGCAGATCTGTTAAACATTGATTACGGAACCATAAAAAAACGGATTCCAGCAGAAATCGGTGTGGCGCTGGGTACAGTCGAATTTACCCCGCTTGAAATGGCCATGGCGTATGGAGCATTTATCAATAATGGTTTAAGCGTCACCCCTAAGTATATATTAAAAGTTCAGCAAAACAATAAAACTTTGTATGAACCGAAAAGTGAAGATTCACGACATGTGGTCGACCCTTCCACTTCTTTTGTTTTAATCAATATGATGCAGGGAGTTTTTACACCAAACGGTACCGCCAGCTGGGTTTCGCGTTATCGAACAAAATATCCCGACAGAATACCTTACCAGATTGCGGGAAAAACGGGAACCACCTCGGGGTATAAAGACGCCTGGTTTGTCGGGCTTACTTCCGATGAAGTCAGCATTGTCTGGGTTGGTAGCGACTATAACGCATCTTTAGGAAACGGACGTTCGGGAGGATCTCTTTGCTCCCCGGCCTGGATAAACTATATCGTAAGTTCAAAACGAAATTCACCGTCTAAAAACTTCTCTGAAATATATACTCTGGATAATATAACCTACGAAAACTTTTGTCCTGTCTCTGGAGGTGTGCCTCATGACGAATCGTTATGTCTAGAACAGGTGGAGCACCCTTTTCTGGCCGGAACAGAGCCCGACTTTTTTTGCCCCCTTCATGACCCATTACCGCCTCCTCCAGCTATCGAAGAAGAGGAAAATAACTTTTTAGAAGGCAGGCCCGGTGAAAACCCCAATCCGGTCGATGGCGCAAAAACAGAAGCTGAAACGCCTGTACTTAAAACCACCGAACCTGATCTTAACCCAGCTGAAAAAGAGAATGAAGTTGAATCTGAAACAAAAGATCAAAAGTCAACATAGTCTTTATTGCGCTGTATAATCTCCTTTTGCAATCTCTGAAAAACTGTCCCGTATAATTCGTCGTCCTTAAAATCAAGCCGCCCCTTCGATATTTCAATTGCCACATTGCGCGGTGAAAAATCCGAATCAAGTGTAGCCACGGGTTCCTTATTATACGGACAAACTTCCTGGCAAATATCGCAACCAAAAACCCACCGATTTATCGCTGCTTTTAAATCGACCTGCGCCGAGCGATTCGAGGTACTCCAATAAGAAAAACATTTAGACGCAGCAAGCGTACCGTCACCATTTAACGCATTGCCCGGACATGCATCAATACACTTTCGACATTCACCGCAGTGTTTAAATCGGTGAAATTCGTCGGTGGTAGCAGTATGTGGTTTTCCCCCTGATGAGGAATTTCCGACCGCGGGCTGTAACTCACGTTCGAATAAAACAAACGCCAGCAAAAAATAACTTCCATACCGCTTATCCAGGAGCATACCATTTCGCCCAACAAAAGCAGACTCCCCCATGGCTTTCGCCGCTAAATATCTTTCGGGAAGCGGTGTGCTGTCGCAGACCACGCGAAAGTCTCCCTGGTCTTTACAGACTTTTTTCAGTTTCGATTTCAGGCTTTTATGGTAGTCACGACCCCAGGCGTAACGGGCTATTTTATAATTACTCTCTTTAAGTTTTTGTTCCACCTCCAGATTATAATAAGGAAATGGAAATACCCCTATGCTTTTAACACCAGAAAAAATTTTGGATGCGTCGAATTTAACATCCGTGTTTTCAAGATAATGAAGATCGGCCCGGTTATCGGTTTTCAAGTAACTGTTGTAAAAATCTTGAAACCCTTCTGAAACACCAACATCGTTTAAAAAGTATGCACCCGAAAAACCCTCTTGAAGGGCCTCTCTTTGTATACTTTCCGTATTTAGATATCTTGTATGCATTTCAGTTTACTGTTTTTTCGAAACAAAGTTCAAATTGGTTATTTTCGCAACCTTTGCATTAATTTTTGGTACACGGGTTTTTCGAGTTCTTTTTTTAAAGTGTAAGAGTCCTTAAAACCGGACCCCTGCTCAAACGCTTTCGCATAATCTTTGGGCAGATACTTTACTCCGTCAATCGAATAGCTGACCTCATTTTCAAGTGCTTTTAAAAACTTCTTTCGCTCTTTAGCAATATGTGGCTTCACGAGACTTTCAAATTTATCGTGAAGGTTTAGAAACACTTTTTTAAAATCAGCATTGTTTATTATTTCTTTATATATTTCTGGATGCTTTTTCTGAGCGTAAATAAGGTATTTCAATATAAAAAATTTGAACTCATAAAAGGGAGCGCCATGCACGTTAAATGTATTTATGGAGCTTTTATCCATCACATTATGCCCGGTAATAAACCCGTGATAATAGGCGTGAAATTCATCGAGTAAACCATAAACGCCGTATTCTTGCGTTGAGGTAGAGGACGATTCAGGATCAATATATGGATCGAACCGGAACGTTCTGAACTCTTTTGGTATTTGTGGAACAAGCTCCTGGGCCGCAAAGGTTCGGGTAAGTCGGACCGTATGGTGGCCTGAGTCCATAAAGTAAAAAGCATAGGCTGGATATTTACTGCGAATCCACACGACGTTTCCTGGCACCCCGGACGCTCCCTCGGGAGGTGCAATAACTTTACCATTTAGCAATAAACCATAGGTGGTTGTATACGTGTGGTAAGTTTCATGAACAACGGTTTGCAGAGCATTTTCCAGGTTATCGTAAAATTCATTATTTATGTATTGCAGATACATATTGGCATTTTCCTTGCAATACTTTTTCGAGAAACTAGAAACAAACTGAATGGCCATATACCCTTGCTTATCTTTTTCCTGCAAAATCGTTTTAATCTTTTTTAACAGTGCGTCGTTGTTTTTTGGCTTTTCCGGCAAAATATAATTTACACAATCCTTACCAGAAACATATCCACCCGAATTCGCACGTACAGGTTCAGCCATGAAATATACCACACCTACAATAAATATACCTGGAAGAATAAATTGTCGAAAACGTCTCTTTTTTTCGTTCATGATAGCTACTATACAAAGCTTCTAATTTCGGTCAATAACAAATAGATAGCTGCACATATTCAGGAAAATGTAATTACTGAATTATCGGAATGCTTGTCGCGAAATATTTTTCGGGAAGCAGTGTGCTGTCGCTGACTACTGGCCTTAACAACCACCAGAATATCATGATCTTCAAACAAGATCGTAAGCCCCCTGGGATGAAACCTTTTTGGCGACGCCTTAAACTTTTTTCGATTGTCCTGCATTCGCCCTGTAAAGTGTATAGTTTTGATAAAGGGTGACGACGTCGCATTGTAAAATCTATGTGTAAAGGTGTAACAGGAACGGTGTTCGTTCAACGTTAGCAATCGCGGTATTTCTGGGTATTGTTGAGTGGGGTTTTTGGAGGGTGTGGGTGTGTGGAAGAAAGAGATATTGGAAAATGCTCTAGTGTATTCCATTTATTAACAAAATGCCATCGTTACAAAAGCACATTCTGAATTACTGTTATCATAACTTATCAGTCGAAGGTAAAAATATTCATATTAAAAAAGGATTTCTCCACATATGTTAACGCTGGCTTTGTTTTACTATCCAGATCATTGGATATCATATGCCTTATCAAATCACCATAGGTCATATTTACCCTACTTCTTTTAAATTTCTCGAATACCAATGCAAATCTTCTGGCCAGGGGTCCGACATTGTAAACTGATGATGGGTACTTTGGATTTTCAACCATTGGAACATAACTACCTGGTTTTGTAGAAAACAAAAAAGCACTATCAGTGTGAAATTGATTCATGTAACGAACTATATTCGAAATGTTAGTTAAATTTTCCTGTAATGCTTCCGAGAATATCATTGGGGTTAATTTGGATTCTTCGCCTTCATAACAAGTATCCAACATTACTATATGTGGAAATTTAACTTTTTCGAGAACTTTGTATATGTCCATTACATATATAGCTTTTTGTGCGAAAGTTTCAATACTTGTAGTAAGCTCTTTTTTGTTACCCCTAAAAGCTCCGGGGATTAAAAAAAGGTTCCAGCCAATACCATCTGTGACTCCATGACCACAAAAATAGACAATCAATAGGGAATTTGCCTTATCATTTTCAATTTTTTTTATAATATTCTCTAATGCTGTAAAAAATGTTTCTCTTTTTAAAAGATTATTTTTTTTTGAAAGTAATATAATGCCTTCTGATTTTGAATTTTCTTTTATATATGTTTCTATCAATTCCGCGCTTCGCTTTGCTCCTTGAAGATTTTCGAACGGTGTGTCTTCAAATAGCATATTTTGGTCATAATAAGAATTACCTACGATTAAATAATATATTTTTTCAATACCCTTATTTTTACTTTGTGGTGTTACTGTAGTTGAACTTGTTATTAGCATAATTGGCAGAATTATCACCACTAACTTTTTAATCATTTTATAACCTCCCATGATTCTTTTGCTGAAGTTTTGAAAGCTTCCGACAGCTCATAAGCTCGAATCTTTAATCGATCAACTTCTGAATGCCCTATAAGAAAATCTTGTATCTCCAAATGATAATTTTTCATTGCAATGCCTACCTTTTCATCTTGTACAATAATCATGTCACCCCAATATAAAGCATAGAAGTCATTAATATATTTTTTTAATAGCTCTTTTTTTTCAGTACTGTTTGCAATTCTACTCGCCGTTGCTGACGTTTTCATATAAATATTCATTCGCGTATGCCACATATTTCGTTTGAATTCATTTATATCATTGATTGATTGTTCGTGATTAAATAGCCATATTCCCACAAATATGCTAATCAGGGTAAGTATTGTAGCAAGTAGTTTTACCGCAAGTTCGAGTTTTTTAAAATCGTTTTCTGTTAGTTCATTCTTCTTCATATGTAAATATTAT
>JBEQLE010000132.1:0-5512 GCA_040326155.1 Leptospirales bacterium | reverse complement strand
GTAGAAATCTTCTTGAAAGGAGTAAAAGTCCTGTCGGTTTGTAACCAGTACGGTTTTACCCATCAGTTTACTTTCTACGCAATGCTCGCTAATATCAGAGTCACATTTGTAATTTCTGTTTTCTCGATTTTTTATTATTTTTGTATATTCAATTTCGGGGTTCCATTGTACTTCGTCAAATTCAATATCATAAATTGAGTTTGCAGCAAAACGTATAATGTCTCCGGGTTTTACGTCTAACTCTATGGAGTGGTTAAATCGTTTTGTGTCTTCGGGCCCTATAATTTTTTGCCAGATTATATCGTCGTAGGCATCATTTTTAAATATAAACAAACGCACACCGTCTCCGCCTTCGAGCAGTTTTTTTGAGCTTCCATTTATGGTCACTCGTCCCTCTTTTGGCGCCACCCAGGCAATCACCGAGTCAACAAGAGGAAATTCCTCGTTTATGGAATCTACGACTTCCCCCGTTCCAATCGGGTCAGTTTCAAAAACACCTCCAAGGGTCTTTTTAACATGTTTGTTTCCGTTTATATTTTCTTTATAATAAAGAGGTTTGCCATTCTTTTTACCAAGGTAGTCTACAAATCCATCACCGTTAAAGTCAGTTAAGGTAATTTCACCAGTTGATTTTGAAGTGGAAAACCCTAACGAAGCTCCGGCCCCGGATGTAAAACTGGCGCTGGCGCTTAGCTGAAAACTTTTATTTGCGTCTACGCTTATATTCTGGTTTGGACTAAAAAGAGGTAGTTTGTTTAAATTGTTTACAATGGCAACTACCATATTAACAGATTGTATAAAACTATCAAGCCAACCAAAAAGAAGTTTTGCTAAAAATTTGCCTATTAAAGGAATCGAGCGGACGGCGCGCCTTGCGGCTTTGGCTGCGCTTGCTATAGATTTTAAAACGCGAACTGGTCCCTTAAGTATTTTTATAAATTTCTTAAAAACTTTATCTGCCAAAGAGTCCCATTTAAAGTTGGGTGAATCGAAATTCTCTACAGGTCCATACGTGTTCCCCGGTTGTTGGTAACTTACTTTAAATTTATTCTGGTCCTGATTTTTATAAAGCAAGTCAGGTAAATTATCGCCATTAATATCTCGCATTGCAAAAAGTGTATTATTTCGCCCGGCCCCCTGGCCTACACTCACTCCAACTCCAATTCCCGCCGATTTTATTCCAAAATAAAAACCTAATGAATAACTGAAGCTTGCGCTGGTCGAATAGCTTGTCGCAAAAGTCGGGTCATTTGCTCCTTTCACATTACTCAGAAAAGATCCAAAACCCTGCCCGCTGGTTCCAAGGTCCGGTTCCGTATAATTTGCATTTATCTTCATCGGACTTTTTAACGTTTCTATGGAATTTCCAAATGCTTTATATCCAGAACTTTGTTTGGGTAGATCAAAATACTCGAATGTATACTTAAAAAATTCTTTGTCATCTGCATCTGTGTTTGTAATTTTAGTAAGAAGACTTTTTTTGCTTGAATTACTCTCACTGTAAGAAAGTTTATATTTGCGAATAATTTCACTTTCAAACTTGACCTCTATTTTAGATAATCGGTATCGATTAAATATTTTAAAACCGCTTTTGGCATCCATTCGCTTGTCCGGTCTTGTCTCACGAATAAAATCTACATTATATTTACCTGAAGTTGTATTTTCTCCATCAGTTGTTCCCGTGTAGTTTATATTAGAAAGGTAAATCTGTCTGTAGGGTTCTTTTGAATAGTTACTGCTTTCCTTATCAATAAAGTATGTATAGCTAATTGTATTTCCGTTGGTGTCTATTGTCTTTTCCAGGTTCCATTTAAAAACAGGTTTATGTCCGTTTATATTTCTGTAGCTTTTTAGGCGTGAATTTTCACTTTTGCCAAAAACCATTTTGGTTCCGTTTTTATCAACTACCACCCAGTAGTAATTTCCTGTGTTGCCTCCATATCTTTCAATTTTTTGATACGCTCCCTCCACTCGCATGCGATAACGCGAGGCTCCGTTGGACGTTCCTATTTTCACAAGTTCTGAGCCATTCAATGTATACGTTTCCGAACCGGTGTATCTGGGAACTCCGAATCGGGTATCAATACCAATGGATGGGACGCTCAAGTCAAACCCTGCTCCGAGCCAGGTCTGCGCTGCAGAGTTAGAATATGAAATACCAAGTTGGGGCGCTACGCCGGCTCTGCCGGGTGGTAATTGTATGGGGTATTGAAGGCTATTCGATCCATTTGAATTTGCCTTCGGGGGTTCTATCATGGCGATGCCTGCCGAGGGGTCGGCGGCTTTTATATCTTTAATTGTATTCGGGTTAAACGCCTGGGGCTTTGGACTTTCAGGTAGACTCAATGTTGAATTTACCATTTTAGTAAAGTGGGTGGTCATACTTATAATGACCTGATTCTTCTTATCTACCTTTAATCTTTTTAAACGAATCCACTCTTGTCTTTCTTCCTCATAATAAAAAGTAAAAATATTTTCTTCTGCGTACCCTTCCGGTATAAATCGGGGGTCGTATGGCATGACTACGCGAACTGGTTTTTGAAATGCTGTTCCGTGCGGTGTAAATTCGTAACCGTGGTAGTCATCCGTCACGTTGTTCATTCCACCTTTTAATCCGGGCACTTCATTTTCTAATAGCGGACGTATGCCAATTTTTGTGGCTTGTTTCAACGCACCTCGGGGTATTTCAAGGCGGGTTCTTCGAAATTCTACTTTGTCGATTATATCATTATCAGGGTTATAGGCAACTCTTTTGCCTTTCTTTTTTCCAGGTCTATCCGATGTTCCGGTTTGTTCTTTATCTTCTCCCTGTATTTGTTTAGAAACTCCTTGCAATCTTTTTTCGGTCCCCGTCTGGCTTTGTGCAAAAACAGGGGCAAAGGTTGGTGATATAAAATGTATTAGTATTATCCAGGTAACAGTTTTGAACCAGGTTTTAATTTTTCCCTTTTGAAACATGAATCATTCTCCAAATATTATTTATTGCTATTTTCGCGGCGCTCTTTTTCTTTGGCCTGCCTGCGATCTTTCTCTGTCTTTTCACTCTTCCTTGCTGTTTGTCAGAATTTCGCTTTCTGACATTTTCCTTGCTTCTGTTTTCTCGCTCTACATTGTTCTTTGTTTTCTCTTTCTTTTGGTTCTCATTTTTGGAGCGCTGTTCTTTCTCTTTTGCTCTTATATCTGTTATTGATATAACACCTTTTGAAAAAACCGGGGCAATTGCACCTGTTGCAAAAAACAATAAAAGCCATATACTATTTTTCTTTATTTTCATTATTTACTCCAGGGAATATTGCAATAGCTATTTTTGTATTTCATAAAAATACCAATCCTCGTCGTCGATTTTCAGCAGAGGAATTATACCATCCACCGGAGGCTGGCTTTCATCTTCAATCTGTAAAAACAGTGTGTGGAATTGGGCAGTTCCCGGCAAAATAGTTTTTGAATACACAATTCCTGTATCATTCTCAAACAGATCCATAGCGCCATCTGTTCCATATACATAAGGTCGTTGCATTAAAGTCTCAGAAAAAACAATACCATAAGATGGTGAAAACCCGGGGTCGCTGAAAACTCTTATAAAATATTTTCCTGTTCCGAGCATAGAGCGTACACTTCCGAAAGTTCCGAAATCTGTCTGGCTTGCAATAAGTCTAAGTTGATCTTTCGTAACATTAGATACACCGGTCCAATTTGCGCTTTCATACCGATAAAGTTCAACTTTTACAGTATCGTTGCTAGCCGCAGCAACCTGGTAAGTATCAATAGCGTAAACGGTAACGAAATACCAGTCTTCATCTGTCGTGGACGAAATATATTCAACACGTCCCTCTCCTGGTTCTAACAATGTTGCCTGGGTAAAACTGTTTTCACTTTCGTTTAATACTCCGTTGGACGCATCTGGTAGTATTTGCGTTGCATAACCGCCTCGTACGCCAATCTGGTAGGCACCTGTCGATTCCCCTTTTCCGTAAATTCGAATAAAATAAGAGCCCGCTTCCAGGTTCAGATATGCACCACTTCGGTGTGAAACCATGTTATCGCTTTTTCGTATTAGTTCAAGGTCTATAGAATTCACAGTGGCAGGATTACGGTTTAAAGCGTTCCCGGTATATTTATAAACTTCCATTATAGTATCAGCTTCCACTATAGTGTCAGCTTCCGCTGGGCCTGTAACCTCAACGGTCTCTATCCAATACGGTGTGCCAGTGTTGGATGTTGAAATTGAATTACTATATTTGACGTTATCTAACTCATTTGCTTCGAAAACAAGATTCGTTGAATCGAGTTTTACTCTCAGATAATATGTTCCAGAAGGAACATAGGAATCGGCTTTTAAGGTATACGTAATGGACGCAGTTCCGGTGTTATTCAATGTATGAGTATAAATAATATCATCCCATTCATACACACTTTTTGCAGTTGTGTTATCAAGAGAATCTACCATGTCTAATTTAATGTTGAAAGTCTCACCTGCGGCAAGGTATGCGCCGCCAATGTTTAAAAGGACTGTTATATTACTGCCGTTAACCGTTACCTTCATATTTTCAGCCGATATATTTTTGTTTGTTTCGGGTGATACCTGAATGAGGTTCGGTCCGAAAATATTATTCGACTCTACCGATTCTTCTATTATATTATCAGTATCACTAATGGCATATAAATGGTAATCTCCACCCTCCATCTTATACTCAAAATTTATATAAACTTTTTCTCCTGGCAAAAGGCCCGAAGGAATAATTTGAAACAAATCTCCGTATTGTCCAAAATCAGGTTTTCCCGATGTATTATAAAAGTCTAAATAACTTGTATCTGCCGTTGGAGCCGTCCCTGAATTTTCTACGGCAATCGTCGTTCTTACAATCTCGCCGGCCACGGGGTTTATTGGATACGAAACCATAGAAGCAATTATTAAGTCGGGGTAACCACCCACCGTTAAATTTTTTATATCCATGGAATATGTGTTTGCATGTTCTAAAGGAAGTATGCGTATAAAAATATCCATTGACTCGGAACTGTTATTTCTATACGAAAGCGCCTCATTGTCTGTTGCCGTAGCGGAACTTTTCAAAAGAACATAATCGGAAATAATTTCATCATAACGGTAGAAAAATGCGTCAATATCTCCGGATGCATGTACAAAATAAATTGCTGTTTGCAATGTTTTTCCCGGTTCTAATGTATACAGATACCAATCTTCATCGATGGCAACAAGTTGGTTGTATCTGTCTGGGTCAACCGCCAATGCGTTGGCCGCTGTATCATTTTCCACTGCATTTGAAACTTCAAGCGCATCATCAGATAAACCATTACCAACAGAAATCGCGACAGGTCCAAACACATTATTGTTTTCAACTGTTTCACTTAGAACATCTGATGTATCCACAATTGCGCTAAGGTAATGCACCCCCTGGCTCACAGGAAACGTAAAACTGACCGATATTTTTTCTCGACCATGCACGACAGGAATAACCACATTATATTGATCAGAGATCATTCCTTTGGTTACTTG
>JBEQLE010000131.1:0-5758 GCA_040326155.1 Leptospirales bacterium | reverse complement strand
GAGAACCGTCGCCTTTGAATATAGTTGTAATTTTATTTGTTGCCGTGCATTGAATCGCCACGATTGTTATGCAAATAAAAATCGATAATAAAAATAATGATTTTTGGCCTTTCATTGTATGTCTGCTTGTTTCTGTAGATAAAAGCACATTAAACGATAAAATGTAGAACAGTTTGTTAAACTTTTTTCCCAATGTCAATACATTTCTACGGAAATTCTTTTTTGCGCTTCCGGTGACACAAAGGGCAGGCGAACGGAGCAAAAACAAAACCCATTTGCCGATGGGGTATTGTGGTTCATTGTTCCCTACCTTTTGGTAAAAGTGATCGGGTTTGGATTATTCATTCGGGTGGCGCCGCCTGAACAGGGTCCCTTTTACGGTTGGACAAAACCCCAGCTGGGCCCTCGGTATTATTTCTGTTGCGTTGTTATTGATCGTCATTATCGAATGGAAAAAATGCAGACTGCCAGTTTAAACTATTTGTGGCTACAATGAAAATTTCAACAAATGACCATTGTATACAACATATATAGTTTTATTGGCTTCATCAACCCACATATCCATTGAATTAAAAACAATTCCAGGTAACTCAAGGTAAGGTGAAAATACAAAGCTCTCTGTGTCATAGACACCGATTACCGTTTGCCTTTTCGAAAATTGAGTATCATACTGAGGTATGGCGGCCCAATATCGATTTTCTCCCTCCACTTTTTGTAAAAATCGATATGTTGTCTGCTCCAGCGGTTTGAAGTTTCCGGTAATCTTTTCAAGTGTTTCGTCTTCAGGATTCAACAAATAGTATTCCGGATTTTGGGGACCTCTGCTCTGCTCATCTCGATAATCTTTAGAGTCCATCTGCTGTACTATTAAAAATCTCTTTTTATTTTCGAGCCAGGCAATGGCTTTAAAATTATCAGCAGACGACAGGTTCACTTTCGATACCTCCCGATTGCGCAAGTCGACTAAGATCATACCGTTGGGAACAGACCAGTCTCCATCTGCAATGGAAGCCATTGCCCAGTTCCCATGCGCGATCGGTTCTAGACAATTGCACTCTATAATGAGTTCCTCTTTATTCTTTCGGGAAATCAACCATAATCCATACTTCTTTTTCAACTCTCCCGTTAAAACAAAACCGCGCGGAGTCAAGATCTTCCATGGTTGAGGATTTCTGTCGAAAGTATAATTTCCATTTGTAATATTCGGCAACATGGTTTCCCACTCCGGTTTTCGTTTCGGCGAACCAATAACAAATTTGCTATTTGTAAATTTTAACCAGGAAGAACCGAAGGCATAGAGTTGCCCGTTTTCAATATACGGAACAAACCTTGTAAAATTATCTTTCTTACCATCATATAACACGCGAAACCCTGGGTACTCTTTCTCGTAATAATAAGAAAGCTTAAGGTCAACATCGTTTAAAATCTTTTTGAAGTACCAGACAAGTAATCCATATTTATCTTTCGGTTTATGACCGCCGGGAGGATTATTCATAAAAACCCTTATTCCCCCATTTTTCATTAAATGTACATATTCATATTGTATCCCGTCGGCAATACCGGGTGTATACGCTTTGAACCCGTCTGCATTATTCGACTGAATGTACTTCAAAAGTGGTTCGATTTTTTCCGTAGAAATTTCTGCATTGTATTTTCTGGCAGGATCATTATAAAAAGAAACTACTATTTTTTCCTTATAAATTTCAACGACAATTTGCCCGACGTCTCCCCAGTAGCCAGCGCTTAAAAGAGCGTATACTTCATCGGGACCATTTTTTAAACGTACATCTTGGCTTAACTGGTTTTCCATTTGCGTAAATGGACCAAAAGTATTATGCCCTGGGTCAAAATCCATTCTTTTGCCAAAGATATTATACTCATCCGAAAAAATAATCTTAACTAATTTTCTAGATTGCAATGTATCCATCTTCTTTAGATAGAAACGCAGGGCTTTTTTAACCCCTTTATCTGAAATATCAATTTTTAATAATACTTCATTCGGAAATTCCTCTCTCGTTACACCGGCAATTGCAAGAATCGCCATAATAGCGTCCACGCGAGTTGAGCCTAAAAGTTCAATTGTAGAGTGCCCACCCAAAAGGCCGGCAGCAAGTCCCCTCGTTAAATCAAAACGATCTGATTTTTTATCCGATGCAATCGTAAAAAGTTCGTTCGCAAACCTCTTCTTCACCTCATCGTGAAAAAGAATAAGTGAATATACCAGCATAGTGTCGATCTCGTTATTTTCCAACCGTAAAAGTAAGTAACGATAATTAGCATGCACAGGCCAAAGCATAATTACCTGCAACAAGTTTTTACTCAGCACAGGATTATCTTTTTTCAACTTCATGGCACGCTGAAATATAAGTTCTCCAACTTGCTCTGCGTCGAAAGATATTTCAGATGCACCCCGAAAGGATTGAAAATTATCCAGAACAAAACGCATACCCAGATTTTGTTTTAACGTTATTAATTCTTCCTGCTTATAATAATCAGGACTGCTGCCGTGTATTTTAATATACGCCTCTATACATTTCAGTTTTTCTTCCGGTGAATAAGGCTGCAAAACCAGGTAAGACGTAATCAATCTTACCTTATGATAATGCTTCTCTTCCAGTGGAATGATCCGTTCCAATATTTTAATCGCTTTTTTTGCCCCCTTTACATTGGCATGAAACGCCAGGGCCTCTGCTGCGGCACTGCGATTAAACTTATCTTGCTCTTCGTCGAGAATTTTCAAAAGCCCCGGAACGGCCTCGGGTATAAGAACACGTTCAAGACTCTGGATAACACGCAGGCGGGTCGGCCAAAAGGTAAACTGTGCCCAGTCCGGATCGGACAGCCAGGGAACAAGGGGCTCAAGAGCATCTTTTCTGGTGTCTTTCAGGTTGAACTGGTAAAGACACAATACAGCCGCATAACGGATATTGAGGTTATCACTTTTCACCATTTGGGTCAACACCGGTATGTATTTATCCGGATTTTTCATAACCGGGCCTTGCAGGGGAGTTCTAAAAAAATAGGACCCTTCTATCTCCCGAAAAGTGGGGTCCGCAAAACGGGAGTAAAACCATTCATCCTGCCCTTCCCATGGAGTTTCCATTACATATTCAAATGCAAGGTCCCGCGAAAATGCATCCATTTTTCGATTTTCTACAATATTAACCAGCGCTTTGCGATACAGGTTAATTTTAATTCTATTTTTATCTATAACTGCGCGTCGATATAGTAGACCCTTAGCCAACGTAGCCGTGCAGGGATTTTTCTTATCAGCAATCTTCTGTAGAAGAATCGGAACAGCAGCGTCAAGGTCAACCTCTTCCAGTCTGAGCAGATATTCTTCATTTTCAATATAACCCCCTCCGTCATCATCAAAGGTTAGTCGGGCTTTTTCGATTAACTGCTCTCGAAAATATTTTGTGTTTAGCATGAACCATTGTTCAATCTTTTCTCTATCCCCTTCCGCCATACCAGGTGAATGGGAGTCGTATAATTTTTTTACAATATCATGAGTTTTTTCATCCCCCGGTAAAATATGCAATACACTCAGAAGATATTCCGGGTACTTTTGAACGGCCTGAAGTAGCTCATTACGAACAGAAGATGGTACCTGCTCACTTTTATCGTATCTGTAGGTACGCAATAGAGTTTCGACAGGGTCTTCATCAATAATTGTTTCTTTGACTTTTTCATGAGTCATCTTTTTAATTACGGGCAAACGAAAAACAGGCTCTAAAATTTCCTCCGTAGTTTTCAAGACATCGGGAACCCCCAACAAAGCAGCCGAAAAAACTAAAAAACAAATCGAGGTAATATAAACATTTTTTTTCAACACACAACATATTACAAATATCGATACAATTGTCAATAAGAATCAAAGGGCGACCCCGAATGGCGATGTTATATGAAAGACCTCGACGGATACATTATTGAAATCGGCCAAATGAAAATGTGATTCAGTTTTGTTTGTCTGACGATTTAACGATAGGTATGGTCGAACTGTCGAATGATCAAGTTATGACTTATACGCCATGACAAACATATATCGATATTTCAGATTCGGTCCGTTAAACAAAAAAGTTATTGCTATTTCAGTTCCCGCGCTGTTAACAATGGTTTCACACACCGTTGTAATGATAACCGATACAGCCATGGTCGGTCGTTTAAACACCGAAGCCATTGCCGCAACAGGTCTTGGTGGGTTTTTTATTCTAACAATTATCTCTCTATTTTTTGGGTTAAGCATAGCGGTGCAAATTATTACAGCCCGGCGTATTGGTGAAAAAAGTTTTAACCAGGCAAAAAAGATATTACTTATATCACTGTTCTGGGTTGTTTTTTTAAGTATAATCATCTCTGTTCCAGGGTGGTTTTTTTCAAAAAACATTGCCCTGTTGTTTGTCACCGAAGGGGCAATACCCGAACTGGTGTCTGACTATATTCGTTTTCGATTACTGGGACTAATATTCTATGCAGTAATACTTATGTATCGCGGTTTTTTTGACGGTCTGGGCATGACCTATGTTGGTATGGCCGCAGCTTTTATCAGTACCGCAAGCAATGTGTTATTAAACTGGATTTTAATTTACGGCAACCTTGGTTTTCCAGCCTATGGAGTGAAAGGGGCGGCCATCGCGTCTTCACTGGCAGCTATTCCCGGCCTGCTAATCTTTTTTATATTTCTTAAAACTTCCAGATACCGGCAAATGGCCAGCCTTGCTAAAAACACAGGGAAAAACCCTCCTAAAAATCCAGCGCTTACATTAACCATTCTTAGAGCAAAATTCCAAACCTTTAAAGTTGTAACAAAAGAACTAATCTCCATTGGTTTACCAACAGCTTCACAAGAACTATTATTGCATGTAGCCTTTCTGTTTTTCTATAAAATTGCGGCCAATATTGGGGCTATTTCCATGGCCTCAGCAAACATTTTAATTTCAATAATGAGTCTTTCTTTTATGCCGGGTATGGCCTTTGGAATCGCAGCGACAACAATTCTGGGTCAAGCCATGGGAGCTGCAAAACTCAACCTGGCAAGAATTGCAACTCACCGGGCCGCACTTTTTGCCGCAATCGTCATGGGCTCATTGGGTATACTGTTTATTGTATTCGGAAAAACAGCTTTAAAAGTCTTCACACATGAAAAACTTGTAATCGCCGACGCCTACCCAGGCCTGGTCATTGTCTCTTTAATTCAAGTAGGCGACGCCCTGCATATGGTTTACGCTTCAGCGCTTCGTGGGGCCGGCATGGTCAACAAAGTTTTTTTGTATTATTTAATCGCAAGTTATTTAATCATGTTACCGTTGGCATATTTGTTCGGGGTCATTTTAAACATGCAAAGCGACGGCCTCTGGATATCGGTCTCCATCTGGATAGTTTTTTTAGGTATCAACTTTCTAAGAATATTTAACAAAGGCGAATGGCGCAGTTATAAAGTGTAAGAGTATGGTTCTGTGTGTATTATCGGACAAAATTACATCACCACCACACCAAATCATGTCAATCATGTAAATCCTGTCTAACCCTCTTAAATAACTAAAATACAAAAACAAAGAAAAAACAATTTTGACAGGATTTACAGGATTATGCATGATTTAAGATCCACACCTTGTACTTACCTTCACCACATCCCAATCCTGTAAATCATGTTAATCCTGTCTAAACCTCTTAAAGCACTAAAATACAAAAACAAAGAAAAAACAATTTTGACAGGATTTACAGGATTATGCATGATTTAAGATACACACCTTGTACT
>JBEQLE010000130.1:0-5902 GCA_040326155.1 Leptospirales bacterium | reverse complement strand
CTATTTAGCCAGACGTCGCGGTGAAGACCACCCTGGGGATTTCTGTAAGATTGAACCCAGTCAACCAGACCGTCCCCATTTATATCGACCGAATTTAATGGGTGGCAGTCGCCCCCCTCGGCCACACAAGGTTGCGGCCTACCCCCCACGTTTTTAATTTCTTCTGTAAACTTCGTTTTCGAATTTTCGTTATACAATATTTAGACCTTATGCCCGGCTGACCGCCAGGGAGGTGTCACTTTTCTTTTCCGCAAAAGAAAAGTAACCAAAAGAAAACGCCCCATCCCGCCGCCCTCCTGGCTGAGGGATGGGGTAGACCGAGCATCCCGGTATTGGTTCTCTAAATGGCGGTTTCTGGCTGCGCGTTTTGGCACATGTTTATCTTATGACTTTTCATTTTAACGATGTTAGTTGTCAAGTATTTCACAGCGTTCCCTAAGATAACTTTTTGAATGAATTATTCTATTTGTATATTACTCTAAGTCTATTTGTCTTTTCATTGCATGGGTTTTTCGTAGAAAGGAAGGCTTTATGTTACAGTGAGCGAATGGTTTTTAACGCAATCATCCCCTTATGGACATAAGGGTAGGTGCTTACCTTACAATCCTTAGATTTAAGTTATTATCATACATGAACATTG
Source organism: Leptospirales bacterium (assembly GCA_040326155.1). Lineage (GTDB taxonomy): Bacteria > Spirochaetota > Leptospiria > Turneriellales > JAOUFE01 > JBEQLE01. Next base: position 5,262 of record JBEQLE010000130.1, on the reverse strand, counting down.
ATTTTAAATCTATATTATGAGAATGTAAAATTTCTTGCAAATCATTATCAGTGTATTGTAAGTCTTTCTTGTAGATATCTACAATATTGTTCAGTGTATTACTGTTTTCATAAGGCAACTTTCCAGGTTCCCCATTTTTAAATTTATTGCAATATCTCCCACGAATATATCGATATTGACTATCCGATAATTTATTGAGATGTTTAGCTTTTTCAATCAAAGAGGCCATTGACATTTTCCAGTGATACTTTAATTGTAGCAACCTATCGAAAGAAAGATCGCGTAACTGTATTCCAATTTCATTTTCCGGCGCAAGAAACTCACTTGCAAAACTGTCTGCTTGTTTTTCTGCCTCTTTTTCATCAAGAATTATTTGCGCATTATGGTGCATTATAATGTGACCTATTTCGTGTGCAATTGTAAATCTTATTCGATCAACTGGATCATGTCTATTCACAATTACAATAGGAACATGGCCAACATAAAAACTACATCCCGAAAATTTAATTGATTCACCAATTGTTGTATATATAACGATAATGCCAGTACTTTCAATAAATTTAACCAGATTATTTATTGGACCATCCGGTACTCTCCAATAGTTTCTGATTTTTTGTGCAATCATTTGCGGTGTGTTTTCTTCATCAACATTGATATCATGTAGGTTAACATTAAAATTGACAGCTTGCAATAAGTATGATAATCTTATTCTATAGATATTTATCATTGCCTTTACTTCCTTTAATTGTAAAGACTTCATTGTTGATCTTTGTTTTCTATATAAGTCAAGATGATCATTCTGTCGGATATGATTTAGCGTAAAAAATGAAATTGGGTAGTCTAATTTAGCGGCCAATATCTTTATATCTTCCTCTGTTGGTATAAATATGTGTGATTCATATTTAGATATTTTTGATTGCGGCAATTCAGTTATTTCTGATAAATCTTTTTGTGATAAACTACGTGATTCACGAGCTAAGATAAGCATTTCTGGATTATATAAGTCTCTTTTATATACTTGCTCAATGCTCATATTCTTTTCCAAAATAATGCTATAATCTGGCATTTATGATTCTATTTCAGAATCTTTATTTTTATTTATGAACTTTTTGTTTATTGTTAATGGCAATTGTGGAACTTGAGTATTATCATCTATTGGCAATTCAATAACAATATCTCTTGCTTCTTTATCGCCAAATTCATGTACCCAATATGCAAGTTTGTTCCGACCTTTTGGACAAACTACGAATGAGTATTCATACTCTTGATCTTTCTTTTTGTAACCTGCTGCCAAATAAGTACGTTCGCCAAAAAGTTCACCTTGTCCTTCATTGCAAAACTCTAATACTTGTTGGGTTTGTATGTTACTTGGTCTAGCATACCGATCAAGTTTTTTGAATTTAATTAGTATGTTATTGTTTATTTCTATATAGAAAAGCAGTCCTTTTCTCCTAATATAAATACCATGCCCTTGCATGTCATTAAATTCTTTTTCAACTTCTTCTACGATATAATCTCTGAGTGCGCTTGATAATGTTGTTTTAGAGAGAGATACAGCTTTTCCAGATTCTGTATATTCTTTATTGAATCTCGATATCCCATTTTTTATACATAAGTTAATTTTGGGTAAATAGGGATTTAGTATGTTTAGAGTCTCATCTCTGGAATGCATGTGTTATGATAAGGAATCACTATATGCTGTCAATAAACTTCTGTATTTTATGTTGAAAATATTCACCTTATTGCGTTATTAATATTCACCAAAAAAACAGAACAACTGGCTCACTTAATATGCCCAATAAAGAATTGCAACGGCTTCTTGTAAATCTTTGAAAAATCAATCAAATCCATAATGTCAAGCCGTCTCACTCTCTTTTCGATTTTAGACACATCGACCTGATGCCAACCCAATAAATCGGCTACGTCGGATTGCTTTAATCCGGCGTCTTTTCTGGCCTTAATTAATTTATCAATAATTTTGATATATTCCAGCCTGTATATTGTGACTTGTCGTTTTTTCACTTTACCTTTTATATGCTATAATGGTTTATAAACCAAATAAGCTTATAAACCAAATAAGCTTAAACTAAAAAGGGGAAAGCAAATGATTGATACGAAAGAAAAGCTACAAAACGAAGTGAGGTTGAGATACCGATTTTTAAAGTCAGCGGCACATGAGATGGATTTAAAATCGAATAAAGACTACCAACGATTTAGAAATACAGTCCTTGGGGCGTCCCGAGACTTACAAGTAATAAAAAAGCTCACTAAATCTTTTAGAAATATTGATACTTATAAAATATGGGGAGTAAATTTGTGAAGTTTGATGAAAATGTAGGTTGTTGTAGGTTGTTGTAAGTTAAATTATACTTGCCAATATACATAAAGAGACATAACTTGTTATTGCCTCACTAAATTATTAAGTCTTTTTAGTGTGCATCAAACCTCTTTGGCCCTAAACTTATGTTTAGGGCTTTTTACTACAGATAAACCGCAGAATTATATAAATTCTTGACTAAATGGAAATGTATTATATAGATCCCTTATGTCAATTTCACTTTCTCGGAAGTTAAAAAAATATAAAAAGAGACATAAAACAGGTTTGCCAGCACGCATTATGAAAAGACAATGATAAATTAATGAGGAGTCGCTAATAGAATAATCAAACAAAATTACATACGGTCTTATTTATAAGATACTGGCAAGAAGTAGAAATGCCAACCCGACACGCAATAATTACTGAATTATTACTAGTAATACAGTAATAAAGCGCATCGGTGGACCGGATAGGTACGTGTTGACAAAATGTCTTAGACAAGACCGTCATTAATTGACGGTATAAGAACATTCTGTAAAGCACTTTTCCTTTCGCGGTTACTTTCTTCTACAAAACAGGAGTCCCATTATGGGCAATTCCAGTTCCGATGAACACGGTTTCATCACAGAATATACGCATTACCGAACAAAAAAGTTGATGCGTGCGAAAGATTACGGTTACAAAGCGTGGCCGTTTGGAAGAAAAAAGGGTAAGAAAAAGAAAGGTAAAAAGTAACGTTACTTGCCTATTGATAATGTAAACCCATAGTGCATAGCCAGGCGGGACAAGTCAGTGTAAGATATGTCCCGCTTCTGGTCTTCTGCCTGCTGATACCAGTTGAGCGAAAACCCGGCATCTTTGGCAAATGCAGCCTTACTGATTAACTCAATAAAATATATGATAAATGAGAATAATTGCGTAGTATTATGCAATGCGTTGTCTTTTATTGTTTGGCACTAAGTATTGTCTACCTATATGTCCGTAAGGGGGTGTTTGCGTAAATAAATTATTGCGACACATTCATTGACTTCAAGATTTCTATTGCTATTTGGTTATTGTGTTGCTTTGCGATATCTAAAGCGGACTTGCCCGTATTTGTACGAATTTTGTAGTCGGCACCTAAATCAAGCAAAACCTGAATGTTGTTACTTGCGCCCCATGCAATTGCCCGTAATAATGGCGTATACCCGAATTTATCTCTTGCATTAATATCTAAAGCCAACTCAATTAATTTTATGATGATTTTCTCATTGCCATAAATTGCAGCTCCATGGAACGGCGTCATTCCGGTAGAATCCTTCGTATGGACCGATGCTCCGTTTTCTATTAATAACTCGAGAATTTCGATTGTTGAGATAACCATAATAGGCTTTTTACCTTTTGTAATATTAACCTGAGCACCTTTTTGAATTAACAAGTGAGAAATATTGTAATCACCCATAGCTACTGCCGTTGTAAGCGGTGCCCACTCATCGTTTTTTTCTTTAGTCGATTGCATATCTACCGTAAAAAGTGGCATGGACTCCTTATTTAACAGATTAACACTTGCCCCAGCCTCTATCAATACTTTTACAATTTTTCGTCTTGTAGAATTATCTATTGGTTTCATGATATTATTGTATCCTATCGCCAGATTTAATGGTGACATACCAGATAAATTGTCATGTAAATTCGGATCAGCTCCATTTTTTATTAAAAAGACCACCATCTCTTTTTCAAAGTTTGTTATGGCACTGGTTAAAGGTGTATCTCCATATTTAAACTGCTGATTTATATCTTGTCCAGCACTTAATAAATTGTTAGCCCAGTTAATACAACCATTAGAAGATGCAAGCTCCATTGCATCTTGTCCAAGATCATTAATTTTGGCCTTGCAGAATTTTTTATTATTAAAATTTCCTGCCCTGGGTTTGGCTAATAAAACATTAAAAAATGTTGCTACAACCAGTAAAACAAACAAAGGAAATATAAAGTAAACCTTTAATAGTGTCATTCTATAATACATATCGGCAAATCCCAATTATTTTACACCAAACGATTCCTTCATCGCTTTCAAATGCCCCTTCAGGTTTTTTAATTTTATTAACACACTTAATTTTGCATTTCCCAATTCACCACCAGTAAGCATCTTGGCATCCTTAATATTTCTATATCTGTATAAAAAGGCGATATCTTCTAGTAAAATAGAATTCGGCAAATCTGGATGAGGTGAATATCTTTTTGTTAAGACTGTATGCACCATTTCCGTAAAACTATATTGACTATTGAATATAAAACCTTTGTACTCAAGAGAAGTCGTTGCTATTCTTTCTATTGCATTATTGATTGTCCTATATTCATTTTCGGTCATTGCATTATTAACGTTAGTCGATGTGGACGTTGTATAATTATTTATTATACTGTAGATTGTATTAATATCTGTTTCAAGTTTATTTAATTCTTTTTTAATCTCTGCTTTTTTCCCCGCAGCATTTTCCGTCACATTCACAGCCGATATATTGCCAGCTACAACCCCGGAAGAACCCCCTAAAGTACTTATTAAAGTCGGGTTTGCCATGGGAGTAGTTACCTCAGCCCATACATGGCCCAACTCTCTGACTCCAGTGTAAATATCCGCCATTTGATTTGTAACACTTGAATACGTACCGGTCAGAGTTTTTGTACCCATTTCTGCACCTTGGTTACTAACAGCATGTACCTTATAATCTCCATAACCAGTATAACTACCACCGCCACCAATGGAAGCTAAATATCCGATTCCCGCACTTACTCCACCAAGAATCGCACCAGAAACTGCTCCATTTAGCAAGCCTTGCTTCATACTGTTTGCATCCCAGCCGGATGTCATTCCAGCCACTAGCATTCCAGTTACACCACCAATCACTGCGCCGTAGATAGCCCCGAGAATAACACTTGCGAGAAAGGTTACAAACACAAAATGACCG
>JBEQLE010000012.1:728-71666 GCA_040326155.1 Leptospirales bacterium | reverse complement strand
GTGGTGGGAGGGGGATTACTGTATTTGCGACCTTACCTAGATTTAGATTTGGCTGAGCTCCACCAGCAGCATGACTTCGTAATTCGTCGTAAGCCTTTTTGAAAAATAATTTCAAATATTTTCGATGCGCGACATTTTTATTGAGCATGCTTACTGCTGCACAAGCTTGATTTGTGCCTGCCTCAATCATTAACTCAGAGACTTGCCCACGAGTTTTGCCTTGGCCATACATTGCTACAATCAATGTACCGATTGGATAAACAGATATATTCGTTTCTTTTGCTGCAAGGGTAGATATCATTTCATTTGTTTCAGTAATAAAATCATTTCTTGTTTCACCGCTCGTTACCCAATTTATATCTTGTGGTGAATAATAAGAAGGCTTTTCTCTTGCCGGTGTTGTCCCTGTACCGACAACAGTGAATTTGCCTAACCTTGCTATCTCCCACTCAGTTGGCAATTCAAATGGCTTTTCTTCTTCGCTAATCGCAGGCAATGGTTTCTGCTTCTTAATCTTTCCCTCTTCAATTAACCGTTTTTTCTCTTCTTCGATTTTCGCCAACAACTCACTCGCTGGTTCATCGCTAACATCTTGCGCTACAAGTTTTCCCATCACAGCCAGTTGTAAAATCGTCTGTTTAAGCTGGTCGATGGAATGTTCGGTGGTAAATAGCGTGTCGAAGTTTTTCGCGATACGTTTCCACCCGCTTTGAAACTCTTTTGCGGTTTCGACCTTGCCAGGCAATGTATTGCATGGTTGACAAGTTAATGTGCCCAAAAGATGTTCGACCAGGGTTTCATGAGCGGCGACAGAGTCGGTTTGTTCTTCTTCGAGTTTATCGCAAAGTGCCATGAGTTCATCGACCTTGGCCACAATCCGTTTTTGCTCGGCGAGTGGTGGGAGGGGGACAACTAGATTTTTTAGTGCATTGCCATTAACATTAGGCTGCCCAGTTCCCATTGATTTTGCATATAATTGTTTCCAGTAAATTTGACTACCAAGATACACTTTTATAAATTCTTGATATAATGTTTTTAAATGTTGTACACGAATTAAGTAAGATGCAAAAACTGAGCACACATTTATGTTAGCAACTAAATAAGATTTGCCTATCGTACCACCAGTTCTAGCTATAAGAATATCATCATTTTCAAGTTGGTAATCTGATATGTTCTCATTATGTATTGCACAGCCAGGCACTGTTTCCCAATTAACGGAATCGTTTTGTATATCTGTAATTCGCAACATACGAACATCTTTTGATTGATGATCTGCTGATGCAGTATAGCCATAATGAATGTTAGCTGAAATATCACCCAGCCGAACCCATTCCCATCCCTTCGGCAAAGCAAACGGTTTCTCCTCTTCGGTAATCACCGGCAACGGTTTTTGCTTCTTAATCTTCCCCTCAGCAATCAACCGCTCTTTCTCTTCTTCGATCTTCTTTAAAAGTTCACTCGCCGGTTCGTCCTTGGCGTCCTGTGGAACTAACTTCCCACGCACCGCAAGATCCAATATCAACTCCCGCAACTTCTTAATGCCGTAGGCTGTTTTTTTCTTGCTACTTCCACGCCCGACGGATTTTTTAGGAGCCTGCGCCGAAGACCAGATGTCGAGATGTTTGGTGATGACGTCCATGATCTTATTTCTTACCCAAAGCCGCTTCTAGAATTCCTTTCAACTGATCGCGTAGTGTACCGATCTCTTTTTGTTGGCTGGCGTATTCTTTTAAAAGTTCGTCGGGGTCGTGGTTGGTGACTTCGCCGACATGCGGGTTTTTAATGTCGAGGTTATAATTTCGCGCTTTGATTTCTTCAACAGAAACTTTCCAGGCTTGCTCGGTTTGTTTGCGTTTTTTAAAGCCGTTTTTCTCATCGCCCCACCAGTCGATTTCGGTTTGAAACTCTTCGAAACGCATGGGCTTGGTTTTGTTGTAGCTTGTGACGCCGTCGGGGTAGGGGTGTTCGTAAAACCAGACATCTTTGGTGGGTTCTTTGGTTGAATCATTGGTGTCAATTTTGGTGAAAAAAAGTATGTTGGTTTTGATACCGGTGTAGGGGGCAAAGACGCCGTTGGGCAGGCGCACGATCGTGTGTAAATTACACTCTTCTAAAAGAGATTCTTTGAGTCTGGTTTTCGTGCCCTCGCCAAATAGAAAACCATCGGGCAGAACCACCGCGGCTCGGCCTTCTGTTTTCAGACGTTTGATGATGAGCGCCATAAACAGGTCGGCAGTTTCTCGCGTGCGTAGGCTGGCCGGGAAGTTATTTTCGATGCCGTCTTCTTCCATGCCGCCAAAAGGGGGGTTGGTGACGATGACGTCGACCCTGTCTTTTTCACCGTAGTCTTTATAAGAACGCCGAAGGGTATTGTCATGGCGAATGTTCGTGGGCGTGTCTATGCCGTGCAAGATCATATTGGTCACGCTCAACATATGCGGCAGGGCCTTTTTCTCGAACCCGTGTAGCGAAGCTTGCAGGGTCTCTTCGTCGCTGGGCGATTTGACAAAATTCTTTCGAACATGTTCGATCGTGCAAGTTAGAAAACCGCCGGTGCCGCAGGCGGGGTCGAGTACTGTTTCGCCGAGCTTTGGGTTGACCCGGTTGACAATAAATTCAGTCACCGCACGCGGGGTATAAAACTCCCCGGCATTGCCTGCGCTTTGCAGGTCTTTTAGAATTTGTTCGTAGATATTTCCAAAGGTATGGCGATCTTCGGAGTTGTTAAAATCGATTTCGCAGATCTTGTTGATGACCTGGCGCATCAGGGTTCCCGACTTCATGTAGTTGTAGGCGTCTTCAAAAAGAGTACGAATCACCTGCGCCTGCGGAGCTTGTTTGCCTGTTATCGGCAGCTTCTCTTTTAAGGTAGGGAAAAGCTGAACGTTTACAAAATCAGCGAGGCCGTCGCCGGTTAAACCCTCCGCATTGATCGCCCAGTTTCGCCACCGCAGTTCTTCGGGCAGGGGTGACTTGTATTTATCTTTCAGAAGTTCGACTTCGGCTTCGCGGTCATCGAATATTTTTAGAAAAAACATCCAAACCAGTTGGCTAATGCGCTGGGCGTCACCGTCGACACCCACATCTTTTCTCATTATATCTTGTATTGATTTTATAACACCTGAAACATTACTCATGCACTTTTATCCTGTTTGTACAGCTCCTGCTCTAACTCCCGGATAGCATTTTCATAGCTGTCTTTGCCGCCAAAAATATTTTTGATAATTTCTGTAGGGGTGCCGATTTCGTTAAAGGGCTTGAGTCTTAAAACTGAAGCACTTTCCAGGGCACTCACCCCGTCATCGGCATACTGGTCGAGCAGTGCGTCGAGTACCGCTCTGGCTTTGTCGGCGTACTTCGTAAAGTAATTCCTTTTCTTTACATTGTTAGCTCGCTCTTTTCTTGTTAAAGGGGGTTTGTCATAGGCAATATGACAGATCAAATCAAAATCACCGAACTGCTTGCCCACTTCTTCTGCCAGTTTGTCTAGAACCACCCCATGTTTTTCAAGCTCATCTAGAATGACCTGTTTTTTATCGGCCAAGTTCCATTGCTGAATAAATTTGTCGAGTGAAGCGAACTCCGACTGAATATGATTTCTCGAAAAATCTTTATACGATTCTGTAACTAAATTCCCTTCGGAATCCATATATTCAATACGCTCGGCGATGATCTTTGCCTCTACCCCGCTGACACGAACTTTATAAACCGGCGTGGGCTCATGCACCTCACCAAAATCGTCACCGCCTTCCGGGTATCCCGGATCGGGTGGTACCGGGTCATCGTCATCGCCTGGTTCATAAATTACAACAGCCTCTCCGTCAAACAAAGGATCATGAAAGTGCTTGGTCGCTTGTTTAAAGTCCATGATATTAAAAAAGAATTTATTTTGCTCTTCTTCGATGCGTGTGCCTCGGCCAATGATCTGTTTAAAAAGAGTCATGGATCCAATAGATTTATCAAGCACAATCAGCTTGCAGGTTTTGGCATCGATTCCGGTGGTTAAAAGTTCCGAAGTTGTCACGACCACAGGATACTTACTTTCTGAATCGGTAAAATCATCAAGATCTATTTTACCCTCGGGGCTGTCCCCGGTAATTCGTCGCACATATCTGGGATTATCTATGGCCAATTGACCGGCGACATTGGTAATCGCAGCACGCATTCTGTCGGCGTGGTCAATGTCTTCGCAAAAAATAATCGTTTTTGAAAAAAGATCGGTTGCTCGTAGAAACTTCATCACACGCTCGGCCACAAGTTTTGTGCGTTTGTTTAAAACCAAAATACGATCCATATCTTTCTGGGTATAAGTACGATCTTCAATGAGTTTGCCCAGGTCGTCAACCATGCCCGGCGGCGGATTCCATCCATAAATATCTTTGTCGATATCGATGCGGATCACTTTATAAGGAGCTAAAAAACCATCTTCGATTCCCTGCTTGAGACTGTAGGTGTATATTGGCTCGCCAAAATAGGTGATATTAGATACATACTTGGTCTCTTTGGGGGTGGCAGTAAGACCCACTTGAACGGCATCTGAAAAATAATCTAAAATTTCACGCCATGCTGAATCATCATTGGCGCTACCTCGATGGCACTCGTCAATCACGATCATATCAAAAAAGTCTGGTGAAACATTTTTAAAGATTTTATCTTCTTCGTCTGGTCCGGTAATCGCCTGGTAAAGCCCCAGGTGAACTTCATAAGCCGGGTCTATTTTGCGGTTTTTAATTTTGGTCATCACTGACCCAAAGGGACTGAAATCATTATTAAAAGCCTGGTCGATGAGGGCATTGCGATCAGCTAAAAACAAAACACGTTTGACCACTTTTGCTCTCCACAAACGCCAGATAATTTGAAAAGTGGTGTAGGTTTTTCCGGTTCCGGTAGCCATAACAAGTAGAACTCGTTTTTGCCCTTTGGCAACGCATTCGACAGTTCGGTTGATCGCGTCGACCTGGTAGTAACGTGCTTCTTTACCACCGATTTCAACATGGTAGGGTTGAACAACAAGCTCTTGAGCTTCATCTTCAATACCCCGGTATTTTTTATAACGTTTCCATAACTCTTCCGGAGGCGGAAATTCTTCTAAAGGAAATTGGGTCTCTATATCCTCATTCTCGCCTGCTGTTTTATTGTGCGATGCAAAAGCGTCTCCATTAGAACTAAACGCACTGGGTAGATCCTGAATTTTAGCATAACCCAACGCCTGTTGCATTCCATGGCTGACGGTGTACTTATTGATTTTTGCTTCGACAATGGCCACCGGAATATCTGGCTCCCATGAAAGAACGTAGTCTGCAAATTTTATTTTGCTCTTATTTCGCGCTGAAAGATTGCCCCTCACAATCACCGGGCCAGGGGTCAACGGAACCTCCCTTCGAATTTGCCGCAGCGGATCCCAACCCGCCTTTTGAATGGCCGGTGTAATAAACAGATCACAAATATCAGATTCGCTGAGTTTTCTTTTTTCTTCTTTTTCCATCGATTCTTTACAGAATTGTAATCTATCGATATATCGTCAATTTTATAAAATATTCAAAATAAACCGCCTCAACCCGCCGTCAATTCCAATTCTCCTTGAGAAAATGAAACAGACTCCCTCTCCCCCAACTGTAAATCCACAATCTTAAACAACAGTCACATTCTTCTTCACACTATCATATTCCCATATCTCAACCTCTTTGGGAATCAAATGAGCATACGTGCGTTTGTAATAATGAGCCAGAGTTTCATCTTTTTTATCGTTGTAATCTTTTAATACAAAATGAATTTTGCGATAATCTTTCGGAGCCAGGTGAAAATAGTACATCGCTTCATTCCAGACCGTCATCTTTGCGCTCGGTACATTGTTGCCCGAAGTCCATGTGTGCGATTTGCATTCTATAAGAATTTCATGTTCTACAGAACCAAGATCAAACTTATGTTCTTTAGGTTTATTTTCGAGTAAGCCAATCTCTAGAGCATAATCTTTTTGAAGAGTTATTTTCAATTTTTTCTCTACAACTTTTTTTGCTAATTCTTCAAAAGTCCTTCCAACATGTGCGTTTGAAATAGATCCCTTTTTTTGAAAATTATTCATTCCGTTAAATCCATCACCACAACCCACCGTCAATCCAATACCCGCAGGGGAAACAAATCCGGCCCACCAATCTACCGGGGGGTAGCGTAAAATCTTTTTGTAGTGGTCGCATATTTGCGGCCACTACAAAAAATTTGGAGCGAGGGGGGCGTCCCCCCAACTGAATTTAATTACCGTGTTGCTTGCGGAAGGGTTTCGGTTGCATACCGCAGTGCGAACACGGCTAAGAAAATTCCTTAACCCCGCAAGAATTCATTGGAATTCGCCAGCCTGGCTTTTTATGTTGAAAATAGATACAAAACGGTGAAAAATTATGTGGTTTTATCGTGGCTCTATACAAAGACTTAATGGACAAGGTGTGAAAGAGGTTCACAATGGCCTAAATTTAGCTTAAAAATAGAAACGAAGTGGGGAAGGATTCATGTCATTATCTTTAAACGAAGTCGAAAAATTATTGGGCGATGACGCCAAGTCTATTTTGGACCACAAGTGTGAAAAAATAACCAAAGATAAAATTCACCCGCCTGGACCCGACTTTATCGATCGAATATTTTCTTCTTCGGACCGGAGTAACCAGAGTTTACGAAGCCTTCAGACTTTATACAATCATGGTAGACTCGGTAAAACCGGGTATGTATCGATTTTGCCTGTTGACCAGGGAATAGAGCACTCTGCCGGGGCATCTTTTGCGCCAAACCCCGATTACTTTGACCCTGACAATATTGTGAAATTAGCCATCGAAGGCGGCGCTAACGGCGTAGCTTCTACTTTAGGCGTTTTAGGGTCTGTTTCGCGTAAATATGCGCATAAAATTCCATTTATAGTAAAAATTAATCATAACGAACTACTTACCTACCCGAATACATTTGACCAGATTATGTTTGCTCAGGTAAAACAGTCCTGGGATATGGGCGCCATTGGAGTAGGGGCTACCATCTATTTCGGTTCTGAAGAGTCAGGTCGACAAATTCAGGAAGTTTCAGAAGCTTTTGAGTATGCACACGAACTCGGGATGATTACTGTTTTATGGTGTTATCTTCGTAACGGGGCTTTTAAAGTAGGCGGAACCGATTATCACGCGAGCGCTGACCTTACAGGGCAGGCCAACCACATTGGGGCTACCATTGGGGCCGATATTGTAAAACAAAAACTTCCTGAAAACCAGGGTGGCTATAAAGCTGTAAACGAGAAGCCCGACGTATCTTTTGGTAAATTCAAGGAATCTATGTATACCGACCTGGGAACTGATCATCCTATTGATCTGGTTCGTTATCAGGTTGTGCATAATTACATGGGACGCATCGGTCTTATAAACTCTGGCGGCGCTTCAGGCAGTAATGATCTGGCTGACGCTGTTAAAACAGCCGTTTTAAATAAACGTGGCGGTGGAATGGGTCTTATTTCAGGCCGTAAAGCCTTTCAAAAGCCTCTTAAAGACGGTATTGAGCTTTTAAACTCCATACAGGATGTTTATTTAAGCGATGACATAACTATTGCTTAATGATATTGTACAATTGAATTTTTATAATAGAATATCTGTATTATGACTGACTTATAGTTAGTGGAAAAGGTATTCACACTTTTTTTACTAAATATGTCAATTTGTTGAAAATATTTGAAATTCATTATATTATGAATAATAAATGTATTTAGCCAAAAAGAAATTTCTTGCCAAAGTATCTGGTAATTTGTTTCTATGGTTAAAGACTTACTTAATTGGATTATTTTAAGATCCGGGAGCATTATTTGAAGAACGCAACAGCAACATCACGACTTAACTCTTTTGAAAAAGATATTAAAGCCATGCACCGTAAATTGAAAGACCAGGGCTATTTAGAGCGGCCCATTGGAAGGGTCATCTTTTCCTGGGTGTATAATTTGATTTTATCAATAGTACCAGCAGTGTTGTTTTTTTATACGGATAACATGTGGCTTAAATTCGTTTATATGTATCTTGCCGGTCTCGGTGCTGTAGGTGTGGGAACAATGGCCCACAATGCCTCTCATGGGTACTCGTTTAGGAGTAGCTTTGCGAACCGTTTTATGGAAATTCTCGGGTTTACCTTTATTATGGGTGTCTCGGCGCGTTTTTGGGATACTTTCCACAATATTAAACACCACCACCAGACCAATATTGTTGGTGAGGACCCTGACACCAGTGTAATGCCCTGGTTTGCTATTCACGAAAAACAGATTGAAAATGCCTCTGCGCTGGCAAAAATGTATTATAAAATACAGTGGATATTTTTTCCCTTTTTCTTTGGTTTTTATTCAGTATTGCTGCAATCTATGGGGTGGTTACACTTAACCAAGTCCTTTTTTAATTTCAGTGGTGTTCAAAAAGAAGAGAGAAAGTACTATATTATTGATGTTTTAGTTACTATTGTTCATTATTCCTTCTGGATTGGACTGTTCTCTCTATATTTTCCACTTGTAGATGTATTGATTCTTTACGCTGCAAAAAACTTTGTTACAGGCGCTTTTTGCTTTTTTGCTTTAGCCCCCACCCATTATACCAGAGACGCTCTTTACTTTGAAAGAGAAGGGTTGAACCTCAGTTATTATGCGCGACAGTTCTTTAGTACCGTCGATTATAAAGTTGGTTTTTTAGGAAGTTTTCTGGTAAACGGTGTTGAATACCATCTGGAGCACCATCTTTTTCCCCAGGTAAGTCATGTGTTTTTGAAGCCTATTGCCAAAGAGGTTCAAAGTATTTGCAAAAAACACGATTTGCCCTACCAGATTAAAAGCTGGCCTGGAATAATTTTAGATAGTTACCGTATTATTATTAAACCCAAAGTGGTTGATAACAATCTGCCCGAAAAGAAACTTGCCGAATTGGCTTAACTAAGAATCAAAAAAAAATTCAAAAAAAACCGTTTGATGTTCTGCAAGTAACGCTGAACATCAAACGGTTTTTTTATTGTGTATTTATGAAAATCAATATATCAATATATCAATATGGAAAATTGATTTACTCGTTTCCGAGTTTCTTTAAAGCCTTCAAGTGAGAGCCGTATGCTTTTGCTATGGACGGGTGAACATTATAGGGTAGTCCATGCTCTTCAATCGTTGCTTTAATAATAGGCTGTATGTTCGGGTAGTGAATACTACAAACATTGGGAAGCAGATGGTGTTCGATCTGGTAGTTTAACCCTCCGCAATACCATGTCATCAGTTTATTCTTCAATGAAAAGTTGCAAGAAGCTTTTACCTGATGTTGAGCCCATGTGTCATTAATTTTACCATTTTTGTCGGGAATTCCATGTACTGTTTCTTCCACAATATGGGCCACTTGAAATATGGTGCATAAAAACAGGCTGGTGGAGACGTGTAGTGCTAAAAACCCCACCATTATTTGCCAAAAGGGTAGCCCCAATACCAAATACGGGATTACAATTATATAAAACAGGTAAAACAGACGCCAGAAGACTATGCTGATAATTTTACTCATGGGGTGTTTTTTAAGTTCGCCATCGCCAATAGGTTGTCTGAACAGATTGAGGTGCAGAACATCGTAAACTAATAACCAGAATATAGTATAATAAGGGTACACTACAAAAGATGCATAGATGTGCTGGTATTTATGAAACCAACGTTTTTTCGCTTCGGGAGAGTGGCGAACCAGCCATATTTTCACCATATCGAAGTCGTATTTATAGACATTTGTGTACATATGGTGGTAAGCGTTGTGTCGCAGGTCCCAGATGTATTTGTGGCTACCCAGTAAATTGAGGGAGCTGCCTATTAGATTATTTACCCATGGCTTATCTGAGTAGGCATTGTGACTTCCGTCATGCATAAAACCCATGCCGCACCCGGCGACGCCGAATCCCATTGTGAAGACGAAGAATAACATAATTGGCCAAGAGAAACCACCAAACAATATTAAAAAATAACTTGCATATGTTATTGAAAAAAGAACCAGTGTATTTATATACATCTGAAGGTTCGCTTTCTTGGAAAGATTGTTGTCTTTAAAATATTTGTTAACTCGCTTTTTCAGATCATCATAGAATTTATCTTTTTTATTGTTGAAAAATACATCGACACTCACAGGTTACCTCTTAATTTACATTATTCAAATCTAAGTTTTTGAGTTGCGGATGAATTGTCAATAAATTTTCGTAATATCCCCTAATTAACCAATTTAAACTTGACGATACAAACAGAGGTGGCATCAGAAATTATAATTTAGAGCTACTAGAAGAGGGAAACACCATGAAATATATTTTACTAACCGGAGTGTCGACCGGCATCGGCAACGCTATCCTTGTTGAACTGATCAAAAGAGGATATTTTGTATTTGGTGCTGTCAGAACAAAAAAAGATGCAAATAAAGTTGAAACACAGTTAAATAGTGAGTTGTTTTTCCCTATTATTGTAGATGTCTCTGATAAAAAAACGATTGCTGCGTCACAGCTGGTGGTGAAGAAAAAATTAGGAACCAACAAGCTATATGCTTTAATCAATAACGCTGGTGTTGTTACAGCCGGTCCATTTATGCACCAAACCATAGCAGACTACCGTAAGGTTTTTGATGTCAACTTTTTTGGCGTTCTAAAAATGATGCAAACATATATTCCCTTAATGGAAGGTAAAGATTCTAAAGACCCCAGCATGGTTCTTAATATAAGTTCGGTGCTAGGTCATTACGGGGTTCCCTATCTTTCCACCTATTGTGCTTCGAAACACGCCTTAGAAGGTTTTTCAGATTCTGTCAGACGCGAACTTGAAAATGTCAATATAAGACTTGTATTATGTATTCCCGGGGCCACAAAAACCAAAATTTTTGAAAAAGGTGATTCTGCTGATTACAAGCATGTTACAAAAACAGACTATATTGAAACCGGTGTAAAGTTAAAAGAGTGGATGGGAAAAATAGGTGAAAAAGGAATTGATTCTGAAAAGGTCGCCTCTAAAGTTGCCTATATTTTACAAAAGAAAAATCCAAGAGCTCGATACAGTGTTATGGGTTGGCAAAACAGAATGATCGAATGGATTTTTCCTCGATACCTTCCAGATTGGGCCCTGGATTTGGTATTTAGAATCGTGTTACGACCATAAACCCAAATCCAGATTAATGAATTAATATTCGAATTGGACTACGGCGTATACCATTCCTGCGCTGGCTGGGAATAAGACTACCTTGTCTCCTCTATTTAAACGTCCGCCTTCTATTGCATGGTTTATTCCGACGGGTACGCTTGCAGAGACGAGGTTTCCATAAGTGGGGAATACCTCTGTATACATTTTTTCACGGTCAATTCCAAGGTCGACACCACCAAGAAGGTATGCAGTACTTGTTGCAGCATGCGGGAAATAAATATCGGGTACGGAGTAATCTTTAATTACATCTTTCACCAACTGTTGCAAATACACCGTTGCATGTTCAATCATTTCATGACCAAAAGACAAGAAATTACCAGGACCGGTTAGTCCCAGTCGGTCAGAATGGGGAACGAAGTCTGCATATGCATCGAGTGGGATGGTGCAAAGGTCGGCATACTCGGGGCGAGAAATATAATCAAAAGTCCATTTGGCATCTGATTGCCCTACGATCGTTGCCGTAGCGGCTTCCCCAATGGTATAGGTAGGGAAGGTGTACTTGATTTGTTTTAAATCTTTGATCTTGAATAGTTCAGGGTAGCCATGCTCGTAAGCGTTAAACTCCCCATTTACAATCATAATATTTTTATATCGTCCGGTTTGTAAAAACTGATGGGCGATTTCCAGCGCTCGAATCCAGCTCATACAAGCATCGCAGATGTCGAAACAAGAGGCTTTCAGGTCGAACATCTTTGCATAAAAATAGGCATTGGCAGGCTCTATAAACCCTTTTCCGACGCCACAATAAATAACAAGGTCGATATCTTCTTTTTTTACACCACTTTGGTCAATGGCTTTTTGTATAGCTCTTTGTATAAAATCGACAGCTTTTTCGCCTTTATCGAGATCGCGAAAATAGCGAGTTTCAGCGCCGGCCTTTTTCAATAGAACTCTTACGAGTCTCTGGTACGACTTTAACGTCAACTTTGTTACTTCGGGACTGTGTTCCTCGATTACATCTAATATATCTTGGTTTGTTACTTTTCTTGATGGTATTTCTGCTGCGATAGATTTAATTCTCATATGTTTTCCAGGTCCATTTTGATTAAATTTTTAAATAGATTCTATTGTAAAAAGTTAAGGACTTAAAGTCACAACACGATTGACAATATGCTATTTTGATGACAATATCTTGATATGATGGTCAAGTGTAAAGATAAAAGTATAGTATATATTTATAAATTACATAAAAAGGCCGATTTTCGTTGCAAAAAGAGTAAATATTAGGTTTTTCTAATATTTAACAGGGTGAAGCCTATTTTTTAGAACACAACGCATTTATTTCTACCGGATTTTTTAGCTCGATATAATGCCCCGTCACATTTGGAAATTAAATCGTCCAGATTTTTTATTTCTTTGCCAAAGCTTGTGACACCGATACTGATGGTATGACGTATCGTTTCCTTCATTTGAGTAATAAAAATTAAATTTTCAATTCCGGTGCGTAGTTTCTCTGCTACTTTTATCGCTTGTTCCGAATTCGTTTCGGGTAATAGAATTGCAAATTCCTCCCCTCCGATTCGTGCGAAAGTATCAGTCTCTCGTAAGAAAGATACGGAGGCTTTTGCTGTCAGCTTTATTATTTCGTCTCCCACAGGGTGTCCGTATATATCATTAATACTCTTGAATTTATCAATGTCCAGAATCATTATAGTAAAGTCACGGTTGTATCGTAGAGCTTCGGCGAGAAGTCGTTCTCCTGTTTCCATAAATACTCTTCGGTTAGAAACACCGGTCAGGGTATCTGTGGCAGCCAGTTTTTGTAGTGTGTCGGTTGCTTTAGTGATACTTATAGAAAAGTAACCCACGATCAAAAACATTGTTCCAATAATGACAACGACTGAAAAGGAGTACAAATATTGAAAGTTTTCAAGTGGTATTTTTACGAGAGGTGTTTGTGTAAATTCACACCCAAGTAACAAAAACACCGAAAGGGCTGAAAATAATAGTATAAGATAGCGCTGTTTTTTTATTCGGTAGTTCCAGATTAAAACACATACAGGGGGGATGCAGATATAAAACAGATGGATTCCACTTTTGTTCGATAAAATAAAAGTGGTCAAAATAAAAAACTGGGTCATCATAATCGTAATCAGCAGTGTACGGGCTGTTAGCACATGCCCTTTTTTATTAATGAGTAGCACTGTTAGTAGACTTAGTATCGTAGATACATTTACAATTGCAGCAGCGTTCGATTTAAAGACTGTTAAATATAACAGTAAATATACGCCAACCCAGAAAGTGGTAAGAGTGATTACAAAATTTGTGAACCTGGCCGTATCATATTGAATAGCGTGACTATGTGTTTTTCCCGGTTCCGGGCTTGAAAAGAACAGGTCTCCCAATCTATCATGTAATTTGTCTATATTCATTGCAATCACTTCCAACCTTATTTTGTTACATAAAAAACATTTATATAAACTTTTCCTCACCACACATTTTTTCTTTGTGTGAAGCCCATTGAAGTTGCCGATAAACCCCGGCTAGAGCTTTGGAAAAACTTAAGTTATGATACGGTATATCTTTTTTATGACAAAAATCTTTGATAATAACACTTCCTTTTTTATATCGATTTATGGAGACATTCGGGAAAAGGTGATGTTCGATATGGTAGTTTAGCCCTCCAAATAGAAAATCAAGGTAGGGTTGGTTGTTAATTGTTCGTGTATGATTCAAAAGATGTCTAAATGTATCTGTTACTTTCGAATTGGGCAAAACCGGGTACAAACCAAGGTGGTTGACTGAAAAAATGAGGCTGTAATAGATGGACAGGACTATCGAATACAGAAGATAATATAGTATTGCAGTTTGTAGGCCTAGAATATACGCGGGCAAAATTAGCATTATCAAATAGTGCATTACTATAAAAACAATATCAAATTTGGCTTTTTTAATATATCGTATTGCTATATAGAGACTCGTAATTCTTTTATAGAACATATAAGTTGAAATGAAGAGCCAGAAATAGTAATGTTGATATTCTTTGACTCTCTTTATAATTTTAGAATCGCCTCTTTCTTCATCCGGGAAGTAAGCGATAAACAAATTCGATTTAATGTCCAGGTCTGCTTTCATTATATTGGTATATCGATGGTGTGATTTATGTTGAAAAAGCCAGGAGTAATAACTACTCCCATTCACAAAGGACAGGCTGAGATAACCATAGAATTTGTTAAGTTTCAGGTTTTTGCTGGTAGCATTATGGCCAGCATCGTGGCCGATCATTCCGAATTGTCCACTGAGAAAGCTCCAGCATAAGATTGCTCCGGTAATAACAAGGGGGTTTTTCGACATTAGTAATATGGGCAAAACAAAGCATAGCGCGCAAAAAAGTATTATTATTTTAATTGTATAATATGGATAGCTACTATTGAAAAAATCGGTTTTTTCCAGGCGTTCTGTTAATTCTTCCAATAGCTGTTTATCTTCCAGAATAGACATGAAGCACAATTTATAAAATTGCGCCTCTTGGTGTCAATAAAAATACCAAAATTATGTCATATGTCACGCATGTTCCTCATTTTTCGGGGAGATTTATTTATAATATTATATTGACAACCGCTTGGATGTGTATTTATAGTATGGAAATGAGAAGAATTTTTATTATAATTTTATTCGCTGTACTCCCTTTATCATTATCTGCAAAAAACAAACAAAATGAAGACCAGTTGGCTAGAATAGTTATTTTACCTTTTACGGACAATACAAAATCTGAAGATTACCGTTACCTTTCATCGAGTCTTGTCGACGCAGTCGGAAAGGCGATGCAAAAGAAGTTCGAATATGAGAAAGTTGGTATCGGAAAAATAAAAACAATGTATAGATATGAAACCAAGGTTCTTGTCGATAATGAGGTAAAAGCGGCCGCCAAACAGGTAAATGCAGATATTGTAATTTATGGTATTTATGACTATGACACGGAAACAAACGAAATTATTTTTACTGTAGATATTTATTTTCCAAAAATAGGCGAAAAGAAAACACTGGAAACAGTGCGAAATCCTGTTGACGGGACCTTGTTTCAGGCGGCGGATGCTGTCGCGGATTTAATTGTAATTGAAATCAATAGAACAGTTGAATCTTATGAAACCAGTAAAAGCGCAGAATCTGATACAAACGATAACGGTAAGAAAAAGAAGATAACCACGGGTGTATTAAAAAATAGAAAAATGGAGGTAGCTCGACATTTGGGCGCAAGCTGGATGTTTTTGCCACCCGTATCATCCAATGACACTGCAATTCATTTGTTCGACTTACAACTGTTAAACGAAAAGTTTTTTACAAACTGGTTCAGTACACATGGCTCATTTACCGTTGGTTATTTAACAGGCGCCGCCGATGGAACATCTGAAGGGTATGTGGTTAAGATTCCCATGTTTACAGCATTATTAATATTCACTGCTCCCGTGAGAGGTTTTATGAAGAAAGGCGCGTCACCACTGGGGGCATTTCCGTATATTGATGGAATTACTTTTCATTTTCGAAAACCCGGCTCGAAATCCTGGTTTGCTTTAAATTTAGGCGGAGCTTTGGGCATGGCATACCTTCCAAACACCGAAGAAGAGTATTATCCATACCTGGCATTTGAATCTGGAGTACAATATTATGTGAATAATCGGTTGTTAATTTTATTAAATGCTACGGTGTTGGTTCCCCAGTATCAAATGGGTCTTCGTTTTGGTGTATTATTTAATTTAAAATAGTTAAAAAACCCAATCTATGCGAATAAAATAAGTCGGCTCCAGGTTGCCATATTCGGAGTCGTCTTGCCCGTTGAAGATGAGGGCTCCGAGCGAAAAGGTTCCGTTATCGTTGAAACTATAAGAGGCCGAGGGTGTTATGAAAAAGCTTGCGTCGTTTATGTTCACCAATGCTGCAACAGATATCGGTACAAGCGGGTTAATCATGTAAGTCAGTGTACCCCCCATGTAATGGCGGGCGAGGTTTCCAAAAAGAAGCGGATCTTTTGGATATAACGGATAATTTTTCTTATCGGATTCTCCGGCTCCATTATAAAGATATTCAAGAGCCGCTAAAAATTTTTCTCCGAAAGATCGATCGATGCCAAGTATTCCTTTAAAGAAATTGTCTTCGTTTTCTATATCGAAAAAATAACCGCCTTCAGAGCGAATTTCCGCCCCGGTTTTAAAAAAGTTGCTTTCTATTTCATATCCGGCCATTTGAAAATCTGTCGAATGGACGTAGGTTGCCCCCATATCCATTTTGAAAATAAATGACTTTATATGTAGTGAGTTTTTGCCGGTTTGCCAATCTGCATCTGCTGCGGTAACGGCGATAATACGTGTATAGTCACCAAAGTACATCGTCCAGACGGCGCCGAGTATACCTTCGCGTTCGCCTGGTTCGAGACTGACGGTATCAATCGGGTTAAATGTATCTGTCGGGGTCCAGAGGCGGCCCACACCAAAAGGAACTCGTTGCAGTCCGAGTGAGATGGTAGAGTTTAGAACTTCCGCTTCTGCGTATGCACGATAAAGGTAAAACCTGTTTACCCATTGGGAACCACTGTCAAGATCGCGGTGAATATCCACAGGAAGATTCTCGCCGGGGGTACTCATGTATGAGATTTTTTCATCAGAGCGGTAGTTTTCATTATCGCCAATAATGTGGAATTTCAGCCAGTCGTTCGAAAGAGTTACATCGGCTCGTAACCGGTTAAAATTGATAAAGTATCTTTCATCAGTTAACGGATTGTGGGCAAAAAGCGAAAAATTATTGATGGAAAATATCGGCTCGAATTCAAAGGCGTATGCAGATCGCGAAAGAAGAAATAGAGTAAAGAGAAGTGACAGACTTAGAAATTTATTGACTCTATTTTTTATCGGAAGCAATTTTACCGTCCTTGAGTACAATGTGACGCTTCGCCTTACCTATTACCATGGGGTCATGAGAGGAGAATATAATTGTAATTTTTTGTTCCCGGTTTAAATCGGCCATAAGTTTCAATAAATTTTCACCTGACTGGGAGTCGAGGTTCGCAGTAGGTTCGTCGGCAAGAATGAGCGCAGGGTGCGATACGACAGCTCTGGCAACGGCAACACGTTGTTGCTGGCCACCGCTCATTTCATTGGGACGCTTGTTTAAAAGCTCATAAATACCCAGTTTTTCTGCAATGACCTTTACGCGTTCCTTTCTTTCTTTAGGGTTTACGCCTTGTAGTATTAGAATGTATTCAATATTTTCTTCTGCGGTTAAAACCGGTATTAAATTGTAGGCCTGGAAAATAAAGCCGATATGTTGGAGCCGCTGTAAAGCCAGCTCCTTTTCTTTTAAATCGGTCAATATAACATCATTTAAGATGACTTTTCCCGTTGTCGGAGCATCTAAACCGCCAATCATATTCAACAAGGTGGTTTTACCCGAGCCCGATGGTCCAGAAATGACGGCAAATTCACCTTGTTTAAACGTCAGGTCGGTTTTTGCGAGAGCTGTTACCTCCACCGATGCGCTCGGTTTGTATGTTTTAGATATTTCTTGTACTATTAAAAATGACATATTTACCTCAATGTTTTCTTCAAAGTTAATCTTATGTAAAATAAATGGCTTCCATTGGTTTTAAACGGCGCAAAATTCGTATAGGAATGAGCGAAGCGACTACCGTTGATATTAAAGTGGCAAAAAAAGCTTGAATAAAGTATTCGGCTTCAATGTTGGCGTACATGACGCTGGCCATACCCATTTTGGCCAGTCCGCTTGAGGCATCGGAAAGATCGATTCCGTAATGCTTTAAATAGAGAAGCATAAGAAAACTGAAAAATGCACCTGATAAAAAACCTAAAATTCCAATAGCGGCCGACTCCATAATTATCATATATCGTATTTTAGAAAAAGTTGTTCCAATGGCGAGCATAATTCCAAACTCGCGAACTCTTTCTAAAATGGATACAACAAGAATATCGAATATGGCAATTGCGACTAGAACAAATATAATGGCGTAAATAATAGTTTCCATCTGGTAAACAATGTCACGGCTGTAAGCCGCCATGGGGTTTATTTGCTTCCAGGTATACGATTTTATAACATTTGGTAAAATAGCATCGATTTCTTGTTTAAATGTGTCTATGTCCAATTCATTGTTCAACATGACCGAAATCTGGTGTATTTCTCCAGAAGTGCCGAGAAATTCGTTAAATTGCGCCTGTGTCAAGAAGATACCGGCGAGGTCAATGCGGGGGTTGTTTGTTTTTACGATTGCGCCAATTCTGTATGCTATGCTGGAGAGCGATTTATCGAGCCCCTGTGTTTGAATGACAATTTTTTTTCCTACTTTGGTTTTTAACTTTAAGGCTAATTCGGAACCGATAATAATTTCATTTCGTTCCAGATTGACATCGTATTTTCCATCTATTATATAATCGGGCAGATTCCCGAACGCGGCTTCTCGTTCATGGTCTATACCGATTATGGTAACAGGCCTTTTATTGGAAGCTGTGCTTACCATCCCTTCTTGTAAAACCCGTGTAATATAGTTTTTAACCAGTTTATTGTTTTCAATAAATGTAACTACCTTTTGCGGATCTTCAATAGCGTTTGTAATCTTTTTTAGTTTGCGATATTCATGGTCGTATAGCGAGACATGGCCTGTTCCAGTACGAATGGTATCGTGTAACATCTGGTTGACCATCCCCCGGTAAACGCCCTGGGTAAAAAGCAGTCCCATAATTCCAAAAGTCATCATGACAATGATCGATATGGTCCGAACGGGTCTTCTCCATATATTCTTATAGGCAAGTTTTATTTGAAATAGCATATTTACCCTTTAATTATCCTTTACCGCCGGCAATGGCTTCTACTGGTTTTAATTTATTCACCCTGAGTATGGGGTATACAACTGCCACAAGACTCATAATAAAAATAATCACCATATTCTGGAATATAAGAAACAAAGAAAACTCTGTCTTCAAAACGGGATCCCATTGAAGCCCCAGTTCGGCGTACTGTTCAGCTACTTCTAAAGCTTCTTTCATTTCAATGGGGTAGGGGTTTGTATTCAAATACCAGACCACATATGCTCCGGCGAGCCCTCCGAGGATGATGGCGAGAATGGAAACAATCGTTGTTTCGGTAAATAAAATAGCGGCGACCAGGTTTGGGGTCGTTCCGTTTGCGCGCATAATGCCAATCTCTTTTGTTCGGGTATGAACCGAGATCAGTGTAAAAATCATAATAACAAAAAAGATAACGGTAAAGAACATACCGATCATAATATAACCGAAATTTCGGTCCATTTCAAGCAGTGAGACAAGCTCTTGTAAATAATCTTTCCAGGTGGAAACCTGGTAGATAGAACCATCCAGGGTTTTTTTTATCTGGCGAGTGGGTTTACCCAGACTCTGGGGGTCTTCGGGTAATATAAGAATATGAGAGGCGATGTTTTCAGAAACAAAAAGAGTGTCGAAATAGGGTTTTGGGATAAAAGCCATCATGGCGTCGAAGTCACCGACGTTAGTTTTAAAAATTCCTTTGACGGTTACATTATCCGACGCTATGGAGTAGTAAATATCGCTCGAAATAAATGAAAGCTCGTCTCCTACCTTTACATTTAATTTGTTAGCCAGCACCACCCCTATATAGACGACTTTTTCATCGGTAGACTGTATAAACTCTCCATCGACAAGGGATTCTTCAATTTTTGAGAAAAATTTCTCTTTTTCAGGCTCAACGCCTACGAGCATGCCTCCGGCAGATTCATCACCGGATGAGTATAGAGCAAAAGTCTCAAAACGAACCGCATACTCTTTTACAGACTCAATATCGGAGAGAGGTCCGGTAACTTCGTCGACATCGTATATAAGGCGCTCATAGCTCGGGTCGTCGTGGTAACCCTCGCCGGTAATTTGTATGGGACCGGGGTAGAGTTCAATAGCAGAGCTAAACATTTGCCCATATTGCCCTCTCATCATACCAACCATAAAAATGAGAAGAAAAGTGCTTAAAAATATAAGCAATAAAGACACAAGGGCTCGCCGTTTTTGGCGAATTGTGTTTCGCCAGCCCAGAAGAAGTATAATTTTTAGATGTTCCAAAAACAACAAATTACCTTGACCTTCTTTTTAGAGATCTTATCGTGAAAATGGAGTCGGCTATTTTTGTATTAAATTTAATTTCTTTAAATAACAGTTCTGTTATGTGACCTTTTTTGTCTTTGGTTTCGGGTATAAATTTCATTAAGGTGGGTATCGTACGATCTCCCATTTTTCGATGTTTTTCGTATAGAATCGTTCGAACCAGTTCACCATCTTCATCATAGTATTGGGCTTTTGTCGGCAGGTAGGAACTTTTTTGAATAACAATGGTTATTCGGTCCCATACAACAGGAGCGTTGGGAAGCGGGGTCAGCTTGATCGTCCAGGAACTCTTGTTTTCGGACTCAATTATTTTTGTATAATCGCGCTCCATGGAACTCTCTTTGACCATATCGTCGTTTGTAATATCCGACCCCATCCACGATTGCATCATCATTGAGGGCGGTATTTTAATTATTTTTTCAATTTTCGGTATGTATTGCCACATCTCGTTCCCGATTTTTAAGAAGGTAACCCCTTTATCTTTTTTTGGCTTATGTATGACCATAAAGCTCTTTTCGGTTCCCTTAGACCATGTTTCAATTTCAACAATTCTGGGAACTTTCCACCGGGGGTTATGTATGGACATTTCGTAAATACCGTAGGAGGAGTCGCCGCGCAGAAGCCTTTCCGATTTGGCGATAATTGAGGCTGCGCTTTTTGTTTTGCTCAACACAGGAAATAAAAAGGCAGTTAAAAGGGTGATAACGACACCTGCCATTACCAGGCGCAGACGTTTTTGAATTGTATTTTTGCTCATGTAACTTCCTGAATTTATTTAATCTCGACTGTGCTCATTTACGATTGCAACCAGTGTTTCGGGCATAAACGGTTTCGATATCCATCCGTAAGCGCCTAGAACTTTTGCAGTTTCTTTACTTTTCTTCTCTGTTTCGGTTGTTAATATAACAATAGGCGTCGTCTGGTATTCTTTGTATTTTGGGTTTTCCTTAAATTCCTTTAGAAATTCATATCCGTCCATTGTCGGCATGTTCAGGTCAAGTAGTATTAAATGGACTTTTTTACCTGTCAGGTATTGCAGTCCCGCTTCTCCATGTCTGGCTTCTACTACATTATACCCTTTTTCTGATAAAATATCACGCACCGCGTGTCGAATGGAAGAGGAATCGTCAATTGTCATAATCGTTTTTTTAGCCATGGTATTCTCCTGCGTCACCTATATAGTATTCAACAAAATGTATTACTGTGTCCTGTAAAGATATTTCCTTATTCAAATAACAATATTATTAATTAAATATTGAATTGAAAAACTGAAGCTACAACAGTGAAAATATATTTTAATTATCGCAGTTAGTCCATAAAAAACGAAAAAACATGATTTTATAAACGAAAGGCAATAGGGCCATGCAACATCGTGCATCAAACAGTCCTCCCCGATTTGCGCCAAAAAGGCGCGGCGTCGGCCACCTCGCGTTGAAATTTCCATTATGAAAATCTCCGCGAAGTTTGCCCGGTACACTACCAGAAGAGTCGATTAAGAAAGCGCAAGAAAATGCCACAGATTTAATTTTTCAAATTAAACTATCTGAGCTGCGAGAAAAACAGGGTTTAAAGCAAACCGACATGAAAGAGTATTCGCAGCCGGGTTTATCGAGAATGGAAAACCGCAAAGACATGAAACTGTCTACTCTAATAAAGTACATTCACAACCTTGGCATGGAACTTGAAATAAAAGCCAGACCAAAAAAGAAAGCCAGTAAATCTTTTGTATTATACAAAGGTTAGAGGTTAATTGTGGTAGCGGGTTTTGCGCGGTGGTGAAAAACAGTTTTAGTAGGCATTATTATTTTTTAAAAAAGATTTACATTCTAATAGGGCAATTAATTTGAGAGATGTGGCTAAAATAATAAAACTTACCCTGTTGTTAATATTACCCGTTATGCTAATGGGAGCGGACCCTGATGCAAACGAGCGACCCTGGAAGCCTTATCTGGATGGTGATCCGATTCAATTTAAGATTCCACCTTTAGAAGAAGTTACGCTTTCCAATGGTGTAAAAGTTTACTACCGGGAGAACAAGCTTCTGCCCAAGGTGTCGATAACTCTTATTTTCGAAGGCGGTACTTTTGAAGAGAACCGGGAAAATGCGGGAATTACAACTCTCTGGGGTGAGAGCGTTGTTGCGTCGGGTTCTGAACAATATCCGCGCGATAAGCTTGCGGCGTATCTGGAACAACATGGTTCGGGTTTTTACTTTCAATCTGGTCTGGAGCGTTCTACTTTTTCGCTGAGCTCTCTTTCCTCTTTTTTTATGGAAGATCTCTCTGTGGTTATGAGTGTTTTGTTAGCACCCCGATTTGATGCTCCTGATGTACAATTGATAAAAAATCAGACTATGGAAGGTGTTAAAAAAAGAGGAGAGAAACCGGCTCAGTCTGCCTACCTTGCGGCCGGGTTAATTGAGTGGAAAGGCAAAATTCGTTCTAATATTAAAACCATCGATTCAATAACAAACATCACCCGTGAAGGTCTTGTCGCCTGGCATAAAAAGATGGCGGCGTCAAACCGGTTAACCATTTTAATTACCGGCGATTTCGATAAAGATAAGTTGACTGCCTGGTTGGAAGGTGAACTTCCAAAGTTTACCCCCGGGAAAACACCGCTTAATTTAAAACTACTTGCGGTAGACCCCGATACCCGGCTAAAACAAAAACACCCAACGTATTTGTTGAAAAAAGATATTCCACAGACTTCGATTTTGTTTCGGGCTCCAGGTATAAACCACGCACATCCTGATTATTATGCTTTAAAACTGTTTGATCTTATTTTAGGCGGCAACTCTTTTAGCTCGCATTTAACCCAGGTTATTCGAACTAAAAACGGGTGGGCTTATTCGGTCTATTCTCATTACTCTTCGGGCGCTTATACCGGGAATATAACTTTGTTTATGCAAACTGCAAATAAAAATGTTCCCAATGTATTGGCCAAGGTGCGAGAGATCTTGAATAATCCCGATTCCTTTTTAACAGAGCTGGCTTTAGAAGAAGCTAAAAGTTCGCTTAGAAATCGTTATGTTTTTCTTGCCGAAACGCCAGAGAAACTTGCCTCTTTGCAGCTCTCTTTGCTGTGGGAAGGTCTTCTGGACACCTATCTGGATGATTTTTTAAAAAATATCGATAAGGTAACGCTTGCAGATTTGAAACGGATAGGAAAAAAATATTACAGTTTTGACCGATTTTTTATAACCCTGGTCGGACCGGAACCCATTTATTCAAAACGACCCTCCTGGCTACCCGAGTTCTCCGACGTGGAATTACCACGTTAGGTCACAAAAAAATCCTACGGTTTTTTTGTGTTGCTACGTTCGATATAAGTTTTAAGTTTTTTTCGAAAAAAAATGTTGTTTTGGCCGCAGAAGCCGAAAGCGGCCGCGTCAGGCGACAAGGTCTGTCAGGTTTTTCGCACGAAAACCTGACGAATTCGACCGCTCCGTGGTATTTTATTCGACAAAAAAATGTTGATCTTTTTATTTCTTTGAAGCGAGGTACATGGATGCGGCGACCAGAAAGATGGAACCTGATAAATACAGTAGATCTGTTTCGTTAGAAAATTTTACGGTTAAAGTGTATTTGAAAAAGGTTGTTATAAGAATAATATGAATAAGCTTTAAAAACTTGTCTTTGAATTGTTCTATATTTGTAACAATCAGGCCTTTTGCAGCTTCGGGGTCGTTTTCAAATCTGGAGATTCGATGAATAAAAACCTGGAAAATTCCAAAACTGAAAAACATTGTTAACGTAGCCGCTAGAAAAAGTTCAACCATTTTTAAACCCTTTAGCAGGGCAGTAGAACCCATTCCCGTGAATCCTTTTTTGCTACCGAAACTCTTGTAGAATGTTGCAAAAAAATCGTACGCATCGATGGTACCGAGTATTACTAAAACAAGGGTCGTTAATATACCAGATAACACTCCGATAAAAATAACAAATCTGGTTTGCCAGAATAACCACTCTAATGCATTGATTAAGTATTTCATGAAGCCTCTTTTGTATATATGTCGGCTTTTCAGGGGTTTGTCACGAATATTTTACGAATTATTTTAATGTTTCGCGGGCGGGTTGGGCTGGTTCTGTGGGCGGACTGTCCAGAAATGTGAATGTAGACCTTTCATGTTTTTCATCTTTTTCTATAATGTATTCTACCATCCAGCTGAGTAGTGTGTGCTGAAGTTCAATTCGAACATCTTTACGGGTGGAATGCAGACTTTCCAGCTCTTCTTGTAGTCTTAATATTCGATAGTAGGTCTTTTTCGGGTTCATAAGTCCATTAAATAAATTCTTGAGAGGCTTTTCGGACAGGTTCATACAACTGAGTTTTTCAAACCATGCTTCTAGTTTCTCTTTCTGGTTATATAGAGTTTTATCGATTTCGTTTCCATATAAAAACCGTAAAATAAAAACGATGTACTCTTCATGACTTAATAATAGATCACAGAAATCTTTTACCGGAGAACAGATATCGTCATATAGCGAACCAGCATCGAAATCTTTTACTACGTTTACCGCAAAGCCCGGGCTGCTTTTAGAAACATTACGAATGTTTTTTATAATTTTCGTTCTCTTGTTCGAATCGATTTCTTTCATGTCAATGTCGAACAGGAGGTAGTCGGGACGGTTTTTCAAGATTATCTCTAATTCTTCCGGGGTTTTGGCAATTTCAATGTTATACCCATATAATGAAAAAATTCCAAGCAGAAGGTTTTCAAAATAGGGAGGTAAAAAAGCAAGCGCTACCGTTTGTGATGACTTAGTACGAAAGGTGGTTAATACTGTTGTTGGCTCACGAATAAAGTTCTCCCATTCAATAAAAAAGGGGCTTCCTTCGCTATAAAGTTTTTCGTATATGTTGGTTTTTTGATATTCAGACTTTTCTTTGACCAAAACCAGAGGTAATTGTTTGTTTATACTTAAAGGAATGTTTGACTTCCACTCGGTCCATATGAGGTTTTCTGAATTATCAAGAATTTCGAGGGCCAGATTTTTCGCAAGTTCAACTTGCGTTGGCGAGAGATCTTTATAAATAATTTCCTGAAAAAACATAGTTGCTGTCAATGTGACATAAGACCGATATATAATTATATACTGTCAAGAAAAAAAAAGAAAAGAATCTACCATGCTTATAATTATAGCGCTTTGTTCACCGGGTAAACCGGGGTAATATGAAGTTATTGCTCGACTTCTGAAATTCAGAGGCCTGCCATAGTGCACTTTTGACTTGACACCCTGTGGTAAATTTTGCATTATACTATAGTAATGAAAGTTTTGCGTAAGCATAAGAATTTGAGTTTTGGTACGAGTCCCGACAATGAACAGGGACTTCAAATGAAACTGGAATACGATGAAGACACAAAAACCGCGTACGGAGAAATCGCCATTCCTTCGCATTTTCAAGGCCACCAACCCGAACATGTTCACCAGGGTATACTTACGGTTTTGTTAGATGAAGTTATGATGCACATTAATCAGGCGATGAATCTTGAAGTGGTTACCGGGGAACTTACTGTGCGATTCCTGCAATTGGCAAAAACAGGAGAACCGATCTATTTACGCGGTTATTTTGTTAAAAAGAATAAAAAGATTGTCGAAAACAGGGCCGAACTTGAAGATGACATAGGTAAAATTATCGCCAGAGCTAAGGGAAAATATATCGAAATTGACCCGCTCGATGATAGCAAATAAAACTTCACACCGATACATAAGAAAATAATGCCGAAGTGGTGAAATTGGTAGACGCGCCGGATTCAAAATCCGGTGGGGGCAACTCCGTGCCGGTTCGATTCCGGCCTTCGGTAAATTTATTTTTCGGTGAAAAAGAGTATCGAAATCCCGTTTTTTACCGTTAATTAGACACGGATGAATCGTTTTCCAAAACCTAAGATAACCAGTACTCTTGCTTTGATTGTGTTTTTTTTATATGTTCCAGCATTTTTTGGAACAGTAAAAACCCCCTACACAGATCTGCCTTTGTTGACGTCGGTCGAGTACAAAGATGCAAATTTACAGCAACATCGCAACGAAGTAAAAACCAATTTAGAAAAACAAGCTCAGGGAAATTCTGTAAAACCTTACTTTCGTAAGTATTTTGTAAAAAAAGATGACAGTTTTTTTCTGGTAATGACACGAACTATGCTCGATCACGATACGCTTTCGAGTGTAAATCAACTTGCTTCTCTTTGGGATGTTGAAACAGGACGCTATTGGCTCATACCGAACACCAGGGGAATTTCGGTCTTCGGAGATCGCTCCCAAATCGCTCAAAAATACAACATCACTCCTGGTTCTGTAATTGCCGTTCCCGGTTATAAAGATCTCTACTTTATTCCCGGACGCTCTTTTGCGCATGAAGAAAAAGAGTATCTGAATTTAAGTGTTTTTTCCCGCCCGGTAGTTGGAAGAATAACTTCGAATTATGGTTATAGAAATGATCCTTTTGGCAATAAAAGTAAGTTTCATAAAGGGGTCGATATAGGTTGCCCCATTGGAACCAATGTAATTGCGGCGGCTCCCGGTATTGTTATTTATGCAAATACGAAAGGAGGGTATGGTAATTTAGTTATTATTGAACATCGTAATGGGTACCAGTCACTATACGGTCACCTGAGTAAGTTTAAAGTTACGGTAGGCCAGAAAGTGGAAAGGGGGCAAACCATTGCATTAAGTGGAAATACAGGCCGTTCGACCGGACCTCATATCCATTTTGAGATAAAACGAAAAGGAAAGCCGGTTCAACCTCATTTTTCGAGGAATTAAATTAATACAAACTAAGTAGAATTTTATTTGCTTCTTCTCTAATTAGAAAATCGTCATGGTTTCTGGCCAGTTCTCTCAGGCGGTTTCTTACTTTTATATTATTATACTTACCCAGTTCTCGAATAATTACAAGCATCTCAAAAGAGTTTCTTGTGTGATACGATCTTTTAAAAATATACGGAAAAGTTCTCTCGTCCCGATACCAGAACAGCGTTTTATATATTTCACTCAATACATTGGGATTCTTGTCGCGTAGCGCCGCCAGTATGTAGTAAAAGTACTTTTTTTCTTTTTTTTCGCTTTCGTACAGACGCAAAGTGGAATAAACGCACTCCCGAACCATCCACTCCCGATCATTTCTCGACTGAATTAAGTGCTTAAGGTCTTCCTGGAGCGGGTAGGCGGCTATTTGCTTACAGGCTTCCCATCGGACAATCGGTTGGCGGCTCACCATTAATTTGTATAGATCTTTTCGATAGGTTTCGGTCAGTGCCGGACTTAAACTGCGAATTGCCGCAATGGTGACCGGTGAACGGGAACCGTAAAACGCGTTTTTATATACATCGTCCGGTATGGATCTGCTGGTTTTTTTCTTGTCGTGGCCGTCAAAATATTCGGTCTGTTCCTGCCAGTTAAGTTTTTCGTATTTTTTCAACGAGATATCGCGTGGAATAATGCTTGTGGATTTACAATACGTACCAAGTGATGTCGATAATATGATAAGAAGTACTAAGCTTTTATTTGTATCCATTTGCCATTTCATGTTAAGTTCGATTTGTTCGAATATATATTAAAATGTAATAAATGGTTTGCATACTGTCAAGTGGTTTCAATCAGTAAAGCTTTGGTAATGGTTTGCTTATGGTAATCCACCTTGGACCGGTTGGATTTTATAGACAACAGAACATAATATTGGTAACGTATAACTAAGGATTAGTGAATGTATAGAACAATTGTAGAAATTATTAAACACACCTTTGATCATTATTCAGATAAGCTGGCTTATAGCTGGAGAGAAAAGAAAGTCTTTCATTCGCTTACTTATGGAGAAGTAGAAAAACATGTTTATGCCCTTTCTACGGCTCTCATTGATATGGGCCTGAAATTTGGCCAGTCGGTCGGTTTAATTGCAGATGTATCTCATTATTGGGCCATCGGGAATTTATCGATTGAGTTTATCGGGGCGGTTGACGTACCCAGAGGAACCGATAGCACCGAAGATGAGCTGGGGTTTATTTTAACCCACTCCGGGGCCGAATTTGTTTTAGTACACAACGCCGCACAGATTGACAAAATAGAAAAAGGGATTAAAAAACATAAAGGGAAAATTAAGCAATATATTGTTTTAGATGATAAAATTCCCGAGGGAACATCGAAAAAGGCTGAATCCTTAAAAAACGTTCTGAAACGGGGACAAGATATTATCGCTAAAAAAGGGCGCTCCTACAAAGAGATTGAAAAGCGGCAAAAGAAAATAAAATCGGACTCGCTTGCTTCTATAATATACACTTCTGGAACAACTGGTAACCCAAAAGGGGTAATGCTGACTCACGGCAATTTTGTGTCGCAAATTAACCTTGTTCCGGGTCCTTTTAATTTATCGGTGGGTGATCGGGCTTTGACTTTGTTACCACCCTGGCATGTTTTTGGAAGAATTTTGGAGTATATGTTTTTTGAAGCCGGAATGGAGATTCACTACACTGATGTACGTCACCTTGGTGAAGATTTAAAAAACATAAAACCGCATTTTGTACCTGCCGTTCCCCGAATCTGGGAAGGCGTTTACAACAAAATTATGGGCGGAATTAAAAGCGCTGGCGCTGGAAAGTCCATTAATATTAAAGAGAAAATATTTCTATTTTTTAAAACTATTTCATTGCTCCATTTTCGAGCTATGAAAATAATTGAAATGCAAGACAGAAGGTTTGCACATCGTTCTCCTCTTGTGGATTTACCTTTAAAGACGGCCAATTTTTTATTCGTGGGTTTATTATGGCCTTTAAAACTGCTGGGCCATCTTTTGGTTTTTCGCAAAATTATTGCCGCAACGGGTGGTCAACTGCGAGCATCCATTTCAGGTGGGGGAGCATTGCCCGACTATATTGACGAGTTTTTTGCCGCCGCAGGAATTAGAATTTGTGAAGGGTATGGTTTGACCGAGACTTCACCTGTATTATCCGTTCGTCATCCTGACCGTATTGTTCTTGGTACCGTCGGCCCTGCTGTGCCGGCTACGGAACTTCGTGTAATTGACATGGAAGGCAAAGACGTGACTCATATGCCTGGCGATAAAGGAACTCTGTATGTTCGTGGTCCTCAGGTCATGAAAGGGTACTACCGATCGTTGAAAAAAACAGCAGAAGTTATGGATGATGATGGCTGGTTCAATACGGGTGACCTGGTAAAAATAACGATTGATGGCGATATCAGTATTGTCGGACGCTCAAAAGATACAATCGTGTTGCGTGGCGGTGAAAACGTGGAACCTACGCCCGTAGAAGAAAGATTGAAAAAAAGTCCATATGTTGACAATGTAATGCTGGTAGGTCAGGATGAAAAAAACCTGGGTGCTTTAATTGTTCCTGCCGCCGAAGAACTCGAAGAGTATGTTAAACAAAATAATATTCCTGGAGACTCTATAGAAGACTGGGTTGAAAATCAGCAAGTTCAGAAATTTTATCGGTCAGAAGTGCAGCGTCTGGTAAACGGTTCGACTGGTTTTCGTCCTTTCGAGCGCGTTTCTCATCTACGTCTGTTAAAAAAACCATTTGAAATGGGCGATGAAATAAACAGAACTTTTAAACTTCGTCGATTCGTGGTTACAGAAAGGTATGCAGAGTTGATAAAAAGTATGTATCAATAATTTGGTTTGTAGTGTGAATATTGGCAACTTAAAATGCCGATATATAGACTAAATGGGGATTTTGTGTCATGTTTATTAAAATTATAGTCGACCGGGTAGGCAATACGAATGTATTTAATGTAATTCATGATCCCGGCGCAGGTAAACCTCTGTTCGAAGAAAACCACTCTTTGCAATCTATTACCGACGACGACTTAATTCAAGAATATTTATCGGAACTTCGTGAAATTTCGAACCTTTCTCGTTCGATTATGAAAATGAGCGGAGCAGGCACCCCCGGGGGAATGTTTTATGAACACCTCGATTTAAATACCAGATTACATGAAGTCGGTGAAACTTTTTATCGGCAGCTTTTTCCAGAGGCGTTGCAGACTCTATTTCGTGAGTCGGAAGGTCATTATCTGTTTTTTCAAATTGATCATAAACTTGCATCGATTCCACTCGAGATTTTATCTGATGGAACAAACTTTCTATGGCAAAAATTTTACATCGGAAAATCGGTTAAAGGACAACATAGTTCAACTTTCGATGGCAAAGCAAAAGACAACCTGAATATGCTTATTATTGCCGACCCAACCGAAGATCTGGAATGGGCTAGAAAAGAGGGAGAGAACCTGTACGATTATTTAAGTACAAATTTTCCCGAAAAGAAATTACAGATTGAATTGATCTCGGGTCGTAAAATTACAAAACTTTCGTTGTTAAATGCAATAGTCGGAAAAGACCTTATTCATTATAGCGGCCATCTTCATTATACAAACGATTTACAAGAGAACGGTTGGATATTATATAACAATAAAATTATACATGCGCGTGAGATTCAACAGTCGGGGGCGGCTCCGGAACTAATTTTTTCGAATAGTTGTATTAGTGGACGCGATCTTGAAATGTCAGATAATCCTGATTCCTGGTATGAAAATTTTGCAAGTTCATTTTTGAAAACGGGCAGAACAAATTATATAGGTTCCATATGGGAGCTTCCCGATAATGAACAAACACTCAGGTTTACGTTGCAATTTTATGATATTCTTTTTAACGGGGAACCAGTTGGCCTCGCTCTGCAAAATGCAAGGCAGTATGCCAGAAAAAGTTTTACGGTAAACGATATTACCTGGGCCAGTTATCTTTTAATGGGAAATCCGATGACGAGAATTTTTCAACCCGATGCATTAAATACCGATTTAATGAGAAATGTATTGAATCATCAAATTGTAAAAGAGAAATATCCTTTTCCTATTTCTGAGGCTTTTGAAGATTTCAGTATTATAAGCAGAACTGAAAATGAGGCTGATAATACTAAAAAAATGGACAGCTTGTTTTTGCTTTTCGAAAATACAATGTTGTTTTTAAGTTCACTTGTTTTGTCGAATTACGATTTTTTACATCTGGTGACTCCGCTCTCTTTCTATGCAAAGGATGTGGCAGGGTCGGTGAACTCTATGTACAGGGCTCTAAAAACGATTCAGACTTTAAAAGCCGAACCGCTCATTCCAAATATTATAGAAGCGTTGTTTATCTATAAAGATGATATTTATAAGATAATCTCATGGAAAGAAAAATATGACAAAGATGAAATTCCGAGCGAGAGTCTGGATGGTTATCTTATTTCCATGCAATATCTAATGGAGAGAATATTAATTGATATAGAGTTTATAATTAACTACGGTTTTTATAAGGTTATTCAACCCGGTTCCGTACAATTGTCTCTGTACGGAATGAGACGTTTTCATAATATACGGGAGATTGTTTTGCCGACCCAGTCCGGGCCAAAAATACGAGAAGAACTAACGGAAAAAACCGCCAATTTTATTGACAAGTGCGTCTTTTACATCCCCGTTAAAAGAGTATTTCTTGATCTTTCTCCCTACTTTTTTCTACTTGAAAACGAAGATAATATGAAAAAAGGGGAGTATGATCTTGTATTTCAAGATTATATCGTTGGCGATAAAAAACAAAAAAAGAAAGTCGAGAAAAAAGCGGGCAAAGGTAATATTTTAGACGATTTTGGCGTAAATCTGAAAAATTAAAAAGACACGGCACCAGATTTTTTCGTCATTTCATAACTCGAAACAAAAAATTGCTTTTTATTATGAGACCGTTTGGCTTTTTGAACCGTGCCATCATTTACAGAAAAACTTATCGGTTATTTTGCCGGAAATCACCTTTTAGCAAACTTTTTTCTAATAGCCACACTTACCGGAGGTATCGCCGCACTGAATTTTACGCATAAAGAAGCCAGACCGAACCTTCAATTTGACGATCTGTTGATTACCACAAGTTATCCGGGGTCCACACCACAAACAGCCGAACTTTTAATTGCCCGACCTTTGGAAGATACCTTGCGCAGCATTCCCGGTATTGAAGAGGTCAAGTCGGATTGCTTTACAGGACAATGCAAAACTACGGTGTACCTTCAACATGGATACCCCGATAAACCCCAGGTGAAGTCTGATGTTCGAAATGCCTTGCTGAGTGTATCGTTTCCGCCTGAAGTTACCGAACTGAAAAACAACCCGACCGTTTCAGAACACAGCACGGCAAATATACCGCTCATCGATATAGGAATTTACTATAAAGATATTAAATATCTGGATGATGCCTCGCGTATGGTTTTACAGTCTCTGGCCAGAACTCTTGAAAACGAACTTACAAGTATGGGTGAAGTAAGCGAGATTAAACGCAAAGGTTATAAAAAAGACGAAATACAAGTTGTTATCGATCCATCACGTTTAAGAAATAACGAAATTTCATTTAATGAAATCGTATCAGCCATTCGAAAAAATTCCGTTTTATACCCTGCGGGCAACATACGAAATGAAGATGAAGTTCGAGTCAGCCTCAACTCCGAGTTAACAACGGTGGACGATTTAAAAAATCTAATTATTCAGGGCTCCTTTTCAGGTTCAAATTTTATTCGTCTACGTCATTTGGCCAGGGTGGAACGAACTTTTCTGGAAGACCGTACAATTTTTAAAGTAAATGGCAGGCAGGCTATCGTATTAAGTTTAATTAAAAGCCAGGCTTACGATATATTAGACGCCCGTCGTGAAGTATTCAAAGTCATCGAACAGTATAAGAATTCACTATTTAAAGAAAAGGGAATGGAAGTCGTCTACATTGACGATGAATCAAGAGATATACGAAATCGCCTGGGTATAATAACAACGAACGGCATAATCGGTTTTATTCTAATTATGATCGTGCTATTTGTATTTTTAGATTTTAGGTCTGGCTTTTGGGTCGGGTTAGGCATTCCCTTCACACTTGCTTTTACCACTATTTGTATTTCCCTTTTTGGATACACAATAAACTCTCTTACTCTGGCTGCCATTATAATAGTCATGGGCTTGGTTGTTGACGATGCTATTATTATTGCAGAAAATGTAAATAGACAAACCGAACTATCCGATATGCAAAATTCAATAAAGGGTGCGACCTATATGACGTTGCCGATTGTTGCAAGCGCCCTTACTACTTTGATCGCCTTTGCTCCCCTGCTTTTTATGCCAGGTCGGGTAGGTATGTATGTGGAGATACTTCCCATAGTTATATTTTTTATGCTGTTGGCTTCCTTATTTGAATCTTTGTTTATATTACCCGGTCACCTGGCCTGGCGTGCTCCCGGTTTTCTGGCTTTTCTCACAAAAAAACGAGAAGGAGCAGGCCACTGGTTCAAGCGTATAGAAAATATATATGAAAAAATGTTAATACATCTTTTGGAGTATCGTTTTGTTGCCATACTGCTTTTTCTTTCCTTGCTCGGTGGTGTTATTCTTGTTAGCGCTACCCAGTTTAAATTTATTT
Organism: Leptospirales bacterium; assembly: GCA_040326155.1. GTDB lineage: Bacteria > Spirochaetota > Leptospiria > Turneriellales > JAOUFE01 > JBEQLE01. Next base: position 37,952 of record JBEQLE010000012.1, on the reverse strand, counting down.
TATTTCCGAGAGAAGAGGCCACTGAGTTTTTCATTAAAGGCCAGACACCCCTTGGTACAGACCGCAACCGGACAGCCAAACTTGTTGAGCAAGTTGAAAATATTTTGCAAGAATATTTAATCGCCGAAGGTGGAAATGAGGTGATGTCCTATATGACATCCGTTGCTCGTGACCGTCGAGGTAGTATTGTACCTGAAAACCAATTTACAATCACCCTGGAAATACCCTATAGACATGACAGACATCGTCCTTCTGCAGAGATGATTGAAGAGTGGAAAATAAAATTTAAAAACCTGAATAATCTGAAGATCTCCGATATTTCACCAGGAAGGTATAATTCCAGTTCGGGATCTCCCATTGAACTGCTCGTGCAAAGCAATAATGATAATATTCGCCTCGCAGCAGTTAAAATGGTTCAGGAAAAATTTGCAGAAATACCGGAGCTTACTAACATTGAAAGAGAAAACGACGTCTCTGCCATAGAGTACCGATTGAAGTTTAAACGAGATAATTTAACTCGACTATCGGTAGACCCCGAAAAGGTGGGGCCAACTCTGCGATCCATTCTCGAAGGGGTGGTTGCTACTCGTTTTTACGAAGGCGATGACGAAATTAAAGTCAGGGTTTTAGCAGATACACATTCCGCTTCAGCAATACAAAATGTATTAGATGTTCCCGTCGAAAACAGAGCTTCGTATCTGGTACCGCTTCGACAGGTTGTCAGCGTAAACAGAGTCAATGCCCCTTCGTTTATTGCTCGAAAAAACTTTCAACGAACAGAAACAATATTTGCCGACATAAAAGAAGGTGAAATAGTTACACCGCTGGAAATTGCTGATTATGTCGAAAATAAAATCTTTCCTCAAATTCGGCAGGCCTATCCTAGGGTTCGCCTGGCTTTTACGGGTGAAATTGAAGATAGTCGCGAGACAGGCACCCATATGCAATATGTCTATTTTGCAGTTGTGGCCTTGGTTTTTATTGTGCTATCTTTGTTATTTCGCTCCCTTTCAAAACCACTTATAATAATGATCGCCATTCCATTTGGCGCCATGGGGGTTATGTTGACTCTGTTAATGCATGGAAAATTGATTTTTGGTTTCTATGCAATAATCGGAGCGCTTGGCTTAACAGGGGTTGTGGTAAATGATTCCATCGTTATGGTAAATAAACTTGAAAAAGAGAGAAGCAGTTATTCGGGCGACAAATTCAAGTATATTGCTTCTATAGCAAAAACAAGATTACGGGCGATTATTTTAACAACGCTTACAACCGCCGCCGGCATGTTCCCGACTGCGTATGGCATAGGCGGGTATGACTCGTTTTTAAGTGATATGATGCTGGTTATGGCATGGGGCCTGGTTTTTGCGACTATGGTAACTCTTGTATTAATACCCGTAGTTTACAGTTTTCTCATAAAGAGTGAAATATGAAAATACAATATAATCATTTCTATAAAATATTTTTGTTTCGATATTTGTTCTTCCCGAGTGTCTTTTTGGCCGTTTTTGTTTTTTTGATTGCGGCCAACCCTGGTTCGCCTGTTGAGAACAAAGGCGGCAAAAAACAGCGTCAGGTAACATTGAAAGAATTCATCATCACATCCTCAGCGTCCCACCCGAGGTTCCAGATGCTTTTGGCTGAGCGCGCGGCGGTAAAGTTTGAACGAATTATAAAATCGCCAGATTCAAATTTCGTGATCGACCTTGCGGGAGAATACGGCATAAGTCTGGATTCCACCGACCCCGACAGTACAGCTTCGGTCTCCTTGAAAAAACTTTTTCTCGGCACGGGCACCCAGGCAGGGGCAGAGTACTCCATAACTTCCGGTCCTGACTCAACAGGAACAACAACTCAAAATTACCAACTCGAATTCTCGATTATTCAACCGGTTTTAAATAACTCCTTTGGACGTTCTTATCGCATAAACGAAAAAATTTACGACCTCGAAGCTGACATCGCAAGATATCAGATTTTGGAAGCATACGAAGAATTTTTATCAGCCTTGGTCAAAACTTATTTTCAGTGGTATTCAAATTACTCTCGTCTTGAAATTGCTCGCTCCACTCATCGCGACGACTTGAGGGTACTCAGGGACATGAGAGCCAGGGCGAGAAAAAACATTGCGTTGCCGGTAGATGTCAACAAAGTAAAATTAAAGTCGTTGTACAGTGAAGCCGCCGTCACCCGTATGGAAAATGAATACGAAAATACACTTGAGTTTATATATGCCGCAATGGGCATTCACGAGGGAGAAAAAGATAGAGAAAATATAGCTCCGGAGTTACCGGAAAATTATGCGACCCTTGAAAATACTTTTTTAGAAGAGTTGGCCGCTTTTCAAAAAAAGAGTCGAACGTATAATCTACTCGGTCTGCTTGAAAAAAGGGCGCACTATTTTACAGTTACCGCAGAGGACGACCTTTTACCATCGGCAAATTTACTTTTGCGGTACTCACTCGACTCCGATTCACCTGCATTAAACACCAACCAAAACTCTGACGTGTTTATAGGGTTTTCGATCTCCTACCCATTTGGCAACACCCAGGCGAAGGCCCGCCACTCCCGTACTCTGGTTTATGAAAAGCGTCAAAAGTTCCATACGCAAACCACAAAATTACAAATTGAAACTGATCTCGAAAATCTTTATCGTCGCATACAGACCGTTATACGTCTTGTTAGCCTGGCTCGCGCCCAGTTGAAAACGGCAAGGGATATTTATTCCGCAGAGTCTCGATATTTTCAGCGGGGAAGAATTACATTAAACGATTTATTGCGCGCCTCCAACGAAGTGGAGCGTCTGAAATTTACCGTGGACGATTTGAAAGTAGAACGTGACACTCTTTTTGTCGAATGGCTTAGATTAAGCGACCGTCTGGTTATTCGCCTTAATGCAAAAAATGCAAAAGAAAATAATTTGGCCGACGACCCCGGTCTAAACGAAAAGTAAATGTAAAATATTCCGCAGGAACGCATTTCGGTATTCGACCGAAATTGAAAATAAAGATACATACTTTAAAGTACTTTCTTTTTAATCATTGAAGCGTTGCAAGAACGATTTCAATGGAAATTATTTTTCATTGTAAATACTGACGTCATATTTACATCGCGCCAGTACCTGAGGTCTCAGGTTTTTCGGCAGGTTCTTATTGCGTAATAACGATTTATCGTGGGAAGCCGCAGTCTCAAAAACGAACGCCGCCGGGCATGCTTCACCCAGCCAGTTCAGGGCGCGGGCTTTGTAATACAAAGCGTTAACATCAGTCGGGTTCCTGTTTATAATAGTATCAAAACATTCAATGGAATTTCTGTACATTTTTAGTTTATAAAACTTTTTTCCAAGATGATAAAAGAAGCGCGAGTCTCCGGCTTTGGCCTTTATAGAGTATACCATTATTTTAGTTTCGTATTCTATTTTGTTATGTTCCAGCAAAATACTTAAAGTAGTTGTATACATATTTTCAACATATCTTTTATCATCAGATTTTTGAATAAGTTTTTTGTATTGCTGCAAAGCCGTATCCAAATGGTTTGCACGGATGGCAAGTTCAAGAAACTCCCGAAACTTGTTTGTGTTTAACAATATTTCTGCGTGTTTTAATACTCCGGATTTTTTATTTGACTGTTGTTCTTCCATATAATTTTCAAAATCTACAGCATAATCATTAAAATTTTTCTGATGGTAATAGGTCAAAATATTCTGATGAAATAAAACTGCAAAGAGTACAGGGGCCAGTAATATTCCCGCCATAATGGGATAACGCATAGCTTTTCGTTTTGCCTGTAAGCGCCGGAACGGCCGTATCAATGTATCGTGACTCAATTCATAATAATTCTCATTCAACCTGGGTTCGGTGCGCAATATGCGAAAATTTACCAGTTGTTGTAAAGTATAACGGGAAATTGGAAAACGGCGTAAAATTTCTCCCTCCGCCATACTGAGGCGGCGTCCACTCTGGCTGATCAGTCCTTTATTGCATAGCTTTCCAGCGAGTTTTTTATTGAACATTCCAAGGCTGTTGAGTTGATCGGACACATAATTTTGCAATACTTTTTGCATTCCCCTGCGGCCTTTTAAATCTTTTTCTTCAATAATCGTTTTGCCCGGTTGTTTCATTTTTCTACGTACAATTTTGTTTTCGATGTACGAGCAGATAATTTGAAGTTGGAAAGGTTCTATTTTTACTTCTTCATGTGATAAAATTGTATTGGTATTAAGTCTTTTTCTTTTTTTTTGGTTTTTAGATAAAAAACTTATAATCGTTTCAATGGATTGTGAAGAATATTCATAGGAGGTTGTGCTAAAATCATCTCCTTTTAATCCGGAGGGTTTTAGAATGGCAAGTTTTGCCGCTTCGTATCCCATTGGTAAAAGACGAAAACGATTGTTCATGATAGCGGGTATTTTATTGGTGAGAGTATCTAAATCGGCCAGAAAGTCTTCCCGAATGGATAGTAAAATTTTACAGTTATTTCCCGTTTCTGATCGCAATGCCTGTAAATTTACATCTTCTATTTCATCCGGAATGTTATCTCGTACAAGATCGGAAAATTCTTGAATAAAACTTTGTCCATTTTCAACTCCGATCAGTGTGAACAACTCTTCAAATTGATCAAGAATAATTACAGGAGTCAGTAAAATATTTTGTTTACTCCAGAATTCCGTTGTGTTAAAGTAATACCATAAATTATTTTGGTTTTTTTCAGCCGTAGAAGAAATTTCAACACCCTCTTCTTTTGCCATTTCTTGCAGCGTATTAATTATGGTTTCTCTGGGTGGCGTATCTCCAACCCCGATGCGACAAACAACGGGCCAGTATTTTTTTTCTCTCAACGGTTTCATTAAACCTGCATTGATCAGGGACGATTTTCCTATTCCTGATTTTGAAAAAAGTACTGTAAGATTTTCTGCAAGAATTTTATGAAATAAAACTTGTGCTTCTTTTTCTCTTCCAAAAAAGAGTAATCGATCTGCGTCGTTATCTGTGTAAGGCCTTGAACCCGGATACCTTTTTGCCTTTTCTATCTCTTTTTTTAACATTTTTGCGTTTATCCCGCTTTTTTCCTTCTTTGCTGGTCTCTTTGCAGGGTTTGAATTAAGGCATCAAAATTATCGCCTGAACTCAAATTAATGCTTTGAAGGTGTTCCAGTGGTTCCAATGGCGGTGAATTGTCAATTTGCACCGGAACGATAAAGCGGATGGGAGGTCGGTACTCCAGCTGTCTTTCAAGACTCAGGTTTATTTCTTTATTTACGTAACCCACGACCTTATCGTGTATATTTTTACTTTGCAAAACAATTACATAATCCACAGTATCTAGATTTTTTTTAATAACAGAATCCCACTGGTCTCCGCCTCTCAGAGCCTCTTTATCAAGCCAGGGGTCAAAACCTGCTTTGCCCAACCTGTTAAATAAATCTTCCGCAAATGGTTTGTCTTCACCGGCATGGCAAAGAAAAACGGAGGGACCAGTTGATGTTATTTTTTTCTTCTCATCAGAACTTTGTGGCGCAATTTTTTTATATCGTTCTGCAAGTTCTTGTGCAAAATCCGTTATCGAATTATCAAACATTTCGATTTTATAGCCGCTTTTTCTGTAGAAAAGAGCCACGCTTTCGAGCTGATCTATTTTATCGTTTGAAATCGATTCAAATGCGTAGGAGAGACTCTCTTTGTTATTCAGTTTTAAGATATGAAGTAAAATTCGTAAATACCATGTGTGAAGGCCAAACCCCAGGAATAGTAGCGTTTTCTCTTGATCGCGCAATTCATTGATTATATTGCCTGGAAGCGGGGGGTCTTTCGAAGCGATTGCGATAAAAAAATCCATCATATCATTTTCGGTAATTACGAGCGATTTTATTTCTTTAGTAGATCCAAAAAGATAATATACCAAAGGGTTATCTATTGTCCCCAGCGGTATCGTTTGTTGAGCTTGCCCTTTATAATTATAAGATTCAATGGCCGGTTCTTTATTCAGGGCTTTCAATGCATTTATATAAGAAAAATCGGGGGTAGTTTGCAGAACCAGAGAAAAAGGGAGAGTAGCCAGATTTTGGTGAAATTTCGTAGTATCGTCTTTGTGTTCACTAAAGAACTGCTTTACTTTTACGGCCAGTTCTGATTTTCCCGTTTCCGCTTTTAATAGATAATATTGGGCGATCGCATGCACACTGAAATTCTCGCTGGCCCAGTTTTTATCTTTAACCGGTTTTTCCAGGTCCTCAAGCAAACGCTTATTTAATTGTTCACCGATAAAGGCATGCTTTTTTTCATCGGTTTCTATTGGAGTTTCGGGACCGAGCATTAATATACAGTTACCTTCTTGTATATTCATCAGCAATGTATCCCAGTTGCTTTCTTTCCAGGAAACTTTCATTATAACCCCCAAAAACAGAGACAAAAGAACTATAATAATTAGTCCCTATTTAGTCAACAATAATTTTATATATTTAAATATATTTAAATATTATAATCAAACCCTGTTGTTCTTTCCCTCTTGACATACCGGTCCGAAATTTACTAGTGCTGTGACTGGATAGATGTTACATTAGCTTATTTTAATATAATCTATCTAGTCACAGCTTAAGTGGACACGGCACTAGAATATAAAAAATGTCCCATAATCCCATCCAGTCATGGACTCCAGGTTCGATGATTCATACGTTGAATAATTCAACTATGACTTTTGGTGAATTTTATAGTCTCGGAGGAAGACATTTGTTTATTTAATAAGTTGATTTTCCGTTAAAAAAAGATAAAAATTTTCAACCATTAGTTGTGCACCGTCTGGAGTGAGGTGGTTCGTATCGCGAAAAGCAATTACGCCATTCACTATTCTGTGGCATTCGTTTCCTTCGCCACAATATATCGGTAGAGGATTGAAAATATGAAAATTATCCTTTAGCTTTTCTCTTTCGCGAACCTCTTTAAAAAATCGAGGTGAAAATCTTTTGTTCAAAAAAACCTTAGACACAGACAGGTTACATTCAGGCGGGGAAACACGAAACCATTCCTTTTTACAGATGGCATAATTAATCGGTTGCTGGTCAAATTCAACAATTGGTAAAAATAATACAATTTTAACTCCAATGCTTGCAGCTTTTTCAATTAAACTATCGAGTTCCATCAACCAATTATCAAGCCCGTAGCCATGTTTTTTATTTCTTTCAGACTTATCCACCCGTTTACCCCTTCCATTTAGATATGGGATTTGGTACAAGAATGTGTTTCTACTTGAAAGTATTAAAACATCATTTTTTTTCAAACTTGAAAATAATTTATCGATTTTACCAAAATCCATATTATTTCCGCTTGGCATACGTGTAAATGGGCGCTTGTTCCCTTTGATTGTTATATTACATTTAGTGCCGATTATTTTCAACATCGGAATAATATGATTTGCATGAGAATTACCCACTGTTCGAATGACTTGCCGATTCTTTTCTCGGGCAGTGTTTGCAGTGCAGTTTAGTTTGGCGGATGCCAACCGGGTACTTTGGGAGACTTCAGTAGTATCGCTACCCGTATACAATATGTTGATTTCTTTATTTGAGGCACTAGCCGCCAAACCTATCGGAACAATTAGTATCAGAATAAAAATATAAGTTTGTATTTTATTTAATGAACTCCAGTTTTTATTTCGAAAGGGCTTTTCTATAAACTTATATGAAATAATTCCCAAAATAAGAATTAAAGAAACTTGAAATGGGATGGACCACCAGTGAATACCTATTGTCCAGCGGCTGATCACCAGGACGACCCAATGCCAAAGGTATAGAGAGTATGAAATTACTCCGATATATACAATAACTCGATGTGATAACATCGATTGATAAAAAGTATTGCTACTCTGGTTAGTTAATGTTGAAATTAATAATGTAGTTGTAAAAACTGCGGCAAACGTAGTATAAACCGGGTATTCATTCGGTATGAACATTATTGTTATTAGTGCGATTACATAAATGAAATCTGGAATAAGCCTAAAATACTTAATAATATTACTATTATTCTTCACCAATAAATACAGCATACAGCCGGCGCCCAATTCCCAAAAGCGGAATAGAGTTATGTAATAAGAAGCCTCAGGACTTTTATTGTAAAAATATATAAATATAAATAAAGATACTATACTGAGACCAACAATTAATTTTTGAAAATATCCTAATTTTATAGGATTCCATTTGCCTCTGACTATAGACCATAATAGAAATGGAAAAACAAAGTAGAACTGTTCTTCCACACCTAAAGACCATGTGTGTGTAAAAGGGTTCAGGCTGGCAGAGTTTCCCCAGTAAGCAATTGAATCTAAATATAATTTAATATTGGAAAAGCCAAAAATTGACGTAAACCCGGTTTTAATATAATCATTTGGAGCGGGGTTAAAAAAAGATATTAAAAAACTAGTGATAATAAAACAAAAAAATAGCGCAGGTGTAAGTCTTTTAATTCTTCTCTTATAGAAACCGATTAAAAAACTGCCAATATTTTTTTCTTCTCTGGCGACCAGAGACTGTGTAATAACAAAGCCTGAAATAACAAAAAATATATCAACTCCCAGATAACCGCCTGGTAGTATCGTTTCACTGAAATGATTTATTATAACGGCTATAATAGCAAAGGCTCTTAAACCATCAATAGCTGCGATATATTTTTTTGAATGATATGTATCTTTTGAGCCGGATTTGCTATTCATGTAATTTTCTTTTCAATAAACCAGGCTACAATGCCAGGTTCACTGCATAATCAGGAATCAGTTTGGAATTAATTCATCTGCTGTAAAGAGTTTTTGGTGCGCGTGCAATAACCCTGCTTGACATCTCGGTTCGAAATTGATGATAGTATACAAAATGTTTTGTTCAAATTGAGGTTTTGACATGAAAATTGGAACACCACTTGCTTCGAATGCCTTTAAAGTTTTATTATGCGGTTCGGGAGAACTTGGTAAAGAAGTTGTCATTGAACTACAGCGTTTTGGTGTTGAAACTGTTTGCCTTGATCGTTACCCAAACGCGCCTGCAATGCATGTTGCTCACAAAAATTATACTGTCTCTATGCTTGATGGAAAAGCCCTTCGTGAAATAATCGAAAAAGAAAAACCTGACCTTATTGTACCCGAGATTGAGGCCATTGCCACCGATACTCTCGCCGCGCTTGAAGAAGAAGGGTACACCGTTATACCTACAGCCAGGGCTACGCAATTGACCATGAATCGCGAGGGAATACGTCGGTTGGCCGCTGAAACCCTGGGTATAAAAACCTCGCCTTTTCGATTTGCCGAAACTTATGATGAGTTTGTTCAAGCGTCAGACGAAATAGGGTTTCCCTTTGTAATAAAACCGATTATGAGTTCTTCCGGAAAAGGGCAAAGCGTAGTCAGAGAGCCGGAGGATATTCAAAAAGCATGGGACTACGCACTCGAAGGTGGCAGGGCCGGAAAAGGGAAAGTTATTGTCGAAGGTTTTATTAATTTCGATTATGAAATTACTTTGCTTACGATACGTCATAAAGACGGGGATGAGATCAAGACATCATTTTGTGAACCTATAGGTCATATTCAGATTGATGGCGATTACCGGGAGTCCTGGCAACCTCACCCGATGTCAAAAACTGCCCTGGAAGAATCTCGCCATATTGCAAAAGTGGTTACGTCTGAACTTGGCGGACTTGGAATATTTGGTGTGGAGCTTTTTGTCAAAGGTGAGAATGTCTATTTCTCTGAAGTTTCACCGCGACCGCATGATACCGGGCTGGTAACACTTGCCTCACAGGAGTTATCAGAATTTGCATTACACGCTCGCGCTATACTTGGCTTACCTATTCCAGAAATTAAATTTTTCGGACCTTCGGCGTCAGCAGTTATATTAGTTGAAGGTAACTCGGATTCACCTTCTTTTGAAAATCTTGAAAAAGTTCTTGAAGAGCCGGGTACTCAACTTCGTCTTTTTGGTAAACCCGATCTTGCAGGTAAACGTCGTATGGGTGTTGTTTGCGCCAGGGCAGGTTCTATTGAAGAGGCTCGTATTAAAGCTAAAAATGGAGCATCGAAAATAAAGGTTAAACTCTGACTTTGGTTGGTCTCAGAATTATAGAAAACTTTTCTTTACATTTTGAAAGAGTGGAAAAATAAGCAATGTTAATTAGTCACCGAAAAAAATTTATATTTACTAAAACAGTGAAGACAGCCGGGACGAGTGTAGAGTCCTATTTTGAAAAATATTGTATGCCCGAAGGCGAGTGGAGTCTTTCTCATTCCAGACAAATGTATGTGAGTGAACATGGTATTATTGGTAATCGGGGTAAAGCTGGTCGCAGTGCATTGGTAAAATTAATATTTCCGCACGAGCAGTGGCACGAGCATATGTCAGCCGGACAGATTAAAACACAAATTGGAAATGATGTATGGGAGAGTTATTTTAAATTTTCTACAATGAGAAATCCGTTTGATAAACTCGTTTCGCGTTATCACCACATGGTTGCTCAAGAAAAGAATTTGTCCTGGCGACAAAAACAAAAAATTAACATACAAAAAAAGCTACATATCGCGCATCCCTTTTATCAAGCAGAGGGTGAAACACATATTGAGAGATTCCGTTCGTGGATTCAACATGGAGGGTGGGTGAATGACCGAGACAAGTATATGATCGACAACCGCGTTTGCGTTGACTATTTTATCCTTTTTGAAGATATTGAAAATGGTATAAAAGAAGTATGTAAAAAAAACGATATACCTTACCACTCTAAGCAGGTACCTCGGTTTAAATCGAAATTTCGAAAAGATGATTTCTCATTGACTGACTATTATGATTCAAAAACAATAGAGTTGGTCAGTGGTCTTTATGATTTTGAGATAAAAAAGTTCGGATACCAGTGTCCATAAATTATTCTCTCCTCCTCTGTTTACGCCGGTTCGATTATCCCAACCCGGAATATCGTTAGCTACCTATGCTGTAATTTATGATGGGTGTTTAAAGGTAATTTTTGCGAAATCAAGAAATATAATTTAAACTCGCAGCGGACCCGACAGAGCCTGCTGTGAGTTTAACAAGACAGAATTATTCTGTTTCTGCTTCTGTTGTTGCTGCAAACTTTTTTAGTATATCTAATTCTTTTTCAGCTACAGTAAAAGTCATAGGTAAAGAATTTACGTAAAAACGCATTTCCAACTCTTCGCAGTTTTCTAACTTTTTTAATTCTTTTGTACTTAGTTCTATTTCAGCCAGAGCGTAATGAACAGTTGCTGTTCTTGTTGTAGTTTTTGTAGAGCCTCCGCCATGGTTACTTCTACCATAGTTATTTGTACCAAAGTCGTTTCCCTGAGGTTTAGTATAATCGGTGTATGCTGATTTACCTGATCCACTATAGTCTGTACTCGATGTTGTAGAGGAACTTGTGGAGGAACTACTGTCAATTTTTGCGAGTTTTACAGAAATCTGTTTTCCATTGATTTTTACAAAACCTTTATTCTCCAGTAGACTTCCGGCTTTTATTAAATTTCCATAAATCTTTACAACCAGCTTTAGTAAAACCGGTTTACCTTTTTTTATTTCTTTTATATAAGAAATGGCAGCATAACTATAGAGTGAATAAAATAACGACTTTCTAAATTCTGTAGATTGGTGTTTTAAATCCACAGTAACTATAGTGCTGTTTTTGTAGCTATCTTCGGTCACTTTCACCTGACCATAGGTGAAAAAGCAATTCGTCATGAATAAGCTAATTAGAATAGTGAATAAAACTTGTACCCTCATTTTGATTCTCCTGAAATACGATATTTTTAGTCAATATCTTAATTGTTCATCAATGTGTCAATAAAATTCGTTTTAACCTCAAGAGGACACTACAATAGATACGGATCTTCATATTGACCGGGGGGTTGACGGAGAACCAGTGGGTCGGAGGCAAGGGGGTTTAGAAAGATAACAAAATGAAAATAAAACATTCGCCCCCTTCCTGATTTTTATAAATCGAGGTATTTGCGCAGAGATTCCACAATTATGGCAGATACATAACGTGCGCCGTATCGGGTAAAGTGAATACCATCGGGATGTCGAATGGCTCTGGTTTTACCTTCGTATTTAAAATATTCGCGATAGTCCAGATTTTTGTCGGCAGAAATTTCCCAGAGCGGTAAAAAATATGCTCCATGAACGCGCGCGGCAATCTCAGTTGTTTCATTCATGTATTTAATTTTCTTCGCAAACTTAGGACTTTTCATGGTTGGCATTCCGAGAATGATCACGTGGCGGCCGCCGGCTTCTCGAAACATGCTAATGAGGTTGCCTATTTTTTCAATGTAGATTTCTCTCCACAAATCGGTTTTGAATTTGGCGTATTTTTCGGGCCCGTATAGATTTCTGGTTCGAACACAGTCGTTTCCTCCAAATTGGAAAATTAAAATGTCGGGTTTAAACTTTGCTAAAAGCTCTTTTGTTTTGGCGGGCCAGTCGAGTCTTTCAGGCCAGTTCAAGCCTGTTGATTTTTGACCAAAGCGCAGTACTTCTACACCTTCAATTTTTTTTAAATTCCGTTCCAGTTGACCGCCAAGTTCAAGTTGTATCGACGAAGCCCCGATCATCAAAATCTTTTTCGTCTGTTCTTCTTGTACGCCGATATATTGCAGCACGTCCACTGAATTTCTGAATTTGAGCGGTTTCAGGTCTTTAACTTCATTGACGGAATTTTCCAATATGGTTGTTATATATGCTATACCGAGGTTCTCTGAAACAAATTTATTCGCGTTGGCTGCCGTGATTAGAGTCGATTGAACAAAGGAGTTTTCTACGGGAGTCGAAGAGACCCAGTCGCTAATTTTTTTAGAACCCATAAGCAGGCAAAATACGATTAAAAACAAATACGATAAAATCAGATACTTTGGTTTATCCGAAACTAATTTTTTTTTATGATCTTCTTTATTCATAATATCTTTTGAAATGTCCTAAAATTGAGCATAAATAAATGGCGCCATAGAACCGGGATGAAGAGCAATTAAAAGCATTGCAATGGCAGCCCAGGCGAGTGGGCGAAAATACCAGGATATTTTATCGTGTATAGATATAAAACCGCTCTGAACCCAATTTCCAATAAAGTTCAACGAAAGGCCTGCTGCGATTAAACCAAACACCAATGGATGTACTCCTTGTTTTACCGCTGAAAATTGCCACATTTGGCCAAAATAGACCAGCGCCGAGTCGACGTCAGGGGAGTTAAAAAATATACGGGCAAGTACGCAAAAATGAAATGTTAAAAACCATCCCCCTAACTTATACCAGATGGGACGCTTGCGCTCTTTTGAGGCATTAAACCCGAAAGACCTTCTTACATCGATGGAAATTTTATAGGTAGACAGGGCCATTCCATGCAGGGCTCCCCAGATAACAAATTTCCAGTGGGCGCCATGCCACAAACCCCCGAGTAAAAAGGTAATGAATAAATTAAAATACGTTCGCAATTTTGAAGTTCGGGAACCGCCCATGGGGAAGTAAATATAATCTCGCAGCCACGATGAAAATGTAATGTGCCACCGTCGCCAGAAATCGCCGATATTGGTGGCAGCATATGGATTATTGAAATTGTCTGGAATTCGAAAACCGAGCAGTAAAGCGAACCCGCGTCCCATATCGATATAACCCGAAAAATCGCAAAATACCTGGATGGAGTAAGCATACGACGCAATGAGTAATTCAAATGATGAAAAATTTTCGGGGGCGGTAAAAGCGTCCTCCACAATAAAAATCGATAAATACGATGCTATAAAAACTTTTTTAATATAACCGGAAAAAATGAGCGTTATGGCTTTTGAAAGTTCGGGAATACGTTGAGGCGAGTTTTCTTCGAGTTGGACTAAAAATTCTTTGGGACGTAAAATGGGGCCCAGAATGAGCTGGGGAAAAAACGAAATATAGAGCATATAATCGACAAGGTTTTTTGCAGGGCCCGATTTCTCTTTGTATAAATCAACAAGATAAGCTATATTCTGAAAAGTATAAAAAGAGATGCCGAGCGGTAAAACAATACTTAAAACTGGTAGATGCGACTCCAGTCCCAGCAAAAGCAGAAAGTCTTCCAGCGAAGAGCGGAAAAAATCGTAGTATTTGAATACGGCGAGGAATAAAACGTTTACGGTAACACCGATCATAGCCCATTTTTTTCTAATCTGTTTTTCGGGATGTTGGGAGATTATTTTTCCTATTGCAAAAGAGAAGAAAATAGACAGGGTAAGCAGTATAAGAAAACGGGGATCGAATAACCCATAATAAAGGTAACTTGCCGCCAGAAGAAGCAGTTTTTGTTTTCGCCGATTTTCTCGAAGCGCCCAATAGGCGATTAAAACAAAAAAGAAAAAGAAGGCAAATGATATCGTTGGAAATAACATAAATGGATAACTATGGCAAATAAAATGTCACAAGGTGAAAAAAAAGAGTAAAAGACGTAGGGTCAAGCAGGTTTCCCGCCTTGCTTTATTTCTCAGCGGCAATTCGGTTCATATCTGTTTGTATGGTAGAATAATCTTGTGGAGCTTTTTCAGAGTTGTCACCGTTTTCTGACGATGCAGAATTAGCGCAATGTAATGAAACAAAACAAAAAATAAGGGTAATTAACATGCGACTAAGAAAATTCAAGTTTGAATACGACTTATTGTTTTGCGGCATTATATTTCCTTCAGACGAGATTTAATAGTTAATACCGACGCTATTGTAGAAAAAATGATTTCAGAAGTAATCCGCAAGAGCATCGATAATTTTTTTTACCTGTTGCTCTGCGCAAGACTCTCGTGCATGGCGTAAAGCTGATTTAATTATTCTCTCTTTTTGTGTCGGGTTTTCAGTAAGTACTTTTATCTTAGCGGCAAAAACTTCAGGATCTCGATTAGAAAACAAAAATCCTGTTTTCCCATCTTCGACAATATCGGAAGTGCCGCCGACTTTCGTTGATAATACTACGACACCCGTTGCCTGGGCTTCCAGAAGGGTTTTGGGAATACCCTCGGAGAAGGACGTTAACAAGAAGTAATCGCTTTTTCTATAATACTCATAAATTGTATTTCGGTCCTTCAAAAAGCCTGTAAATTTAACAATACCGGGAGATAACTTTTGACGGACATATTCCTTGATTTTTGTTTCGTACGGACCTTGACCTACAATAGTGTATTCTACATCAAATCCTTTTGCCAGCAGTGCGGCTGCAATGTCGATACCAAGCTCCAGCCCTTTTTCATGTGATAAGCGAGTCAGTGATAAAAGTCGTATTTTATTTCCCGCTGTTTTAAGGCTTTTCAATTGATTAAACGAAAGTATATCATTTTCACTGATTAAATTTGTAGCAACTTTGACACATCTATTTTTATTCGTTTTATACAAATTATATAATTCTTCCCCTAAGGTGTAGACTAGCGCATTTTTGCTTATTTTTTTGTTGGCCCAGAATTCGCTTTTAGCAACTATCTTTTTGAAGGTAAGGAGTATTCCTGTCGTGTGTATCCCTAATATATTACCAATGATGTATACAAAGTGTTTTTTACGGAGTATTTTTACGGCAAGATAGGCGGCGTACTGCGAAGCTCCCGGAGTAACTATCCATATTATATCAAACTTGCGAATATGGTTTAAAAGTATAAAAAAATTAATAACGGAATAAAAAGGAAAAAACAAATAGTATATATAGAGGCGATAATAAGGTGGCCTGCAGTAGATCTCGTGATTTTCATTAAAGTCATAATAACTTTCTTTATCAATATTTTTTTTGAAAACCACAGGAGCGCTAATCGCTATTTTCGAGAAACAAGATTTAAAGTTTTTTAAAAATCTGAAGAACAATACATTTTTCAGAAAATAATTATTTTTATGCGAAAAAATGTGGTGATCACTGACAACTAAAACTGATTGTTCTTTTAAAGGTTTCATTGATTTGTTACGTATGTTAATAATGTTTCATGAATAAAGTCTTTTTATGTAGTAACTAGCCCCACGAATAGGTTTATTAATCAATGCGGATATGCCATAACCACAAGTACACCCGGGACAGTCAAAATGAAACATTTTTTCAACCGAACGACGGTATTTTTCCGAAGTCAGGATGTTATCCAATTCTTGCTCTAGCAGGTTGCCTACCGGGTCAAAAATCTGGCAACCGGTCCTCACGTTGGCATGTGCATCAATGTCGATTTGCATAAATCCCAACATACAATGGTGGTAATCATATTTGCCCGTTTTCAGGTATTGCCCGGCCGATTTTAATAATTGGGGAGATAGCACTTTGTGTTCCCGTAAAATCGAAAAAGCGGTTTCCAGTTCTGCCTCGTTTGGCATTAAATCCGTAATGGTTTTTTTAACCGAATCAGATGAGAAAAAAGATTGATTGGTGTCTAACAGGTTAACATCAAAACCGTAGCCTTTGCTTTTGCAAAAGTCGATAATCTCACGTAGCTGAGGAATAAGGCGGTTAGTCAAAGTGGAAACAATTTTTATCGGTTTATTAACCTCTAATAAAGCGGTAGTAACTCGTTGAAAATATTTCGGAACACCCCTTATGGTATCATTTGTTTCATTTAAGCCGTCTAAGGATACGGTCAGGTTCGTAATTATGGAGTCATTCAAGGATTTCAAATTATTCTTCAGCAATAAGCCGTTCGTTGCCAAGGTTACCCGATTGAAATCTTTTGCATCAAAGTTTTGCAATACCCGGAAAAGATCTTTGCGCATTAAGGCTTCCCCGCCGGTGAGGCGAATATTGTTTATTCCGTTGTTTTTTAATGAATGGAATATTTTTGTAAACTGTTCATATGATAAAGTGTCTTTTTTTTTACTTTTCCAGTAATCACATGTAATGCATTTTGCATTACAGTTTTCGGTCACTTCAATATTTGCAAAGTAAGGACGTATGACGTTGGGTAAAAATGTGGGCTGATGAAAGGAGGAACCGAGCACCAACTTTGAATAATATGGAATATTTTTAAACATTATATCCTGAGGGCATAGTTCGATTACTTTATGCGGGAGCCCGGACATCTGGTCAAGGGCAATCCTTCTTCTTGGGGACCGAAGCAATTTCCTATGAGTTTTCCATGGGATTTCTTCTTGACCTAACATAAAAACATCTCTTCATGTAAAACATCGGAAACCATTTTCCAGGATACATAGAAAAATTATGGAATAGAACTGATAAAGAACATAAAAAGGATTAAATATGAAAAAATCTATTGTTATGACCATAGTGTTACCAGTCACCGCCTTGTTTTTATTAACAGCATGCTGTAAAAAAGAGGAAGTTGTTAACACAGAACCGGAAATGCAAAA
Organism: Leptospirales bacterium; assembly: GCA_040326155.1. Classification (GTDB taxonomy): domain Bacteria; phylum Spirochaetota; class Leptospiria; order Turneriellales; family JAOUFE01; genus JBEQLE01. The sequence goes on along the minus strand of JBEQLE010000012.1, from coordinate 20,656 downwards.
GTTGACTTGTGTGGTTAAACCGGATGCGGATGGAGTTTGTACCGAAGATATCAACTCCTGCGGGGTCGCTTCTGTATGCCAATGCCCGGTCGATTACGAATACAGCGCCGAAACCGGTAAATGCATTGTTTTCGATATCGCCATGGGAGAACCAGGCGGAACCACAGTCGAATCCGAATGCTCTACTCTGCCTGAGGGAACCTGCACAAAAGACATAAACGAATGCGGCCACCCCACCTCTTGTGAGTGTGGCGACGGCGCTAAATACGAAGCCCGAATTGGTCAATGCGTACGATCTGCCGTTCCATAATATAAAGGAATATGTTTCTATTTAATTATGAAATCTGGCGTTCGTAAATTTATTTATTTTTTATTTCTGTGTATTTTGTCTGGTATTTTATTACAGTGCAAAAAATTTACAGAGTATTCGGTTCATCACTATGCCTCAAAAGGCGATACGAAAGCCGTGCTTTACCACCTTGACCATGGGGTCAATGTAAATATACAGGGAGAGTATGGAAATACGATTCTATATAATGCCATTAACGGTTTTTATGATAGCATTGAAAATAAAACCGGCGCTCAGAAAGAAGCGCTGCGTTTTGAATTTGTAAAAATCCTTATAAGCCGAGGAGCCGACATTAACATACCCAATGATCGGGGTTGGACTCCCTTGTATATCTCCATTATGGGAGGCAATATTGAAATTGTAAAACTCCTTTTAGAAAATGGGGCCAATATTCATGTAGAAGTCGAAGGGATGTCTATTTTACGCACTGCTAGCGCTCATGAGTCGATTCACCCCGAACTAACCCCGATTTTAGATACAATCGAAGATAGATAAAGTCGTTATTTTCAGCTAAAGCTGCGTTACCTTGCCAGCAAACGGACAATAGATTATTTTATAATTTGGTAGAATTGTTATGGAACAAAAAAAAACAGATGAGAAAAATGAAGAGAACCTCAGAGAATATTTTCACGAGCAGGTAGGTCCGGCAAAATGGAGCGAACTTGACAAGTTGTTTGCCCAGGGACTCGTACTCGAAGTTGCGCCTGCATTAAATCTTATTGATACAGCGATTGCCATCTCCCTGAATGATAAAAAAACAGTCCAGAGGTGGATTGACGATCAATTATTGTCAGGAGTTTCCGATGAAAGAGCCAAAGTGTGGTTTGAAGAAGACATTGATGTTTTTGCCGTTGTTGTCGAACCCTGGGTTCTCGTAAAAAAACGAGAAAATCGATGAATTTAATCCAGGTTTGCCAGGGCTTCTTCGGCGGCCAAGACGCCATCTTTTAATTCTGCGTAAAATTCGGGTTTTAAAGCTATTCCCTTCTGGGTAGGCTTGTAATCCCCTGTCTCTTTGTCGGTATACCAGACTCGCAAATTCAGGTAGTGTTTACCTTTATACTCCGTAATTTCTATGCGGATGATTTCGCCCCCGCCTTTATCGATATCTTTAATTATTGCCATTCTCATTCCCTGTAATTTTAGTCAGGTTTAAATATTATTTTGAGGGTGTCAATTCATTCCCCTTTTTAGCGTCATATTGCCAAACGGAACTAATTACTTGTTAGATTTACACGGCATGTGTAAATTAATACATGTATATGAACCTGAAATATGTTTTTACCAACTACAAAAAAAGAAATTGAAAATCTCGGCTGGAATTCCCTTGATATAATTCTCGTAACCGGTGATACCTACATTGACAGCCCCTTCATTGGCGTTGCTCAAATTGGAAAGTGGCTGGTTGCAAACGGATTTAGAGTCGGTATTCTTGCCCAACCAGATGTGGAAAGTCCCGACGATATAACCCGTCTTGGTGAACCGGAACTTTTCTGGGGTGTAACCGGCGGCAGCGTCGACTCAATGGTGGCAAATTACACATCTTTAAACAAAAGAAGACAAAACGACGATTTTACACCCGGGGGAATAAATAACAAAAGGCCGGACCGGGCGACCCTCGTCTATACAAACCTTATTCGCAGGTTTTATAAAAACACGGTTCCCATTGTGCTAGGGGGAATAGAAGCGAGCCTACGGCGTATAACTCATTACGACTTTAAAAAAAATGAGTTACGACGATCAATTTTAATGGATGCAAAAGCAGACTATCTGGTTTACGGTATGGGGGAGGGAGCAATTCTCGAATTTGCAAAAGCTCTACAAGAAAAAACTGATCTGAAAAGCATACGGGGAATTTCTTATCTCGCCCCGAATGTTGACAACGCAGTGTTTGATGTTCTAGAGTTGCCTTCGCATGAAAGCTGTGTGCAAAATAAAAGCGATTTTGAGAGTATGTATAATCTGTTTTATGAAAATACAGATCCGATCACGGCCAAAGGGCTTGTGCAAAAAATTGGCGATCGTTATCTGGTGCAAAACCCTCCTCAAAAGAACCCTTCGCAGGCACAACTTGATTCGTATTATAACCTTGATTACGAACGGGAGGTTCATCCATATTATGCAAGCGGGGGTGCGGTGCGGGCTCTCGATACAATCCGTTTTTCGGTGACGACCCACCGGGGATGCTACGGCGAGTGTAATTTTTGTGCGATAGCGGTTCACCAGGGGCGGACCGTGTTAAGCCGCAGCAAAACTTCGGTTTTAAATGAAGTAAAAGCAATAACCCACCATAATAAATTTAAAGGAATTCTCTCTGACGTCGGAGGGCCGACCGCCAACATGTATGGTTTCGAATGCGTGAAAAAATTAAAGTCGGGCAATTGTCTCGACAAAAGATGTGTTTTTCCCCATGTGTGTAAAACCCTCAAGCCCAGCCACTTATCGCAGCTTCAACTTCTTCAAGAGATAGAACGTATTCCCGGTATAAAAAAAGTTTTTGTTGCTTCTGGACTTCGCTATGACCTTATAAATGTCGATAAAAAACACGGTGATGAATACACTAAGCGGTTGGCCGAAAAGTATACTTCAGGTCAATTGAAAGTCGCCCCCGAACATACCCGAAATAATGTTTTAGACTATATGGGAAAACCCCATTTTTATGAATTGGCTGAATTTAAAGAGAAGTACGAGCAGTATACAAAGCAGTATGGCAAAAAACAGTTTTTAACTTATTACTTTATTGCGGCTCACCCTGGTTGCGATTTTACCGACATGAACGAGGCCAAAAAAAAAGTTTCAGTGGAACTTGCCATTTCTCCCGAGCAGGTTCAGATTTTTACCCCGACCCCCTCAACGCGTTCAACTTTAATGTATTATACCGAACGTGATTTTGAAACAGGCAAAGAAATCTTTGTTGAAAAAGATGTTCGAAACAAAGAGAGACAAAAGAATATTCTAGTAAAAAAATTTCCAAAAACAAACTACAAAACACGCCCGGATGGGCGGGCTCCAGTCGGCGTCGCGAAGCGACCACGCTCGGAAAATAGAACCCGGGTAAAAACGGTTGCATCAAAACGAAAAAAGTAAATCGAAGGTCTTCGCTACCGCTCAGCCGCCCGAGTGTTCGCCGTCTTCCGCCAGGGTGTGAAGTGTATTTTCGTTTTTCATAATACCGAGGGTGAGCAATTAATTAAATTTTCTTGACAGTACCAACTATATTTGGTACATTGATAATAACCTATTATGCCTACCAGCGGAAAAGAGATGTTGAAAAAATATAAAATACAAGGCTGGCAGGTCTTACGACAAAAGGGCAGCCATGTTGTAATAGGAAAAGAGTCCTTGAGAGAGACTATTCCAATGCACGATGAGTTGAGTAAAGGACTTGAATGTTATTTATTAAAAAGGCTGAAGGCATAATAAAGAAGGCAGTTATGAAATATCACTTTAAAATTCACAATGAAGAAAATGGTTATTGGGCGCAATGTATAGAGCTTGAAGGGTGTATTACCGAAGCCAACGACATGAAAAAATTGCAGCACAACATGATAGAAGTATTAAACCTCTATCTTGACGAGTCCGAAAACTCGGAGCATATTTTTGCATTGCCCCGAAAAATGCTTAAAGGTAAGAATGTTGTTAAAGTCGCGGTTCATCCGAAAGTAGCTTTTGCGATGACTATGCGAATGCTGCGAATTAAAAAGGGTTTAACCCAGAAGGACGCTGCAAAACTACTCGGAATGAAAAATCTGTATAGTTACCAGCGCTTAGAGTCTTCGAAGCAGGTAAACCCGAGCCTTGCGATGCTAGAGCGCATTAAACAGGTTTTTCCTGAACTTAAAGTTGACGAGCTTTTAAGCGAAGCTTAACAAGTTTACCTTCTGTTAAAGGCGCACGACAAAGAACGATGAAAGTATTAGTGGAATATTGATTAAATAATATTGACACTGCTTAGACGCTTATAGTTGTATCTAATCATTAAGGTGGTATAAAATGAAAAATAAAATATTTGGATTTGCAGTCATATCTGTTTTGGCCCTTTCAATGGTCCATTGTAAAGGCGAGAAAACGGGGCAGCTGACTCCCCATGAACTAGAAGGTAAAACTTTATGGGAGGACGTGAGTTTAAGCGCCGAAGGGAATACCTCTTGTGTTACATGTCATGAAAATGGAGCTCTATTAAATCTTGAGAAGAAACCGGGACCATTTCCGCACTTCGTTGCCATGCCAGATAAAGAAGTAACTTTAAAAGAGATGATCAACTATTGCATGATCACCCCGATGAAATCGAAAGCATTTCCGGAAGATTCAGAACAGCTTTCCCGGATGGCAGATTATTATCCTGTGATGGCTAAAAAGTGGGAAAAAAACAAACCAGCTCCCGGTGCTGAAAACCCATGTAATCCATGTAACCCTTGCGCGGCTAAATAAACGACACTCTTTATTTAAGTAAAGAAAGTTTTGCAAAAGCGGATCACGAAAAAGTTTCAGGTGAAAGTGTTCATCTGAAACTTTTATCCGTTTTCACTCTTCCTCTTTCCCCCATTTCAACTATATTATAAGTCGACGAAAGGCCAGAGCAAAAGGCACTTCGAGTGGCGTTTCCACTTGAATTTGTGAAGCGGTAGCCGTTGGCTAGCCGACGGCTAGCGGAACAAATTAAAAAGACACGGCACTAGACTTGAATTTTTATTAAATATTGACGGTACAATCGCGAAAATAAAGAATCCGCATATGGCATTTGCGAAATGGATAGGTGGGGGTCTTGGTTGGGCGTTAGGCGGTCCAATCGGGGCGATAATCGGGTATGTATTTGGAAGCGCGGTTGACAACAGGAGCATGAGCGGGCAGAGCGGAGCCTCTGGTGCAACAACACGATCAGGTGATTTCGCGGCTTCACTTCTTATTTTATCTGCGGCGGTAATTCGGGCCGACCACAAAGTCGAAAAATCTGAACTCGATTATGTACGGGGGTTTTTTACAAGACAATTCGGGGCGACGCTTGCACAACAATACATGAAGGCCCTTGAAAATATTTTAAATCGACATTTTTCTACATCAGAAGTATGCGAACAGATCAGAGTGAATATGGATTATGCATCCCGAGTTCAGTTGCTTCATTACCTTTTTGGAATAGCAAAAGCTGACAACCATGTAGCAAAAGAAGAAGTCGCTGTCATTTATACTATTGGAATCGACTTAGGGGTAAGTCCCGAAGATATTCACTCCGTTCAAGCGATGTTTTACAAAGACACTGCTAGCGCATACACAGTTTTAGAAGTGACCCCCGAGGCAAATGACGAAGAAATAAAAACGGCTTATCGAAAAATGGCGATCAAATTTCATCCCGATAAAGTCACTCACCTCGGTGAAGAGTTTCAGCAAGACGCTAAAGAAAAATTTCAAAAAGTGAATGGGGCTTATGAAAAAATAAAAAAAGAGAGAGGTTTTTCATAAAATAAAGATGTTTTATACACCAGCAATTCGATGTTTTTTAATTGCAGTACTTTCTGTGGCAACGTTACACTCGGGCCGATTTGCCCGAACCAATACTCACTCCGAAGAATCGAATGAAAATAAGCCAATTGCAAAAAAGGTCGGGGTTGTTGTCTCAGATGATACCATACTTTGGGCCTCTATTGATAGACCTGAAAAATTCAGATATATTTATAATATATTATTTAAAGGAAACGAGGTTGTAATTTTAGAACAGGTAAAAGGTGAACTTAAAAACAGATCAAAAATATGGTTTTACGTTGAACTTGTGCCCGAGCGTGGAATAAGGGGTTACATTCACTCCTCTTATGTAATTTCCGGCTCAAGGGCTGCTAAATACATGCTGGAATTTTCGCCCGAAATACACAAAAGAAAGTTCGAAAAACTATTTCCAAACATATCATTTAACAAAGCTAAAGAACTTTACAATGTTTTTAAAAAAGATCATACGATTGATGGATTTCGAAGTGTGTATACGGCTTTAACCCATATGTTGTCAGTGATTGAAAAAAGAATTGTTAAACATTTTCATAAGGACACAGAAAAGGGGGAACAGGATTATTTTCATGACCTTCATTGGGTTGGTATTGTGTTACCGGGGATATTGGTCATTACTGTTGCCGAGGGGACCGAAATTGAACCCAGAATTGACTTATTGCTTTTCGCCCAAAAGGCAGCTCTTTCAAAGGATACCACCGATAACGAATTTACAGCGTTAATGCTTGAAGCGTATGGACCATGGTTTAACCAATATTTTCCGGAGTGGTTTGCCCAAACCTGGGATTATGGAGGCTATAGTAGACTAGGGACCGGAGTCCATTACACTCTTATGAAAAAATGTGACGCTTATCTTAATAAGAATAATTTTTTGAACAGTGAAATTGAGATGATAAAATATGAGATGGTTCATGACATATTAAATGCCTACGATTACGGGGGAGCAAAGCCGGATGTATTCAAAGAAATCGACATGATTTTAAAAGATATCAAACTTACAGAGGAAACTACGCAAAAACTTAAAGAGCGCAGGTCGGTTTTGAAAAAAAATGATGGGAAGTTTAAATATGAGTTTAACTGTGAAAAAGGCCGTTGTAACACTGGTGGTTGAATAAGTTCTTTACAGGGCGGGACATGGTATCGGTGTTATTTATGGGCACCTCTAAAAACCTATTTTTTTGCAAAAAAGTAGGTTTTATCGGCCTTTGTGCCCCTAGGGTGCCGTAAAAACGAAGTTTTTAGAGGTACCCTTAAATATTTTCCAGGTGTATTATTAAGGAGCTAAATTAATGGAAATCATACTTATGGGTGCAGCGTTTTTGCTTGCTGTGTTATTTTTCTTTTTAACAGTAAAGACGGCAAAAGAACTCTACGCTGCTAACCCCGCCGAAAGAATAATCGTCCACTGGATAAGTCAAATAAAACACCTGCTGAAAAACTGGAAACCTGAGTATATAAAACTCGTTTTCATGATTATCGCTTTTATAGGATTTTATATTTTAGCTATGATTATGTTTCGAATTTTTACCCGAGGATAACTTTTTGCGAGTGATTCGCGCTTCATGTGACGAAACATCGTAAAGTCTATTTACTTGAATATTTCGGGTAAGTATTTCTTAAAAAAGTTTTGCCCGGTTGTAAAGTACGTGGCAACTGAGTTTGTGGTAATAAATGTTATATATTTCATATTATTTTTTATATTGAAAGGCCACGTTTTCAATACATGTATTTGTTCCCGCTGGGTTTGTATAAAAGAATACTCACCTTGAAGTTTAGAAGAACCCACTGCAGATAAATTTTTCTTGTTCATGGAATGGCGCTTTTGCTCTACTTTGCCAGTCAGGCTGGTTTCAATAAATAACTTATAAGAATTTAACGCAACATGTATGGGAATTGCCGGCGCTATTACAATTGCTATCGCGACGACGTATGGCAATAACAACCAGAAGTATTTAATGGACATGGCCAGAAAGGGAATATCTGACGTGAAGTTGAAGTTAACTATAAATATGGATGTTATTACACCGTTCAATAAAGAGATGGAGCTAAACATAATTAAACTGTTACCTAAAAATTCTACTCCCGCACAACCATCCGGGTCGGTATAGTCAAACGCAGATTCTCTGTGTTTAATAAATTCTTTAATTATTTTAACAATACCAAGATTAATATATATTGCCTCGCCGGAGAAAAATCCGATAATAGTAAAGAAAACGTGAAAACTTGTTATTGCTACACTATTTTCATAGGGAACATCTATCAGCCAACCGAGTATACTGTATAAAATGGCAAAAAATAAGCCGGATAAAAGCATTTTTTTTCGATGGTTTATCTTTTTTATCTTTAATTTAAATTTATTAATTTCTTTAGGGTTTAACCTTACTTCCATTTCGAATAATAATTTCCGGATAAAATGCATTCCGATTTCAAGTGAAACAAACATAACAACAAAAATGACAGGTAATAACCATGTTGAGTCTTGTATCATTGCTTTATTTGTCAGTTGATAATGAACAAAGAAGAATATTGCGCCAAGTACAAGGGAGAGAAGAATACGAGTAAAAGTACTGCCAAATTCAATCAGTGTTTTAAAGGTAATCTGGCTTCTGCCTTTTAGAATACGCTTATTTTGCGCGATTTTGCTGCCCATGTTCTATTCAAGAAGAAAAGATTACCATGTCAAGAATAATATGATATTCAAAATTGATTTTTGACCAATATTTAATTGTATCAATTCGCTTTTTTTATATTCTCCAGTTCTTGTGGCTTGAAGTTTGCAGGTGGGGAAAAACCGGCCAGTCTATACAATATCCTGGCACAAAGCTGAGATGCCTTTTTCATTCAGGTTGTTTTGTTTTACCCGTTCGGTAATTTCATCGGGAGTATACAAAGTGCCGTCATATGCGACCACGACGCTGCGATCGCCTTTTTGTAGAAAGTGGGTCTCTCCGAACTCAGTGTAACGGGTGGCCCCGATACTGATTAAGGCGTACTTGGGGTAGCCAGCGGTTTTTAAATGGTCTGCAATATTTTCCATAGGGTCTTCATCTTGCTGGGAATTCATCTTTTCAACAATCCAGTCCAGTAATTTCGCATGAAAATAGCTGTAGCCTTTAACGGGACTGTCGATGCCGTACTCGATAAAATCAGCGCCGCGATGCAGGAAACACGCAATACGGTATTTATCCATAATACCACCTTCTGTGAACTTGTCGATATCCAGAAAGGTTTTTGAGACGCCCTTCGTTTTTTCACCCCAGTTTTTCTTTTGGCTTATTTTTCGGGCATTGGGGTTTCGAATAGAACAATCGTTGTAGGCGGCAAATTGCAGCGGCGTAAGATCAACAACCTCGTTTTTTACCTCACTCTTTTTGTAAGTTATGCGACAAATTAAAGCCACCTCGGGTTCAATTTGCAGGTTGTCTCCTTCATTTGGAAACGTGATGGTGTCGCCTGAAAGCGGAAAAGTCGACAGAAAACCGGCGTGTTCATGCACATAAAAAGGAAAAATTGCTTTTGGCGCTATAGCCTCTTTTACCTTAACATGGGCAAAACTATCTGCTTCTCCGGCCTGTTCTAAATGGCCCGCAAAATTTCCCGCGACTCCCAGGCCGATCATACTTCCAATTTGATTACTTATCTGCATAGTACCCTTTTTTTAAGATGGAAGTAGAGCTTCCAGAATAAAAAAGAAAATTCCGGGGGGTTAAGCGAGAACGCAGGTCGAGCGGAAGGGGGTTTGGGTGAATTTTATTTTTTTAAAAATAAAAAAGGAGAATATACCTGCGCCCCCTTTTTGAATGTTTTTTATTTTGTTTTATTCTAACTGAAAAGTCGATGGAGTTATAATATTATTTGATCTGTAATCTTCATGATATTTTTTAATCATTTTGGCTTCGCGATTTAACTCGTAGTTAATTGCAGAATAATATATAGGGTGATGCCAGTTTGCAGGAAATCGTTTCAGCAAGCTGCCTAATTTAGATACCTCAAGTTTTACACGCAACGTTTCTTGTAAAAGTTTTTCAGGCGAAAAATGTTTTGGCAGAAAAGGGACTCGACCCCAGGTAAAATGGTAGTCATCCCAATTTGTTGAAATGATCCTATTTTCTTTTTGTAAACGATCGAAAAGTACTGTTCCGGGGAAGGGCGTTAAATAGGTGAAGTTTACGGAACTTATTTTACTTTTGTAAATAAATTCAATGGCCTCATCAAATACTTCTTCGGTATGTTCGTCAAAACCAAAAATCATGCCGGCGTAAATGAAAATTCCTGCGTCCCTTACCATTTTTAACGTATCGAATATCATTTGTTTATCTTTAATATTCTTATGAAATGCTTTTAAAGATGCATCTGAGATTGATTCTATTCCAAAAAACAGACCCTGGCATCCACTTTGTACCGCAAGTTTTAAGAGGTCGGGATTTTTTTGTATTACTTTGATGGAGGTCTGTGCAGCCCACTGAATTTTTAACGGGGTCAGTTGTTTCATTAATTCTCTGGCATAGTTTGGGTTTCCCATGATGTTGTCGTCGACAAAAAAGACTCTTTTTGCGCCGACCTCTACAAGGTCACGGACTACATGTTCTACAGGTTTATGTCGCTGCGTTCTACCGTAATGAAGGTATACGGAACAAAAGTCGCAGGTATAGGGACAACCTCGGGAGGTTTCTGTAACAACAACCCCGAAGGCCTGAGATAATTTAGGTTTGCGCGTTTTTAAAGGTAAATACTCTTTAAGGTCGGGGAAACTGCCTTTGTACATTTTTTTTAATTTATTGTTTTGAACATCCTTCAACAAATTTTGCCATACATTTTCAGCTTCACCTATGACTACGGCGTCGGCATATCGAATGGACTCTTTGGGAACCGCACTTGGGTGAATTCCACCAAGAACTACAGGAATTCCGCGCTCTCTGAAAGCAGATGCCAATTTATAACAACGTCGAATATTGGAGGTGTAACAACTTATTCCGACAAGGTCGCACTCTTCATTCGTGTCTGTGAGAACTCCTCTTTCTTCATCAACGATGACTACTTCATGCTCCGCAGGCGTTAAAGCTGCAAGTATGTGTAAGGAAAGAGAAGGAATTGCCAGGCCGTCCTGAGTTGCCTTGTCAGCCTGAAAAACCGGCCCGATAAGTAAGATTTTCATATAATTCACCCTTCACGATATAATTGTCTCATAATATGTAAGGGTATTGAATGTGTAAAGAGATTAATGCGTTTATTTATAAATTTGACACTTTTTAACAATAAACGACCTTTGTTTATACATTGTCTGGTTTTACGACCTTGGCTTGATTTTTGTTTTGGGCAGGCAGAAGGCGTTGCGCAAATTTTCCACTATTTATACCTTATCGGGTATAAATAGTGGAAAATTTGAATAATTATACCCGATAAGGTATAAAATGATTGACATTAACTATATTATACCCGATAAGGTATAATATGGAAAAGGCATTCAATTTAGCCGATTTTATGAAAGAACAGCGGGGCGTTTTGGGTTTAACGCAAGAAAACCTCGCGGCCAAAGCCGGTGTAGGACTGCGCTTTATTCGCGACATGGAACAGGGGAAATCTACGCTTCGCATGGACAAAGTAAACCAGGTGTTGGTTTTATTTGGCTGCCAGCTGGGTCCGGTTTGTTCGCAGGAACACCCTGGATTTGTTGCAAACAGTATGGCGGAAGCTCGAGATTGAAATGGCCGCAAGAAATGCAAATATTTATTATGGCAATCAAATTGCCGCCGTTTTAAAGGAAGCGGAAGAGGGATACTCGTTTGCTTATAACGCAGAGTATTTGAAATTGGAAAACCCGCAGCCGGTTAGCCTTACCCTGCCGCTTACGAATGAGATTTATCATAGTAGTATTTTATTCCCTTTTTTTGACGGACTGATTCCAGAAGGGTGGATGCTTGATATCGCAGAAAAAAACTGGAAGCTCGATGAACGAGATCGCATGGGACTATTGCTCGCCTGTTGCCGCGATTGCATCGGCGCCGTTTCGGTAATGGACTCGGCGTATAATAAAGGCGTCAAGGAAGAGTTATGAAACGCTGCCTGTATTGTTACGAAAATATTACAAAAAGCAATTCCGGTGAGTCCGGTTTTCATTATGGTTGTTCCCGGAAATTTTTTCACGAGCCTTTGCCGCCCGAGTTTCCTTATACCCTGGACGATATTGCAAAATTAGCCGCTAAAATAGTGAAAAATCGTTTTGCCATAACCGGGGTTCAACCGAAACTATCTCTTAAAATTGCAAAAAGCATTAAGGACAAAAGTAGGAACAAAAACGCCGGTTTACTCTCCAAAGAGCTTAAAATTCCATCACGTTTAACCATACTCGGCGTACCCGGGAATTATATATTGAAGCCACCTTCCGACGAATATCCTGATTTACCAGAGATTGAACATTTGAGCATGAAACTCGCAGAACTATCGAATATCTCAACCGTGCCTAATACGCTTATTTTTATGAAAGACGGTACACGCACTTATTTAACGCGCAGAATAGACCGTGTCAATGGTAAAAATGGCATAGTTAAAATACATATGGAAGATATGTGCCAGTTGACAAACCGGATGACCGAAGATAAATACAAAGGTTCGCATGAAAAAATAGCAAGGACTATAAAAGAGTTTTCTGTAAACCCGTTGCTCGATGTAATCAATTTTTACGAAATGGTTCTGTTTTCATTTCTAACAGGCAACGCCGATATGCATCTGAAAAATTTTTCTTTAATAAAAGACCCTCGATTTAAAGGAAACCGAACCGGTTATATATTAAGCCCCGCTTACGACATGGTGTCGACTGCTCTTGTAATTAACGACGACGAAGAACTCGCTTTAACCCTGAACGGGAAAAAACGAAAGATTACTCGAAACGACTTTGAAACCGCTTTAACTACAATTGGTGTTCATGAGAAATCTATAGAAAATATTTTTAAAAAATTTGAAACTCTTGCACCGATTTGGAGCAAATGCATCAGGAAATCTTTTTTACCGAGTAAATTAAAAACTCTGCTTACTTCTATTATACATGCACGAATGGATGCAATGTATTTGGAAAGTTAAACGGCGATTATACTTGTTTATGGTATAAATTCAACTTATACTGACTATTCGAACTATCTATTTGACTTATGTCTAATCTTGTGCTATATTTTGCTCCAAAGTAGAATTGTGGTATTTAGAAAGGAATCAACATGGAAGATTGGAATTTATTCTCAACAGCATTACTATTTTTTGCGGGTTTAACTGCGGGTATAATTAACACAATGGCAGGCGGTGGCTCCAGTGTTACGATTCCCGCTCTGATTTTATTGGGGATTCCGGGAGCAGAAGCAAATGCCACGAATCGACTTTCGGTTTTTTTTCAATCGGTCTCGGGAGTGGCAGTTTATGCTAAGAAGAAAATAATTGACCGAAAAAGTTTTCTGAGAACGTTCTGGCCTACGCTTGTCGGGGGCGCGGTCGGGGCTCTGGCCGCTTCATTCATTTCGAATGAAATATTTGAGCCTCTGATTTTCGTTGTTATGATTGTTTTTGCCTTTTACCTTGTTGCAAAGAAAAAACCGAAAAAAGGGAACTTCTTTTTGGAAGAAAATTCAGGCACAGAGAATTCCGTGACTGTTAGCCGCTATGTTGAATCGGCCTTGCTTTTTTCTGCTGGTTTTTATGGTGGATTTTTGCAAACCGGTGTCGGTATCTACCTGCTTTTTGTTTTGCACGGAGCCATGAAGTTAGACCTCAATAAGGCAAACGCCCTTAAGATGGCCCTCGTTATTCCTTTTACCGTGGTCGCACTTGCAATATTTATCTACCTCGATTTAATCTGGTGGACACCCGGCCTTATTGTGGCGTTCGGTTCGGCGCTCGGGGCCCGTTTTACTGCAAAACACACAGAGTATTTTTCGAAAGTAGTTATAAAATGGGTTACTTTCGGCATAGTTGTTTCGATGTCGGTTGTTTATATTGCCCGAAATTTTCTATAATAACGTTGTGCGCAGTCTCATGTGTGGGCGGTCATAGCATTTTAATAGTCAAAATTCATTAAAAGATAGTTGATATTTCAGGTCGTTAATTTTTTTTAGCTATGAATAAAATTTGTAAAATATAATTATTACAAATTATTTTTAGAAGAGGTAGTCATGATAAAAACAGATAATCCAATGGATAAAATAGAGCATGTGGTTGCCATTATGTTTGAAAATAGATCTTTCGATAATCTTATGGGTTATCTTTATGAGGGTAAAAAGAAGCCCGCGCATTTTATTCCACCGAAAATGAAAAGTCCAGCTTTTGACGGGGTTGCATTACGGGTGACTTGCCAGCTTATACTTTTATCGAGCCAAGGGTTTTTTATAATCATACGGATATGCATCCACCTTGCTATAATAATCCCCTTGTCGACCCGAGTATTCTTGCAGGTGAAGAACTTTTAAATAAAATTTATGAAGACCTTTTTATACACGGCAAGAAAAAAGAGTCGACGCTTTTAATTGTTACATTTGATGAACACGGGGGGTGCTACGATCACGTTTATCCGCCTTCTGCTGTGGCGCCGATGAAAAACCCCGATTACCCTTTAGAGAAAAATTTTAAATTTACCCAGCTGGGCGCCCGAGTACCCACTATAATGATCTCTCCGTGGATTAAAGAAAAAACTGTGTTTCGATCAAGTGAACCAAAAAAAGTTTTTGACCACACTTCCGTAATTAAAACCCTTTGCAATTGGCAACCCAAACTAAATGGAAAACACCTGACTGACCGCGACCGTGCGGCCCCGGATTTTTCGCCGGTTCTGAATGGCGAAAAGATAAGATCTAAAATGCCTCGTTATACTGCAAGAGAGTATGTTCCTGGCCCCGAACCACACGCGGGTTTAACTTTTTCCGCGAAAATTCATCGTTTTTTGATGGTCTTGCAGGTAAAACTTATTCGCGCCATTCCCCCCAGGGATATTTCTTTTGTAAAAAAGATATTCTATTTTTTTTATAAAATTGTTCGCAGAATAATTAAGTTTATTCACCCGAAAAAGTTGAAACATTTATCGGGTATGCAGCAGACACTGTTTGACATTATTATGAAGCACTAAAAAGTTACACTTAGAAATGTCTGTGTTACTTGTGGATTTATGAAAAAATTATCGTTATTGATTTTTCCTGCCGAGCGAACACTCGGTATTGCTATTATGCCGCCATTCCAGGTTGCCGGCTTGCGTCATTGTACACTTGCTCGGGTAAACGCCACTCACGCCCTCTTTAAACTGACATGAACTGGCCCCTTCGGACTCCGCCCAACCCTCATCGGAACATACCGGGATATTTGCTTCAGGCGATTCACCAAGAGTTATGTTCGTGTTTTACAAGTAATTTTTATGCACAATATAACAATTCGATGAAAGTTGGGATGGTAGGATGAACACCGGAAGTGCAATCTCTAGAGCCAAATGAAGTTTATTATTATTTTTGAAAATTTTTTAACAAAAAAGGTAAAATAGTAATAAAAATTAAAATACTGTAAAGTACTCAGTGTAAGATTACGAACCTAAGAGAGTGACTAGAAACGATACAATACCGCCGGATTTTAAAAAATGCATTGATACGGCAACCGATCTACGGCTTCAGCTAAAATTTTCAGATATAAACTCAAAAATTGCAACGATTTGTTCAGTTTACAACAGTGAATCTATTATTTTAAAAACGATACAAGAGCTCTTGGAGCAAAGTAAGAGAGTGGGCCATACGCTCGATTTTTTTGTAATTTTAAACAGGGGGGGCGGTAATACTGTGAATGTTTTTCCTCCTATGGATAAAAGCAAAGGCGTATTGGCCACCTATGAAAAGCTTCGAAAAAAACTGGGGTTTGATGAAATTATACAAGCCACGATAAATGAAAAAGGTAAGCTGCTTCTAAAAGAAAAACTGAAGACCGAAGAGAGCAAGAATCGACTTTTTGTAATTCATCAGCATAATTCACCTTTGCGCGCTGGTAAAGCGGTTGCACTGGGTGATCTGTTTCGGTATTTTCTGGGCACAGTAAGCAAAACCTATCAACCAAAATATCTTTATATGGTTGATGCAGAAACCAGATTAAGAGTCATACCTGAAGGTAAGTCCCGGTTTAATCCTGAAATTAAAACGCCAGACGGTTTAAAAGAAATGATAAATTCTGTTCAACCGGGGCAGGTTGTTGGCTCACGTTTTCTCTTTTTAAAATACTCTGACAAAGGAGAGCCAAGATGGGGAGAGTCCATACCTCCGCTACAGCACTCTATTAATCTTATGATTGGCACACCTACATTAAATGTTGCAAATGGTGGCTCTTTAATCGGCTATTATGCTGACTTTATGCCTGTTTATTGTTCTATGTTTAAGGTATATCCACGTACGTCAAATGAGGATTCTCTGGCTTTAACTATTCTATACGCCATGAATTATCAGTTTAAATTGTTGAATCAAGTGATTCATACGAATCTTTGTCCTGATTCTGATATTGATGCCTACAATCAATTTGTTCGATGGAAATTAGCGAACAAGTGTTTACGAGAGGAAGTTGGCATTAAAATGTCACGAAGACTTCACAAGGGAAACCTCTACTATATGTTGTTTACAATCGGCTCGATATTTAGATGGCCGGGTTATGAACGTATTGGCAGAATTTTCCAGGCTTTTACATTAAGTTCGGCAATCGATATAACAATAGAAAAAGAAAAGCATGACTGGCAAAATGGGGACGCATCGTGGTGATATCTCGACGACAACTTCGATAAATTAATGGCTCAGTACACGAGATAAAAAAGAGCGGGTTCGCGGGTGGCGTGGATTATCAAGAAGCTGTTCGGGGCTACCTTGTTCGAGAATTTCTCCTTCATCTAAATACACAATGCGGTCGGCGACTTCACGGGCAAAGCTGATTTCATGGGTAACTACAACCATGGTCATGCCTTCTTTGGCAAGGTCTCGCATGACATCGAGAACTTCTCCGACCATTTCCGGATCAAGCGCTGATGTTGGCTCATCGAAAAGTAAGAGTTTTGGTTCCATGGCCAGAGCCCTGGCGATCGCGACCCTCTGTTTTTGTCCCCCCGATAATCTGTCCGGGTACTTGTGGGCCTGATCTTCGATTCTGACTTTGGATAATAGTTTCATGCTTTTTTGCTGGGCGCTTTCTGGATCTAACTTTTGTACCTGGATCGGAGCCAGGGTTATGTTTTCGAGTACACTGAGATGCCCAAACAAGTTAAAGTGTTGAAAGACCATACCGGTCGTCTCCCGAATCTTTTTCAGGGCCTCCGGATTTTTATCACCGGCGTTGAGCTGATGGTCTGCTATGTTTATCTGTCCTTTTTGAAAACTTTCCAGACCATTGAGACAACGAATTAGAGTGGATTTTCCTGAACCGCTTGCTCCAATGATCACCACAACTTCTCCGCTTTGAATACTCAGGCTGATATTTTTAAGTACCTCGTGATGTGTAAAAAATTTAGTCAGGTTGTTAATTTCTACGAGTGTCATATTTTAAGCCTTTTCTCCCAGGTGGTTTCTTTCGATGTAGCGTAAAATTGCAGAAAGACTTACTGTGATGGCAAGGTAGATTAGGGCAACCACAAAGTAAACTTCTAAAGCGGTAAACGTAGTGGCAATATATACTTGCCCCTGGCGCACTAGTTCGCCCACCCCGATGACAGAAAGCAAAGAAGTATCTTTGAGGCTGATAATGGCTTGGTTGCCGAGTGGTGGAATCATTCTCTTGAGAGCCTGCGGCCATACCACAAACCGGAAGGTCTGAATTTGCGAGAGCCCCAGGCTTAGTCCGGCTTCCGTCTGCCCTTTGTCTATGGAACGCACACCCCCCCGCATGATCTCGGAAATATAGGCCCCTGAGTTTAAGGCGATGGCAGCGACACTGGCACTAAGCGCATCGATGGGTCGTCCAATGATCTCGGGCAAACCGAAAAATATAAAGAGCACTTGAACCAATACCGGGGTTCCCCGAAAAAATTCTATGTAGGCGATGGCTGGCCATCTGATAATCTTCAATCTGTGCAGACTCATCAGGCCAAAGCCCAGCCCTATAAAAAAGCCCAGGAGTAGCCCTCCAAAGGAAATGCCTATGGTATAGGGAACTCCCTTCATTAAATATGGAATCGCCTGATACGCAGAACGCCAATCTAGATCAAATGATTTTTCTTCCGCCACTGTCGAAGAAAACCACTTTTCGTGGATTCGGTCATAACTGCCATCTTTACGCATCTGCTGCAAAGCTGCGTCTATGGATGCTTTCCAGGGGCTGTTTTTAACCATGGCAATGCCATATTGTTGACCCTGGTAGATCGGCCCTACGGCTTTTACTTTATTGGTCCCCCTGGTTTGCGCAAAGTAAGCTACATTGGGGACGTCATAAAAAACGGCGTCAACATTCTTAGACAACAATGCCATGTACATATCGGAGCTGTTCGGATACGGGATGATTTTAGTATCTGTTTGGGCAAATTGTTTTTTCAAGAAATCGTAGCTTGTGCTGCCAATTTTAGTGGCCACCGATTTACCTTTGAGGTCTTCTAGTTTTTCAATGCTCTGGTTGTTTTTTCGAACCAGAATTCGCAGACCTGAATCATAATAAGGAATTGAAAAATCAATCACCTTCTGTCGCTCTTTTGTGATTGTGATTCCCGCAATAGCCAAATCCACATGACGTGTCTGCAAAGCCGGCACAATGCCATTAAAGTTCATGGTTTGAAGCTCATATTCAAAGCCCACTATACGGGAGATCTCTTTTAACATATCAATGTCAAAACCCACCATCTCTTTTGTCTTCGGATCGAGCATTTCAAAAGGAACAAAGCTGGGGTCCGTCAGAGCTTTTAATACAGGCTTTTTTGCCGCCACCGGAGAGAGCAAGGGAATAAAAATTATAACGCAAACAACCCCGAGAAAAAACTTTTTAAGAGTGATTTTATAACCATAAAAACCGAACATACATTTACTAATGGAGAACTGACTGCTCTGTCAACAAGATCAAGGTTTCAACTCAAAAAAACTGGTTTCTTTTTGACTTGACCAGTGGGTCGCAGCGTTTATAATCGAAGTATGTCTTATAATCATATTACAGGTCAGATCAAGAGCAGGGTCGACGGTTTAAATCTGTTTTACCAGGGGTGGGTGGCCGAAAAATCGCTTCTCTCAAAATCTATTATTATACAGCATGGGGTTGGAGAACACTCTGGACGCTATATGAATGTGGTTCGCGCTTTTGAAAACACCGGATATTCGTTTTTTATGCTTGATGCTCGCGGGCATGGAAAGTCCGAAGGTAAACGGGGGTGGCTCGTCTCTTTCGATGAGTATGTGCAAGATCTCGATACTTTTGTCGATTTTATAACAAAAAAATACAATCTTTTAAAGCCGGTTTTGCTTGGACACTCTATGGGGGCGGGCATTGCCGTCGCTTACTGTCTTGACCCGGTGCGTTCCGCCAAACTGCGGGGGCTTGTCGCCAACGCTTCTCCTTTTGCGGTGAACCTGACATTCGGGATGCGCGTTAAACTTGCTCTGGCAAAATTCATCTCTTTGTTTTTTCCACATATTGCTTTACCCAGTGGGTTAAAACCCAAAAATATTTCTCGTGATCTTGAGGTGGTAAAAGCGTATAAAAACGACCCTTTAAACTCTGGCGTCATGTCATATGGTCTAGCCCGCGAAATATTGAATTCAAGTAAAGCCAGTTTAGAAAATGCTTCAAAGCTGAATTTACCGGTTCTGTTTACCCATGGCTCCGCCGACAATATTTCAGATTGCAAAGGCTCCCAGAAAATTTACGAAGCTGCGGGTAACCCGGATAAACCCATACATAAAACTATAAAAATTTACGATGGTTTTTACCATGAAATTTACAATGACACCGGCAAAGAGGAGCCGTTGGGCGACTTAAGGAAATGGGTTCTTGAAAACAGGTAAACTTCAGTATCTGTTTTCAACTCTCACCGGTCTCGAATTTTGTGACTTTCAGGACCGGCGCGAATTTATACAAGACAAGATTGAGAAGCGATAGAAAGGCGCTGGCCATAAACATCATAAAC
>JBEQLE010000012.1:0-718 GCA_040326155.1 Leptospirales bacterium | reverse complement strand
AATAGCTTTCCCAGCCTCTCCAGATTGTGTGTGATACATTTATATTCAACTCTGGCGGCGTAATGAGCCGGGAGAGGAATTGTAGCATTATAAAAAAGATTAAAGCGTGAAACCAGGAGTTCTTTTCTATTTTTAATTTGAAAACTCCGTACAAAGCGGCTGCGACTGCTCCGACATGGGAAATAATACTGTAAAGGTCAAAATCGTTGAAGGCAACTGAGTCAGAAAGCCACATAATTAAACCGGGGAAACACCACAAAACGCCAACTCTCAGTATTATTGGTTGGGAAAAAAACGCACCGACAAAAAGAAGCAGATTGCAGACATTGCAAATCCATAAGTTACTGGCGAGTTCGTTTTTGCCATAATAGACTACCAGCGGATACACAAAAAGAAATAACGGAATCGCACTGAAATACTTCAGATTTCGATCTCTTTGAGTTTTATTCCCGTTATCTGTCCCGCGCGTAACCGTCATATAATTTATAGACAGGTATATCCGATTACACGATAAGTAAACCAATAAATTCTATGAAACAAATCTGAAAACAGCAGGATTTTTTTATATAATAAAAATGAAATAATAAGCAAAATATGAAAAAATTTCCAACTTTTGCCTATTACACTTATATGAAGAATGTAACTACGTATCGTAAATTGAAAATACCAATTGACAATGTTTTAGAAATTCGGCTGTCTCCTTTGTCCTGGAATAAAG
>JBEQLE010000129.1:0-6126 GCA_040326155.1 Leptospirales bacterium | reverse complement strand
GAATGGTAGGGGTATTCTACATTGTTCTCATCAAAGAAAAATAGTAGATCGCCTTTCCGGGCGTGTTCGATGTTTTTACTGATAAACTTTGTGTTGTATTTTACCAGATGTTCGGCATCGGCATAAGCGGAAAACGAAGTTTTGGTTTTTGCATCGTCGTTTGAAATTTTAAATAGATTTTGCTTCAATACCGGAACATCTGGATAGTTAAATTTTTGTACATCAGGTAAATTTTTATCTAAAAGTATTCCATACTTTTGTTGCCACTTTTCATCGTGTTTTTTTAAAGCTTCGCGATAAGCATAACGGATAAGTCCGGAACAATCACGCTCATTTTTATTCCATGCATAATTTTTCTTTAAATATTGCGCTTCGGCAATTCGAACAAACCAATCTGTAAATTTTTTTCGGTCTTCCTGGTTATTCAGTTCGGCTGAATCGGGAAAATTGTCTTCGTCAATGTCATTGGAGGTTTCGTAAAAAACAAACTCCAGCGATAAACCTTTCTCTGTTTTAATTCGCACAATACCAGGTTCCATACGACTTTTGAAAAACCAGGTTTCGTCGTTGTCATTTATTTCTTTTTTTATGACTTCTATATACTTTTCTTCTGATGACCCAACGGGAAGAAGATAGTCATCTTCATCGAAAAATGATTTTTCAAAAACAAGTTTACCGCCGCTGCTTCCATCTGCCGGGTAGCGAGTCAACGAAGAGTGAATTCTATTTTTGAATGCACTGCTGGCATTACAATGCGAAGCGAATGTAAAAACAAACAGGTAAGATAGAAATATGTATTGAGTATTGTGCATCATACGGAATTTATTTATCCGAAATAACCAGAGTTCCGATGGGATTGTTTGTGAATCCGGTGGCAACATGTATTGTCTTGTAGCTTAGAAACGGGTTAAACAGCGGTTTTATATCATTGTTTATTGTGATCTTTGAATATTCGGAACTTTTGTTTGCTCCGTAATTGTAGAAGACAATTAAATTGTTTATCAGCCTCGGTATGTTTACTACAATATGCATGGGCGCGTTGCTGTATTTTTTTATCAGTGTAAATGTATTTGCATCGGAAATTGCCGGTTGGTTTCCCCCTGAAACTGCAATGTAATTTTGCATAATCGTAGAACTGCTGGTTAAAAGTTGAGTATGGTTGAAATAACCGTAAGAAGGAGTGTAAAAACTTCTCTGCTCATGATTCATGCCGAAATATTCGGATTTTTGAAACACTCTCTTTTTTGAACCACTGCTTTTGAATATGGCTTCGGCCAGTATTGAATCGGCTTTTTCGGATTTATACGCAACTGCAAAATCAGGAATCGGTTTATCTTTAACCAGTTTAAGGTCGTGCAAAGTAAAAGCAAAACCCCCGCTATTATTGAGGTTGCCGGTTTTTATGTCGGCTGCGCTTACAAATCTCTTTACGCCGCCCTTTAGCGATTTGTACCGTTTATCGAGATTTTGAAATGAGTCAAAGAGATCTTCTATATTTTTATCACGGGAAAAAAAAGTAACCGTCGAATCCATTGGAATTTGTTTTTCCCAGCTTTGTTTTTCTGAGGCGTTTGTTTCCGTTTTTTTGGTTTTTATTTTTCCGGTAGCATAAATTTTGGCGCTGACCAATTGATCGGTGGGAGCTTTTATTGTTAAGGCGGTACCGGTACCAGGATGTATTATATTTAACAAGGGGGCGAGCATCGAGGTTTTGTTGTTAAAATAAACCATCGCATGTACGTCATTTTCCAGGTACTCTTTTTTAACCTGGTCAAACCCTGGTTGGGAGGCCAATGATTTTGACGATGGCCCGGAAGCCAGTTTAAGCGACGCTTTTAATACATTCAAATCGTTAGCGATAAACAAAAAGTCGTCGAGCAGAACAAAGTATATGGACTCATTTTTCACAGAGATTTTACTTACACGCAAATTGGAAACTGAAACTGTCTGTTCCGGAAAAGCCGGCACATACACTCCGGCGGAATTATTATCATTATTATATTCGTTGTCGTTTGTATTTTCTTTTTCTATGGACACGTCAATTTTTTCAGACTTAAAAGAGGCAAGAAGAGCCGCTCCGAAACGAGATTTCAAATTTGTTCTTGCGACGCTTATCCAGGAGTCGTTTGTAAAAATTGCAAACCCGATTGTGTTATTAAAAAAGGATGTGATCTCATCATAATCGGCCAACTCTCCCGACTTTAACTGGAGATAATATAATACCGAAGTTATCTTACGTAACCCGGAGCTGTTTCGCAGATTTTCCCAGCTTTTATTCTTTTTTATTCTGGCGCCAAGCTCACTGTTATCCCATCGTTTTTTTAGAGTGTCGAGATTTTTTATTTCCAGATATGCTGACGCATTTTCAGGAATAACATTCATGACTTGTTTAATGTCAGTATGCAAACTATAACGATTCTTCGATAAAATAGAAATTGAGAATACGGAAGCTGTTAAAATAAAAGCAACCAGAATAACGATAGCTATAAAAAGGGGTTTGTTGGACCTTAATTTTTTAAACAACAGTTTTATTTTGCTTTCTTCTATGGAAATATTTTCAGCCATAAGAAACATTTGTTATTAATAAGAGTTAATGACAAGCGAATTTTATATCCTGGAGTAAGAAGCTTGTCGAAGCTCAAACCACGATTGGAAAGATGGCCATGGAGTTAGAACTCCTAAAAAAAAGACCGGACAAATCTAATCAGGTTCGATTCGCACGTTTTGTGCTCAAAATTGTGCTTGAAAACCGGGGGCAATGCAGTGAGACCTGAGCGACCGCGTAGTCGGGAGCTGACAGATAAAATCTGTCAGCTGAAGTAGTGTTAGAATTAAAGAATAACTAATAAGAATAATTTGCTTGACGATATAGATTATATTAAATTATACTTAACAAAAGGAAAGGGGGATAAGGGTGAGTAAATTCGAAATCAAGAAAATACTACAAATAATAAATATATTCTTAGAAAAAAGTAATGGGTCAATTAATTACACAAAACTAATTAAATTATTATATATTGCAGATAAAGAGTTCTTGAAAAAATGGGATTATACGATCACTGGTGATATGTATTCTTCTTTAAAAAGTGGTCCTGTTTTAAGCAAGGTATATGATTTGATTAAAGGAAAATCTAGCGATAATGAACAAGTACTTTGGGATTCATTATTTATTACACATGATTATGAATTATGTCAACTGCATACAAATAAGTTAGGTACCGACCAATTAAGTAAGGCTGAAATAAAAGCAATGAATGACGTATTTGAATTGTATAAAAATAGTTCATATACAGATCTGATTAATTTAACTCACGATAAAAGTAAGTTTCCAGAAGTGAAATGGGAAGAAGCAGGAGAATCCAGTCTAGACTTACCTATAGAAGATTTATTGAAATCATTAGATCGGTCGACAGAAGAAATTGAAGAGTTGTTGGCAGAATGGGATTCACAAGAAAAAGAAAAAGAGTTTTTTCTAGAGAAATGTGTTTAAAATGAATGAAAAAGAAAACATTTCTAAAGAATGACGATAAAAATAATACTATAGTTAAACACTTAAGATTTATAATTACTGAGCCTGATCCAGAACAGAACATTCTAGCTGTAAATTTAACGACATTGCGAAATACTGGTAGAGAAGACATGTCCTGTATTATATTGCCAGGAGAACATTCATTTATTCGTAAAGAATCATATATTGCCTATAAGTATGCAGAAGAATTATCGATTATCAAGATACTTCAACAGAGTATGGAAAGTTCAATTATATTTATGGAAGATATTAATCAAGATTTGTTAATTAGAGTTCAAAATGGAGCTAAAATCAGTCTATTATTGCCAGTAAAATTTCGTAAATATTTTGAACACTTTTAATCTGATCTGAGAAGGCTTTCACTCTTGCGTAAAATGATTTTTCATACTGTTTGTATTCTGAAACCGTCATATGGTAGTATTTTGAAGCTGTGCGTCTGTCGATGCTAAGTTCCGTTGCTATCCGGGTCGGTCTCATTCCCTGGTTTTTCCTTGGTTGTACTTTCTTGAACATTTTTCGTTTCACCATTTTTCCCGCTCCTTTTTCTGAAGACAGGACATGAAAAATGTACATGTCTACTTTCCAGGCAATGTGTATTTCTATTTTCCGAAAGATGGGTATTTCTACTATCCGAACCATGGGGAAAACCATGGTTCATTCACACATGTGAGCACCAAACTAACCTCAAGTTTGGTGCGACTCCTGACGGTTAAACTCAGGTAGTCTCAAAATGTGGTTGAGCAACTAGGAAAAAATAATTGATCGAATGTCTCTTTAAATGCAAAGATCATTTTGATGTGCAATAAGATGCGAAATCCGAAGTCGCGCCTGAGCAGATCAAAATTTGTTATGCGACGTGACAGCTAGGAATTTACCCTTATAAAGAAATAGAATAAATGTTTTTGAGGCAAGTTAATTAACAGGTAAATATGGAATTTGATACTTTTCATATCATTATAGATACGAATGAATTTTACAGATTAAACTTCAACTTTAATCATCACTCAATAAACACATTGCAAAGATATATTGAACAGGGATATATAAACCTTTATAGCCATGAAATTATTGAAAAAGAAGTATATAAAAACATTGGAAAAAAGACAGAGGAGACAAAAGGCACATTAAAGAGAAATATTAATAATTTAGCTTTGTTGAAGTCACTAAATATGAACTATATAAATCAATTCCTTAGTAAAGTCATTACTGAAGATATAGAAGATATTATTAAAAATAAATACAAACAGTTTTTATCTAACAATTGTCATAAAAAAATTCCAACTGATTTTGCAGTACCTACAGAAATTATACAAGATTATTTCAATGTTAACCCACCGTTTGATGTTAATAAAAAGAATAAGAAGAGTGAGTTCCCCGATGCATTTATACTAAACTCAATAAATAAATATGCAAAGCAAAACAATATAATAATGCATATTATTAGCAACGACAGCGGTTTTACGAATTACAGTAATAATTATACATATTTAACTGTCTATAACAAACTCGAAATATTTTTGAACAAATTTACAACAAAATTAGATCAAGCTAAACATGACAACATCGAAAAAATAGTTCAAGACAATATTGAAAGCTTATTTGATATATTAAAAAATGATATTGAGAATGCTGGATTTAATTTTTCATGTATAAATGACGAAGTAGAAGTTGATTATAGTGCAATTACAGTCGACGATTTATATGAAGAGCATATTAGTATTTCAGATTTTAATGATGAAAGTGCAGATATTTTACTAGAATTAAATATAATATTGTCAGCTGAAATAGAGTATAAAGATTACAGCGAGGCAATTTATGATAAGGAGGATGGAGTATATTTCAATGTTGAAAATAGAAAAGGCCGCCTCTCAAAAGAATTTACTGTAGATATGGATATGAAAATTCAATATGAACCAGACTATCGATTAATCGCTAAAAATATAGGACAATCTACTACCTTTGATATAGAGTTTGAAACATACGATTTGAATGACGGTGATAAATAACTATAGTTACGTGTATAAATAATTTAGAGTCATAGGTATAAAAAAACATTAACCGCAATACTATGTATATAAACCGCTGCAATTGCATAACAATACATTCACACCTACCCTTCCGCCAGCCGGCCAACCTTTCAACGTGCCTGCCATGAACCGGACGCCATATTGAACGGTCTGTTTGAGATCAAAAGTCTGGTTTTCTTAACAATACAGTAGACGAACACTTTTTCACAATAGGTTATCTTGCCGAATTGCAATATATAAATACGGTGAGTGCATATCTTTACAAATAACATTCGTTCGCTCTATTCTTGTTCCCAAACCCCTTTGATTTCTCATAAGGTGGGTCTTCGCATTGCTTCGCAATGAAGTGCATCTCTGTTCCTGAAAGACAGTTGAGAGTACTGTAATACTTCCAGGAGTTACACTCATATTATCTGCGTAGCCAGAAAAAGTTACCCAGTGAATCAATACCGGGAGGCTCGCTACTCCCATCCCCCCGCCAAGGACGGCGGCGGGATGGGACGTTTTTCTTTTGGTTACTTTTCTTTTTGCGGAAAAAGAAAAGTGACACCTCCCCGGCGGTCAGCCGGG
>JBEQLE010000128.1:0-6409 GCA_040326155.1 Leptospirales bacterium | reverse complement strand
CCGAATAGTAATGTCGACTCATAACAAATACTTTGTAACAGAGAAACTACAAACTCCTGATGGTTGGGACGTTCCCGGAACCGATGTAGCCATTAACAATGTTTATCTGAATGGTGTAAGAATAGCATCGATGGACTCCAACGGCAAAGCGGCCTACTACCTGGCTAATCATGTTGATTCTGTGAAAGTTGTAACCGATGATGCGGGAAAGGCATTGAGTAGAACTGAATATTTGCCCTATGGGGAAACGTTTCAGCAAGAAGGTGACATTAAGTTTACGGCTAAGTATAATGGGCAGGCCCTAGATGAAGAGAGCGACCTGTATTACTACAATGCGCGACATTATGACCCGGAGATTGGGCGGTTTGTGACGGCAGACACCGTGATAGATGGACCGATGACGATCAAAGGGTGGAATCTGTATATGTACGTGGGTGGAAATCCCATTATGTATAAGGACCCGACGGGGCATGCAGGGGTCGGTCAGATTATGGAAAATTCTGCTTTGACCAGTGGTGAGAAGATCGTTATGGGCGGTGGAAAAGAAGATCTTAAAATCACAGCGGAACAAAGTAAAGAAATTGAAAACGAACTTGGCGGGGCGTATAAAACGGATGGTGCTAATCTAAAAAGAGCACAACGTGAGAAAAACTATCGAGAAATTGTAGAAACCCCACCCAAACCCAAAATAACAACAAATAGTGATACAATTGGATGGCAATTAGCAAATTTTATTCTGGGCAAGTTCTGGACTGATATTCCCGGGCATGCCCCTGATGACCCGGGGAATCCCGGAGCAATAGCGATGCAGCCATTGTATGAACTAGAAGCTGACGTGTCCGGTGCCACTGACATTAAAGGCATGCTTACAGGTACAGATTTTAATGGAGAAGAGTACACCACTGGAGATACAGTATTGGCGGTTGGAACGCTTGGGTTTGGGAGGCGATATAAGGCAGGAGATAAATTAATCAACAACTTTGTAAAAAGGTTGGATAATGTTTATGAGCTTCGCATGAGCGCCCGTTGGGGAAAGCAGTTTAATTATAGACAAGGTGGGAATATGACGGCGATAGAACATATAATGCACCGACATGGGTCCAATACGGGCTTTGCAAATGTTAGTAAGTTTTCTAGTGGAACAAATGCAACAACAATCAAAGGTTTGGTTAATGAAGCTATGCGATATGGAAGCCCTGTCCCACAAAGAGGTGGAAGTCATATGTTATTATACAACTTTGGCCGTACTATTGGTAAAGGAAGAGATGGGAATGCAACATCAACTATGCAAATATTTTTGAATGATGGATGGGTAAAAACAGCATATCCGTACTAGGTTGGAGGTGTTTTGATGGTGGTATATTTTGAAGACTTTATGTCTTATGATGGGAATAGTGCCAGGGAAGAATTAATAGGAGAAATCAACAGAGTGTGGAGTAGCTCTGAAGCAGAGGAAAAGGAAATTATGCTAAATGTGTTTTCTGTAGTTATATTACCTAATGAGAATAAAGTGACTATTATAAATGATATTGAACCTAATGAAGAACCTCTAGTAATTACTTTGACAGAGTTTTATAATCGCTTAAAAGGATGAACTGTCGATCTGATCTCTTGGCGTGGCGTGTGTCAAAAAGGTAGCAATAGAGTCGCACAACGGTATTTCATTAAAAACACATGATCTCTGTCAAAAAGGCTGAAATAGAGTCGCACAACGGCATTTCATTAAAAATACATCTTTTATTTTCGGGAACTTGGATTTTTCCTAAAATATAAATCTCCCGGCAAAACAAAACCATATCTCAAACCAAATAAGTAAGCGTCAAACTCAACCATACTTGTGTTTTTTTCTAATCGTGGTATTCTCCGTTAATAACGGAGGATACAATGAAAAAACAAAATATAAACTGGCCAAGCTTGGTCAAAGAGTGGCAACAATCTAACGAAAGCCAAACAGCCTTTTGTCAGAATCGTAATCTGGCTTATTGGACATTCAGGGCGCATTTGAAAAAAAATGGAGCAAGCCCGGCCACACCGCGACACAGAAAAAAAGAAACACCTTTTATTAAATTACCCACAGAGAAATTTCCGGAAAGTCGGAACGCACAACAATATGATAAAGCGTGGCTTGCAATTCACTTGGGGCCAGATGGTTTTAGGTTTCAAGTGAATTTCAGGTGGGGGCGGTAATGTTTTTTCCGGAAAAATACAATATTTACTTGCGTCCCGGTATAACAGATATGCGCAAATCAATTAATACTCTGGCAGTAGTGGTCAAAAACTCGATGCAGCAGAAAGCCGACAGCGGTGACATATACATGTTTTGCAATCGTCGCCACGACATCATCAAAATTCTGTATTGGCATAAAAATGGTTTTTGCCTTTGGCAAAAGCGCCTGGAAAAACACAAGTTTCCCTGGCCCAAAGATGGTGAAGACACACGGACTCTGCAAAAGGAAGAACTTGAAATGCTTCTTTCAGGAATTAACTTTTTCAACGCACACGAAGAACTTTTTTATGGGACATAGGATTTTTTATATAGACAAAGCAGATCCTTTTTATATAAAACCATGTGGTCGTTGATCTGAACAATCTGCCAAATACCGTGGGTGAACTTCAAGAAGTAATTCAAAAAATTCACACAGAATTTGCAAAATCTCTTGAAAAAGAAAAAAGTCTAAACGATAACTTATTACTGGAAAAAGAAGATTACAAAAAGAAATATGAAGACATCAGACGGTTGATGTTTGCGAGAAAGTCAGAGAGCCTCAAGCTCTCTGATGAAGGTCAGGGTCGGCTTTTCAACGAAGCCGAACAGGTTGCTCCAGAGGCAGGGAAAACGAGCGTAGTCAAATCCCATCGCCGCAAAAAGAAACAACCAAAAGAAAGAAAGGCGACCATTCCAGAAGGGTTGCCAGAAAAAGAATTTCGTCACGACATACCGGAAGATCAAAAAGCTTGTCCGTGCTGTGAAGATCCTATGCAAAATATTGGCGAGGACACTGCCCGCGAACTTCACGTCATTCCCGAGAAGTTGATCGTACACAAACATGTTTATCCTAAATATGCTTGTTCAGAATGTAAAGATGATTCAACGGTTGTCTCTGCCGGGCGAAACCGCCTCTTGCCTGGAAGCATTGTCGGCTCGGGCCTGCTCTCCTATATCATACAACGCAAATACCAATTTGGATTGCCTCTATATCGAATCAACTCCATGTTTAAAACTATTGGGGTGGATATTTCTCGACAGAATATGTCCAACTGGATCATTTCCGCCGCTGAAAAACTGAAACCGCTTTACAAAACTTTAAAAGAAGAATTAAAGAAAGGAAGCTGTTTATATATCGACGAAACGACTTTGCAGGTTTTAAAAGAACCGGGGAGGCCGAATACGACAAAAAGTTATATGTGGCATATGCGAGCGTCGCTAGATAAAAATCCAGTTTGTTATTTTGAATACACCGAAGGTCGCAGCACGAAATTTCTGGACGATTGGCTGCGCGATTATGAAGGAACGATTTTAACCGACGGATGGAAATCGTATGATACGCTCGCCGCATCTGCGAGTCTTGACCATGCTGGATGTTGGGCGCATGCGCGCAGGTATTTTTTCAAGACCAGCAAGGAAGATCCTCTGAATAAGGATGTCGTGCATGTTCTTAAGCTTATACAAAAACTTTTTCGTCTGGAAAAAGCATACGATAAATTCAACAAACCGAATGATCTTCGTTTGAAAAACCGCCGAAGGTTTTCGGCCCCGGTAATTAACCAGATTGATCTTTTTATTTCCGAAATTGAAAGTAAGTACCCTCCCAAAAGCCGTATGGGCGAAAGTATTAAATACACAAAAAATCAATGGATTAAGCTGATTCTATTTCTTGAAAAACCTGAAGTTAAAATTCACAATAACGATGTTGAAAACGGTATCCGCCCTTTTGTCATTGGCCGTAAAAATTGGCTTTTTTCTGGGTGTCCCGCCGGAGCGCGTGCGAGTTCTTTGTTCTACTCTCTGATCGAGACCGCAAAGGCAAACGGCCTGAACCCTTATGACTACCTGACTTATCTTTTTGAGAAGTTTCCTTTGACGTACAAAGAAAGCGGCGTTGAAAAACTCAGTGATCTTTTACCGCAAAATGTGACAGCAGCCGATCTCTCTGATTTTTTTGCAGAGTATGGTTAGATTTGACGCTTACGAAAAATTAGAAAAGGTAGTGGAATAATTCAACTATGATGTATAAATATACAATAATTTTATTTTGCCTATCTGTGACTATAATGCATGCATCATCCAATGCAAATCCCAATTGTCAATTTGTCGTAAGTGAAGCTAATAAGAATTTATTGATACATTATTCATCCAGTAACGGGTGTACCAAAAAATTGCAGGAAATAATAAATAAAGGTGGGGATGTTAACCATTTGAATTTTATAAATGAAACTCCTTTGACATTAGCTATTCAGTTTGGCCAAGAACAAACGGCTTCCATATTAATTAAAAGTGGAGCAAACCTGAATGGTATAGATAGCAGTGGCTTTACACCGTTGATCTTGGCAGTTCATCATAACCGATTATTCATAATTGAAAAAATAATAGAAAAAGGGGGAGATATCAATGCTATAGACTCAAATGGTTTGTCTGCGATTAGTTGGGCTACATTGTTAAATAATGGAAAAATACTTAAAATTTTAATAAAAGCAGGTGCGGATATAAAGGGAGGTGCAGGTGAACCGCCTATTTTATATGTGAATAATATGAGAACATTACGACTCTTAATGCAACAGGGTGCTGATATAGAAAGTCTTGGGTCGCATGGTCAGACTGTATTAATGGGTGCTGCGTCTATAGGTGATAGAAATCTCATTATATTTTTAATTAATAAGGGATTGAAAATTGACCAACTGGATGATGATGGACATACAGCGTTAATGCACGCGATTGATTCAAAAAAAGAAGACAATGCTATTTTACTTATTCATCGTGGAGCGAATATAAACATTAAATCAAAAGGAGGGGACACAGCATTAAGTTTGGCTAAAAAGCAGCAATTAATAAATGTAATATTAATATTGGAGAAAAAGGGATGATCTAATTTTGGTTGGAAGGTGTTTTCAGTGATATAGACTGGAAGAAGGATAATACAATTAGTGCAAGGGTAATTCGCTTTAGTTTGAGTGCACATTTAAATAAGAAAATACCCAATGCAGAAGAGAGAGGAAGTTATAGAAATGCTTACAGACATACATTATGGCAAGCTACAATTACAAAAGAGTTTAATTCCGTAGTAGCTATAGCATACGGAAACTTACATGAATCAAATACAAAGAATTCAATAAATCTGAAAAAGATTAAAGGCATTGATGAAGCAGATCGAAATGTTGATTTACTAAATAATATAACTGGTCGACAAATTGGTCGTGAAAACAGTGATTTAACCGATAGAGAGTTAGCCTTTAAAGTACTTGATTATTTTAAGAATGAAGGTTTATATACAGCCGAGAAAAATAAAGATGGTACATATAGAGTAGTGAAAACAAAACTTACGCAAAAACAATATGATAAGGCTATTAGGGCGCTAAAACGTACTGATGAAAATGGTCGGACGCCAGGCGAAGAGGGTTTTATTGAAAAGTAGGATGTATGTCTATGAGTATTAAAATTATCTATGTTATGACCATAATTATACTAGTTGTTACTTGCCAAAAAGAGAAGGATCTCAATCCTTTTTTAAAAAATATTTACATCTACGCAAATAAAAAATGTTTAAAAAAAGACAATTGCATTATACCGAAAGAATTATTTTTTGTTAATAAAAATTACGACAGAATAATCGTTACTGCTGACATAAACGATGAAATGGATAATCGGAAAATACTTGGTTTGAATATCGAAATCGAAGGTGGCTCTAGAGGTTATCAGATCTGGTTTTTTATGAAAGGTAATACATTGTATCGATACTTTAAAAATGATCTTGCACAATTTTCTTTTAAAAACTATGGTCCCAAAATTCAGATGTATATGGACGAAAACGTAGAATATATAAAAATAACTAAAAACGACATTGTTTATGCATCGGACTTATTGATTGAGAACAAAAATCGATCTGAATTTCGCATGTATAAAAAGTAATTGCATAGTAATGGCATTCACCTTGGTGTGTCTCAAAAAGGTTGATCTCTGCCCGAATTCAATAATGAATTACACTTACGAAAACCACCGCGTAACTTCGATCAATTCAACGGCGCAAGGCGGACAACGATTCAGTTTTACGTATGATAATAACGGTAACACAAAAACAAAAAGCGACGCCCTGAAGAATTTGACCAAGACGATGGTTTACGACCACGCGAACCGAATTACCAAAGTAAAAGACCAGACCGGAAAAGTACGCGGGGAATACAAATACGACGACCA
>JBEQLE010000127.1:0-6531 GCA_040326155.1 Leptospirales bacterium | reverse complement strand
GTACAGTTTTTGTACTCAATTAAAGAGACAATGGAAAACCCCGAAAGGTTGCTATTGGATATTTGACAAGGAAGGCAGGAAGGTAGGAATACAGGAAAAGAAGAGAGTTCGGCACAAAGAAACCGCAGGATTTTTTTGTACACTGAATACCATGAAGCGATCGAAAAAAAACCACGTTTTTTTTTGAAATAACTTCAAACTAAAATTGAACGGAGCGACATAAAAAAACCGCAGGATTTTTTTGTGAACTAATAAGGAATATAGATGTATGATGTAATTATTATTGGCGGCGGCCCGGGTGGGTATGTTTGCGCTATTCGTCTTGCCCAGTTGGGTAAAAAATGTGTTATTATTGATAAAAGAAAAACTCTCGGAGGGACCTGTTTAAA
This sequence comes from Leptospirales bacterium, assembly GCA_040326155.1. Lineage (GTDB taxonomy): Bacteria > Spirochaetota > Leptospiria > Turneriellales > JAOUFE01 > JBEQLE01. Next base: position 6,142 of record JBEQLE010000127.1, on the reverse strand, counting down.
TGTCGGGTGTATACCTTCCAAGGCTTTGCTGGAGTCGAGCGGTAAATATGAGATGGCTAAAAACCATCTTGAACCTTTTGGCGTTCAAGCTAAAGAGGTAAGTTTTGACTTAGACGCGATTATGGCCAGAAAAGAGAAAATTGTCTCTGAGGTCTGCGCCGGGGTCGACTACCTGATGAAAAAAAACAAGATCGAAAGGGTGACCGGGCGAGCTGAATTTGTATCTTCCGATACCGTGAAAGTTACCGATGAAGAAACAGGGGAAACTTCAGAAATTAAAGGAAGCTCTATTATTATCGCGACAGGTTCTGTACCCATTGAACTTCCAGATCTTCCTTTTGACGGAAAAAAGATATGCTCCTCGGACGATCTTCTCTCTTTAAAAAAAGTTCCAGAGCATCTTCTCATTATAGGGGCAGGTGTAATCGGGATTGAACTGGGTACTGTCTGGAACCGTCTTGGCGCTAAGGTTTCTATTGTCGAAATGTTACCAGTTGCTCTTGCCGGGGCCGATGTACAAATTGCTCGCTATATGGAGAGAGTGTTAAAGACGAACGGAATTGAATTATACACAAACTCTAAAGTTGAAAAAGCTGTAGCAACGCAAACCGGTATTAAGCTGGAGGTTTCAAAAGCGGATAAAACCTTTGAGCTCGAAGGAGATATTCTTTTGGTTGGCGCTGGACGAAAAGCTTACACGGAAGGACTCGGGCTTGAGAAAGCCGGGGTTGAGTTAGACGACAAAGGCAGAATAAAAACGGCACAGGGTAAATATCAAACAAACGTAGAAAATATATACGCCATCGGTGATGTTATTGATGGACCCATGCTGGCTCATAAGGCTTCGGAAGAGGGTGTGGCCGTCGCCGAGATTATTGCCGGGCAGGCCGGCGAAGTAAATTATGAAGCGATTCCTGGTGTGGTGTATACCGAACCCGAAGTTGCCTGGGTCGGTCAGACAGAAGAGACACTGAAAGAGAAGAATATCGAATACGTTGCAGGCAGATTTTACTTTAAAGCTAATGCCAGAGCAAAGGCGATGGAAGCGACCGGCGGGATGGTTAAAGTATTAACGGATAAAAACACGGATAGACTTTTAGGGGTACACATTGTCGGACACAATGCCTCTGAATTAATCGGTGAGGCGGTTGTCGCTTTTGAACATAAAAGCTCGGCTGAAGATTTAGCCAGATTTGTTCATGCTCACCCGACATTGGGCGAGGCGACCAAAGAAGCGGCCATGGCTGCCGGAGGGTGGTCTATTCACTCTTGAGTGTACCTAATTTCTCGGGGCGCTTTGACGTAAATATTCGCCGGTTCTTTTGCTGGACCCAACTGCTTTTTCCATGTTCATGAATTTAAAGCGAAGATTCTCTTCGTATGTTTTTAAATGGGCTTCTTTTTTTGCTATATCTTTTTTTATGTCTTTTATACGGGATTTGTTTGAATCAATTTTTACAGTTATAATTCCCGTTCTTTTCGCATTCGAGATGTAAGGCTTCATGTATTTCGAGACAATAAAAGCCATGCCGGTATTATAGTTACCATCGCCGCTTGAATCCATTCCAAAAAATTCTCTGACAGCCTGGGGGTGGTTGGTCAGCATCTCTATAAAAATTTCTTCATTAAGTTTTAAATACCCGTCTTTAGTTTCTGCGTATCCTGCGCCGGGTTCACCGGTTGAAATTCCAAGCATGGCAAGAACCTGAATTTCGGGTTCCCTTACTGCGGGATATGCGTTAAACATACGCACTCGCAGACCATTTAAAAAATTTCGAACTGTCGGGTCTGCAATTAAAGGACCGGAGTCTTCTAGTATATCTTCGTATTCTGCATCGCCTGGTTTATCATTATCCGCCGTCTGGGTTAAAAAACGTAGAAAATCTAATAGTTCGTTATACTCTGTTATGAATTCATTAATTTTTAATATACTGTCGTCTGTGTTTGGCAGAATTTGCACTTGAATTGGTTTTTCTGTTGCTTGCTTCAAGTTTAACTCAGCTCCATCGATAACATCCTTTAAAGCATCGTTTTTCTCTCTCTCGATTTCAATGCCATCGAGTTTCATATGTGCGTTGCGCGCTGGTTCAATCAGGTTTGGGTACAATTTTTGTTGGCGAGCCAACTCTGGGTCTAACTCATCCCCGTTATTTTCTGTGTCTTCGGCGACTACGGGTTCGCTGACTTTAAAACCAAGTTGAACATTTTTAAAGGTTACATCAGCGTCGTTTGTAAAAAATTCAATTTGTGTGGGAACTTCTGTAAGTGGAATTTCGACGTTTGTCCCGGAATTTTGAAGTTCGACGACGCGTTCTCCAGAAGCAGTAATAATTTTAACGCCATAAATCTCTTTTGCTTTTTCTTTTTCAACAGGTTGTGGTCTTTGACGTTCAATGTTGTATGTTTCGAGGGTAATATGTTTAATAGTCAGTTTTTCTATAGGCCCGGTTTCAACAGCAAAAGGCCCGACATCTTTTTTTTCAACGGGCTTTTCTCTTTTTTGGGTTTCTAGTTTTAAAATGGCAATTTTTTTGTTTTCTTCTTCGACTGCAATAATATCCAGGGCGCGCGCGGATTGTTCTGATAGCGTTAATTCTCTAGAATTGGAAGAAATTTCGGCGGGTCCCTCTTTTGTCGTCGAGAGTTTGTCCAATTCGAATTTTAAAGATACAAATTTATCTTTTTGTATGGGTGGTGTATCGTCCGGCGTTGTACCGTTTGTATCGTCGGGAATTTCGCCCGAAACCAGGCCGAGTTCTTTAAGAACACCGCTGTCGTCACTAATTTCGAGCTCTCCCTTTAAACCCTCTTTTGCGCTTTGAATAATCAAAACTTCTTCATTTTTGTTTTTACGAATTTTTTTTGCCGTCAGTTCTTCAGAGAATTTTTTATTTAGAAAATCGTTAAATTCTTCCAGAGTTCCGCCTGAAAACTTTTCCGATTTTTCATTTATGGTGATAGTGGTAGGGGCAATTTCCTGGTCGGGGGCAATAGGGTTTGATGAAATTTTCAGTTTGGAGGCTATGTTTAGTATTTCAATTTCATGATCTTCTTGTTCGGCGTTTTTATTGGCGACTCCGTCTAGAAATCCTTCTTCACTGGGTTGAAGTATCTTTTTTTCAAAGGGTGAATTGTAATCGTACAGTTTACGTATGGTTGCTTCAAAGCTTACTAGTTTCTTTTTTAACTCGATTAGGGATTCGTTTTGGTATTGTAAATATGCAATTTGTTGTTCGTATTTTAATATAGGTGCTCTTTCGGCTTCGACAAGCTTTTCAATCATCTCGTCGGTGTTTATTCCTGAGCTTAAACCGGGGGCGGTTAGTGGCATATACGACTCCTGTAAAAAACTTCTGTTTTACGTATAAATAAAATCTATCTGTACTCCTATATAGAATCGGTAGAATACGATTATTCATTAGCAAAATATTGCTTTCCAACTAAAAAATACTATAAAAAACTCGAAAAAGCTTTTTATTTATTTTCTATTTTATCTCGAATCGATTTTGGCATTTTTTCAGGGGGAGGGGGTGTTTGTACGATGTCTCCACTTTTGTTGACAAAGTTTTCAAATTTGGTGCAGGCGTCACACATACTTAAATGCATTCGTTTTTGAAGTTTGCTCCATAAACTGATTTTTTCTTCCCGAGTCAGGGAAATCAGTTTTGAGGTTTCCTCGCAATTGAGAAACGGGCTTAATTTGATTTTAATCGACATCGTTTATCCCCTTTTCATGTAAGCATTTTTGCAAATTTATTCTGGCGCGGTACAGTATCACATTTAGATTTGTCGTACTTATGGATAAAATATTACAAATATCTTTCGTAGTCAAATTATCAAGTTCCCGCATGGTAAAAGCGTCGGTTTGCATTTGCGGCAATTTTCCAATGCAATTCATGATTGCGAAATAGAGTTCTCTGTTTTCAGCAATTTTATCAGGGCCGGGAGCGCGATCAACAATGGCAACGTTATACCGATCTTGCTCTTTAAATTCTTCATAAACATTTACCGCTTCAGCTGTAAATGTATTCTTTCTGGCTCGTTTGCGATAAACATCAAATATTTTATGGCGCAAGATTCCAAGTAACCAAGTGAGTTCACTCGAATCACCACGAAATCGGGATACCGACTCAAGGGCCGCCACGAAGGTATCTTGCAACACATCAAGAATTTCTTCTTCGTTATTCAGTCGAGATTTAGCATGGGCGTAAAGTTGATCGCCATAATCATTTAACCATCGTTCACTCACTATATTACTAAAAATATGAATGGTGATACTACGCAAATCGTTTTTGGTTTATGAAAGTCTTTCGTCGTCAAAAACGCGTTGTAATATCGATTAACCACTGCGGCATTGCTTCTGTAATATGCATCTCGACATATTTGTCCAGGCCGGTTATAATCGATAAGCCGGTGTATGCCAATAACACACCTAGAATTGGTTTACCATAACGAGCAAATTTCGACATTTTTTTTCGCTTCGTCATGAACCGTTCTCCGGCATATGCAATTATAACTAACGGAGTTCCGGCCCCGATTGCGAAAACGACCATTACCAATGTCGCTCCGATTAAAGTCTCGGTTTGCATTGCCAGGCCTGACGCAGCGCCAAGTGTTGGGCCTACGCAGGGCGCCCATACAAATCCAAGAAGCAGTCCCAGTGTCAGTTGGCCGCCAAGACCAGATCCTTGAAAGCGGTCGATATAGTTTCGTAAACCATTCAATAGTGGATCGATCATCATTATAAAACGTTGTTGCAACGATGTCAGTAATAGAAACAAACCGGCTACCAGTAAGATTACTGCTGCAAAAGTTCTTATTGTCTGTTGATTCATACCCAGGCTAAACCCAAACTGTGCGATAAAAATTCCAGCCAATGTAAACGATAATACCAGTCCCGCCATTAAAGCCAGTGGACCAAACCTGTTGTGCTTACTGGCACCGGCCAAAACCACCGGAATCAGAGGCAATACGCAAGGGGATAAAGTCGATAATGTCCCGGCGGCAAAGGCAAACAGATGTGTCATTTCAGGTTCCCTGGTCTAACAATGCGCGAATTTTGTCTGGACTAGTCTCTCCGGTCGAGCGTCCAATTTCCTGTTTACCTGAAAATACAATTAAGGTACTCTGGTGAGCCACCGCGAATTTTAGTAAAGCCTTGTCATCGTTGTCAAAATTTACACGTAGAAAAACGACATCTTTGTACGCCGAATCTCCGGTTAATTGTTTAATAATCTGACTTTGTTTTTTACAGGTTGGACACCAGTCGGCATGCACTGATACCAGAATTGTTTTGCTTTCATTTTGCGCTTGTAAAAACTCATCGTTATTAAAATTCTCATCAACTTTAATAACTGGTTTTGCCCATAGTGTCGCCACGACAGCAACTATAGTAATGGCCACCGTACTCATCAATACTATCTGACTTTTTTTTTGCATTTTATTTCCTTTCTTTTAAAAATTCCTGAACAGTTTTTGTTGAGGTATTTTATTAGTCGCATATGCAGATGTAATCTTACAAAAAAAAACTACGGTCTACAACTTTATGGATTGCTGGGATGTTGGTATTCATGAATAATTATGCTGTAACTACAACGCCGCGCCAAAAAGCAATATACCCTTTAATATTTTGTGCAGTTTCTTTGGGTTCAGAATAGTACCATGCGGCTTCCTGGTTGACATCGTCATCCACAACAAGGTCGTAATAACTCGCTTTTCCTTTCCATGGACAGACTGTTTGCATTTGGCTCTCTTTCAAGAATTCCTTTTTGACCGATCCTGCCGGAAAATAGTGGTTATTCTCAATGACGATTGTTTTGTCGCTTTCTGCTATAGTGTGGTTTTTCCAAATCGCTTTCATATTATTCTCCTGTTGCCCTGTATCATTAGTCGTTGCAGTAACAAATATCTTACACTTTATGTAAAAATTTTCGTATAATTACCTGATATTCATGCGGGGAAAAGCGATAAACATCAGCCTGGATGATCAGTCCCCCCCCCTCGCTTCGGCTTTTTTGTCAGCCCACAAAATTGTGCAACAAATATGTAAAAAAACACGATTTTCGCCTATTACACTAATATGTATAATAGAAATAGTCCATATGAAAAACTCGCGATTCAACCAGATTATATTCTGGAAATT
>JBEQLE010000126.1:0-6645 GCA_040326155.1 Leptospirales bacterium | reverse complement strand
CGTCAATTTCGAGTTGTCAATACCTATGTAATGTTTCATGATGTACCTCCATTAAAACTCTTCTGCTGCACCCTTATATTGGCTGTTCGGCAACCCACCATGTGGGGCTATTCGCCCCACTTGGCAGTCAGAAGAAACCAGGGAAGCGGTTGTGTCCTTAGCATTCACAGATGCTGGGCTTGAGCAGCTTTCCCTGGTTATATTATCGTACCGTTAACTTACGTTAGCGTTGTGATAACAGGGGTAGCTTTTCATATAAGGGCTTGAGCCGTTGGCCAGTTGGCCCCGGCCAATTGGCAGATCAAAATCTGTTATCGGATATAAACACTACTTAAGTCAAACATGAATTTGGCAGGGACGCCAAATTTATTAGTAAAAATCCTTAATTGATTTATAATAAAATTTCCGATTACAATAAGCCGTGCGATGCACCAGGTGTCGGGTTGATTGGTTTGTTATGTGCCTGCTGTTGTGGACAACCATGTTTTTAAGAAAATGCCAAGAAATGTAAACACCCCAGCAGTAACAGCGACAATTATAGGGATGTACGCTCTCCAATGATTTTTTCTTTCCATTTCTCTATCATGAAGCTCAATTGCTGCCTGCAAGAGTTTGCCTACAAAGTCTGCTGACAAAGGCTTTCTGTTATCGGCTTCATTTCTTGGTTGTACGTGCCTCGCAACAAGGCTAACCCGATGGTTGCCTGACTCCTTAACTCTAAAAAACTCTGGGTGTTGTTTAGCCACTATCGACCATAAGTCGGCTGATTTGGGCAAACCCTGTAATTCATCATTAAGACCCGACTCGCTTCTATGAGCGTGTTTGTCTAGTGCGAGAACTTGAATTAATGCCATTACGTCTGCTAATCGGCTATTCTTTGCATATGGGTGTTTCATTGTTTTACTTCGTCAATCTAAATTTATATGTAGCACAATACAATCAATTTGATTCAATAGGTTTTTGTTCGATGAAAATGAGCTAATGTTTATTTCATTGTTTGGCATTTCTTTTTAACACATCTTCAAAAGTTGAAGCTTCGATATTTGCTAAGCGTTCAAAAGACTTTTTACTGGAAAATATTTTAAGACTTTCTTCAGTGAGTTCATCAACGCCAAGAACTGAACGTGCTAATAGTGCAGTCTTTGTATCTATTGAAATTAGCCTGAATATCTCCTCTTGCTTTATTGTTTCACTTTCATCATATTCCACAGCAATTGATGTAGTTTGATCTGATAGTTTTTTTACTTCGACCCATAACTCTGTTGGCAGTATTGCGGCACCTTTTTCGGCAAACTCAGATAGGTTTTTAACACATTGGCCAAGGTCTTCTCTTGCTCGGATTTTATGTTGTGAATTTTCATCTGTTAAAATAGTTGTAAAAACTCGAATTCTGCCGGCTATTGACATTATTGATACAATTAAGTCGGTTTGTTTTGAATAGAGCATTTCTCGAAGTGTTGAGCTTCGGGCTTTTGATGTGAAATAGAGACCCAAAGCACTTGATATGAGCGTTGCGATTATGCCACCTAGGCCAATTAATAATGTTACTGTATTTGCTTCCATTGTATTTTTTATGGGCTTAACGTAATAATATTGCTGCCTATTTATTAATCGCTAATAGAAGTAATTCCATAAATATAATTCTATATGTCAATAATAAATATTTTGTCTTGCGAGCACACGAGGTGCAAGCTTGAGAACCAAATCGTATTTATTTCCGAGACGTGGTAGGAATGCCGGTTACCCGGCACCCCCCACACAGATCCCGGCGTGCGGAATTACCGCACCGGGCTCCTCAACGATACTCACTTGCGCAATCAAGGCGGCATATGCCATCTCAATCTGTACGATATTGCTTGCAGCCGCTGGCCGTGCGATTTGATAAAATCGCGGGGTGTACGCTTCGTCTTACTGTTACCAGCTTCGACGCAACACTCGGTAGAGGTGGATGGCTAGTCCTTACCTCACCGGAACTTTCACCCGGCCAGAAACGCCAAGCTTTCTTGCTAACGTGTATAATTCTCTGACGTTTTGGGGCTACTTGAGTCAGCTTTGCGAGCACCAATTAACCTCCATAATTTGTGCGAGCAAAGCGGTTAAGCGAAAGTAGCCCCAAAATGTGGTCGAGCGCAAGCGAGACCCGAACGACCGAACAGGTCGTGAGCAGATCAAAATTTGTTAGGCGATGGAAAGAGCACCTCTTCGCATTTTCTCTCTTAATTCCGCCCCTTTACACCACCGCAACCATGGATGGTGGAGGTGGTTTAGAATATAAATTAAATGGATCGGTGCTATATTTAATTGATTTCACTTGACGCTCCCTTTTCGATATTTTAACTTCAACAATGTCATTTATAATCAAGAAAAAGAACAAAGATAACTACGCAAGCCCGATTGAATTAATCAATGATCTTAGCGGTAGAAAAGTTTCTGGGCCATGGCATATACAAGGCCAAGTGTTAACCCAATATACAGATAGTCATACAGGTTCTAAGAACCTATCTATAGAAATGCCTACCGGTACAGGAAAAACATTAGTGGCTATGTTGATTGCTGAATGGCGAAGGGTATCTTACAAAGAAAAAATACTCTATCTTTGCCCAACTAGACAACTAGCGAACCAAACATACAATGAATCTATCGATAAATATGGGATAAAGCCTGTATTATTTACCGGTAAAAAGAAGAATTATGACGCAAAAGATGTTTTCGGCTACACTTCGAACCAAAATATCGCAATATCTACTTACAATTCACTATTTAACGTAAAACCCTTCTTTGAAGAGCCAGATATAATAATTATTGATGATGCCCATTCTGCAGAATCTTACCTATCTTCTTTATACTCTTTGGAACTGAACAATTGGGAGCAAGAAGATTTATTTAAAGAATTTCTTGAATTATTTAATCCAATATTGGAAAGGCATGAATACCATTATTTTAATGGAGATGTCGAAAGCAATAAAAATGATTCTTATTTGATGCCCTTACCTCGTTACTACGATATTATCCCAGATATCATAAGTTTTTTTGATGCATCATTGACACCGTATACAAACTTATGGTATACTTGGTCAGTAATAAGAGACAATCTTTTAACTTGTAATCTGTATTTAAGTCAAAACCAAATATCAATACGGCCATATCTATTTCCAGTTAATACGTGCAAACCGTTTACAAAAGCTAAACAACGCATATTATTTTCTGCTAATATTGGTGACGACGGTAGCGTCGAGAAACTTTTTTCTATCAAAAAACTTGAGAAGATTCGTGCCGTTGTTGGTTCAGAAAAGCAGGGTGTTGGCCGCCGATTTTTTTATTTCCCGCAAATTGCTCTGGAAAATGATCAAGTTGAAAGCATGTTACAATCTGCTCTGGATAAATTTAACAGAGGATTAGTTTTAGTAGCAAGTGCAAGTATGGTAGAAAAATATGAAGAAATATTTTCAGCAACACCCAATATCTCAATATTTAAGGCCAAAGATATTGAATTATCAAAACAGAAATTTATTGATGCTAATCCAGGTGTAGCTATTATGGCAAACCGCTATGATGGGATCGATTTCCCAGGCGATGAATGTCGGTTGCTAATTATTGATGATTTTCCTAGTGCCGCAAACCTACAAGAGTATTTTTTTGTAAATCAATTAGGTGCAAGTTTTTTATTAAGAGCTAAAACATTAACTAGGATTAATCAGGCAATAGGTAGGTGTAATCGATCTACTTTGGATCGCTCAATGGTTCTAATTCTCGGGGAAAAGCTTCCACAATATTTACTATCAATATCAAATTCTAAGTATTTTCACCCCGAACTTCAATCCGAAGTAATGTTTGCTTTTGAACAATCCCAACATGGGGATTTGAGTAAATTTTTACTCAATATGGAAGATTTTTTGGCAAATAATAGTTCATGGGGAGAAGCAGAAGCTTCAATTATTTCAAATCGTGATGATTTTTCGCAAGCAATTCCAAGCTATTATACATCACTGGCTGAATCTAGTGTTCATGAAATTGATTTTTCTGAAAATATGTGGTCAAGAAATTACATCGGTGCATTAGAAGATGTTAAAAATATAATAGCACATACAGTTACGCCTGATTTACAACCGTTTAATGTATTCTGGAACTACATGGCTGGTAATATTTATTACATATTGTATAAATTATCGGAGACTGATGAATATTTAGCCAATGCAAAACTACATTATTCAGAGGCAATGAAATCGCCACTAGGCAAATCATGGTTGGGCTCTCTAATTACGATTTTAAACTTAACACGAGAAACCAAAAAGGATACTCATGATATAATATCTTTTTTGAGAGCCAGAAATTTAGAATTGACTTTAATGGAGGTCGGTATCATTCATAATCGAGTATACAATAAACGAAAAATAAATATCCTAGCTGGTTTAGAGTCGGATAACTTTTCTAAATTCGAACAATCGCATTTAGATATTGGTAGGTTTCTTGGTTATGAAGTAAAAAAACTTAAAGGAAGTGGTTCTTCAGATTGTATATGGTATTTGCCCGGGAAAATATGTTTTGTATTTGAAGACAATAATGAAACTACCAGTGCATCTACATTGATAACCAAAAAAATAGATCAAGCAAATAGACATATTAATAGAGCTCGTAGTGAGCTATCATTAAAGCAAGATGTACAATTGTATTCAATTATAATCACAAATGCGAAAAAAATGGATGCGAAAGACCTTCCAAATACTAATGATATTTTGTTATGTTTTCAAGACGATTTTGTCAAATGGGCTAAAAAAATGCTGGAAAAATTTGAGGAAATCAAAAACACATTTCGAGATGAGGGGAATATGTATTGGTATCAAAGTACAGCTGATAAAATAATGGATTCCGACTTTCATCATGATAAATTTTTGGAGATGTTAAACAAATCAAAATTCAACGAACTTGAGCAAAAATAAATATTGCATAGTATAGTGATTATTCTGCTCAGACGCGCTAACGCGCGCCTGCGATTTCCGTTACACTATTAAATTTTTATGATGTTAACAATGTTTACATCCATTTTTACATACATTAAGATGATGTAATGCACCATCTTTACAGGCTTTAACTCCCGCCGAGTCACCACCACCGCAAGCAGCAAGTTCCCCGCCATAAACTGTGTGGCAAGAAGCCTTGCAGATTTTACACCTGAGCCCCTTTAAGCTTTTTTCATCAGATGTTTTTGCTTTTTCATAATATTCATCAAGTGCTTCATCTAATTCATTTTGATAATCTTGACCAACCATTTCGTTCGTTTCTGATTTATTTGATGATTTTTCATTAACGCTTTTATCGTTTTCGCCTTTACCACAAAATCCAAAAGACACCGTCAACACTAATGCCAGTATCAATTGACTTTTAAAATTAACTTTAAACATAAATAACTCCTTCCAAGAATTTTAATGAATACTATTATTTCAAGTTAAAATTGCAAGCATTTTTATAAACATTTATTCCCGATGCAATTTCTCGGTACATAAATTAACAATATAGCTGCCTTATTGGTTTCCAAAATGTATAGAATTGAAGAAGAACAAAATGAACGAAGTATAGAATCTTTTCTTTGAGCACACGTAACACATTTGGATTTTGCTGACATGACCTGGTTATGGTGACGAGAAAATCCTTTGTCTAACAAATATAAATCGACTAAGGCGCGCTTGCGCGCGCCTTCAATCTGCCCCAACTATTTAATTATTGTTTTTATCAACTTCGCATTTTTTATACTAACGCGGCCAAAGAATACGCAATCTTTACACTTCGTTTTATCCCGGCATTTCTTACAGACTATTTTCTTATCAATTACTTGCGGTAAAAAATCCATTATATCTTCAGCCGTTTTCGTCATTGGTTTACCAACAGCCCATGCTATTCTTCTCAAAGTTGAACTCGCTTTCATACTAAATTCCGGTGTATATGCCATAATTATTCTCCTTTTGATTCTACTGGTGTAAATATAACACCAGTTAGTCGAGCTGTCAAATGCTTTCGTGTGATTATTGCACTATTCGGGTAAAAAAAGCATTATTCTTCTTTCCATTGGCTTGAAATGTTCAATAGTGTAACATAATGCCAATTGATATTCAAGGTTTGGGGAAAAGATTGTACATTTTTCGCAAAGAGATAGGTATTTCTCAACGACTCCTTTCTGAAAAGACAGGGATAGAAAGAACTTTTATAACTAGAGTGGAAAATGGTATGACACCTTCGTTTGATTTTTTGATGAAATTGGTCAAAACATTTGATTTATCTATTGATTGGTTGATTTCAGGGGACGGGCAGAAATTTGCACGGGATAATAATAAACTGCATAATATCGACGATGTCAAATTGATGGCATTATTAGATAAAATTATTGAAATGCCAAATGGCAAAAAAGATAAATATATCACAATATTCAATGACTTATTAGATCAGTAAGTATATAGAAATTAATTCTGAATTCTTTTCTTAATTGCATAAACAGGAAGATTCCCGACCCGCAAGGATGCGAGTCGGTACGGGGGCGGAATTTAATTATCTTCAATGAGTGCAAAATCTTTTAACGATCTTGGTGCTCTTTCTTTCGCCGTCACGGTAGGGACATCGGTTACCCGACGCCCCCCGCACAGATCCCGGCGTGCG
>JBEQLE010000125.1:0-6665 GCA_040326155.1 Leptospirales bacterium | reverse complement strand
CTTACTGTTTTTGGGAGGGTAGTGGGTCATTTTCCGGTTCGCAGCCATAATAAGGCAAGATTTAGCGGTGTAAATATCGTCCTTTTTTTTGTATTGCACAGGAGGCAGATTATGCAGGTCGCGAATTGCGTTTGTCATTTTTAACGCAAGTTTCTTTTCGGAATCTTTTAAGACTCCTGCTTTACCTCTAGATGGGTCGGGCATTTTATCATACATACTAGATGGGTTGGACCATTCATTTACAAATAAATCATAATATCGATCAACTTTGGTTATTTCTCCAGAGTAGAGAAACAGAGCTGGACCTGATAGAACAAAGACAACAAAGAATATTTTCCACGATTTTAATGATTTCATACTCCATTAATATACTAAATAGTCTCAAAGGCAAGTAATAAAGAGGTAGATGGTCTCTTCGGTTTATAAGGGAAGATTTAAGAGTTCACTATAAGGAAAGCAGGAACTTTAGGAAAATAGGAGGAAGAGATTTTGACAGGATTGACCGGTTAACAGGTTAAGAAAAGAGTGGGGGTGTTTGTCTCTTAAAATCATGTTAATCCTGTAAATCCTGTCCGCTTCTCTTTTTTCCTTCGAGATTCTTTAAAAGCATAAACCGATCTGTAGTGCGGTCGAATTCCCAAGTCTCAGCACCACCAGGAGATAGATACAAAAATTTGACCTGTACTGCTTCGGTCCAACTGCAGGCAATCCCCCTTTTCAACACACCCGTCGGAATCGATAAAGCATTGCCAGTAAGAGTTATCGCTATCTGGTTTATAGGAAAACTTTTTATACCGCGAATCGAGATTAATACCAATTAAAAAAGCTTCCTGGAAGGTAAAATTGGGCAAATAAAGATCTTCGCCACCGTTTTCATAGTCAAAATAAGTAATGAAGGTAATATTCTTTTCAAATTTCGTAACCTTTTTAGCCGAATAAAATTTACCCTGCTTTTCAGCGGTTCCACCTTCTTCCGTGAGCACGGTTTTTTCAATTTGTTTAAAAGTTTCAAATGCGTATAATTGCAATGACCTTATATTGTATCTGGGCCCTTTCAACCGCGATAGAAAACCCGAAAAAACAAATCCCGTTGTGCCATTGTACCTGACCCTGGCCCACCGATTTTTGATTCCCTGGAAAGTATTTTTCACATCGGTAAACTTCTCTACCACAATTTTAGTGTTATAGGGAATTTTTTTCAGTTTCAGAGAATCGCTGGAAGGTTGTTCTCGAAGGCTGAGACCGGAATGGGCTAAAACATAGTAGTAATCGGCTTCGTAGAAGGAGTTGGATGGTTTTTTCTCCGTCGAAAAAATGGACAAACCGCCCAAAAGAGCCAACAGCACAATACCACCCTTACACCAGTTCACAAATTGCATAATTTAAATACGTAACACACTCATTTAGTCAATTAAAATAGGCCGACATCCTCCCATGAAAGCAAGGGGAGTAAAGGTAGATACTCCACAAGGCCGTTCTGCGGAATGCGACCGAATTTGACCCAGGAAAACTTTTATCAAGATTTTATTTCCAAATTCAAAAAAAACGAAAAGTAGAAATGATGTCTTTTTTTGGTTTGACACAATATAAACTTACAATATTGTTTGCTACCATATCAAGTTTGCAGAGTTCAAATTATAGAAGAAAAATGTACAGGAGTATTTGATGAAAAAGAGTAGATACATTATAGTTTTATTGATGGCTGCATTTGTAGCAACCGTCGCTTTTCCAGGACAGACAATCGCAAAAGGTAGCGTCATAGACAATCTTATTGGTGGAAATAAAAAAAGTAACAATAAGAAGAAAAACGACAAAAAAAAGGATAAGAAAAAAAACAAAAAAACAAATAAAAAGAAAAGCAATGATAACAAAAGTAATAAAACAGCAAGTGGAATCTCAAAAAATCCCGTAACGGCATATTCAGGCAAAATCGGTAGTACACCAGTCTGGTTCTTTCTGCAAAAAAATAAAAATCAGGTAATTGGTTATTATTTTTACAGCCAATGGGCGAAACCACTGGCCCTGGAAGGGACAATGAAAAAAGAGGGCCAAAGCTTCTGGCTGAACGAGTATGACGGAACTACACTGCTTTCCGGTATGGAAATTAACTTTGGAAGCAGCGAAGATTCGTTCACTGGAAACTACGCGGGAAACGGTCCATCGATTAAAGCCGAGCATATAATAACCATCAACGATGCTACCATAATAAACTCTGAGTCCAATATGAAAAAACTTATGGGTGAACACTTGCTTTCCCTCCAGTGGATAAGCTGGGATGATTATGGCAATCTGACCGTTTTCAGTATTGGAGATAAACACTTTATACTGGGTCAACAACACAATTATAACGGCGATTCTTTGTTTGTAGTCGGCAATATTCAGGAAATTAACAAAAATTCTTTTACCATTGACGGAGTTGTTTTTACCAAGGTGAAACACCTGGCAGGAGGCAAACAGTGCGTAAGAGACGGGAAGTTCACTTTCACCGCTTCGGGTTCTCGAGAGTACTGGCGTTTACAACAAATGTACAATAAATGCAGTGACGTAACCGATTACGTAGATATTTATTTTGCACGGCCCAACTGGAGACATTATGAACTTAAAAGTTATATAATTGAATGGGTCTTAAAAAACAAAGAAGTATTTTACGATTAAATAATCAACTCTGAAAAAAATAGGTGGGGAATTTCCGATCTTTTTTTCTCAGAAACCCCAAAAGGCGGTAAACTCGGGACCAGAGCTATATTCTCTTTTCCAGTTTACCGCCTTCTTGCTGAATTTAAATAAATTTGGTGTTGTTCCAAAATGAGGAGAGTTTTAGAATTGACAACCTGAAACAATCTTGAATTAAGACTCATTAAAGAACATCGGGATGTAGCGCAGGGGTAGCGCATCGGTTTTGGGAACCGAGGGTCGCTGGTTCGAATCCAGTCATCCCGAAGCGGCTTTGCCGTAAAATAAGCGCCAGTAGCTCAGTTGGATAGAGCAACGGCCTTCTAAGCCGTAGGTCAGAGGTTCGACCCCTCTCTGGCGTAAATTGCTGGTGTTTCAGGCAGCTGCAAGAAATGGTGATTGTAGCTCAGTTGGTAGAGCACGGGTTTGTGGTACCCGTGGTCGCGGGTTCGAGCCCCGTCAGTCACCCATTAGGTTAGATTGACAGCATGAAACCTGTCACAAATATAACCTAATATTCGCGCCCGTAGCTCAGTTGGATAGAGCGTCGGACTTCGAATCCGTGCGTCAGAGGTTCGAATCCTCTCGGGCGTAAACAACGCGAGCGTGGTGGAATTGGTAGACACGCTAGACTTAGGATCTAGTGTCGCAAGACGTGGGGGTTCAAGTCCCTTCGCTCGCACAATAGGGCAGCCCTAAAAGGGCTGCTTAATAGGGCACCCCTTTTAGGGCTGCTTTAAGAAATTGCGGGAATAGCTCAGTGGTAGAGCACCTCCTTGCCAAGGAGGGGGTCGCGGGTTCAAATCCCGTTTCCCGCTAATTCGCCGGTATTAAATATCCAAACATCTAAATATCAAAAAATTTGATGTATTGATTTCCATATCTATTTCACCATTGGAATTTTAATGTGAACTCAATTATGATTATAAAAGAGCGTAATAGTCATATCAACTATCGAATTTCTACAAAAAGTATAAATATTACCAACTTAATTCATAGTTCTGGATATTTGCGTATCAAAAAAATTGGAATAGTTCTAACGCTTGGCGCTGTCCTTTTTATACAAATTGCGTGTAATTTTTCAAGTTCCATTGAAAATTCTAATAATACTATTTCCATGGCCCTGAAAGAGCCGCTCGAAAGTCTCGACCCGGTGTTTGCGGTAGATGCCAGTTCTGGTATTTTAATTAGCCTTTTGTTTCGTCGTCTTTATACTACAGATCTGGAAGGGAAGGTTATTGCTGACCTTGTGCGTAAAGAAAAACTTTCAGGCAATTTCGTAATTTTACACTTGAAAACCGAACCATATAAAGACCAATTTGGGGGATATTATATAAGTGCTACAGATGTTCGAGAATCTCTTTTGCGCCTGAAAAACTCGGGGCGGCAACTCTGGTTAACTGAAAACTTTTCGGATGTTCATGTCATGGATCGTTTCGTTGTAAAAATAGAGCTGGTGTCTAAAAGTGGAATTTCTGCAAAGGCTATCTGGGAAAAACAAAAATCCCTTTTTACGTTGCCACAAACTTCCATTTTTGATTACGATTTTTGGGAAAAACGAAAAAAATATCGTAGTCCCTCGTTTTTTACACTTTTTGAGAATACCCGAAACCGAATTGTTCTTCGTGGCGGTACAAACAAAAAACTGGTTTTTCATATTATCAATGATGACGCAGGAAGGTGGTTCTATTTTAAACGCAATTTGCTCGATTTTTACAATGCCAGCGGTGTTTTTCGTTTCGGTAATTATAATAAAAAAAAATACTCCATGATCGTTCGTCCCCAGTTGGTGGTTTTGTATGGGGCAATGGTGGCGCCTCCTGAGGGTGAACATCTGTTGGCCAATCGAAAATTTCGCAGGGCTTTGAACTATCGAATTGATCGTGAGAACCTTTGCCAGAAAATACTTCTTGGCGCCTACGAGAGCGCCGATTACCCCGTGCCGCATATTCTCGCCGGTAAATTAAAACCATATTTTACTTTCCAGGCGGAGTATTCGGTTCCCGAACTGAAACAAAACGAACCCATTATTATCTATACACCATCCGATCGAGAGCGCCAGTTGGTGGCCCGGTACTTTTCGGCCACTATAAAAAAAATGGGTTATACATCCAAAATTAAAGTGGTTGATCTGGCTACTTTAATAAGGCTAAATAATTCTGGTATGCCGGGTATTTATATGTTTAAATGGTTAGCCGATTACCCCCACGCCGAGAATTTTTTACTGCCACTATTTCACAGTAATAACAAAGGCTCCGGAGGTAATCGAGCTCATTTTGAAAACCACAAAGTGGATAACATCTTCGATACCAGGGTTTTAACTCATAAAAATGCAACAGTGGCGCAAAATATTATACGAGCCGACGCCCCCTGGGTTTTTGTCGGGTTTTCACGCCAGTTTATATTTGTGAATTCCGAAAAAAAAATTATCCCACCCGTTATTTATACCGGATGGTCAAAAGAATCTTTCGGTTGGTAAAATAAGTTGTAGACATTTGATACCTTTAAATTGTTATTGTATAAAGCGTATGACAAATGAAAATAATAAATGGAATATAGCTGTTGTCGAAAATGATTTAAAATTTTTAAATAATATAGTGAAGACTCTAAAACAGAACCCAAATATAGGAGAAATAGTTCCATATGAAAGCGCAGAACTGTTTTTACGTGATGCTGATAATATTAAAAATAAGTTTCGTCTGGCCCTTTTTGATATAAAGCTAAAAGATATGGACGGTATCGCTCTTGTTGAAGAGGCACGGGTTATTAACAAACAGTTGAATATTATAATGCTCACAACTCTCTCGTCAGAAGAGAATATTTTTGCTTCGTTAAGAGCAGGCGCAGTCGGATATCTCTGGAAAAGTGAATTGGAAGATTTGAACATGGAGATTGATAAGGTAATAAAAGGAGGGGCCACAGCCACTCCCACGATTGCCGCGAAAATTCTCGAGTATTTTAGAAAACCCCTGCAAGAAGATCCGAAACTATTAACCACTCGCGAAAAGCAGGTTTTGGAGGTATTAGCGACTGGAGTTACTACCCAGAAAGCCTCCGAGACTTTACATGTGTCGAATGAAACACTTAGAACTCATGTAAAAAATATTTACCAAAAACTTGAAGTTCATAACAGAATTGGAATGATTAAAAAAGCGGGAGACATTGGCATTATTTAGTTTTGTTTTAAAGGTTGTGTAAAGTTCAATCGGAGGCACTATTATCGCTCATGGAATATTCAAATTGAGAAGGGCCGGAATTTTCATAATTGTTTTGTGCATCATACCCGGTACACTATTTTCTGTTTCGCGATACACCGGGCAAAAAAAGACGATTGTACTGAAGCCGGATAACTTTATTGCCGCCGATCATCCATCTTATGTAAAGCCCGATGTTGTTTTACCGAAATGGGATAAAAATCTGAATATTCCCAATTGGTTTTATCTTGGGTTGGCCGATTATTATGGTTACGGATGGTTTCGCTATAAAATTTTTATAAACGATACAACCAAAGCATATTCATTGTATGCTCCATTTGCATATGGTAATTGCTACATTTACTTCAATGAAGTACTTATTTTTCAAACGGCTTCTGATGAACAGACTGCACAAAAAGGAGATTCTATACTCACCGCCCCCTCCTTAATTTCAATTGACCCGAAAATCGTTCAAAAAGGAGTTAACTATATAAGTGTACGCACCAAAGGACTCGATGGAATGGGCGGCCATCGGTACCCATTGAATTTTGGATTAACAGATTCTATTGAGAGTATTTTTGTTTTTCAAACTCTGAAAGCATCGAGTTACTTTTCCATTTTAATTTTTTTGAGTATTTTTTTCGGTTTATACTATTTTACTCAAAAACAGGATTATTACCTTCATTTTGCCGGGGCAAGTTTTTCTCTGGCTTTATGGCATAGCGTTGATGAAGGTTTGATTCAACACTTTTTTTCCCTGAATACTCCAATTTCATTAATCGGGTATACAGGGGCCCT
>JBEQLE010000124.1:0-6814 GCA_040326155.1 Leptospirales bacterium | reverse complement strand
ATCCAGTTATCCTGTCTAAGAATTTTGTATAAATTCGTGTCCATTCGTGGATAAAAACAATTAAATCTCGTCGCGAAGCGACTCCACAACTAAGAATTAAGAACTAAGAATTCAAAACTCACATTTTCTCTGCGTAAATCCGTGTCTAACTTTTTGTGCCTTTTCGTGGCAAATCCTTTCGTGTCCTTCATGCACTTCATGGTAAAAAAACCTGTGTTTTTTTTTTACGTCGCACCATTCAATTATCGTTTGAAGTTTTATCTGTCAAAAAACGTCGTTTTTGACAGGTTGAGCAAATGGTAAATTTCAGTGCATAAGACACCTACACTTCGAATTCACCTATTACAAATCCGGCGACTATTGGAAATACCTGGGCCGCTTCGGAAAATTCCGGGGTAATTACCCACACTATAACGCCCATACATATATACTATGATTGTAATTTATTAATCTTTAAATTCACAAAGGGCAGGCGGACCAAAAGCGCAAGCACAGTTGCATTGTTTTGACTCTGCACCATCGGGCATCAAAGTACTTCCATAATTTCGACACGGACAATAACAATTTGAAGTAATAAAAGAACAGTTTTTCCTTGAATTACATATTATTTTTAAATTTAGATCAATCTGAGATAAATCTTTTTCGCAACTATTTTTTGCCGGAAGACATTGATACTTTTGATCAACTGTACCTAATGTACAAGTTGTTTATTGTACACAATAATTTCTATCCATGAAGTAACAATATCCGTTTTTTAAATTCAGATCATCTTTAATTATTTTTAATTTTTCATTTGAAAGTTCATATATCAGCAATTTCAAATTTTCTTTAGAATAATTCCACACAGCTCTGGCTATATATTGATTATTATTTTTATAACAGAATATTATATATAAACTGTTTTTATTACGTGATTCGGCTGTAAAAGCTTTTGGCAGTATAACATAAATTGGTTTATTATGGTTTAGAAAAATAGTTTAAAGTAAATTTAACTGGAAATATAATATCCCGGGGGGCGTCCCCACTTTAACATATAGTTATAAATAAGAAAAAAGAGAACCTTACGACCGGTCAACGATCAGCCGTAAGGTGGAGAAAATTATCGCTTCAGAGTTAGGAGCTCTTGAAGCATTTGATCGGAAGTTGTGATAGACCTTGAATTCGCTTGGAACCCTCTTTGGGTTACAATCATATCTACAAATTCATCGGCCAGGCTGACATTACTCATTTCGAGGAATCCAGCTTTAATGGAACCCATGCCGGCTACTCCCGCTTCACCGACAATCGCATCACCGGAGTTGTTGGATACCATATAGCTTGTACTACCTGATTTGGTTAATCCTTCCGGGTTAATAAAATTTGCTAAAGCAATTTGCGCTATAGGACGGGTAACACCATTATCATAAATAGCGGTAATTACGCCTCGGTCATCTATGGCAAAGTTTTCAAAATATCCCATTGGATATCCATCTTGTTCAACAGCTTTTGTAGTAAACTTTGTTGAAAATTGAGTTACACCTTCCACCGACTGACTTTCACCAAGTCTAAGTTCAATAGAACGCGGCTCAGGATTACCGGGAATTCTAAATGTAATTTGTGCGTTTAATGCTCCGGTACTATCTCTATCGGTTGCATCACTTACGGCTTGTATTCTACCATCAGGAGTAAAGTCGATTTCAAATCTTTTATTCCCTGGTACCGTTGTATTTTGACCGGCTCCTTGAACATCTACAGTAAGGTTTTCTGCGTCAGACATATCAGCTGAAGCCATCCAACGATTGTTATCTGTTTTCCATATGAATACTTTCAATTGATGTTCTTGCCCTTTGTCATCATATGTAGCAATGGAAGTCATGTGGCCACGTTTTACGTTAGGGTCTGCCACAATCATTCTGTATCTTTCTGCGTCAGTTGCGTCTGCGGGGACCGCTTCGGCAGATGAGTTCAAATTACTTTTGTATACCACAAATGTAGTTTGTTTAGCAGGGTCTTTTGAGTATAAAGGAATAACGATATCATCCGTAGTAGAAGCCGGGTTAATAAAACTGTTTCCATTTATATCAACCTGTGAATTCCACCCTTGAACTTTCATTCCGTTTGCAGGATTGACCAGTTGTTGATCTTTATCAACATCGAAATTTCCATTTCGAGTATAAAACCTTTTATCCCCGTCAGCTAGAACAAAAAACCCGGAACCGGTTATGGCTACATCGGTATTTTTGGTAGTAGTTTGCAAGGCACCCTGGGTCATCATCTTATCTACGGAAGCAACCGTCATACCCAGTCCAACTTGTTTTGGGTTAACCCCACCAACATTATCCCGAGGTTGGGATGCTCCGGACATTTCTTGCGAAATCATATCCTGAAAAGTAACCCGTTCGGATTTAAATCCATTTGTATTTACATTGGAAATATTATTCCCAATTACATCCATTCGAATCTGGTGATTTTTTAACCCGGATACTCCCGAGTAAAGCGATCTCATCATTTTGTTTGTTCTCCTTTGCCTGAATTCATCTGTTGGTTTGCTAAATAAGCTTTAGCTGCTTTACTGCGAACGCCTTCCGTACCTGTTTCATGAATTGTTTCACGTGAAACACGGTCAATAATATCCGCTTTGTTTATATGAGAAAATTTTACATCATGCAATCCATTGTTGTTTTCTATTTGCACATAGATTTCACCATTTTTATCACGGTACACACTTTTAGCTTCACCGGTTAAAACCTGTTGTGACTTTGCATCAAAAGCTGTAACCCTTTTACCTAACAAGGAGTAAGACTCAAGGTTCTGCATCGTTTTAATATTTTGCTCTTTAAAGTTTTTTATTTCACTTGTAACTTGCTTCATTCCGGCAGAAACATTTTGCATTTGCTCTAGTGCAGAAAACTGGGCCATTTGAGCAATAAACTCTTTATCGTTAACTGGGTCTAAAGGGTTCTGTTTACTTAATTGTGTTACCAGTAGTTTTAAGAATTCGTTTTTACCCATTATGCTGGAAGCATTACCAATAATATCACCCTTGTTTTTTCCCGTTTCTCGAACAAATTTTTCTTCCTGCACTTTCACTTGTTCAGCTAATCTTTCTTCGGGTGTTTTTACTTGTGGGCGATTTCCCGGTATATCTGGATTAGCTCGGTGCATAGTATTTGATATTGCGTTTGCCATAATTTTCTCCGTTTCAACCTGTTGATCAGGCGTAGATACCTTTATTTTTCTTTTGTTCTGTTTTCAGTGATTTTGAACTTTCATCAAATTCAGCTTTTTTATTCATAGATTTATTAAATGCATTGTTTTCTCGTTCTTCGAATGCCTGGCGTTCGGCTTCGCCGGAATTGACATTTACATTAAACTCTTCTACTTCGTATCCGTCGAGTTTCATATCTGAAACGATCTTATCCATTTTTTGTATGAGTTCTTTTTGCACAGCTTCGTTTTCAACTGTGAAGTTTCCTTTTAGTTTACCATCTACCAATGAAAGCTTTATGCTTATTTTTCCAAACTCTCTAGGGTACAGGTTTGTAGAAAAAGAAGCATTACCATTGCTTCGAATAATAGTTCTCGCCCTCGATAAGATAGCGTCTACTTGTTGTTGAATACTGCTACGTAAAGCCGGGTTACCATCGAGCTTACTTAGAAACCCGGTTTTATCACTTCCCGATCGCGAACCGTTTTCGAAACCTTGAAAGGACGACATATCTGAGTCCATAGTTTTCTTTAGCCCTTCAGATAAAGAGGTTCGTTCTTTTGTAAAAACTTTGTTCGATAAATCATCTGTTAGTTTTTGGTCTTTCGGTAGAGTGTTCTCTTGAATAGGTACGTTTGTAGTTTTTGGTGTTTCACGTGAAACATTATCTCGGTTTGTATTTTGAACTTGTGCAGTATTAGTTTTTTTGTTTTTAATTGTTTGTTGTTTTTGTATTGCTTCTTCAATTAAAACTTTTTCTTTTATATTTGGTTCGAATTTTTCAGTATGGTGCTGTGTTTGTACGTTCGCTTTTTTGTAGTCTGCTTGTTTATTCGTTGGTAAATCATTCTTTTCAGCGCTCTTTATAAAATCAGCCAGATTTTTTATGGCAGCTTTTTGTTTATTTTCTGGTGTTATATGAATTACTTTTTCCGGGTTATTTTCAACCACTTTATTAGAATCCGGTTTAACGCCTAATTCTTTGGCTATTAGAGAACCGATATTCTTTAAATCGGGTTCTACTTTATCATTAGTGTTTTTTAAGTTATTTGCCTGATGAGTTTGTTCGGTTTGTTTATTAGCGGATTGTTGGACATTCAAATCTTGTTTCTGTTTACTTTGTATATCCTGTTTATCATTGCCGATGGATTTAAACAAGTCATTAAATTGACCTGTTTTCATATCTTGTTTATTCTCTTCTTCTTTTTCATACTTGTGTTCAGATAATTTTTTTTCCAATGGTTTTTCTTCCTGATCAACCCGGGTTTCTTTTTGTTTTGGTTCTGGAGTTTCCTGTTTTTGAAGGTTATCCTGAATCATATTGAAAAACGATGATTCATTATTTCTAATTCGATTATGATCATCCGCATATATATCGTTTCGGTTGTCCTTTGGACTATGCCCGGGCTCTATCCGGTTAGCGCTTATTCCCATGTCAAACAAAGCTTTCACAGAAATTATATCGATAGTTTTTACGAACTCTTTAGATTAAAAAATAGACGTTTACCGATTTATCTATTAATTGGCATTGTTATGTCCCATTGGCCATATGATGCGACATAATGATTTAACTTTTTATTTCAGGGTAAAAAAAGGATAGACAAATTAAAAACTATTCAATTAAAAAAAGCAACAATAAACATTAATGAAAAGCGCTTATATTATTTATGGAATACTTCGAAAAATTTAAAACTTACTTACCCGATTTATCTAATGAGAAGAAACAGAAAATCGACGGTTATTATAATCTATTATTAGACGAAGGAGTGCCGGCAGGGTATGTCGGGGCCGCTACAACAAATGAAGAGTTTTGGCTTCGACATATTGCAGATTCTCTTTTTGTTTTTCAAGAAAATGCAATAGAAGAAATACTGAACCCTTCTTATAAAAGAATATTTGATATTGGAACGGGGGCAGGGTTACCAGGTGTTGTAATGGCTATTCTAAAAGAGACTACCGCTTTTACATTAATTGATACATCTGAAAAAAGACTTACTTTTATAAACAAGGTTTGCCAAACACTTGAAATTGACAATGTTCAAACCCTGCATTCATCAGTTGAAAAAGTTACCATGAATTTCGGTTACCCCGAGTTGATCACTTTTCGGGCAATGAGAAAACCCCTGGCTTCTCTTGAGCTTATTTTGAATGTCGTAGAAAAAGGCAGTAAGGTTTTATATTGGCGATCTCGTCCGTTTATGAAAAACGGCGATGAAAGTCCTACTGATGAACTTGCGATAGAAGCCGCAAAACGAGTTGAACAACTCGGCTATATAAATGTGCAATTTACCCGGTTACGTTCTCCCGAGCAGCTTGGGTCTCGTGGTGTTTATATTTTTGAATATTCGGGAGAAAGTTTAAAAGGGTTTCCACGAAGCTGGGCCCGCATCAAGAAAGATTTACTAATTGAAAGGACGGTATAATATGGGAAAGGCAATAGCTTTAGCAAACCAGAAAGGGGGTGTTGGAAAAACTACGACTTCCATCAACCTCGGGGCATATCTGGCGACTCTCGGTCAAAAAGTTTTAATCATTGATTTCGATCCGCAGGGTAATGCCGGTTCGGGTCTGGGTTCTGATATTAATAAACTGGAAAACACAATATATGAATATATACTGGACGATGTTTCTTCAGAAGAGGTAATACAAAAAACGGACATAGAAAACCTCGACCTGATTCCGAGTAATATTGATCTTTCTGGACTTGAAGTTGACTTGCGAGATAATTCTCAAAAAGACTACCAACTCAAAAAGAAGGTCGAAGAGTTAAAAAACAAGTATGACTTTATTCTAATCGATTGTCCTCCAAGTCTTGGCATATTAACAATTAACGCTCTCGTAGCTTCGGACTCTGTTTTAATTCCTTTGCAATGTGAATATTTTGCTCTCGAAGGGCTGACACAATTATTACGTATCATTCGTTTAGTACAAGATAAATTGAATACTGCGCTCGATCTTGAAGGAATTCTACTTACAATGTTCGATTCGAGAACTAACTTATCGTCCCAGGTTGTCGCCGATGTTCGTAAGCATTTTACAAAGAAAGTTTTTGAAGTAATAATTCCAAGAAACGTTAAGCTTTCAGAAGCGCCATCTTTTGGCGAGCCAATTGGTGTTTATGACCCGGCTTCCACCGGAGCTACGGCGTATAAAAAACTAGCGAAAGAATTAATTGAAAAGGTGTAATATATGGCAGTAAAAAGTTCTAAGAAAAAATCAGGTTCTCTCGGGCGCGGCCTTGGTAACCTGCTCGATGCTGTTGAGAATGAAAAAGGTACCAGTAAAAATAGCGAAGGTATTGTAAAAATAGATCTGGATAAGATTAAACCTAACCCGGATAATCCTCGCAAAAAGTTTGACCAGACTGCAATAGCAGAACTTGCTTCGACAATAAAAGAATACGGTCTTCTTCAACCGATTCTGGTTCGATCAGTGAATGATAAATATTTCGTTATTTCTGGAGAACGACGTTTGCGCGCTTGCCGCCTTTTGAAAATTAAACAAATACCTGTTATCATAAAAGAAGTTGAAAACAAAGAAAATATAGAAATATCGTTAATTGAAAATATACAACGTGAACAACTCGACCCGATAGAAGAGGGGGAAGTGTATAGTAAATTAATCGGT
>JBEQLE010000123.1:0-6916 GCA_040326155.1 Leptospirales bacterium | reverse complement strand
TATTGCACCTTTTCGTTTTCAATTTTCTCTCTCTGTTCAACAATTAAATCATTCATCGAATGGCCCTTTGCCATCGCTATATCACGTACAAGCTCAGTATGATTTTTCTTCATATACTTCATTCTGCATTCCGCCTAACAGCTAAACATAAGCCTGCCGGTTTGTCAAACAATTATTGATTGGTAATTTACTCGGATGTTGAGATGAAACAGATCATAAATGCAATTGAAAGTCATAAGCCTATTTCAAAAATAGAACTTATGACTTTTAATTTTAAAAAACAGGTTAGTTTTCGTTTGACTTTGGCTTTGGCAATAAAGCCTCCGTTCGTTCTCTACCGATGACATTTATTACCAGAGTTACAAGTGACCTGGAAAAAGCTCTGGCATCTTGAATCTCAATATTGTCAGAAAGCGCTTTTAACATTTCCATTTGTTCTTTAGAGCCCTCCAGCCTGTTTTCCAGTTCCTGTTGTTCGGCGGTGTTTAACCCAATGTTCGCCCCCCATTCGGTTACCATTGGACCTCTGCCCATCGAAATATCACGAACCAGGCTGGCATGATTCGACTGCATATACTTAGCCAGCGCTTGGTCGCTGTTCTGTTTCTTCTTCTCTGTGCTTTGACCAACAAAAACACCGGTTGTAACACCCACTGTAATACCTCCAACTGCACCCAACACAACGAGGTACAAACTAAACGCAGAAGTTGTTAAACTGAACCCTAGAATCAATGCCAATATCTTTTTTTTCATAGTATCCTCTTTTAAAAATTTTAGTGAACCAAAATACCTTTCTCTTGTTCGATACAATGATATATTCAGTATGATTTTGATTTGTTGAATAATACACAAAGAAGGCAAACAGTCAATAGATTTTTTTTATAAATATACACTTCAAAAGTACTGCCCTGTGACTACGGCGGTCGCTTTACGTTGTACGTGCATTTTTGTTTTTTTAAAACAGATGACCGGGTCGTCGTCGTTCGAATGTTTTGAAAATTCCGGTCTATAATTTTCGAAATTATTAAATTTCTACGTTAAACAATGGATCGATTACCCTTTATTTTCTAAAAATATTTGGTCAAGGTTGCCTAATTTGTATAGTTTACATAGTGAGAAAGGTCTATGAATAAAAAATTTTTGCATCCATACACGCGCAAAGAGGCTTTTGCAAAGGGTATTTCCTTTAATAATAAAGCAAAGCATGAGGTTTTGCAGCAAGCCGATTTTTTTTCTACTCTAAAAAAAGCTAAAAATGGCGAATTACTGAAAAATGAAAATATTCATTCCCTGCTCGATGGGAAAGTCAACGAGTCTGCCATTGATAAAATTCTTATAGAACTTAAACTCGATAATATGATAACCACCCTTCCGGGGCTGGAATTTGACCGCTCTGAGGAAAAACTCGTTCCGGTCCTCTACCTTGTTTCTTTGCCGGAAAAGCGCCCTTCGGGCCTTGCTGACGTCTATGAAGCCTGCCTCGACCAGTCTACGAAGGAGGTCCGTAGCTACATGGAAAGTGTGGAATGGTTTGACCGTGAATCTTTCTGGAAGGATCTAGACAGTAGTCTTATGGAGGATAACTCGACCGATGTGTTTTATCCGCATATTGTTTTTGATATTAAATCTATTTTTCATAAGCTCAATGTTCCCTTTTCGATAAACCCTGATATTATAAACGATTATAAATTAGATTTTTCTTCGAGATTGCTGGCTAACCAGATTGGAATAGACATTGGTGATAACAAGGTTTTTCTGCATACCGAAGCGGACCTTCCGGAGATCGCTAAAGCGCTATCGTCCTTCTTCAGAAATCGTATTTTTCCCTGTTACAGTGAACTTCCAGAAGTTCGTCGTGAAATTGAAGTGATCGACCAACAAGAAGAACTTTATAATTCTGACCCGCAAAATCATAAAACCTTTGCGTATTCTGAAGCCAGAGCCAGGGTTGTTTACAACTACCTTTCTCGCGATGCATACAAAGACCAGGCGATCTTTCCCAGTCGGCTTCCTTTGCTGATGATCTGTAAACTGGAAGAAAAAATTAACGAAGTGTATGAGAAAGAGCATATTGAAGCCGTATTTGCCCAATATCGGGAGATTAAGGCTCAGCTATCTTCGGAAAGCTCATGGCGGGAGCTGGTTTTATTCTTAACCGATGATGATCTGAAGTCTTACTATCTGCAAAGTATCGATAAGTTGAAAAAAGATAAAGAAATTTTATATACGGTCTGGTTTACAGGAGACCAGGCATACCATGTATTTATGAAGCTTAATGTTGATTATTTTAACACCGTTGTAAATGGAATGAAAGCGCTTACAAATAAAGAAGCCTGGAAAGTGTTGGCTGTTCGTAAGCTTCTTGAAAATTCTACGAAATTGAAACCTGAACTTAATCCGTTTTATAGCCACTCTTTTTCAGCAAAATATGGTAAATTAATTAAAGCCGCTTATTCGGTGCATATGCCTTTTCTCTATAATTTTGTATTATCTTTTAAAATAAGATTTTTGGATAAGCTGATTTTTCAATCAGTAAAACGCAAAGTATACGATCAACAACAGGTGTTGAAGTCCAAATATAAAGTCTGGAAAGAGTTGCTACAACAAAATAGTGCTGAAACCGTAGGACTAAAAAATGCCTATATAAAAAGGCTGATAACCCGCAATCGAATTCTGGAAGAACTGGATTTTTTCTATTTCAGGCAAAACTCCATTCCCTCAGTTCACGATATAACGGCTCGTTTTCCAAATATCAATGAGGCCGCTTTTAAGCAATTTTTGAAAGAGTTTGAATTTGAATTGATCTCTGTAAGAGGCAACGATAGCTGGAGAGATAAAATAATTTTTTATCCAAAATCAGCGTCCTGGAAATATCTGGCGCAAAAAACTGCAGAGAAAGTAAATGAGATGATTGAGTCGCATAAACATCTCGCTAAATATGGCGAGTCAGACCCGGTTGCTCTCGATCGATTGAAAGCTGTGAAGCACAAAATTCAATCTGAAACGCTATCTTTCGGTGAATAATTCTTTTCAAAGAGCCTGAATCTTAAACAATGGATTACACTGTTTAATTGTATTACTATTTACGAACAATCGAAACAAATGGAGAATTTTTTATGAGTGAAGTTGAAAGAGGTAAAAGAGGACCACTCTTTTATTTAATTGGAGTATTGGCTCTACCCTTATCCGTATTTGCCTTTATAGCGTATTATAATAAATCGTCGGTGCAGGATATGTATGACACCCAATACCGTTATAATGTCAAAACCGAACACGTTTATATTTACTGGACTCCGCCTAAAACCATTGCCGGCGCTGATAAAGTACATTTGGCGGGAAAAATTGCCCGTCTTTTTCGGGAAACAGCGCAAGAGAATAATAATGGAATTTATAAAAATAAAATACTTAAAGATGGCGTTTATGTTTATTCGCTTGTATCGGATAACGCCGACCTTTTGTATGAGTCTTTAAGTCATGCCTTTCAATCTTATCCAGAATTGGCAGGAAGCCGCGTCCGCTTAGAATATGACCGTGATAGTCCTCCCTTCTTTTCTGAATTTAATATATAATTTGTTATAAGATCAATATGAGTGTAAAAAAAAAATCTAAACCGGTTTATGCCTTTTATCTGTTCCTCTTTTCTTTAATTTTTTACGCTCCCCGGTTAGTCGGGGAACCGGTCCGAATTGTCGATCAGGTTATTGCTAAAGATTCTTCGGAGCTGCCGGCGAAAATATTTTCGAGCGATATTATTTATGTCGGGGAAAACCATAACCAATATGGCAACCATCTGAAACAACTGGATATTATTAAAGCTGTTTACAACAAGAAAAAAGGGGCAAAAGAGAACCTGGTTGTTGCTATGGAGATGTTCTCGTCTGGAGACCAAACCGCACTCGATAATTACATTTTCAAAAAAACTGATGAAATTACCTTTTTAAAAGAGTCCCGTTATTTCAGACAATGGGGTTATGATTACGTGTTGTATCGCGACATTCTCCGGTTTTGCAAAAAAAAAGGTATTCGAGTTCTGGGGCTTAACGCTGAAAAAAAATTAACTTCTACGATCTATAGAAGCGGTCTGGCTAAATTAACCTCGAAAGAGATGCAAAAACTGCCGGAGTTTATTGAATTTAATAATGATCTATACATGAAAAGATTATACAATATTTACAATGCTCACCCGGGCGCAAAGTATTATGACTTTCGAAATTTCTATCTGGCACAACTTGTGTGGGATGAAACCATGGCTGAGAATATTGCTTCTTTCCTTTTACAGCATCGGGATGCAACCATTATAGTTCTGGTCGGAAACGGCCACATAGAATATGGCGATGGAATTCCGGAACGAGTTGACCGAAGAATTCGACAAAAGTCTATTTCTATTTTATTGAATTCGACGTATGCCCCTGGCGCCGCAGACTATTTTATTTATACAAAAGAAGTTTCTTATCGCTCCACACCTGTTCTGGGTGTGTATTTAGAAGAGAGTGAAAACAGATTAATGGTAACAGGGTTTACAGACCAAAGCGCCGAAGATACTCACTTCCTAAAAAAGGGTGATACCATCATTAAAATTAACGGGGCAGAAATAACTAACATTGCCGACGTTCGTATTGCTTTATACCGTATGAAACCCGATGAAGAAATTGCAATCGAACTCATTCGCGACAAAGTCACAAAAACTGTTCGCGGGCCACTCCAGGTTCAACCAACCCCGCACATGTAAAACTAATCTATAGTTTACTTTAAAGACTGCGCTCTTATGCTTGTTTGGCGCTGCCCCTTTTTCTTAAATGTGTAAAGCTAATTAGAGCCGGTAACAAAACCAGATCGTATGTAAGGGCGAAAACTACATTTAGAGAGATAAATATGCCAAAATAAGCAATCGGCAGGAAGCTTGACATAATCATTATCGAAAAACCGCCGATTAAAATTGCTGTCGTAATTAAAAGAGGCTCACCTACGTGTCGCATTGCAATGGAAATAGCATCCGTTACGTTTTTACCTTCTCGCTGGTGGTCATTAAAAGAGTAAATTAAGTGAATTGTATCATCCACTGCAATTCCCAGGGAGACGGCTGCTATTAAAACCGTGGCTACGTCGAGCTTTACCCCTAACCATCCCATTATTCCAATGGTTGATAAAACCGGAAGTACGTTTGGTATCATGGCGAGAATGGAGATACCGAGTTTTCTGGTCATAATGATGATCATTATAAAAATTAGAATGAAACTAATTGTAATACTGCTTTTTTGACTCTTAATTAAGAGCCTGTTTATATCTGTATATATGGTAGTATATCCGGTTGTGTATAATGTTAATTTGTTTTCTTCAGCAAAAGTTTTGCCCAGCGCTAATATACTTTCGACCAATACTTCAGTTTCCGCATTGTCCAGCCAGGACGCTTTTATCGATATTCGATATTGCTTACCATCACTTGATATCAATTGTTTTAAAAATTCAAAACCTAAACCAATGAGGCGATCTAACCCTTTTTGTTCTTGCGCAGCGTTAAACTTAATTCCGGCTTGTGCAGCCAGACGCCTTTTAAAGGCGCCTAATAAGGTGTTCGGTGAATAAATTTTATTTACGACTTCTAGCTGCAATAATTGTTTTTCGAGACCTTCAATTTTTCGTAAATTTCGCCGTTTAAAAAAATATTTTTCTTCGGGTGCCTCGATTATCAATTCGACAGGGTAAACCCCCTTAAACCAGTCTTGAAACAGTCCCATAGATTGACGAACCTGGTTGGATTCATGAAGGTAGCGAAGTTGATCAGTCTGAAATTCAACTTTATTTACTCCAAGTATGGAAAATACCAAAATGACACCGCTGACCAGAATTACCGGTAACCTGTGCTTTGAAACCCAGAAAGGCAAGTTAACAATAACGTTGGCCATTCTAGACTTTCTGTATACATGTTCGTGTTGAAAAAGCCCTTTGCTGAAAACAACCATGATGGCAGGCAGAAGTGTGAAGGTTAAAATATACGTGATGATGGTCCCTATGGCAGTATATATTCCAAAGAACTTTAAAGGAGGAAGCGCACTGCTCGCAAAAGCAAAGAAGGCAATGCCGGTAGTAACGTTTGTAAAAAGGCAGGGGGCCGCCAGCTCCTTCAGGGAACATATGATTGCCTCTTTAGCAGATTTTCCCTGCGCAAACCATGCCTTAAAATGGATAACAACATGAACAGAATTGGCGATACTGATAACAATTAACATCAGTGGCATAATGCCCGAAATCACATTGATGGAGTGATGGAGCACGTAAAAGCCGGTAATCAATAAGGCGCTGCTTAACCCGATCATAATAGGTAGTATTGCCATGCGATAGGAGTGTAGTAAAATACGCAGCAATACCAACATTATGACGACACAAATAGCAACAAACATTCCGGTTTCTTTATTTGCGATTTTAGTAATCTGGTTAATTACCGGTATTCCGCCAACAAAATGAAATTTTATTCCTTCGAATTCCGGTTCACTTAAAATCTTGTTAATGGAATCTATTATCAAATTGTTATGGTCAAAGCTACCATTTGTTGTTTGCAGCCAGAGTAAGGTTGCCTTACCATCAGGTGAGATAAAATTATCTGCAAGTACAGGATCAGCTAAAGTCCTCTTTTTTAAGGCCTTCATGTTGCGTGTATTTTTATTGACTTTCTTTACTTTGACTATTTTATAATTTTTTAAAGTTGCATTTTCAGCATTGGTAAGACTGAAAACCTTTTCAATATTCTCGGTTGCCAAAAGTTTATCACTCAAGCTTGCATTTATGGCTAATTGTTCTTTCGTAAATATATCTTCGGTTTTGTACATTATACCGAATGAGACATCATTCCCGAAAGTTTCCTGGAATTTCTCATATTGAACAAAAGAGGGCATATCTTTATTTGTCCAGATGGATAAAG
>JBEQLE010000122.1:0-6930 GCA_040326155.1 Leptospirales bacterium | reverse complement strand
AATCAGTGGCAGGTTAAACCCGGAATGGGTGGCAGGATGTTTCCGGAATCAGTGGCAACGTGTTGCCGGAATATCTACTGCAAAGGCTGCGCCTTTTTCGCTACCCCATACGATATTTTGGGGGGCGTCGAGATGAGTATTGATCTTGGTGGTTTTTTCCCCACCTGCAAATTTTGTGCCAGCGGTCCCCGTACCAAAGGTGGAAATCCCCATACAAAATCAGCTCGTCTCAAAAACGGATGGGGAAAACTCTGAGTGATTTATTCATGAGAATGCCGTTGTGCGACTCTTGTGAAGCCTTTTTGACAGAGATCAGCCTCCGATCGGTGAAACGATACAAAAACGACCAGCCGGCGCGAAGTTAAAATCAAAACCTGTTTTGAATGGGATGCATCATATTTACTATTGGTCTGGCAATGAGCTTGATCGTATATTTAAAGACGCAGCTTTAGTTTTATTTATCAGTTTTCGCGAATCTGCCGTAAAAGTGTTGCGTCCGAATAAAAGACAATTTTGGAATTTTACTGATAATATATCCCTATCTCACGATAAGACTTTACTTTTCTGGAAGTTGTCTTCTGGTTTGGTGAAAATATTGAGATATCTCTAATTTAAGCCTTTTTACTAGATAAAATACCATTGTCCACACGCCAGGATCCATTTTGACTCAGGACAACGCTAATACGTCCATTGTTTAAAAAATTTTGATAATTTATAATTCTTAGATGTATAAATATTAAGGAGAGCGTTGTGCGCTGTCATTTCGAGTTTTTTTGATAGACGACAGGAGAATATTCATAAATATTTATTTCACCTGCATAACCCAGGTACTTATCCTCTAATTGTTCAACTCTATCTTTTTTATTAATTAAATCAAGCGTATATTGTGTGAAACGAACTACGGAACCCTTTTTACTCCGAAATTTATTCAACTTTCTGGCTATAGCCGATGCTTGTCCAACAACCTGAAACTGATGTGCTATGCCGAAATGATCGCCTGCCATTTGCCCTGTCCCGAGAGAAATCTCAATTTCATACAGCATATTGTATTGCTTTAAATTAGCATCTATATTTGTTAGAATTTCTTTCGCTGCATTAAATGCATGTTGGCAATGGTTTGTTGGCTCATTAATTTTTATCCAGTACCCAATGACTGCATCGCCTTCATGTTCTAACAACAAACCGTTATGTTTACTAATTATTTCATCGACATACTCAAAATAGCTATTTACCATCTCAATGACATCGCCATGTGTAATTCGGTCGGACTTATTTATTATATTTATAATATCGCAAATAAAAAACGTTCCATTACCTTTAAATTTTTTCAGGTATTCTTTATACAGTACTTTAAAAAACTCCTCATCATCAAAGTCTATTCCGCTAAATATTCGAAGGCGAATATTTAGTCCATGTTCTATATTTATGTTATTTATTTCTTTTTGATACTCATCGAAATCTTTTTTGGTTACTTTAATATTACGTTCATTAAAATGGGCTTTTGTATATTTCTCTGCATTAACTTTTTTATCCCAACAGACTATATTATCACTTCCATCCCTAACCCCATCACCGATTATTTTGTTAGAGTATATTGTTCCAGAACTTTGTATTATATATATGTCCATAGCCTAATTATCCATTTTTATTTTTTCAGCCGTTCTACTACCAATTGGGGTGCCTTCTCCCTGAAACACCATCCCTTTATAATCGGTGTCCTTGGTCGGTTTGAAAATTATTGTCCCATCATCTATCTGATCATACCTAAGTTCACCTACTTTCTTTGGTTCTAGTAAACCTTTTTTGTTTTTCTCAAGTTTAAATATCATAAACTTATCATCAGGCTTAAAGGGGCTTTTAACCACATTAATTTGGGTTTTCATTAATTTTTTATATTTATCAGATTTACCGAGAAATCTCATTTTATGTGACCTAATAAGCCCCTCAGCAACCTTCATACCAGTCACCTCAAGGCCTAATCCGATTGCTACAACGGCAACTGCCCAAAGTCTTTCTCCTATTGTCAGATAATCGCCTGTATTGGGCTCTCTTCCCTTCACTACTCTAAGCATGGGATTAAAAAGTGTAAATTCTGCTAATAGACTATATATAGCCCATGAAATAGGGCTTTCTTCACTCACAGCTTCTTCATAAGTTCTCATCTTTCGATCATCGTATATTGACTTACTTCCTGAATGCGTCTGCTCATCATCGTTTATTTCATATACATGCCCCGTCGGATCCTTATACCGAATCGGATTCCCCCGTACATACATATACCTATTCCAGGCAGTCGTAGCACTATCAGCAACATTGCCTTTTTTATCAACCTTATGTCCATCCAAAACCGTATCCGCTGTAACAAACCGCCCAATCTCCGGATCATAATGCCGCGCATTAAAATAGTACAGGTCGGATTCTTCATCCAGCGCCTGCCCATTATACTTCGCCGCAAATCTAATTTCACCCTCTTGCTGAAAAGTTTCCCCATACGGCAAATACTCGGTTCGACTCAAGGTTTTTCCCGTATCGTCGGTTACAACCTTCACCGAATCAACATGGTTCGCGAGGTAGTAGGCCGCCTGTCCGTTGGAATCCATCGAAGCTATTCTTACACCGTTCAGATAAACATTATTTATAGCAATATCGGTTCCCGGAACGTCCCACCCATCCGGTGTTTGCAGTTTCTCTGTCACAAAGTATTTGTTGTGGGTCGACATTACAATGCGGCGGTTTTGGCCGTTAATATATTTTTCAACAATTTTGCGTACACGCACACCCTGGTCGTCGTATTTATACTCGCCGCGCACTTTTCCGGTTTGGTCTTTTACTTTAGTAATTCGATTCGCATGGTCATAAACCATCGTTTTGGTCAAATTCTTCAGGGCGTCGTTTTTTGTTTTTGTGTTTCCGTTGTTATCATACGTAAAACTGAATCGTTGTCCGCCTTGCGCCGTTGAATTAATAGAAGTTACGCGGTGGTTTTGGTAGGTGTAATTCCACCCGTCTGTTACAGCTTGTGTTTCCGGGTTCAAAATATTTTTCTCAGTTAAATTTCCATTTTTTGCATATGCGTATGTCCTATGATATTTCTGATTCGCGGGGTCTAATGGATCTCCAGCTGTAAAACCTGTTTTTCCGTAACTGCCTTTGGCCTCTACCAAACGGTTGAGTCCGTCATAGGTATATTCGTATCGACTTTCAAACGCCGGGGCAATAATACCATTTACATCTTCCGCTGTTGGATTATTGATAACGTTGGCTATGGAGTTATTTATATTGTATGTATACTGTATGTTCTGATGTTTTACACTTTTGCCATTTACTGTGGCTGTGGTAATCATACGAGTAGCCCGCCCCCGTATATCATAGGTATAAGCAGTTGAAACACCGTTGCCCATATCGACTTTTGTTACAGATCCAAACTCATCGTATTCCATATTGGTAATAATCGATTTGTCGATGGTATTACAGTCGTTAGAAAAACTTATATCTACACTGGAGGCAAAACCAAAACTGTTATAGCCGTAACAAACTGTCGCTTGCTGGTTTGTCGTCGTGTCTTTGGGGTACACAATTTTTTCAGTTCTACCGGCCAGGTCATAAAAATATTTTGTGGTTATGGCTTCGTCGTATCCGGTTTGGCCGTTTGTTACCGTAACGAGTTTCCTAGTCTCTTTTTTACGGTACCCTCGTCGGTCATAGCTGAACGTTTTTCTTTGAGCCTGGTCAACCATTTCAACGAGTTGTCCTTTAGCGTTTGTTGCGCCGTTTAAAGAGTCATATTTATAAGTAACTTTATCACCATTAGGTAGAGTTTTTTTTGTGACCCGCCCGATGCGATCGTAATTCAATTGTGTTGTTTGCCCTTTGGCGTCTTGTGTAATAATAACCCGACCAAAAGCGTCGTATTCTGTAACTGATTTTCCAAAATCAGGATCATTTGCCTGGCGAATTTGGCCCCATGCATCGTATAACGCGTAGCTTGCATTATTTCCCGATGCGTCTTTTGTCGCCGGTACGGTTTGTATGCTAAACTCAGCCGGGCAGTTCATGCTGGCGCCGTTTAAATCTTGTCGGTAAATTGGCCCTTTGTTTACCCCGTCATAACAAAAACCCATTTGTGTTGTCAAAGCTGCATCGTTAATATTAAACTCTTTCACATATAGAAGGTGGCCCCGTCCATTTTTAGTTGTATTTTTAGACTGCCCATTGGAGTGAGTCGCCGTCATCTCATACGGGTCATTGTAAGTTGACGTTACAGAGGTCTCTACCTCGCCAGAGTATGCTGGCGGCAGTATAACTTTTTTCACCCGACCAGAGGCGTCGTATTCTGTTTTGGTCGTATACTTTTCTGTCACATTTGGTACATAGGTATCGATTTCGTTGTCGCCTGCCCAATGGGTTTGGCTTTGTCGAATCACTCTTCCAAGTGCGTCGTAAATGGTATGACCGCTTTTTATAAACTGTTTTCCGGGTACTCCGTCTAACGCGCTTTGCACGGTTTGCACATGTCGTCCGAATCCATCTTTCCACACCCGGCTTTGAATATCGGTTGGGGTCCCGGTATAATGAGTGGTTTTGGCGCTTAAAGGAAATTCTCCTGCTCCAAAAAATGCGGCTGGTAAAGAGTAATTATACTCTGAAATGGTTTGTATTCCGTTATCGGTGTCAGATTTCAGATTTATTACACGGCCATAGGAGTCATACTCAATGTATATTGAATTTCCGTTTGGGTCGGTTTGTTGAACGGGATGACCAAAACTGGTTCCGTCAAAACTGTATTGCACGGTGGAATCTAAATTCATGGCTCCGGTATACTTACGGCTTAAAACAGGAAACTGATTATAAGTAGAGTCATATTGAGTTTCTGAACGAAGAGCCGGAGTTTGACTGGCATCTTCTTGCGCCGTTACATTCCCGTAATTGTCGTATTCCATTCGAACAATTTTATCAGAAACTGTGGGTAGTCCGGCGCCGGTGTAGCTTGTACGTTGCTCAGTAGGGTTGCCTTTTGCGTCATACGTTATAAATGTATTTACTTCAAACGGGGTTGCGACATTTACAATTTGTGAGACAGGACGTTGCTGGTTTGTGTTTGGTACATATTCAAAATTGGAAATTGAATTTATTGTAGAAGGGGAGTGGGCTGAATCTGTGTAATGGTCGGTTGAAGTTTCCGTCGATTGTATTAGACGATATTCACTGGATGAAAATTGTATATTCTTAGTGCCGGTGTTGGTGAGTGTTCCGCGAATATGTTTTCGAGTTTCACTCGGATAGACCAGATAACTTATTATACCTGGAGCAGGTTGAATTTCGTGTACCAGATAATCTGTTTGCGATTTTGAATACTCTTTCGAATCGTATCCGATAAATTTTGTTTCTTTAAGCGCTCCGCCAAGCGCCCGGTTCAGTAGAAAGTTATTATACGGCGTTGTATAATAGGTAGTAATCGTTTTGGAACCTGTCGGATCGGTAGTTATAAATGTAGAAAACCCAAACACGTCCGACTCTTTTCGGCCATTGATATAGGCGACCCAGGAAAATCCGTCTTTATATTCATACGTATTGTATACTATCTTGCCCAGCCCGTCGTTTATAGTCTGCTTTACGCAAACTTTGTAGTTCATGGCTAAATCTGGAATATTGTCCACACCGGTATTGTCAAAACCAGAAGAATTGGCGTATTCGAATTCATAAGAACCCCCGATTCCGTTATCCACTTTTTGAATCATGTCGGGGACGGTTCCCGAGGTCATGGCAAAGTACCACTTGCTCTCTTTCAGGTGGAAAATCCCAATGTCTGTTTTGGAGTCGCCGTTATAATCTCCTTGAATCCACTGAAAAGGATATACTTTTGTGTAGAGGTCGGGACGTGGTATTTCAAAAACGGGGTAACTTGCGGTGTTTAAATCGTGAGTCTCTAAATTATAACCTAAACCGGTTGCGCCAAAAGCCATGAATTTGGGTCCACTTTCGGTATACACAATTGGCTTTTTCTGGTGGTTGAGTTCCCAGCGAAAACTGGAGCCTTGCGGTAGCGCAGAATAGTCATTTTGGATAATTTGACTATTTAAAGAGTCTACTTTAATTCGATGAAGCGAAATTACTCCGTTTGCGACGGTGTAGTAAAGCAGTTCGTCGGTTGTCATTCCCGCGCCGTTGCCGGTCAAGTCGATTGTGCGTGTGAGTTCCTCATAAGAGACTTCGGATCCCGCCTGCGGCAGAATCACATTTCCGGCTAACGGCTTGAGTGCTGCGGTCTGGGCCGTTAGGTTAAACGTAGTCAGGTACCACTTTTGCGTGGCTTGCCGCATATCAACAAAAAGCATCTCAATGGTATTTGCGTCTGTGTCAAAATCACCTGTAAAAAATTGAAAGTAGGGGCGCGCGTCCCGGTCATTTCCGGTTTGCTGCGCTCTGAAAATATTTTTCAGGTTTGGCAACTCTGGAGCCAGGCTTGCATTTACCGAAAGTTGTTTTTCGGCATTGTTTGAATATAAAAACAGGTTGCCCACGTTCGGATCGCCGGCTCCGGTTTCTTGGTCGTCAAGAAGCAATACAGAGGGAGCTCCATCGCCATCGGCCCTGTCAAAATCGTTTATTAAATATAGACTTTTTTGTATGTCAAAATTGTTTACATTGCCGCCAGTATTGGGGATTGTCGCAAACACCGTCTTTACTAAAACTGAGCCGCTTTTGTGAATTCTGGAAAAGACATGCGATGTTGCGCCAGACTCATAAATAATAATTTCATCGTTATCAGATTCAATATTTGCAAATGGTTTTTGCGGTGTTATAAACTTGTTTGCGCCTTTTGCGTACTCAAAGGTTATTCCGGTCGGGACAACATTTCCATTGCCTTGTTTTATAGAAAACTTTTTTGTAAATTTATCGTATATCAATAATTCTGGATTGCTCGTACAC
>JBEQLE010000121.1:0-7059 GCA_040326155.1 Leptospirales bacterium | reverse complement strand
GGGAAATTGAAAAGTACCCGACTCTGTTTCAGATGACCTCGACCATTGATGGAACTTTGAAACGTGAAATTTCGATGGTTGATCTGTTTACGGCGCTTTTTCCGGGGGGGTCGATTACCGGGGCTCCCAAGCGTGACGCAATTCGATATATTTCCCAACTCGAAAACAGACCGCGTGGGGTCTATACGGGCGCTGTCGGCTTTTTTGCCCCCGATGGGGAGTCCATTTTTAATATCGCTATTCGTACTTTACGCATACGAGATCACCATGTACGACTTGGAATCGGTAGCGGTGTCGTGTATGATTCCTCCGCCGAAAATGAGTATAAAGAGTGTCTTTTAAAAAGTAAATTTGTCACAGATGCGGTTGAGCAAAAGAGTTTTTTGCCTTATTTGATCGAGACGTTTCGGTACTCCGGGGGGCGTTACAGGTTTTTGAAAGATCACCTGAAGCGCATGAAGTTATCGGCAAAAACTTTCGGTATACCTTTTTCAGAAGAACGGATACTTGCAGCCCTTGAGCAGGACCAGCAGGGTGAGGGTGTTTTTCGTACGCGCGTTGAGTTAAGTATTAGCGGTGAAATTTCTATGGAGCATTTGCCTTTTACGAATTACATTGAGGGTAAAACATGCCAGGTGGGAATATCTGAAAAAAAAGTCAGTTCTGCTTCAGACTTACTGCAACATAAAACCTCGTTACGGTTTTTGTTTGAAAAAGAGCTGAAAAAGGCTGTTGCCAACGGGTGGGCTGATGTTCTGTTTTTTAACGAGAAGGGGTTTCTTACCCAGGGCTGTGTTCATAATGTATTTCTAAAAAAAGGTGGTCGTTGGTTAACGCCTGCTCTGGAGAATGGTCTTTTACCCGGTGTTATGCGCGCACGTCTATTGCAAAAATTTTCACCGGTTTTCGAGTGTAATATTACTCTTGATGATATAAAAAGAACCGAATGCGTAATTTTATGCAACTCACTTCGTGGAATTCGCCGGTCGACACTGGTTTTTTAAGAGGTTATAGGCAATTTGACCGTTTTTTTGTGAAAATATTTGCTCAGACGGGAAAAAAGAGGAAAATAACTTTACGTTATACATTAATAGCCACTAGAGTTTTTAAAGATGAAATTTCACGAAAGAAAGCTACGAAAAATGCAAGTCGTAGAGGATGCTCAAAAGCGTACCTATATGATTGAAAATTTTCTTTTGCAAAAACCTTATTTTGTTAAAGGAGATATGGCTCGCCACTTTGTAACAGCCGTTCAATATAAAAAACCAGATATAGTTCTGGTTCAAACTGAAGATAAACTTGAGGATTTTGTAATTCTATATAACGTTTTTAATAAATACGTTGAATTTCATGCCTCTGTTGAGCAAGATATGGGCTCGGGGAATTACCTGCTACGCATTGTCGCTTGTAATCTTGCCGCTGAAACACGAAAATACGAACGCTACGCTGTAGATGAAAGAGCCGTTGTGGTAAACAATATACGAGCATCTCGTAATGTTATTAATGCTTCTCTATTTAACATACCAACTTCCGTTAAAGTACACTTTAAACAATACCAGCAACTGTTATCATCGCATGCTGACGACGTAGTTGTCGATGCTTTCGATCGAACTAAAGAAAAACTTGAGTTGGTTCGCAAGTCAAAAAAAATACTTTATATTGCCGACACACAAAATGAAAGATGCTACGAGCCAGAAGACGCCGAGAAATATGTAAATTATGCCAAAAATATAGATCAAGAACTGCGTCGGGTTATGCTCGATTATAAAAGCCACAAAATCGTCTCAGAAATGATCGTCCCGGTTATTTATACCGGTCACGATGGTATTCCGATTCCACTTGGGTATATTCAATTACACTCTAAAACAGATCAAATTCCCGAAGAAAAAGCGGCAGACTTAATTAAAATTGGGGAAGAAATGGTACAGAAAATGCGCGATGCAAATACCGTCGTCATACCAGATAAGCAAAAAGTAGAGAATATTTCAAACGAAGGGCTGCGACTTCGAATTAACAACCCAGAGCTCATCAAACTGTTACCGGAACAAACCGGCGCGACATTTGATATTATTTTTAAAATGACTCAACCAATGACTCTAAACACCGAAATTGTCTACACGGCAGCCAGTGAAAATGAAATTATTGCCGGGTTTAAAATTGTAGGTCATGCAACCAAAAGTGGAGACTTCAGCCGGTTTTATGAAACTGTATCGAAGTTGCGTTCCTGAAATGTAAAGCTTTAAAATTCGAATACTTTATCTCGAGACTTTTCGCCTCGAATTATTCTTATATGTGTTTTCGGTTGTTTGAACTCTTTTGCAATCAGCTCTATCGTCTCTTTATTTGCCTTCCCTTTTTCAGGGGGCGCATGTATATAAGCGTGATAGGTATCGCCTTTTTGAATGAATTCACTTTTTGAAGATTTTGGATGAACCCGAACTTTAATTTCTCTCATTCTCGTTATTCTGGAATGCCAGAGAGTAGTCGAGAAGTACAATAAAATTGTCATAATCTATTTCAGTAAACTGCAACGAGACAGTGGTTTTCTCGTTTTCTCTGCTTTTTCTGAGAATAACTCCCTTGGCTTCGACTGTGGTATCTAACTCTTTCAGAGTGATATTTAAGAAAATGGATGTATTAATGTCAAAATCGTCCTCGGTTTCGAAGCTTACACCGGTTGCGCTGATATCGCTCGTATAACACTCCTTTTTCGGGCCATTCTTATCGGAGGAATACTCGACCTTAAAATGCAATTTAGCCCTTGGGTAAGCTCGATTTTCTTGCCCTTCATTCTTCATTAATCTTTTTTGTTTATTTAACATCAACGTCAAGTTTAATTTAACTAAAAGTATAGCTTGCGACCACTTCAATTTCAAGTAAACCATTTAAGGGTAGAGTTAGTCCGCCAATAGCCGCGCGCGCCGGTTTATGTTCTCCAAAAAATTCAAGGTAATTCTTGTTTACTTTTGCAAAGTCATCCATATTTGACATGTATACGGTAACTTTTGCCACATTTTGTTTTGAAAGACCAGCCTCTGTCAATATTGCCTCTATATTACTAAATACTCTGGCGCATTGACTTTCCAAATCTTTTTCAAGCTCACCTGATGCCGGGTCGATTCCAAGTTGTCCCGAAACAAATAGCAGGTCTCCCGCTTTAACAGCTTGAGAATAGGCTCCAACGGGTTCGGGTGCATTTTTTGTATAAAAAGTTTTCATTTATGAACTTTTGCTCCTTACAGTATTTACAATAATTTCATATTTGTTTAAGAATGTTTTGGCCTCGGTTTTTTTCCCTAAGAATCGTAATGTATAATAGTGTTCTTCGAAAAACCAATCATTCGAGAGTAAAAATGTATCGAAATCGATCATGTTATGGTAGTAATACTTCATTCGCCAGTTTTTTTGTTTTTCTTTCAGTTTTCCAAGCAAATACGCAGCGCGATTACGAACCGGAAGATTCTCAGAGAGTAAAAGTCCTTTTAGAGTTTTAAAGCCACCGGGAACATTTCCAGTATTTAGAAAGAAAATTGATTTCCAAAGGTCGGCTGAATCTTTATTCAGAAAATTTTCCACTAAATTCCAGTCGGGTCTTCCAGAAGAAAAAGCAATTTTATAAAGGTTTGCAATGTTGGTGCCTTGCAGTAAAACCAGGGTGTCAGGCCGCCCCGCGCTTTCCCAATACCCGCTTCCACCGAGAAAGTAGAGCCAGGCAAGAATTCTGCGAGAGTCTTTTTCCACCTCTTTTGGTATGCCAAGTCTAAGCGCCTTTCGAATCGATACAATCGATTCACTCCATAACTCCCGGTCAAGGGACGCCGGAGAACTCTCTATGCCGACTCGTTCCTGGAATACGATATCTCG
Source organism: Leptospirales bacterium (assembly GCA_040326155.1). Taxonomy (GTDB): domain Bacteria; phylum Spirochaetota; class Leptospiria; order Turneriellales; family JAOUFE01; genus JBEQLE01. Next base: position 3,195 of record JBEQLE010000121.1, on the reverse strand, counting down.
AATTTCATCTTTGTTACTTTCAAAAACGATTTCAATTTTTAGCCAGGTAATTTTACCTTTCAGGTAGTATAAGAAAGAGTCACCAGGGTTGTCCCCGATTAAGGTTTCGATGAGTTTTAAGGGTTCGTTGAATTTTTCTAAAGTATCTGGGCTGTTTGCAGGCAGCTTCTCGAGTGTGGAGATTGTATCGAGTAGAGATACATACTTATCTTTTTTAAACTTATAAAGAATTCTATCGTAATTTTCAATGGTGAAATAAGCGCCAAAACCAATACCAATAAATATAATAATAGTTAGAATCGGCTTTAATTTACTTCGCTTTTTCTTGCTGTGAATATCTTTTGTAAATTGACTATGAAGCATTGTTAATACGGAATGTATCTAAAATGCTCCTTATATCTTTTGTGCTGTCAACAAAAAATAATGCCACAGGGTTTTTTGCAATAAAAGAAATTGCGATGCAATTGGGGTAGACCGATACATGTTCAATGGTTTCCAAAGAGAACTCTTCAATTCCGTTGTCGTATTCAAATTTGAAAGCAAAACCATTGTAAGAAAATTCACCCATTCCAAAGCGACGAATGCCGGTTGTATCCATAATTTTAAAACTGCTTTGGACCCCATTGTATATATTATTATGATTGTAGTCCAGGTACATATAGGCCTCTTTTTGAAAAAAAACAGGATTTTCTCGTGAAACATGAAGACTTAATTTGGGTTCTGGGGGGGCAGGTGGTTGTGCTGTAATTGTCGGGGCAGGCGGGGCAACAGGAGCAATTGGAGCAACAGGAGTTTGAGCCAGGGGCGGCCCGACCGGGGCGGGGGCGGCGACGGGTGGGGTGGGTTCACTCTTTTGAGCGGATTCAGACCCATTTTGCCGGTTAAGACCCGAGACGATACCAATAAGGATAAAAATAATGCCCAGGGCGAGTAGTCCAATCGCTAAATATTCCACATTTCATTATCTTCCTTATTCGACAATTTCTGAAGTACTTTTTCATGAGATCGTGTTTAATAATAAAAGTGAAAGCAAAAAAACTTTTGATATTTTTTTTGGGCAATGAAATAAATATTTCTTAATATACACATGCGGTTAATAAACTTGTAAGGTAACAAGGTTTTAGAAAATATAATTAAATTGTCGGGTTGGGAGTTTATTCATGGATGATCAGAGCGTTAACATAGATATTGGGTCAATTATTAAGCAAAAGAGGGTCAATCGGCGTTTGTTGAGAAAACTCACATCAAAATGTAGATATTGTACCGGTTACGAAGAAAAAATAGTTAAAAAAGATACCACGGATGTTTCCAAAGAAGTTACCGAGATGGATAAACATGAGGTGGTTGTAAAACTTGCATCCTTGTTAGGCAATGAACCGGAAGCCCTCAGTCATGCGGAGAGCATTTTCGATGAAGTGAAATACTCGATAACAGAGTTTGTTTTAAAACATGAATTTAATGAAGAAAGTAGTCTATCGGTCCAGGTCGCCCTTTGGCTGGAAAAAAGACGAGAGCCGGGTCTGTATAAACCGCTTGAAAGTGTCATCAATAAGTACCTTCGGCCCGGAGGTGTCTCTTAAATCAGGCGATGAAATACCATCTCCTTCTTGCTGTTTTATCGGCTGCAATACTTCACTGTTCCTCTACTCAAACGAAAGGTGAGTCAGAAAAAGCAAAAAACGAAATTATAGAAAATCCTGTATCTGAATTTGACAACAAGAAATACTCGATTCAGCCAGGTGATAATGTTTCTCTCGAATCTGAAAGCGAAGATTTCAGTTCTGAAAAAATCGACCAAAAGAGCGAAGAAAACAAGTCTGCCGAAAAATCTGCCAAAAATAAACCCAAAAAAGAGCCTGTCCATTACAGCGGTCGCAGGTTAGTTCGAGAAATAAAATACCATAAACGTATAAAAAAGAAAGGTGTTGTTCTGTCCATCCAAGGTCGAGCCAGAGTTCGTCATGGGCAGACCGAATTACGGTCGACAAAAATTGAGATCTTAGGCGAAGATGGGAACATCATCTATATTAATCGAAAACTTGCTATAGACGATAAGGCTTACCACACCTATCTAACGGCCGGGTTTGGGGAATACCGCAAACTTGAAAAAACCGCTTATGTAACGAAGAATCCGGTAGCTATTCATACAAATGTTGAGGAAGGTACAAAAACAATATTGAAAGCTACGGAGATGTTTCGAGATTTCAATAATGGGACGATACATGCCAAAGGTAACGTTGAAATTATACATAGCGACGGGGTGAGGGGGTATGGTAAAGAAGCCTATTTTTACGAAAAAGAAGACCTTATTATATTAATGGGGAATCCTACCATCTACGAAGAAGAAAATATATACAAATCTGATGTAATGAAGTTCTACAATGGAGAAAGACTGGTCCTACTCGAAGGTCATGCATCTGTGTATTTGACTAGAGAAGAAACTACCAGTAAAGACGACTCTACCGCAACAGAAGGAAAAAAGACTGATTCGTCGGCGGATACCGAAATCGGTGAAGTTACAACGATTATACGAGGCCCAGGCGCAACATACAGGTTTGGAGATGAGGCTCCCATGGGAAGAGAGGTTGTTTTCACCGGAACCGATGAGGACCCTGTAAAAATATTTCGACCAGACATGGAAGGAACTTGCCTGAAACTGGTTTCCAGGGGCGAAAAAACGGATGAGATTGATGCCAGTGGGAATGTGTATATTCTAGATTTGAAAGATCGAACGAGGCTATACACGCAAAATGCGACTTTTCGTAAAGAGGCCGATCTCGTTGTTATAAGTACTCATTATCAGACTGACGAAGCAAGGACTCCTCCGAGGGTGGTATTTCATAACAAGAAAGATCAGCCAACAGGAATATTGCACGCTGAGAAAATTAGTTATCTGGATAAGGCGGGTATCGTAACCGCCGAAGGCGACGTAATTTACCAGTCTCTGGAAGGCGGCGCAAAGGAAAGGGAAAACCCAACTACAATAAACGGGCAGTGGGCTCGCTATGAGAGTAAAATAAAAAAAATTGAAATTCGGGGAGACCCTTTTTTAGCCCAGGGGGAAAGTCGAGTATTTGCCCGAAAAATTATTATTACCACCGATATTAAAAGAGTTGAAATCTTTGGCCCTGTTTATGGTAATATAATAAACCAGAGCGCGGAACCGGAAGCCGAAACCAAAACCAATAAAGATGG
>JBEQLE010000120.1:0-7078 GCA_040326155.1 Leptospirales bacterium | reverse complement strand
CAAGCTTTGTTTGACGAAATTGAAATAGAAGACGCTGAGGCATTTTCAAAAGCTCTTGTAAATATTATACTTGATGTCATCGGTCGAGAACGAACGGAGGCTTTATTGCCAAAGCCAAAGTCAAACGAAAACTAAACTGTTTTTTAAAATGGAAAGTCATAAGCTCTATTTTTGAAATAGGCTTATGACTTTCCATTGCATTTATTATCTATTTAATCTCAAAATCCGAGTAAATTACCAATCAATAATTATTTGACAAACCGGCAGTCTTTTGTACAGCTGTTAGGCGTAATGCAGAATGAAGTATATGAAGGAAAATCATATTGAGCTTGTACGCAATATAGCGATGGAAAAAGGCCATTCGATGAAAGATGTAATTGTTGAACAGAGAGAGAAAATTGAAAACGAAAAGGTGCAATATGAAAAAAGGAATTATATTATTACTGGCTATCTCTTTATTTAAACCGATTAACGGCTATGGTGATATCGGCGCTAGTTTGGGCGGTGCATTGGGTGCCTCATCGGCCGAGGCCTTTATTGCTGCGTCCACCTATTCTGTCGTAGGGATAACAATAACCGTCCTTGGGGTTATTACTACGATAGCGACAGTGAACGCCAAAGGTAAAAAGTCAAAAGAAGAACTGGTGAGATATATGAAATCGAACCATGTGAATCTCGTTCGCGACATATCCATGGGCCGTGGACCGATGATTACCGATTGGGGGGCAGAATTGAACCTGACCAGAGTTGAACAAAAACGACTGGAATACAGACTTGAGGGGTCTATAGAACAGATTGAAATGTTGCAAGCTTTGTTTGACGAAATTGAAATAGAAGACGCTGAGGCATTTTCAAAAGCTCTTGTAAATATTATACTTGATGTCATCGGTCGAGAACGAACGGAGGCTTTATTGCCAAAGCCAAAGTCAAACGAAAACTAAACTGTTTTTTAAAATGGAAAGTCATAAGCTCTATTTTTGAAATAGGCTTATGACTTTCCATTGCATTTATTATCTATTTAATCTCAAAATCCGAGTAAATTACCAATCAATAATTATTTGACAAACCGGCAGTCTTTTGTACAGCTGTTAGGCGTAATGCAGAATGAAGTATATGAAGGAAAATCATATTGAGCTTGTACGCAATATAGCGATGGAAAAAGGCCATTCGATGAAAGATGTAATTGTTGAACAGAGAGAGAAAATTGAAAACGAAAAGGTGCAATATGAAAAAAGGAATTATATTATTACTGGCTATCTCTTTATTTAAACCGATTAACGGCTATGGTGATATCGGCGCTAGTTTGGGCGGTGCATTGGGTGCCTCATCGGCCGAGGCCTTTATTGCTGCGTCCACCTATTCTGTCGTAGGGATAACAATAACCGTCCTTGGGGTTATTACTACGATAGCGACAGTGAACGCCAAAGGTAAAAAGTCAAAAGAAGAACTGGTGAGATATATGAAATCGAACCATGTGAATCTCGTTCGCGACATATCCATGGGCCGTGGACCGATGATTACCGATTGGGGGGCAGAATTGAACCTGACCAGAGTTGAACAAAAACGACTGGAATACAGACTTGAGGGGTCTATAGAACAGATTGAAATGTTGCAAGCTTTGTTTGACGAAATTGAAATAGAAGACGCTGAGGCATTTTCAAAAGCTCTTGTAAATATTATACTTGATGTGATAGGCGATGAGCGTCTGGTTGCCATCGGTACTGCTCAAACCGCTTACTGAATTTTTCGCACTTTCGCACTTTTGACACTATGAGAGCTTACCCCTGGTGTGTAAATACTGACCGCCTGAGCTTGCATTTTTCGACGTTCTCATTTATAAAATAACAAGAGATCAGACCGGTAATGATACGTCAGAAAAAACTTCTTTATCAAGTACCGTTCTTGTGTTCAATTAATTGGCGTATCTGTTTCCAATCCTTACGCGCAGTTTCAATATAAGGTAGCTCCAAATAGATCGGTATTTTGTTTTTGTCCGGCACTCTTAACTGTTTCTTAAATTGAATACATTGCTTTTTCTGATCTTCCCATATTATTTTTAATTCCATGGCGCAATCTATTAGAGTCTGTATGGAATTTGACTTACGGACCAGCAGGGTTTCGGTCAATACCAGATAATTTGGAGTATTATCCGACTTGTCATTCCCGTATTTCACGGCACGGTTAAAACTTTTAAAGCTTTCTTTAATATTCAACTTGTTTATATGTTCACTCAGCTGGGCAAACTCATTATAAAAATGCTCTGCATGTTCGTGTTGATTTCTTTGTTGAAGGTGAACGGCAATAGTATCACGAATTGCTTTATAATCTTTTTCTAAATATAACTTGTAAGTTGCCATGCTTTTATGGAAGCGTTCGAGTCCGTCAATTTGGTAGTTGACCAGACTCAATATGTGATGAATTTCTTCCTCTAACATGACCGTTGATGCAGAGCCTGTTTTAAATGTAGTAAGAACATGTATGGCTGCTTTCGCGAACTCTATAAGCGCATTATCTATTCTTTCGTGTAACAGGCGAGACAGGTTTGTATTCCATTGCATACAATGGCGGTGGGTGCGGGAGATTGCACTGTCTTTTATGATGTCCTGTTTCGCGGTTGATTTAATATAGTCAAGCGCTTCCATTAAAGCTCGGTTGTAGTCGGAAATATCAGAGGAAATTTTTACTATCGCAGTAAAAATTTCAGAAAACTTTTCGGTGTTAATTTGCAGCATTATAGGTCCTTTATGAAAATTGACTTATGAATGGCATTCGCTTGAAAGACATTTGTCTATATTAAAACGATTTAAAATTGCAACAAAGGAGTGTGCGGGCGTTTGTTTGTCATGTAGAGTCAAAGAAATTGTTTCGGCGAAAGGACTCATATTTACAAAAGGTATTGACGTGAGCTAGCATACGATTATTTTACAAACGGTTCCGCTAAGGTAATTGCATCGAAAGTGCAGTTATATATTGTAATAAATAGAAGGAGAAAAATATGGTAAATTATAGTCTTAATATCGAATTTGATAACAAGGGTTTGGGGAAAATTCGGGCTGCTGGAGAGTTAGTTGTCATTACTAAAACAGTTAACTCTGGCGGAGCATCGGCGCCAGTGGCCTGGGTAACATTTCAACCGTCTCAGCAGAATGCGGTTAAATGGTCTGAAAATTACCAGATATATGCTTCCAATAGCAAGGTCCAAAATGGAGCTCAAATTGTGGAAGTATCAAATGTAAAGGCGGCTGCGGGTAATTCATATCCTTTTTTGAACTCCAATAGTTTTGGTGCAACAACCTCGTCCGGGGACCCTGCTAAGTATACGATAGCAAACCAGGATATGAAAAAGGCCTCATTGACATTTGGTTTGGCACAAGATGCAACTGTTAATGGTACGCAGAGCGTTAATCCAATTAATGCTGTTTCGTTACCATCGAATCAGACTGCCGTCTTTACACCCATAGAAACAATTCAGGTGTTCACAATGGCGAATATCATGGGTAGCACGGTTATCGACAGGGTAAACTCCAATGCTTTAACGGTTGATTTGACATCGGCTGCCAGCCAAAATATCAAGTATGACGATAATCTAAACTGTTTCGTCATGGCGTAAGGACTATTTTTTTTCTTGTGTTGGCCGCGACGCTATCGGTCGTAATAAAATTTGTCAAAGAGCTGTGTTTTGCATTCTTACGTATTAGAGTATAGGCTGGGCAGAGTCATACGGCAAATAAGCGGAGATCTTAAAGAAAACGATAAACATATATATTACACTATTAATTGTATTATTTTCAAGCAGTTGTTATTTTTCGAGTTCAATCGTACAAAAAAGTCGAACCGGTAGCTATTCGAAAAGCACGAAAGGCGGGAAATTTCTGAAAAATGTTCCGCAGTTTAACGGATAAGATCACTTGCCTGTGGCGTTGATTTTAATCACCTGCTTTCAGGGCCTTTATTTTCAACGTACAACAATACATATATCATCGATAGCCAGATCTTTAAAATACGTACGTCCAACAGGAATATACTCCATTTCATCGTGAACTATTTTAGCGACTTTATCGCGCTCTCCTGACTGGTTAAAACTTTTTATATAATAGCGATTTACCACGTAGCGTCGGTGAAGACGAACAAAGCCCAGTTTGCTCAGATGTGCATGCAGATCTTTTAATAACATAAGTACTTCAATTCTCTCGTCGATCGTAAAAATGGTTGATTTTTTCCCGTTTGACATAATAAAAACTATCTCTTTGTGGTCGATATAAACCTGAGACCCACATTGATTTATTACAAGACGGCGGTTTAATATAGACTGAGAAACAGTTGCGTCGACCAGATTTAAGTATTGGTTAAGACTTTTGGATATTCTGTTGATTTTAAACGGGTAGACTATATAGTCTACCGCCCCGAATTCATAAGCTTTGGCTGCCCACTTTTTCTTTTGCGATATGAATATAACTGGCGAAGGGCCCTTTATTGTTTTAAGTATTTCAAACGCAGTTAAGGCAGGAAATTCGACGTCGATGATAATCAAGTCATAGATATAATTTTGTACACAACGTTGAATATGATAGGAATTATCTTTCATTCCCTCCAGGGCCAGCCTTTCATGGCGATTTACAAAATCTTTCAAAGCATGGGAGGCATGTTGATCAACAACTCCAATAAATACTGACAATCTGTTTTTCTTAACCATAATATTAATCACCGCTATCAGGTATGGTATAGTAGCATTTTATTTTATCGATAAATATAGAATTATTAAATTATTTGCATTGTTAATGTATAGTAAAATTGCGAAAAGAGCTTTCCGAAAAGAATTAGATGTCTTATTTAAGGAATAAACCGGCAATTTATTGGCCACATATTATTAGATTTTGACAAATAACACCTTCTTCCGTACAGAAAAATGACTTTTCTGTACGGATGCCTGAAAAACAACAAAGAGATGCAGCACGCAATTTCCCATTTAAGAGCATGAGCAACAATGTCCGGGTTTTCCGATTTGTAGGAATTACAATGACCAGTCTCAAATATCAGCTCGATTTTTTTGTTTGACAAGCCATTAATATCTATACATTCATTAACGATGTTGATTGAATGGACCTCAGACCTCGCAATTGGCGCAGAAAAAATCGACGAACAGCATCGGCGCTTAATTCAAATAATTAACAATATTGCTGACTCTATTAATGAAGGGGTAGAGCGAAGTTCTATAAAGAAATTTTTTTTAGAACTCGGCAACTATTGTAATTACCACTTCTCGATGGAGGAGATGATGCAGTTGCGCATGAGTTATTGAAATTATTACAAACCTGGTTTGTAGACCATATCCTGGTGATGGACCGTGCGTACGTGCCTTATATAGACACAAATATAGAAGAATAATGGTTCGATGTAATCGCCCGGGAAATATTTAAAATTGTATATTTTCTTGCCAAGTTCACTCTTTCTTTATATATTGGATTTCACGGTAGTCGAAAACACTCATTTAAGAAGGGTGTTTTTGTAAATTATGATTTTTTTTTGCAAGGAACGTAATTACTATCAATAAACACTTGACGGGATGAACGGAGTTTAGTTCTTACCTGAACCGGGCAAGCCAAAGGGTAAGCCCGCGACCATAAAAAGAGAAAGGTCGACACGGTTTGATTGATTTAGTTAATAGAAACATCAAACTTTTTATCGAAGTTGGGGAACTTTTTACCAAATACTACTTGACGGCCTGACTAAGGTCTGACTCCTATCTTCACCGGCGACGCCATAGGGCATCACCGGAGTTGCTCTTTGAAAAATAGACAGCAAATAACATATGTTTCCGTAATGTTAGACACTTGTGTCTGACAAGCCATGCAGCAATGCATGGTAACGAATAACGAAATTAAAGCTCAGTTGTTTTGATTGAGTCGAATTTTCTATAATGGAGAGTTTGATCCTGGCTCAGAACGAACGCTGGCGGCGCGTCTTAAACATGCAAGTCGAACGGTAAGGTCCTTCGGGATACACGAGTGGCGAACGGGTGAGTAACACGTAGGAACCTGCCCCAGAGTGGGGGGCAACCACGGGAAACTGTGGCTAATACCCCATAGTCCGGAAACGGTAAAGAATGATTACATTCGCTTTGGGATGGGCCTGCGGTCTATCAGCTTGTTGGTGAGGTAATGGCTCACCAAGGCTACGACGGATAGCCGGTCTGAGAGGATGATCGGTCACACTGGCACTGAGACACGGGCCAGACTCCTACGGGAGGCAGCAGTTAAGAATCTTGCGCAATGGGCGAAAGCCTGACGCAGCGACGCCGCGTGAAGGATGAAGGCTCTCGGGTTGTAAACTTTGCTAAGATGGGAAGAATAATTGAGGTCTAATAGGCCTCAAGATGACGGTACCATCCTGCAGCCCCGGCTAAATACGTGCCAGCAGCCGCGGTAATACGTATGGGGCAAGCGTTGTTCGGATTTATTGGGCGTAAAGGGCTCGCAGGCGGATAATTAAGTTGGATGTTTAACCTTCAGGCTCAACCTGAAGTCGGCATCCAAAACTGATTACCTAGAGTCCCAGAGGGGAAAGTGGAATTCTTGGTGTAGCGGTGGAATGCGTAGATATCAAGAAGAACACCAGTGGCGAAGGCGACTTTCTGGCTGGGTACTGACGCTGAGGAGCGAAAGCGTGGGGAGCAAACAGGATTAGATACCCTGGTAGTCCACGCTGTAAACGATGTGCACTAGGCGTTGGGTGTGAATGAACACTCGGTGCCGTAGCTAACGCGTTAAGTGCACCGCCTGGGGAGTATGCCCGCAAGGGTGAAACTCAAAGGAATTGACGGGGGCCCGCACAAGCGGTGGAGCATGTGGTTTAATTCGATGATACGCGAGGAACCTTACCAGGGTTTGACATGTACCTGGATGTCTAAGAGATTAGGCAGCCTCTTTGAGGCGGGTACACAGGTGCTGCATGGCTGTCGTCAGCTCGTGTCGTGAGATGTTGGGTTAAGTCCCGCAACGAGCGCAACCCTTACTTTCTGTTGCTACCAGGTAATGCTGGGCACTCTGAAGGAACCGCCGGTGATAAACCGGAGGAAGGT
>JBEQLE010000011.1:0-72076 GCA_040326155.1 Leptospirales bacterium | reverse complement strand
AAAGATAAGTCAGAAATTTCAAAAGATTTTTTTCAAAATGTTTTCGTTCTTGAAGATCAAAACTATACAAGGAAAAAAGCAGAAGAAAATTTAGAAACGTTTGTTGATAAGTGGTCTAAAATATATCCTTCTATAAGAGACAAATTGATAAAAGAACATTATGATTATTATTTTGCATATTTAGATTATCCTGCAAAAATCCACAGAATGATCTATACCACGAACTGGGTTGAAAGGCTAAATAAGGTGATTCGAAAAACTGAAAAAGTACGCAATTCATTTCCAAACCCGGATAGTGCATTAAATTTAATTTGTGCAATGTTGATGGAATTTGAAAAAGATGTTTACAGGTATCCGGTAACTTCATTTCTATCAGTACAAGATAAGTTAGACGACTTACTTAAGGACGGTCTATAAGACACAATTAAGTGTACGGTACCGCTTGGGTTGGAGTGAGGGGGTCGCTAACCCCCTTTTAAAATATGAAGAAAACTTCCACCCCAACTCTTTTCCTGCATTCCTCTCTCCCTTCCTCGCCCGGAATTGAATTGACGGTAGGAAATCAACGACGATCTTTGAAGTTGAAATCAATCTATCGAATATACCTACCGGGAAAAACTCATGATAAACGGCGAACTAAAATCTAAAGTAAATAAAATATGGGAGGCCTTCTGGTCGGGAGGGGTATCGAACCCATTGACCGTCATTGAGCAGATTACCTATTTACTGTTCATCAAAAGGCTCGACGAATTGCACACGGCCAAAGAGAGCAAAGCCAACCGCCTCAAAAAACCGATTAAAGACCCTATATTTGACGAGACCAACCAAAACTGCAGGTGGAACAAATTCAAAGGGACCGACCCCCAACACATGTATGACAACTTCTGGGTAAACATAACACTGCCAGCTTTAGAAGAAATTCGTCTAAAATTCAGAGACCTTATAAATTTTCTCGACTCGACTACAAAAGATCCTATTTTTACCAACTATGAAGATGAGTTTCAAGAAGGCTACGAGGTGGAAGACTTTATAAAAGCCGACGCGAACCTGGAGACCTATCGTAGAAAAGTCGCCAGATATGTAAAAGAGCACCAGGACCACATCACCATCCACAAGCTCAGGCTCAACCAACCCATCACAAAAACAGACCTCCAGGAGCTTGAAAAAATCTTAATCGAAGATTGCGAATTTACGTCTGAAAAAGAGTTGAATGCAGTTCTCGGCGAAGAAAAACTGGGCGAGTTCATTCGCTCCATTGTCGGCCTCGAAATAAACGCAGCCAAAGAAGCATTTTCAGCATACCTTGCCACAGAACAATACTCCCCCAACCAAATATCATTCATCAACCTTATAATCGACCACCTGGTACGAAACGGTATCGTCGACCCCGACACCCTCTACGAAGCCCCCTTCACAGACCAAAACACAAACGGCCTCGACGGAATATTTCCCGGCAAAGACGCAAACAAAATTATCAGCATTATAACTTCGATAAGGAAAACAGGAATGGGGATAAGGAACCCATGAAAAGATGGGAAAAAACTTCCACACCCCCAAACTCCCTTCCTACCTTCCTTATACCCTCCTGCCTTCCTTACACTCCCCAAACAAAGAAACAAACTCGATAAGGAAAACAGGAATGGAGCCAAGGAACCTATGAGAAGATGAACAAATATGAAATTTAGTTTTCTATTTCCTTTTTACAAACGCTCGGTGTAATAAAATTAGAACCTGGTTTAATCATGAAATAAATTGACATATTAACATCTTCTTTCTCTGCTTGGGTACGATATGGATCCTTTGCATCCGAATCGTATACTAACTCTTCGCCTTCTGGTATAACTTGCTCCATTTTCATATGGATATTGTATACGGTTTCTTGTGAATAAATTTTTTGATATTTTACATCAAAGTATAAAATGGTTTGGCCCGATAGTTCACAATCTAATTTCTCAGGTGGGACGTTTGTTGTACATGTTCCGCCGTTAATATTCAAAAGTATTTGAGCATGAATTTTATTGTGAATGAGTACGTACTGATGTAATGTCCAGGTAACATCAATAGATAAATCAAATTTTTTATCATCAGAAATTTGAATAACCGAATTTAACTTCTTGCCTTGTTCGAGCTTTTGCTGAGGTAATAAAAATATAAATGTAAAATCGTGCCGATCTGTTATTTCTGAATCTGCATTTTTCAGGACTTCACCTTTTTCTGATATATTATCGAGGATTTTTTCTTCACTCTCTTGGAATATTTCTACAACTGTATGATTTGGTTGTTCATCTTCTTCTTCTGTAGGTTCTATGAGAGTTAAATTTGCTTTACCTCTAAAGTTATTCATAATATATTTACCGACGTTATTGCCGATGCTTTGTACTATAATATCAGAACACATCCGGATGTCGTAAATATACGGATTACTATTTATATATTCTTTCATAATAACATTCATATATAATTGATATTCAAATTGGGAATTTTGTGAAAAGTTCCATTCGAATGGTACTATATTTTTTGGAGCTACCGTTTTCGGATATTCGTCGATTTGCATTTTTGTGGTTGCATTTTTATTTTCTATGTCACCAGGCTCTGTTCCTGGATGAATATATTCCGAAGTGAAGGATAAAATTAGAATGGTTAATAACCATCGGAAGCTTTTAGTACTTTTCATTGCTTTTTTCTTTAATACTTTTGCACTTGGCCGTGACTTCAAGCATATCAAACTTTTCGTTCGGAATATCTAGCGTTACTTTCATTATAGGCAGCATAGTAAATAAATAACAGTAATGGCAACTAATTTTTTTAAATATGTTCAATGCCTTCCCAGATTTTTACTGATAAAATGCCTTATAATACTTTAATAAAGTACCGTATTCTGAGCATTGGACCACCACCCAACCTTCTTCCCCCCGATCAATCTACAACCATACTTCAAAAAAAATTCCAGAGAAGTAGTCCGGTAGCATTCCGAACTGCGAACCAATATTGTGCTTACCTTAACATTACGTAAATACACAGATCTTCGCCTGCCTGTTTTTCTTGCTGTTTTTGTTGCCGTTTCTTACTACATTTACTATTATAAATATACCCCAGGGGGGTATCCTATAAGATGCAAACGACAAGAGGTAGCGAAAATGCCAGGAAACAATAAAGCAAGCAATCATGACGCCGAAGTGTCCGGCCACAACCATTCTGCAAAGCATCCTGAAAAGTTGAAAATAGATATGAAAAACCGTTTAAGCAGGATTGAAGGACAGGTTCGGGGGTTGTCCCGAATGATCGATGAGAATGTATATTGCGACAGCGTTTTGCACCAGATTTTATCTGTTGAGTCGGCCATGGCCGGGGTGAAGAAAACTCTTTTGGAAGCGCATATTAAGGGGTGTGTAATTGACCAGATTCGCAATGGCGATGATGAAGTTGTCAATGAACTTATGGTTACCATGGGCAAAATGATGAAATGAATTGTCATTATATAAAATGAATGAAAATATTAGTAAATGAATGAAGCAAAAAAGGAATTAAAGATGAACAAGCAAGAACAAAAATTGAACATTACCGGAATGACATGTAACCACTGTGTGGGGACAGTCGAAAAAACTCTTACTGGAATAACCGGAGTCGAGAACGTTACGGTTAGCCTGGAAAACAATAGTGCGCAAGTCGTTTATGACGCCGAACAAACCAACACCGAGCAATTGATTGCGTCTGTAAACGAAACAAATTATAACGCTTCGATATAATAGCGATGTAATCACGTTACTGGAAAAGGGGCGAGGGCCGATAAAAAGTCTTTAAAAAGGATGAAAAAATGGAAAAGCAAACGAAGGCAAGTATTGATGTTGTTGGAATGAGTTGCGCCAACTGCGCCCTCACCATCGAAAAAGGGTTGAACGCGATGGATGGGGTTGAGACAGCGACAGTAAATTTTGCCACAGAAAAAGCTATTGTGGAATACCATAATGACAAGGTTGACCTGGTTCAATTCGAAAATAAGATTATAGAGCTTGGATATGAAGTCGTACCCGGTGAACAAAACACGGGTGAATTTTCCTCTCTCGATTTAAGCTTAACAGGTATGAGTTGCGCTAACTGTGTATCGACGATTGAAAAAACTTTGCAGGCGTTAGATGGTATTAAAGAAGCAAGTGTAAATTTCGCCTCTGAAAAAGGTCATGTGGTATATAATTCGACGAAAGTTAAGCCCGTTGAAATGATATCAGCAATTGAAAAGGCGGGGTATGCGGCTTCCGTGGTTGAAACCCAGGCCGATAAAAAAGGCGAAGACGCCAAACATCTTTATACTCGCCGCCTCGGACGACTCTCTCTTATTTCAGCAGTTTTAAGCGCGCCCCTGGTCATTGGAATGGTTTTGGCCATGTTGCCCGGTGGAATGTCACCGGAGTGGATAAAACAAATTGTTCATTTTTTGCATAATCCTGTTGTGCAACTGGCGCTTGCGACACCCGTCCAGTTTATTATTGGCCGTAGATTTTATAAAAATGCATGGCACGCACTAAAAGCCAAAAGCGCTGGAATGGATCTTCTCGTCGCGCTGGGAACTTCTGCCGCTTATTTTTACAGCGTCTACACCGGTTTTATTGCTACATCTATAATGCCTGAACTCTATTTTGAGGCATCCGCAGTGGTTATAACTCTTGTGTTGTACGGAAAGTATCTGGAAGCCGTTGCAAAAAGTAAAACCTCCGATGCCATAAAGCAGTTGCTTGGTCTACAGGCTAAGACCGCTCGTATTATTAAAAATGGTGAGGAAGTCGAAGTACCGATTGAAGAGGTCGGTCACGGTGACCTTGTTATTGTCTACCCTGGTGAGAAAATTCCGGTAGACGGAAAAATTACCGAAGGAAACTCGTCGGTGGATGAAAGTATGCTGACCGGTGAGAGTCTACCTGTGGAGAAGAAACCCGGCGATAGCGTGGCCGGGGCGACGCTGAATCAGTATGGTTCTTTTAAAATGAAAGCTACCGCTGTGGGCAAAGAGACGATGCTTTCGCAGATTATTCAGATTGTTGAAGACGCCCAGGGTTCCAAAGCCCCGATTCAAAGTCTCGCCGATCGGGTTTCGGGAATTTTTGTTCCGGTTGTTGTTTCCATCGCCGTGTTGACATTTCTGGTCTGGAATTTTGTTTTTGGGAATTTCAGTATGGGTTTAATTAATGCTGTGGCCGTGCTGGTCATTGCCTGCCCCTGCGCCCTTGGGCTTGCTACACCAACAGCATTAATGGTTGGCACTGGGCGGGCAGCTTCCAGTGGAATTTTAATAAAGAACGCAGAAGCCCTGGAACTCTCTGGTAAAATTAATGCCATTATTCTGGATAAAACCGGTACAATAACGAAAGGCAGACCCGAGTTGTCCGATCTGCACACCTTCGGAGATTATACACAAGATGATATTTTACGGTTGGCCGCAACCGCAGAAAGACGCTCGGAGCATCCGCTGGCACAATCGATTGTAAAAGCTGCTTCAGAGAAAAAACGAAACCTGAAATTAACCGAACCTGAAAGTTTTGAAGTTATACCAGGTAACGGTGTGGTTGCCAGAATACAAGAGAGTGGTAAAACTCTTGAGGTTCACGTCGGCAAACTTTCCTGGATTACAAATGACCTGAAACCCGCTTCGATTACGGAAAAAGTCGAGACGCTCGAACAACAAGGCAAAAGCGCCATGGTTGTAGCCGTCAATGGAAAAATCGAAGGCATCGTTGCTGTGGCCGACCAGATTAAAGAAGATTCTAAAGAAGCAATTTCAGATTTGCAAAAACTCGGCATTGATGTTTACATGGTTACCGGTGACAACCTCGGTAGCGCCAAAGCGATTGCGAAAGAGGCTGGCATTAAGAATATAATTGCAGGGGTCTTGCCCGCCAACAAAGCCGCTGAAGTAAAGAAACTTCAACAACAAGGGAAGTTAGTCGCCATGGTTGGGGATGGAATTAACGACGCTCCCGCATTGGTAAGCGCTGATGTTGGAATGGCTATTGGCACCGGAACTGACATCGCCATTGAATCAGCCGACGTAACGTTAATACACGGAAACCTTCCTGCGATCGTTCGCGCCATTCGGCTTTCGAAAAAGACCATGAGCAAAATACGACAAAACCTTTTCTGGGCATTTTTCTACAACACGCTGGGAATCCCCTTTGCCGCGCTCGGTTTTTTAAGCCCCATAATTGCCGGCGCCGCCATGGCCATGAGCTCCGTTTCTGTCGTCACCAACAGCCTGAGTCTGCGCATGAGTAAAATTTAGTTTTTTGGGGGCAAGTCTGCCCCCTGAGTCGAGCCACGGTCTCGACCCACCCCCGACATATTTATCGATACAATTGTGGTGGCAAGGCAGCGTCGTTTTTTCCAGGTACCCGTATCTATGTATGGTAAGTTCTCGTGGATGGTTTTATCTTAATATTAAACCGAGTTATTGGCAATTATCTAATGTGTCCCGAATTCTGGTATGTATTACCAGTAATCGCTCTTTTGGTAGTATGTGAATTCGAAGTGCTGTTGTCTTGCGCCTATGGTGTGGAATCTCACACCACGGTAGATCTTGATACCCAGACATTTCCACGCCGGACCACTGAATCTGCCATTGCGGTCCCGGGAGCGCCCAATGTAGGGAAACTTGCTGACCAGATCATCCAGATACATCGTCAATGACAAACGAATCAGATGACTCATCGTGCAACCCATCTTTGCAGCAGCAATTCTAATGAATAACTCGTCTTTTCCGTATAAGCACAACCTGTGCCTGTGTTTCTTCTGACTATTGCCTCTTTCGCTTCGCATCAGGTCATTTAGCTTTGCAATTTTAGCAGAGCGCAACCCCACATTTTCGCCATCCGGATGAAATTGCCCGCTTCGTTTAATCATCCTGAAAATGGCATAACGAACCACCCATGAGTAAGTCCGATTCTTATTAACGGCCACCCACTTTATTTTATTCCAAGACAAAGGAGACAACCGAATTTCTAAAACATTATCAATGGGAATTTTCAATTTTCGATACGTAGTTATATTCTTCATATAAGTGTAATAGGGAAAAGTTGGAAATTTTTTCAGATTTTGCTTTTTTTTTATTTTTTAGTCCATAAAAAAATCCTTCGGTTTTTAGTGTTCTTTGTAGATCTAAAGTCGGCAGTTTCACCATAGTTTCCTATACGCACCCGTTTTCTCTTGATACTATTGTCGTGAAAAAACCTTGCAATAACACTCCTGTATAATAGAAACGTTATATGAAAAACATTTTGGAAATTATAAAAAACAAAACAGGAATTTTTTCGATGATCGCTATTATTACAGGCCTTAGTCTGGTCGTGACGTTTTCGGTTTTGGCACATGAAGAGGGTTCTTTTCATAAAGATCGAAAAATTCTGGATGAGGGAGTTCTCGACTATTCAAGTGGGGGCACGGTGAACTTGAAAATACTGAGCCCAACACAAAATAGTTATACGGTAATCGCCGAAGCTGAAAGCACCGTTACAGCCGGGCGGGGGACTAAATTCGATATTCCGAAAGATGCGTTTGTATTTGAAAACGGTGAAAAAGTAAAAGGGAATGTTGAGTTTAAAGTCATAGAAGTTATTGACGATTTTGATTTTATTACCTCCGGGGTCGACTTAACGGCAACCGACGAAAACGGTCAAACGGTTTACTTTGAATCGGCGGGAATGTTCAATGTAAGCGCTGAGCAACGAGGAAGAAAATTAAAGCTCGCTCCCGGTAAAAAAATTATAGTGCAGTTTCCGAACATTGTACCCGGCGACGATTTTTTTGTATATAAAATGAATAAAGAAGGAAAATGGGAAAAACACGGACATAACCAGGAAGTGGGCCCCCAAAAACCGTCCCAGCTTTTAGCACAGGACCCGAATGCTGATTCGGTCGGTACAACTACCAGTGAAACGGACTATTATAGTACCAACGTCGGTGTAAGAGTTTACGCCATTGACGGGATGACCTGGTGGAACTTCGACAAACCTGACCCGAGGGGCGCTTGCGTTAAAGGGAAAGTAAAAGGAGCTCCGGTTGTCGACGAGAAGAAGCCCTTTTACCTCGTTTTTACTTTAGGGGTAAACTACAAAGGAGCGTTATCTGGCTACGCATTCAACGGAGAGTTTAAGATGATGGCTCTGCGCGCGAAGCAGATTAAAGTGCTCGTTGTGACAAAAGGGTATGTTGGTATTACAAATGTTATTCAACTGACAAAAAAAACCGGCCATGCCCGTTCGCCGGAAGGCCCGAAAAATTATTGCCATGATGTAGGTACAATTGAAGTTCACAAGGTCGACGCAAATATATTAAAAAACAAAAAGGCATTTCAAGGGCATATTGGTCTCTCCGAAGAGAATTATAATATCGATTATACAGACATCGAAACGCCTACAGAAGAGTCGCGACCGGCAGGCGACACGCTAAAGAGGAACCCCGATTCCCAGTAATAACTTGCAGGTAAGTTAAAAAGGGGAATTATGGGAATCACAATGGCGAATCTTGTTTTAACAAATCCAAAACGTGGTGATCTGAAACCGGTGAGTGTTCGCGCTCTTGCCGATACGGGGTCGGTTCACCTTTGCATTCCAGAGTCGGTTATGAAAATTCTTGAGCTTGAAATTATAGACAAGCGACCGGTTATACTGGCGGATGATTCCATTATCCATGTGCCTTACGCAGGACCAATTATGACCTGCTTTGAAAATCGTGTCGGCTTTACGGGCGCTCTGGTTATGGGAAATACGGTTTTGTTGGGCGCTATACCCATGGAAGATATGGATCTGATTGTAGTACCGCGAACTTGTAAGGTTGTTGTAAACCCTGAAAGTCCTGAAGTAGCGTCAAGTATCGCAAAGTGATCACTAATTATCAAAATTCTAAAATAACTTTTTTCATTGCCAATTGTTATTTTTAATAGTATATTATTTAACGTATTATGAAAATGTAATATAGATGAATTTATTTTAAGGAGTAAGAATGAAATACATAAAGAAGTTAAGTCCCGTTGTAATTGCTATGGTTTTGGTTTTCAGCCATTGTACAAAAGAACAGAAATCCGGAGGAAGCCCGGTTGTTGCAACCTCACCTCTTGAAATTTCGATACAAGACTTTATCGACGAATACGGTGATGATGGCAATATACAGATTCTCGATGTAAGAACCCAGGGTGAATACGACGCCGGCAGAGTTCCAGGAACAGTGTTACTGCCGCTGAATGAATTAACCGCAGGGGCGCAAGTCCCCTTTGATAAAGACTCGGAAATATTTGTAATTTGTGCTTCGGGTAACAGATCTATGGCAGCGGTCAGTTTTCTAAAACAACAAGGATTCAACGAAGCTGTTTCGGTAGCCGGCGGCACCAATGCATGGATAGCCGAAGGCAAACAAGTCGAAAAATAGTTTAGTTTTCCGTATAAACGCGATGAATCGCGTTTATACGGAACTCGCGTTTTATTCTTTATATTTATTGAAATCATCAAAGCCAATTATTCACTGGTCGGCTTGATTAAAAGCGCCAGACTGGGGGTGTGCATATTGAGCCTCCTGATGTCGAATGGAAAGATGGTACGCCTTATTCAAAAAAATTTGGCGATGTATATTTTTCTAAACTTGACGGGCCGGGGGAAAGCAGGTATGTCTTTCTTGAAAAAACCCGTTTGACTGAGCGAGTCATTGAACTTTCGAAAGGAAAATTCGGGGGCGATATCAATATCTGTGAAATCGGTTTTGGTACGGGACTGAACTTTTTACTCACCTGGGAATTTTTTATTCAAAACTCTGCACCGGGAATGTGCTTGAATTATTACTCGGTAGAAAAATACCCCCTCTCAAAAGACGATATGAAAAAAATCCATTTGTTGTATACAGGTGCGTCTGGCCATTTAGCAGAATTTTCAAATAAATTAATAGAACAATACCCAGACCGGGTGCCCGGCTTTCATAGAATAAATTTGGGAAAGGGAGTTTCATTGAACCTGATGTTTTGCGATGTACATGAAGGGTTGAGCGAAATTGTTCTTGCCGGAAATAAAATTGACACATGGTATTTTGACGGCTTTAATCCTGCGAATAATCCTGAAATCTGGAATACAAAAACTTATTTTCAGATGGCTCAGCTCAGCGCAAAAGCAGCCAGGCTTGCAACATTTACCGCAGCCGGCCATGTTCGTCGCGGTCTTCAGGAAGCTGGTTTTATAGTCACGAAAGAGAAAGGGTTTGGACAGAAACGGGAAATGGTCACGGCGGTTTTTCAGGGCGACTCCGAAGAGCGCGATGAAAATAGTTCCCCCTGGTTTTTAAACCTGAAATATAAAACGCAAAACCGGAAAGAATCTCGTGTGGGGATTATTGGCGCGGGACTTGCCGGAACAGCTCTTGCCGAATCTTTTGCTCGTCGCGGGTGGAAAGTTACGGTAATCGAAAAAGAGGGTGAGTTGGCATTGGGGGCATCGGGGAACCCTCGTGGTATTTTTTTGCCTATTCTTCATCGAGATTTTACTCCGATTAGTCGCTTGAGTCTGGCAGGTTTTCAGTATGTTTTGCGTCATATCGACCACCTCGAAAAATCTGGCTATATAACCGGTTTTAAAAAACAAGGTATTTTACAGGCCCTTCGACCCCCAAAAGAACATCGAAAAAATGAAAAAGACGCTATGGAAAGGGTTGTAAAGGGCGCCGAGCGGTTGTTAGATAAAACCGGTTTTATTGTCGATGCGCAGCAGGCTAGTGAACTCGCGGGCGTACAAGTAAACTATGATTGTGTGTATTACCCCAACGCCGGATCGCTTTCGCCCCGCGACGTTTGCGCGGCAAACCTGCATATGGCCAAAAATTTGACCGATGTAACTTCGCTATACAATATTGATATTGAACATGTTATACAAACGGGAACTTATGAGGATCCCGAATGGATGTTAAAAAGCGCCGAAAAAGAGTTTGGTCCATTTGACGCGGTTGTTGCGGCCAATTCTTTTGATGCCATAAAATTTGAACAAACCGGCGCAATTTCTATCGAGAAATCTCGCGGGCAGCTTTTTAGCGTAGGTGCTACCGAAATTACGCAAAAACTCAGGACCCCTGTGAGTGCCGGAGCTTATATAATACCTTCGGTGGAAAAACCGACCAAAAGCCAGCTCACAAGCCACACGAGAAGACACATTGTAGGGGCGACTAACGACAGCTTCGAAAACGATGAACCTATTGAGTCACAAAACAGCGAACTTTACGCCGAACTCTGCGAAACCCTTGGTGGATTTCCACCAGAACAAGAATTTTTGCCCGGAGCCTCGTCCAGGGTAGCCTACCGTGCGGCCTCCACTGACCATACCCCTGTTATGGGACCCGTTCCAAATCTGCAAATGTTCAAAGAGGTTTTTACCGGTTTGAACCATGGGGAAAATCATGTTCTACGAAACTATTATGATAATCCACATAAACAGAATATCTGGCATCCCGGTTTTTTTATACTCAGCGGCCTCGGGTCCAGAGGAATTATTTATTCTCACCTGGGCGCCGAGATTGTCGCTTCGCTCGCTTCTAGTGAGCCTCTTCCGGTTGAAAAATCGCTTTATTTTGCCGTACACCCCGCCAGGTTTATTGTGAGAGATCTAAAGAAGGGTAGAAACTTTTAAACTACCATACACCTCTCACCCCCGGCGCAGGACTGGCTGAAAACAGTCGGCGCAATATGTTGCGCCAAAGCATTGCGGAGTAAGTGCATTTTTTGAAAAATGTGGTTTTTGCACTCGCGGCCGTGCCGAAGCCATGCGCTTTCGCGCAGAACTATCGAAATATCTTGACCCTCTACGATTCTTATATAATTAATACTTTGGAAACTCACATGAATTTAATTAAATTACTACTTTTTAAAATACTCCCGTTGAAATTAATATCGCGAACAGCCGGAAAAATTACCAATGCTTCGTTGCCTACAGCTATTTTACAGCGTGTATTGAAATGGTTTATTAAGAAATATTCGATCAATACGGATGAAATGGAAAAAGAGATTACTGAGTATAAAACGGTAAACGATTTTTTTATTCGATATTTAAAACCAGGGGCTCGGAAAATTGACGCTGCTAAAAAATCCCTTGTATCGCCGGTTGACGGTCGGGTATTAACTTTTGGTGGGCTGGAAGAGGGTAAAATTATTCAAGCCAAAGGGATGGGTTCGACGCTTGATGAGCTGATTGACATGCCCGGATATCGTAAACGTTTTCAGGGTGGAACGTATATTATTATCTACCTTTCTCCGAAAGATTACCACCGCATTCACTCTCCTCTTGCCGGTGATATTGTTGCTATGAGTTACCTGCCGGGTAAACTTTTTCCTGTGAATACATTTGCCGTGAACAATATCGACCGTTTGTTTTCTATTAACGAACGTGTTGTAACCTATATTGAATCTGCCGGAAAACTCTGCGGGTTGATTAAAGTGGGAGCTACCAATGTGGGTAGTATAAAGCTCTCTTATTACGATAGCCTTCGAACAAACACAAAAAAACCAGACGCCCAATCTCAGGTTTTTATGAAAAAAATTCCGATAAAGAAAGGAGAGCAGGTTGCTCGTTTTGAGCTTGGTTCGACCGTTATATTACTGCTTGAAAAAGGGTTTTCTGAAATTGCCGACGTAGAAGAGTTTAGTCCGGTTCGTTATGGTGAGAAGATTGGCATATTAAATTATTAAGGTAAAGTTATTAAGGTAAAATTATTAAAATAAACAGAAAGGGGACAGTATGGAAAAAACGGAACAAAAGAAAGTCGTTGTAATCGGGCTGGGGAATATGGGTGGCGCAATTGCCAAAGCCCTCGCTGCGTCGAATTACTTAGTCACTGGTTACGATGTTCGCGAAGTAAAAATTACCAAGAAAATTATTATTGCTGCAACTCTCGAAGAGGCTTTTATAGAACGGGTGCCCGTTATACTTGCCGTTAAACCTCATTATATTGCTGAAATGACAGCGAAAATTCCCGACGGGCGTCTGATTGTCTCGGTCGCCGCCGGTGTACCGGTTCATACTATAGACGGACATCGAAAAGTACCTGGTTCAACTATTCGTGTTATGCCGAATACACCTGCTCTTGTTAAACAGGGGATTACCGCTTTGTATGCCAACGAAATTACATCGAAGGTGGAAAAAGAGTTTTGCCTTGAAATTTTTTCAGCCGTCGGTGAGGCCTTTTATATTGAAAATGAAGACTGGATGCATGCCATTACTGCCATTTCAGGAAGTGGACCTGCTTTTGTAGAACTTTTTATGCAGACGATGGAAGACGGAGGGGTTTCGCTCGGCCTTCCGCGAGATGTTGCCCGAAAACTGGTAATTCAGACTGTAATTGGTACCGGCGAGCTGGTGAAAAAATCTAAAAAAGCCCCTCAGGAATTGATACACGATGTTACATCGCCAGGCGGTACAACCATTGCGGGACTTCAAACCTTGAAAGATTACTCTGTGGAACGGGGAATTTTGCGCGCCATACGCCGTGCGGCCAGACGTTCACGCCAGCTTGGAGGCTGAAACTCTTGGCTTTACATTTAGAAAAAGATATAATTGAGTCTATTCGCCAAAAGACCCTTCATACCGGTGAGATACCCGGTCTTGGTATAGGTGATGACGCCGCTTATTTAACGATTTCATCGATGGAGCATAACAAACTTGTTATCGCTTCAGATTCCCTTGTGGAAGGTGTTCATTTTCGATTGGACTGGTGTTCTGCGGGCGATGTTGCTGCGAAACTTTTTGAAATTAACGCATCGGACTTGTTGGTAAAAGGCGCCGTTCCGGCCTGGGCTCTTCTTGTTATGAATATTACCCCTGAATTCGCCGCAGACAAAAAAGGTATAGATCTTTTTACTTCCGAATTAGCCGATAAATTTCGTATTCATAAGGTGGCTTTAATCGGGGGAGACATTACCGCGTCAGCTACAAATACTTTTACACTTACCCTTTTTGCTTCTTCGCAATATTTTACGCCTCGAAAAGCGGAAGAACTAAAGATCGGTGATATTCTTGTTATTTCTGGACAGGTTGGCGGTTCGTCTTACGCACAATCTCTATTTGAAGAAGAAAAACCGGCAGATGAATCTGTTTTATCTTTGTATCGTCGTCCCGAAGCGCGATGGGAAAACAGATGGTTGCACGAACTTTCTGCAAAAGCAAGTATTGATCAGTCCGATACACTTCATGAAACTTTTGTTATTCTGGCGGAGCAAAACCATGCAGCGCTTGAAATAAATTTGGACCGAATACCGCTTGCACCCCCTTTGCAGGTTTTATCCGATGCCGATAAAATTTCCTCATTATTGACTGGCGCTGAAGATCTCGCTCAGGTTGCTATTTTACCGGCAGGCGTCGAAGGTCAACTTGAAAGATACTCTCTTGTTAAGATTGGTCAGGTTGGTAAACCGGGTAAACCTGAAATTATATATAAAGGTTTTTCGGGAGAGCCAGTCGACATAACCGACCTGAGTTTTTTTAATCATTTTGAATAATTGTCAGTTGCGTTCTCGCCATGCTTTCGGCGTCATTTGAGTTATTTTTTTAAACGCTTTGTAAAATACCGGCAAAGAGTTAAAACCCACTTCGAAGCAAATTTCAATGATGCTCATATCAGGGTTGTTATCCAGAAGGTTTTTGGACTCTTCTATGCGCTTGTTTTGAATTAAATCGTGAAATTTTACATTTAGATGTCGGTTTAAGTACTCTGAAACTTGATGGATAGATACATTTAACTGCTCAGCAAAATTTGGCAGGCTGATGTTTTCATCTTTATACACTTTTTCTATATTAACCAATTTGTTGAATTTTTTTTCGAGGGTAACAATATCAGTTCCGTCTAAATAACTTCGTATGTATTGATCGATTCCAAAGGTTTTTAAGTCAAAATAAATAACCCCTGCTTTGTAATAGTAGGGCCAGAATTGTAAAAAAGTTAAAAAAAGAAGGTCAAGTGTATGTATCATAATCGATGACCACGGGCCTTGTTCCATATTAAAAAAGTGGGTGTACATATATTCTGCATCGAGGATGAGTGAAAAAAACACCCACGCAATAACAACCGAAACGGCTCCAATAACTCTGCGGCGGTTTTTTTTCTCTACCCTGCTGAATTTAAACCGTGTCAGTATGAAGTAGAAAGCGAAAAGATAAAGCCCGGCTAGTGAAGCAGAGTGAAGATAGTCGCTTAATTTACCTGGAAAATAGGCCAGACTGTTCATATCTATGGCATGTTGCACGATTTTTACTTGCTCAGTATCGGGCAAAAGAGCATGTGGAATAAACAATATAATCTGGGTCACTGGGTATATAAATAATAGCCAATATATTTTTTTCCAGTAAAATGATTTATCTAATAAAAATTTTACATACAGAAATAAAAGAACATTTAAGAAAGCGCCCCATACTACGAAAGTTCCAAATGCCCACGGGATAGTTAAAAAATCATGAGATAAGAATAAACCGTCATATGCAGATTGAACTCCATACAAAAAAAGTGCACAACCCAGCAACAGGCGTTTGGGGTCTTTAAAACGCCAGACATAAAACGTACTGTTCAATATAAGTAAAAAACTTATAAAATATAATATACCATTGTAATTCATATCTATATGCAAATTGAGCGGGTAGACAAACTGATGCCGTAAACGCCTTTGGATCAGTGTATCTGTTATATTAAAAAAAATGACGCCTTGAAGTCAAATATTTTTTATTATTCGTGATGAGAAATCTATAAATAGTAAAAAAATTGTTTTGCCGTTCGGACATCTCTTTCGCTAAAGTAGAAAGTTAAGCTTTTGGTTGTCTTTCTAATACAACTTCTGTACGGGAAAAATCGAGACTTCAAGTGTCGGTTTATTATAGCCAACGCAGAAATTTATATGCCGTTATAAAACTGAAGTTGTTATTGAAAATTTCCACCAGATGAGGTGGAAAAATTTTACAGTCCTCGCAGGCTATGCCAGGTGTGCAGCAGTATTTTCTATTACCATCAGATGCATAAGCGTTCATTAACTTATTTAAACCGCAATCTTTGGTAAAAGTAGTATTTTGCCAGGAGTTTAACAACTCTTTCGTTGCATAGACAAACGTATCTAAATGATATTTTGATAACATCTCAGTAAGTTTTTGCAGGTCACTTTTATCCAGAATTAATTCGTGATCGAGTTTGGAATAAATTCGGGACTTTGAATAGAGTTGAAATTCGATGCCCCTTATTTTTAAAGATTTCGCATACTTGATTATTTCATCCAGCTTGAAATAGTTCTTTTTCGTGACAGTGACATTGAAAATAACCCTGCTGTCTCCAGTGTAATTATCAATAATTTTTTGAAAAGAACCCGGTCCTCGAATAATATCATTGTCCTCATTCAGGCCATCTAGTGATATATGGATGCTGCTATTATTGAATGTTTCGGGAACTTTTATAATTCCATTCGATATAATTGTGACCAATGGAAAATAACGATGGGCCATTTCGATAATATCCATTCTTAATGTTGGTTCTCCTCCGTATAACCACACAGAATCAACTTTTTTCTTTCTGTACTGAACAAACAGTTTTTTAATTTCATCATTGCTCATGTCGTCCGCTTGATGATGTTTTCCGTCGTCTTTAAAGAAATAACATGTTTTGCAACGTAAATTACAATCTGAAGTAACATCAAGCTGTAGAACTTTGAGTTCTTTATTCCAATGTCTTACCAGATGCCAGAAGACTTTGCTCACACGAAATGCATTTACCATAAATTCCTCCGAATGTCACTCAATACAAAGTGACATTAGAATGCATTTTTACTATTAATATGTACAATGTCAATTTATTTTTCATTTTTGAAAATAAAAAGTATTCTAGAAAAAATAGAAAGTTTTTGCGCTTTCTGCTCTGTTTGCAATTTAATACGACCTTTTCACGATTGACAAGAGGTCTCGTCACATGATTTTACAAAATTCGGTATGGAAAAGTACAAGAAATTGATAAAGAAGGTTTGGTCGCGCTTAAAGTTGGACCAGTGTCCGGTTACCGTCGATCTTCTTTTTGTATTACTTGTCGTGACTTTCGTTTATCGTGTGAGGCTTATATTTTACCTGTTTCATAATGTCACCGGCTATGGCGTTGCCGAAGACAACATTGCGCTTGGTACCTGGTCAGGGATAGATCTTTTTTCTGATATTATTTTTCTGGTCGGGTTCTTTATTATTTTCAGATTTGCCGAGCTAAGGGCAGCGCGAAAAGAAAATAGTTTAACGACTCGTATATTTCAAGTGAATGCGTTTATTTTACTGGTATTGATACCTTTTGCATATGGATCGCATTTTGCTATGCTTAATATTTTTCAAGCTGGTTTGCGGCTTGAGTTTGTTTTAGAAGTGTTGATTCTATACCCTTTCGACCATTTTTTTGCCGGCATCAGTATTGGTGACTGGTCTTTAGTTTTTGTTCCGTTACTATTGTATCTTGGTTTACGAAAGTTTACGAAATCTACATCGCAATGGAAGAAAAAAATTATTCTGGGTGTCATTGCTTTCGCTTTTTTAAACTCGGTGGTCGGTCTTGGTTATACACCTCAAAAAACTTTACCGGAAGATGTCCGTAGAAATCCATGGATTTTCTTTATGGTCGATTCCGGCTTCACGCTCTATCAGAAGCTCAGGGTTCAAATTCAAGATTCCGGGTTAATGGCATCTAAAGCATTGCACAAAAAGGTCATGCCTGCACAGTATGAATCTATTAAATTGATAGATTCTCATTTTGTACATGAGGGTGTGACTCCGGGTAAACTTGTTCCGGGCGGCAAAAAGAAATGGAATTTTGTATTTATTATTCTCGAAAGCACCGGTTTTGAATATATATTTGATACATCTATGGGTAATGAACCGCCCATGCCTTTTGTAAAAAAACTTTCTGAGCAATCTTTGTTTTTGCAAAAACATACAGCGGTTTCTAATTCAAGCCCCAGGTCTATATTTTCAATTTTTAGTGGAATGTACCCTGACCTTGCCCTTGACTTTTTTTCACTGAAAAAAAATAATCAGATACCATCGCTTGCTACATTTTTAAATGAACAATATGATAAGTATCTTGTGACCCCTTTTTACATAAAGTATTATTTTCCCCGACATTTTTTAAGAAACTCCGGGTTAAAAGATCTTTACGGGTTTGAAAATATACCGGAAAAACCGGGTGTGGCTCCCTTTTCTGATGGAAGAAATGAAAATGATGCTATCGATTTTTTTCTTGAAAAGCTTGAAAAAACCAGAGAACCTTTTTTCGCCACTTATTACAGCTATGTTCCCCATTATCCCTATCGAGATTATGGAAAGAAGTATGAAATTTTGGCTGACAGTAAAAAAAGAATTCACAGATATTATAATAACCTGCGTATGCTCGATACAATTGTAGAAAGAATTTACAAACAACTCGAAGAGTCTGGAAAATTGAAAAACACTATTTTGGTTTTGGTGGGCGACCACTCTGAGGCTTTCGGGCAACACGAAGGTAACTGGATTCATTCGCTGGCGGTTTATAATGAAAATTTACATGTTCCGGTTATTTTTTACCAACCCGATCTTTTTCGACCAAGAAAAATTAATTACCCGACTTCACATGTTGATGTTTTACCCACAGTTTTAGACGCCGCGCGAATTGATTACAACGATGAATTAATTCAAGGGGAATCGATGTTTCAAAACAGGATGAGACGAAAGTATGTATTTGCTATGGGAATAGAAGATTCCATTGCCTCCATTGACGCTCGACAAATTAAAATGATAGTCAATTACCAGAAAAATACCTGCGAAGTTTTTAACTTAAAGAATGATCCTGGCGAATTTAAACCTCTGGCATGTGAGAGTTATCCTGAACAAAGAATGGCCATTGAAGCAATGCGCGATTACCAACCGACAGTTTTGCATAAATACAATACATCCCTGACCGAAGATAAAAGCTTTGGTGGAAAAACCCATCCGTACTAAACCTCCGACTCATACGATTTTCTTTCATAATTACTAGTTTATTAGTATATTCCTATAAAGTAATGTATATTAAAGAAAGAAAGGAAGGGGACCATGAAAAAATTAGTAATTCTTGGCGCCGGTACAGCCGGCACTGTTATGGCAACAAAGATGCGCCGCAGGCTACCTGCTAAAGAGTGGGACATTACGATTATAGATAAGAAGTCAGTTCACTATTATCAGCCGGGTTTAATTTTTATACCATTTCAGTTGTTTGGATATAATGGCGAGAAAGGAAATGCAAGACCTATTGAAGAGTTTATTCCGACCGGTGTAAATTTCGTCAAGAGTGAAGTTCAGGCTATTGACCCGGAAAAGCGAAAAGTAAAAACCAAAGCGGGGAGTTTTGATTATGACTATCTAGTTATATCGCTGGGGTGTGATATTTACCCAGATGAAATAGAGGGGATGTCTGAAGGATACAATAAAAACGTTTATTATTTTTATACCATGAAATCGGCCCTGGACTTGCAAAAAGCGATAGCCGGTTTCGAGAAAGGAAAGCTTGTTATCGATATTGCGGAAAACCCCATTAAGTGTCCCGTGGCTCCCATCGAATTTGCTTCACTTGCCGATTACTATTTTCGATTAAAAGGAATTCGAGATCAAGTGGAGATTGAAGTTGTAACAAACATGTCAGGGGTATTTACAAAGCCAATTGCGGGTAAAATTTTCACTGAAATGTTTGAACGCAAAGGGATAAAAATGAAACCCGATTTCCAGATCGCCTCTGTTGATCACCAAAAAAAGAAAATTACCTCCTGGACAAAAGAAGAGATGGATTACGATTTACTGGTGGCAATACCGCCAAACCTTGGGCAAAGCTTTATTGACGATTCGGGTCTGGGTAATGGCGCCGGGTATGTAGTTACCGACCAGGGTACATTAAAACATGCGAAATACCCCAATATTTATGCTTTGGGTGATATTACAAGTGTTGCAACTTCTAAAGCCGGTAGCGTCGCTCATTTTGAAGCTTCCATTGTGGAGGCTAATTTAATGCGTGAAATTCAAGGTAAGGAACCGATTGAAACATTTGACGGACACTCTCTTTGTTATGTAGAGTCGGGCTATAAAAAAGCCCACTTGATCGATTTTAATTATAAGCAAGAACCAACGCCTGGGCATTTACCAATTCCAGGAATTGGACCTTTTGCTTTGCTGAAAGAGACGCGGGCCAATCATTGGGGAAAACTTTTTTTTCGATGGTATTACTGGAACCTATTATTAAAAGATCGGCTTGCTCCGGTTATGGATCTGATATTGCCAACCAAAATGAGTTTAATTGGAAAAGACAAGAGGTATTTAAAACAATAAGGCGAATTGTTACGTTATCTATTTTTGTATCTTTTTCACAGCAACCTGGTTTTTACCTTTCTTTTTGGCGTCATATAGCCCCAGGTCGGCCCGTTGAATCAATTCATCGGGTATATCGTTTCGGTGGAATTGGCTGACCCCTATACTGACTGTTACCTGGAATTTATTGAATTTAAGTAAAGTTTCTGTCTCTTTTCTTATCTTTTCTGCTAATTTAGCGGCAGATTTCAAAGCTGTGTCGGGCGCAAGAACAATAAACTCTTCACCTCCATACCGGGCAAAAACATCCACTTTTCGAATAACGCCAGAAACACTGGAAGCAAAAGTTTTTAATACACGATCTCCAACGGCGTGACCAAAGGAGTCATTGATACTTTTAAAATCATCAATATCACATAACAGTATGGAAAAAGAACTTTTTGAACGTAAACTGCGTTCCATCTCTTTATCCAACTGTTCAAAAAAATAACGCCGTGAAAACAGACCTGTCAAGAAGTCTGTCGTAGCCTGTTTACGTAAATCGTCTTCGAGTTTTTGTCTGGCTTGAATCTCTTTTTGCATTAATATATTTGTTTTTTCAATAGTGTTTTTGGCTTTGGCAACCCTGGAATATAAAAGTGAACCCATGAAACCAAGGCCGATAAACAATACAACGATAAAGGACCGCATCCAGATCTCTTCAAGGTTTTTGGAGAGCATCGCTCCAATTACACTGTCCTCTATATGGAATACATAATGGTGTAATACCGCATCCACTATCCAGAAGATAATTCCAAAGATTAAACCCAGCAGTGGTAACAGTTTAGATATTTGAGCCAGTCTATGTGAAGAGATTTGTTTCATATTCAGTCAATTCAAATATAGTAAAGTGGTAAGGCATGAACAGTATTTTTTTGATTCAATGGTAATTTATTTTTATTTTGCAAGAAATATTCCAATAATATCCATATGATTTATGAATAGATTTAAAAATTGTTGTCATCCCAGACACCTTGAAAAATTGTTACTTGAATGGGGGCATTATGTATAAAAATATTTTTGGCGTGGTATTGGTAGGCGGGGCTCTGATTTTTGGGTTTTTGCTTTTAAAGCAAGGAAAATCCCAGGAAGAGTGTGCTTATACAATATTTCGTTTCAGTCCCAAGCAGTTGATTCCACTGGTCGAAGAGAGAATGAGTTTTGGCTCCGTACAGGTTCGACTGTTAAATGAACTTGATGAAATTTTAGACGAGGGGGCTGTACACATAAACCAATCTCGGCATGAAATGATGGATATCTCGGCAAAAGATATAATTTCTGGTAAGCTGGATACACAATTACTATACAGCAAGACCGTTGAAGACGATAAGTTTCTTCAGGAAAGAACATTGAAAGCGCTCAAAAAAATGGAAGAATTTATAGCCAGTCTGAACCCGAAACAAAGGCTTCTAGTGTCCAATAAACTGACTGAGTTTCGAACAGAGTGTTCCATTTAACCCGTAAGGTTTATAAAAAGTCCAATATAATGTATTGCTGAGCCGACAATAACGAAAAGATGCCAAAATGTGTGTTGAAAAGGAAGTGATTTCCATACATAGAAAATTAGACCGGCGGTATAAGCAACTCCTCCGGCGCCTATCCAAAGAAACAAACCTTCCGGTAAATTTTCAACGGCATGATTATACGCAAATACAATCGACCACCCCATAATCAGGTATAAAACGACTGCCACCCGTGAAAAAAGCTGTGGTGTTAAGAAGCGCAATGCTATTCCTATGGCTGTGACACTCCAGATAAAGGTTAACATGGAGACAGACCATGCGCCATGAAAATAGACGGCGATAACCGGGGTATAGGTTCCGGCAATTAATAAAAGTACTGCACTTTGGTCTATTGCCCGAAAAAGAGTTTTTAAAGGGCCGGAGACTATTGCATGGTAAAGTGTTGATGATGTGTATACCATAATCAGGCTCCCGCCGTAAATCGATATGGATAGATATTGATAGAAATTATCAGGTCTGTTTGAAAAAACAAGCAATAAAACAAAACCGGCAATGGCCATTAGTCCGCCCAAAAAATGGGTTAAAACATTTGCCATCTCTTCGGCTATAGACTGTTTTCTCGAAGGTAAACCCTTGTTCAACTTGTCCTTCTTTATATTTGATTTCATTTTTTTAGCCATCAAGCGGTTTTCCGCTGTTTATCGCTTAATATGACTTGTATTGTCGACTATTATATTTGGCTAAAATGTCTTATTTTGATTTTCGATATATTCTAAAAGAGCTAAACCGCCCGCCCGAGGGTCGACACCTCTATAAATTTTTTCTATCGTACCAGAGGGGTTAATTACAACAGTGTCTCGGGCACACATCCCTTTTAATGTTTTTATGCCAAAATCGTCGGCGATCTTGCTCGAAGGATCGCTATACAGGTTAATCTTTAAAGAATGTTTTTTTTGAAAGCTGGTGTGGCTTTGCGCCGTATCGTTGCTGATACCCAGTATATCGGTATGCAACTTTTCAAATTGATCTTTCAAGGCGGTAAACGTTTTTGCCTGGGTTGTGCATCCGGGAGTGTTGTCTTTCGGGTAAAAGTAGATAATTTTCCATCGTCCGTCACCTGGTTTGAATTCAAAATCTCCATCTTTGCCGGTTAGAGAGTAGTTTAAAGCAGTGTCACCTTCTTTTATCTTTTGTTCCCGACTGGAGCCGAAGGTAGAGAAGAAAAAAGATTCAATTTTTGTTGAAAATGATTTTTTTTGTGACATTAAGTCAACATAGCAATAAATTTCTACTATGGCAATATTTTACCTGGTATACTATTGTATTAAATAAAAAGTCGGTTTTCTCTGTTTTAAACAGTAGAAACACCGACTTTTTATAATTAGAAAATCAGACTTTACCAGTCAGAAATTCACCCAACTTTTTATCTTCCTGACTTATGTGTTTACTTAACCAGGAAACAAAAAGATTTGTTGTCTTTATCACATTTACCAGGGTTGCGCCTCTTGAATCAATGTCCGCTTTAATCTCGGCCACTTTTTGCAAGAAAATTTGGTGCTGCTCCTTATGAGCTTTGTAATCCGGGTAATTATGGTCTCTTTGAAGATCTTCTTCGTCTTTTAAATGTTGCGCAACATACTCTTCTAAAAAAGAGAGTGATTTTATCACCTCATCTTCACTTCCCCCGCTTCTACAGGTTTCCAAAAGTCTGTTCGTTCTATCGAAAAGTTCTTTGTGTTGATCGTCGATGAGGTCTACCCCAACGGCGATTTTAGTTGTCCATTCTAATGCCATAAGTTTTATAACGGTAAAAAAATGAAAAAGTCAACAAAAAAAAATGATAGATATAATAAAATTTTTAGTCGTGGCACGCGATGAATCGCGTGCCACGACTAATTGTAATCGTCTTTACACCATATCAATTTTGTTTAGATCTAACCCTGGATATGGAAAAAGAACCCTTACAGCAACTTTTACGAACCTTTTTCAGGTATGAAGTTTCACTGATTTTGTTATTCAACGAAAAAAAGTCTATTGAAGGGGCTTTTTTTAAGAGTGATATCGAAAGTTTAATGAGCGATCTGGAGAGTGTGCAATTAGCGGAGGCGCCGCCGTTGCGTGAATTGTCTGACCTGGAATCTTTGTTAGAGCTTTTTCAACAGTATGGGGTTTTACAAGATAATATACGGGTTTTACCTGCTGTCGATTTCTTTTTTGAGGTCCAGGGTCTGTTGGGACGTCGGGAAATTATCGATGCGTGGGGTGAACTTGAAGAAGCTGAACAATTGATCGAGTTTGAACCGTCTCGTAAAAAACCCTCTTTTTCAGAACCAGTCGATATCAAAAAGATTATTACAAAAACGCCAAAACCAAAAATCATTATATCTCAAGCGGGGTCAGAACCTTCGCCACAGGTTGAAAAAGTCTTTCAAGGTTTTCAAACCAGTCTGGATGCAAATCCGAATTTAAGCCTTTTGGCATTAGAGGCTTTGCCGCTTCCCATGCTTGCCGTAGACTTAAAAGGAAAGACCCTGTTTTTTAATAACGATTGGGACTCTTTCAGGGTAAAATATCCTCATTTAGAAACCTTAGATCTTATGGATAAAGCCAAAGATAAAATGGCCCGCATGGCTTTTGAGGGTGATTTAACCATCCAGTCGACGCTTGAATTTTCCGATTTTGTTCCGAGGGCAATCCTTAAAATGAGATCTCTTCTGGATGAACGCGGAAGTCGTCCAACCGTCATCGGGTATCTATTCTGGATAGATCGTGACCAGGCAACCTCTAAGTTATTGGCAAATTCATCATCACCAGAAGAGACAGAAAAACCGGTTTCTAGCCAGGTGTTACTCTCTGCCCAGCCCGAACACCGAACCGGTTATTCAGGAAAATCTTTAAACGACATACTCGCCGACGAAGAGAAAAAAGCTCTTTCGTGGGCGATTACCGAAGCCGATGGGAACCAGACAAGCGCCGCTGCTCTGTTGGGTTTGCCGCGTCAGACTTTCGCATATAGATATAAAAAGTATTTTTATTAAAGTTTTTTCAGGCCGGTTCGCCAGTCACCGTTACCGGCGTTCTCTCTTTTCATTTTTAAAGCGGGGAGAAGTTATATGGATGTTGGGTCGAACCATAAAAAATAGCAGGTTTTTTTATAATATAAAATGGTATTTTTTGAAAATTTATCGAATTGTGCTTAAATTACATTATCGAATTTTCTAACCGGAGTCTATAATGAATATAACACAAAAAAAACTGGAATTAGAAGGCATTGTATATAAACCCAGCAAACCATTTGAGGCTACTCTGGTGGAAAGTACCAGAATTACAGGAGCCGATAGTCCCGATGACATTCGACACCTGCTCATTGAGTTCAAAGGCAGCGGTATTCATTATAAAGAAGGACAATCGATCGGTGTTATTGTACCTGGCGAAGACGAGCGCGGCAAAAGAAATCGACCCAGACTTTACTCCATTGCGTCGGCCAGGGGAGGAGAAGGCGGCCAAGAGGGCATACTTGCCCTGACCGTGAAGCGGGTCATTTTTACAGACGAAGAGACCGGAAAGATCGTGAAAGGGCTTGCATCGAATTATTTGTGCGACTTGACTCCAGGCGAAAAACTGCTTATAACCGGACCGGTAGGCCGAACATTTATTTTACCCGAAGACGATACAACCGATTTAATAATGGTCGCTGTCGGCACCGGAATAGCCCCTTTTCGAGCTTTCCTTCATCATATTTATAAAGAAAGAAAATCATGGAATGGCAACTTGTTTTTATTCTTCGGGGCAAAAACAGGTATGGAAGCCATTTATATGAATGATGAAAATAATGACATTGGTCAGTATTACGAAGAAGAAACTTTTAAAGCATTTCAGGCTTTAAGTCGCAGCGGTGAAAAAAAATATGTACAACACTCCATAGAAGAAAACCAGGAAGCGATATGGGAAACCATAGAGAAGAAGAACTTTTCTTTTTATTTATGCGGTTTAAAAGGAGTAGAGGAAGGTATAAATGACCTGTTTGAAAAAGTCGCCGACTCGAAAGGTAAAAACTGGGAAGAAATGCGCGAAGAATTTAAACAAGAAAAAAGGTGGCACATAGAAGTTTATTAAAAAACGTGTTCTTTAAGTAAAAAAACAAAAAAGAGGCGTTGATGGTATTTGCTTTTATTTTATTCGCAGTAATAACAATTTTAATTGGCGGTATTTACATTTATATAAAAAAAAATACAGGCAATAAAATGCAGCCCTTTTACGACGCTTTAAACCTGTATAGTTTAAACCAATATGACCAGGCCGAAGCGGCGTTTCGAAATTGTATTTACGATCATCCTTACAACTCAGTGTTTCATTGGTACCTGGCGCTTTCTTTAACAAAAAAGGGAAAAGACGTTGAAGCAATTGAACCGTTAAATGAAATTATTAAAATCGACAACTATATAATTCCCGAAAAGAATCTTCCCGATATAGAAAGGTTCAACAAACTTGATGTTTTGCATGAGCTACTGGAACGTTTTGAACGGTTAAAACTGATCAATGAACAAATGGAGGTTTGTTACAAATTGATGGAAGCAGAGCCTCAGAATGTGAATCATCTTCTTTATATTATTCAACTGAAGTTTGATGCCGGTCTATTTGATAATGAAGCTAGAGATTTATTACTCGAAGTGTTAAACACCTACCCGGAGCGTTATGACGTAAAATATCTACTTGCTGTTTTGTACTATAAAAATGAAAAATATGACGATGCTTTGCAGGAATCGCGTCCTCTGGCGGCGGCTGACCCCGACAACTTAAAAGCTAATTTTATTATTGGCGAATCTTTGTATAAGCTTGGTGTAAAAGAAGAAGCTATGGGGTATTTTTCAAGAGCTGCTCGGGCAAAAGAGTTTATTAAAACGACTTTGTACAGATTGGCGGTTTACAATTATGAAAAAGGGACTATGGATTCGGCTTTTACATACAGTCGTCAATCTCTGGAAGCCGTTCTCAGTAAATATGAAGATCCTATCGTTGATTTAAATTCTAAATACTTCATGGCCGAACTATATGAAGCCAACGGAGATTACCCCGAGGCGGTAGAACTTTATAAAACAGTATTTCAGATTGATCCTGAGTTTCGAGAAATTCAAGACAAAATACGTTTTTTTAAACCGGCTATGGACTCTAACCAAAACGCAGGTTTTGATAAATTGTCACATGTTGACTTTCAAAAAACAATCGACTCGATAATGGATAAGATGAACCTGAAAGTGGTGCGTGTTGAAATGGGAAGCGATAATGCAGTGAATATTATTGCAGAAAACAAACTTGCCGATCTTGACCGCGTAGCTGTTTTTATTCGCAGGAATGTTTCGTTATTTGACGTCGATCAGGTTGATATTTTAATTAAATTCATGGATGGTATTCGGGCTCATGCAGGCGTATTTATATCAAGCGGAAATTTTACCGGCGAAGCTGTTTCACTGATGAAATCCGTTGGAATAAAACCGGTTCCGGGAAGTGATCTGAACACTTATATAACAGCGAAAGCTTAGTTTTTGCGCAAGAAACGCGTTTTAACTTTTCATGAATTTCGCGTATTGTTTGGCAAAATAAGTGATAATAATATCGGCTCCGGCCCTTCGAATGCTGGTCAGCATTTCGACCATTATTTTATCTTCTTCAAGCCATCCTTGTATGGCAGCGGCTTTGACCATAGAGTATTCCCCACTGACATTGTAGGCAACAATGGGAAGATCGCAGTTTTGTTTTAACGTCTTGATAATATCGAGGTAAGCCAGAGCTGGTTTCACTATTAAATAATCGGCCCCTTCGAGGGTGTCCAGTTCGGCCTCAATTAAAGCTTCGGTTGTATTGGCATAGTCCATCTGGTAGGTTTTTTTATCGCCAGCTTTTGGCGCTGAGTCCAGAGCGTCTCGAAAAGGTCCATAAAAAGCGCTCGCATATTTAGCAGTATAAGACATGATACCAACATTTGTATATCCGGCGTCGTCGAGCGCTTCGCGCAAGAATCCAACTCGACCGTCCATCATATCGGAAGGTCCAAGAATATCGGCCCCCGCTTCAGCCTGGGCCAAAGCCATTTTCGCCAGAATAGGCAATGTTTCATCATTTAAGATTTGTCCGTCTTTAACCAGTCCATCGTGACCGTCCGAACTGTAGGGGTCCATGGCAACATCGGTTATTACAGTAATTTCTGGAAAGTGTTTCTTTATTTCTCGAATGGCCCTTAAATTAATATTTTCCGGGTTTGTACTATAAGAGGCCGTTGCATCTTTTAGCTTTTCTTCAATGGCAGGAAATAAAATAACACTTTGAATTCCCAGCGAGAGGCATTCGCGCACGTCTTCTAAGGCAAGATCGAGGGAGAATCGGAATATACCCGGCATAGATTCGACGGGTATTTTTTTATTTTCTCCGTCTACTATAAAGATCGGGTGAATTAATTTTTCTACCGGAACATATGTTTCTCGGACCAGAGAACGAATGGCTTCGCTACGGCGGTTTCTACGTGGTCTTCTTATCTGGCTCATGAGTTAGGACTCATGAGCAGTACCGTATCGTCAACAAAAAACCTTTGCTTTAAACCCTTAACGGGAATTTCGGAGCGGGAATTTCGGCAGATTTTTTTTTCTCGCTGCAAAATATATTCTGCTTGGACGTTCATACCCTTCGATGGTTTTTTCGGGGTTGTCGCTATCGAGAAAATCTTTCAAGCTGAGACCGGGGGACCATTCGGTGACCCTTTGTTCATTGCTCGATAATTTCTCATTGAAAATTAACTCAATATCTTCAAACCCCGCTCGAATGAGCCAGCTCTCAATGACTGTCTGTGTTGGAATAAACCAGACATTTTTCATGCTTGCGTATCTTTTTTCGGGAAAAATACAAACCGGGTCCGTTCCCGATATTCCCATTGTTTCGAGAATAATTCGCCCTCCTGGGTTTAAAGCCCGTAGACTATTTTTTAAAATACTAACGGGGTCGCTATGATGATATAAAATACCCATGCAAAATATTATATCAAAAACTTCGGTAAACGCGGGCAGGTGCTCAAACCCGAGAAGTTCAGTTTTAAGTTTATCTTCTCTGGCAAAATTTTGCAGGTACTCAAACGTCAATTTCACCCTTCTGGTCGGGTCAATACCGAAAACCAACTGGGGGTTTTCATCCAGCATTCGAAACATAAAGTAACCATTGCTACAGCCGATATCTGCTATTACTTTTCCATCCAAAGAACCCATGTAAGGGGCGATTCGGTCCCATTTCAGATCGCTACGCCATTCGGCCTCAATTTCTGTTCCGAAAATATTGAACGGCCCTTTTTTCCAGGGAATAAAAGAATGTAAACCCTGATCGATGGCTTGCCATGTTGGCTCGTCAATTTCAGAGCGATCGCCGATTTGAACAACCGAGCCGGAGTAATTTTTTATTTCAGCTTTAACGTCGGGAACGTGTGCCAGCGCCCGGCATAATTTCATATTTAATGGGTCCGTTAAATAACGATGACGCAAGTAGAGATCTCGTTCTAAAGGACGGATATTTACACCATAGGGTTCGAGGTATTTTAGATTGACTGGTATCATTTTATAGCTATAAACGATGTAAAATTATATTTTTTTAAAAAAATGGAAGCGGACGCAAACCCGGCTTCTTTCAGCATTTTCAAATTATTTTCGACGGTGAAGGGGACAAGTATTTCTTCAATAGCCTCTCTTTTCTGGGAGATTTCGATATCAGAGTAGCCCTGGTCTTTTTTTAGCAAGTAATGCATAGTTTTGAAAATTTCAGTCGCTTGTATATGTTCTTCAAGTACTTTTTCGCTCATAATAAAAGTTCCGCCGGGTGGTAGCCGGTCGAATATTTTTTTCACCAGCTCTTCTCTTTCACCGGGTGGAATAAACTGTAGAGTATAAGAGGCGATGAAAATGGCAGCATTTGAGAAATCGAATTCACGAATATCCCCTGCAACAAATTGAATATTATGGTGTTCAGGCAGGTTTTTTGTGTTGTTTCGGGCTTTATCTACCATTGCTTCTGAATTATCGATACCTGTATATGTAAACGGTTTTTCATTGAATTTTTCACTTAAAGATATGGGCAGAGCTGCGGTTGAACATCCAAGATCGTATAAAATGCCTTCTCCGTTATAAATTTCATTTATCAGGTCAGTACACATAAAAATATTTTCGAGATAACCGGGAACAGAGCGACGAATCATATCATCAAAAACTTGAGATACTTCTTTGCTAAAAGTAAATTTCTCGATTCTATTGCGCCTGTTTTTATAGATTTCGTCTTTCATAGTGGTTGCTCATTTTCTTTGTCGATACTAAAGGAAAGGTACACTGTACAACATTGAGCAGGGGGAAAATTATTAAATTATATATCCTGATTTTTATTGACAGAATAGCAATAGTGTTTTTATGTGTATAAGTGGGTATAGAAATGGGTAATAATCGAAAAGAAATCTTTGTAGATGTTCGAAAAGCGCTATCGCTTTTTGAACAAGAAAAATATACTCAAGCATTTAACCTGTTAACGATTGTTGAGAAAAAAACTGACCATATACATTTGATCTCGAAAATAGCAAATATTAAGGTCAGCTGTTTAATGCAGGTAGGTAATGTTAAATCGGCTGTGGAATATGTCGATGGTTTGCTTTCGAGGCATCCAGTGAGTGGTCAGATTGCATTTATTGGCGCAACCATGTTTCATAAACTGGACGATATGGAACGGGCAAACCGTTTATATCTCAGAGCGGTCTGTCTATTTCCCACAAATACCCGATACTCTCTCATCTATTCACAGTTTTTGCGTGAGAAAAACCGCTCAAAAGAGGCCATCAGTATTTTGAAACGATGCCTGAGAGTAAATAAGATTGCAGCAAAAGAAAGAAATGCAGAATTATACTTTGTCTATCTTGAGATATCTTTAATATACTATTACAGCGGATACCTCTGGAGATCGCTAATTTTATTCGAACATTGTTCGAAACTTTCTAATGAGTTTTTGTATCACGACCTTATAGCCGATATCTATTTAAAAAAACAAAATTATGAAGAAGCGCTGGCGCATATTAAACTTCATTTAGATGAATGGGGTGATTCTGACCCAGAAGCACTTTATCTTCATGCAAAGGCTCTTGTCGGGGTCAATAAAAAGAAAGAAGCATTCCAGGTTCTTCAAAAATGCGGATCAATCTGGGGAGAGTTGGTGGTAACACCGGGTGATATGGCTCACCTTTTTCCCTTGATGCAAGACGGTTCTCTAAAAAAGATACCTAACCTAGTAATAGAACTTTAGAAATAACGAAATTAATTCGTTTGGGTGGTATTTATCATGAAACTGGAAAGTATTAATCCGGCTACAGAAGAACGTATTGAAACGTTTGAACCTGTAAATCGAAAAGAAATTATCAATAAAATTGAAAAAGGGCACCACGCTTATATGGAGTGGAGGTTGCTTTATTTGTACACTCGTGCAAAATATTTAAAAAAAACTGCGATAATATTGCGAGAGCAAAAAGAGGACCTTGCGAAACTCATTACGCTTGAAGTGGGTAAACCGATTGCGCAGTCGCTTGCTGAGGTCGAAAAGTGTGCAGTTTTAGCCGATTATTATGCCACAAACGGGCCAATTTTTTTAGAAGATAAAGAGATAAAAACAGAAGCGTCAAAAAGTTATGTGACCATACAACCCCTGGGAACTATTCTTGGAATTATGCCTTGGAATTTTCCACTGTGGCAGGTTTTTCGTTTTGCCTTGCCAGTCATTATGGTTGGTAATTCAGTACTGCTAAAACACGCTCCAAACGTTATGAAATGC
Organism: Leptospirales bacterium; assembly: GCA_040326155.1. GTDB lineage: Bacteria > Spirochaetota > Leptospiria > Turneriellales > JAOUFE01 > JBEQLE01. The sequence goes on along the minus strand of JBEQLE010000011.1, from coordinate 40,425 downwards.
GCAATGGCGATTGAAAAGGTTTTTATAGATGCGGGTTACCCAGAGGGAGTTTTTCAAAATCTTCCCATATCGGTTGATCAAGTGCCTTTTATTTTAGAAAATGATTTTGTGCAGGGAGTTTCGCTGACAGGAAGTGAGAAAGCCGGGAAGGCTGTCGCTGAATTGGCCGGTCGAAACCTGAAACCCTCGGTTTTGGAATTGGGAGGGTCTGACCCTTATATTGTGTTTCAAGACGCCGATCTGGAACAAACCGTGGAGAGTTGTGTAAATTCCAGGTTGTTAAACTGTGGGCAGAGCTGTATTTCTGCGAAACGTTTTATTGTCGATGAAAAAATTTACCCTGCCTTTATGGAAATGTTTATAGAAAAAATGAAATCCAAACAGATGGGTGCTCCAGATGGTGAAGTAGACCTGGGGCCGATGGCGCGCAAAGATCTTCGAGATCATATTCATATTCAGGTTGAGAGAACGGTTCAAGAAGGAGCGAAACTTGAACTCGGAGGTAAAATTCCGAATAAGAAAGGGTTTTATTATCCGGCTACAATTTTATCGGGTGTAAAACCCGGTATGACAGCGTGGGAGGAAGAGACGTTTGGTCCGGTTGCGGCCGTCACTTCATTTTCTACCGAGCTTGAGGCCGTTCGTCTGGCGGCTTTAACGAATTATGGTCTTGGAGCGGCTCTATTCAGTAAGGATATTGACCGTATGGAAAAGCTTGCCCGATATAAAATTCAGGCTGGAAGTGTTTTTATGAACGATTTTGTAAAGTCTGACCCGAGGTTGCCTTTTGGGGGTATTAAGTCGTCCGGTTTTGGAAGGGAACTTTCAGAATATGGAATGCTTGAGTTTGCAAACGTTAAAACTGTATACATAAAATAATGGTCTCACGGCTGACATTGCCCATACTTTTTGTCTTCTGCACTTTAGTCCCTCTTTTTGGTCAGCAGAGTTCTATTACACTCTCGCGTAAAAACCCTGAAATATTCTATAAAAAGCTTACGAGCAAATTCCATGGGAAAAATCTTTGTATTATTACGAACCAGTCCGCAACGGGTAAATACCTGCTTCTTCCGGGGGTTTCGCCTGGAACCTCTTTACTGGAAGATTTTCTAAGCGAAAAAAATATACAAATATATAAAGTTTTTACTCCTGAGCATGGACTGACTTCTATGGAGCAAGTTCAGGATAAAAGTTTCAGCAAAAACCGGGTCCGTTTTTACTCTGTTTTTATGAAAACCGAAAAAGAGATGAGAAAGCTCTTTAAAGGATGCAGCGACCTTTTGTTTGATCTGCCCGATGTGGGTGTGCGGCCTTATACTTACAGGACCATTTTAACGAGGTCCATGGTGGCGGTAAGTCACATGACAAAGCCTCCCGTTTTTGTGCTTGTCGATCATCCGAACCCGGCGGCGTATTTAGGTGTAACCGGACCTGTGGCCCGAACGGAGTATTTTTCGTATTTAGGGGAGCAGGAAATTGCCTTTTTTCCCGGCTATACTTACGCGGAACTGGCCCGGTATTTTGTAAAATCGCAGAATCTGAATTTGAATATTACCTTTGTGAGGCTGGCAAATTACAACAAGAATAAAATTCCTGATCGTTCGATTTTTCTACCTCCCTCACCGAATATACCCGACGACAGGGCTTTGCGTTGTTACTGGCTGGGAATTTTTCTGGAGTCGACTACCTTCGATTATGGACGAAACAGCAATGACCCTTTTTGTATTTTCGGGCATCCGGGTATAAAACACGATAAGCTTCCGCCGCGAATTCGGGGCATTCACCTGGAACGTTTTCAGTATAAACCCATGACTGGAAAATACAAAGGAAAACTTATTCGGGGGTTTAAAATAGTTTCCATTCATCTTGCAGTCTATCGTCCCGACTATGTTGCCTATCAGCTATTGCTATACTTTTTAAAGCAGTACCCGGAAATTGATCTATTATTAAAATATCCGAATTCGTATAAACTTGATTTATTGACCGGCACGGACTCTATGCGCAAGGCATTACTGGAAGGTCTGTCTTTTTATAAATGGAAATCAAGAGAGGCGCGCAATGTCGCCAGGTTTCGCAGGTTAATGGAACCCTATCGTCTGTATTGACGATCAGGAGATTTTATCAAGACGTGTTTGCAGGTTTAACCTGGCTTCGCGAATTTCACCGAGTTCTTTGAGCATGTCATTTAATTCGTTTTTAATTCCCTGAAAATTGCCCGAAACCTCTTTAAACTCTTTATCCATGAAATGAAACTCTTTTTGAATGGAGACCCCAATTGGATTTTGAGGGGCAGTTGTTGACTCGGTCTGCGGTTGGTAAGCTGGTATATGTTCGATATCATCTTCTTTCACAATTCGATGTGAAATAGTAACCCCGTTGTCTATCCTTTCATTATTTTCCGCAAATGCGGCAACAAAATTAGAAATATCACTCCATTCAGAGTCCACAGGATTAATTTTTTTAATATCCGTTTCAACTTTTTTTTTTCCAGTCATACGGTATTCATCGGAAAATTAGAATAATTCTGCATTCTTTTTTTGTATAAATTGTATACCTGAGAGACCTTTAAATAGCGTTACCCAGATAAAAGCCGAGTAAAGCCAGAGCGATACCGCCGATATTATGAATTAATATGTCTGCGATTGCCGTTTTGTAGAGTTTTTCACGAATGGCTAAAACCACTTCATTTGAGATGCTGGAAAATGTTGTATAAGAGCCCAGAAATCCGATAAACAGGAAGGCTTTTGTTTGTTCGTTTATAAAATGGTTCTCGAAACTTCCGAGTAAAAAACCCATTACGAATGAACCTGTAAGGTTGACAACCAGAGTAGGCCAGGGGAAAATATGTTTTACCATTACAGCGACTTTGCGAAAAACAATAAATCGTAAAGCGGCTCCAAAACCCCCGCCGGCCATTACCCACGCTAATGACTCCATAACGTTTGATCGACCGGTAAGACATTCGGTAAAGGGTTTTAATATTCAATCGTAATCGAGATGCGGTTCCATAACCCATGGCGTAATCATGTTTAAACATATGTAAAAACTAAAAAAATGTGTACGTATATTGAATCATAAAATAATCTGGTTATCATCCAAAAAAACGGAAAAGGTAAGAACTATGTATAAAACTTTGCACTTTAACTACCAAAATAAAAAACATGAAGCTGCGCCGCCGTATTTAGCCCCACCGGTCGACGGTAAGGGAGAAATTTACGAATTTAAAATAGTTTCGGTAAATTCTAATTCGGCAGACTATCATCAGAAATGGGATGAATATGTTCCGGATTGTACCCTTACAAACCAGGATGATTGTAAATATTATCCTGTGCAGACTGCGAATATTAAAGTGGAAGAAATTTATAAAGAGATACAAATTATGGGTGACCAGTGGATGCATCTTGCCTGTGAGGAAGCAAAAAAATCTATTGCGAAGGAAGGTGGTCCTTTTGGCGCGGTAATTTTACAGATTGATGATGAAACAAATGAAATTATACGGTATTGGACAAATCATAATCAGGTTACAAAGATTAACGACCCAACGGCTCATGCTGAGGTAATGACGATTCGAAGCGCATGCCACTCTCTCGGGGTATTCAATCTTGGTAATATTGAAAAAGGAGCTTCGAACCTTCCGCAACCCGGAGAAAAGTCACATTGCATAATCTATAGCAGCGCCGAACCATGCCCCATGTGTTTTTCTTCCATTAGCTGGGCGAATGTAAGAAAAATGTTTTTTGCTGCCACCAGATTTGACGCGGCTGTTCAAGGGGTCAATTTTTCAGATGAAGAACTTTATGAAGAACTAGCGAAACCATATTATGCAAGAACGATGCATGTTTTTCAATGTACCACAGATAACTCTTTGAGCGCTTTCAACAAATGGAAAAGAGTGAACAAAACTAACTATTAACTATTAAAGGTTTATGGCTCTACGTCCGGGATGACCGGAATTTTAGTCGTTTCGCCACGATGGTTGCGCAGTGTATATTCACTCTCATCTTTATTTACCATATAATAATCGGGCATCAGTGGAATTTTACCAATTTTCGTTGCCAGTACATACATAGGCTGCGCCAAACCGGTAGTATGACCTCGCAAGGCGTCGCGTATTAACTCCGCGCCTTTTTCTACAGGAGTGCGAAAGTGGTCTATGCCCGGCGCAGGTTCACAATAAAATAAATAGTAAGGACGAATTCGGGTGCGCAATAATTTTTGATGTAATTCTCGGAAGGTATCGACATCGTCATTAATCCCTTTGAGTAAAACTGCCTGGTTGCCTACGTTAATGCCGCAACTTAAAAGTTCGTAAACGGCTTTTGCGGTATGCTCCGTTATTTCGTTCGGGTGATTGCACTGTGTGTTTATCCAGACTGGTACTTTGTGAAAACCCCCGATGGCTTTTTTTAAGCCCTCTGTTATTCGTTGAGGCAAAATAATGGGAAAGCGTGTACCTATACGTATCATTTGTATATGGGGTATTTCACGAAGTTTGGTGACAATGTATTCGAGTTTATCGTCTGATAAAATCAAGGGGTCGCCACCGGTAACCAGTACATCGCGAATTTCTTTGTGTTCTGAAATCCACTTTAGCCCTTCTTCAATATCAAAACGCAACTTTAATTTTCGGTCTACAACTAACTCTTTGCGAAAGCAGTGACGGCAATATATACCACAAACTTCCGTAACCGTAAAAGCTATACGATCTTTGTATTGTCGGGCGATGGTATCGGGGCGAACTTCTTCTGTTGCTCTATTTTCTTTCCAGACGAGATAGTTTTCCATGCCCCATACATTTTTATTTTCTTGCATGGATGGAATTACCTGACGTCGGATAGGACAGTTGGGGTCATCCTTATCCATTAAAGAAGCAAAGTAGGGTGTAGTACCCCATCTTGTTTCCATGGACTGAATTGCTTCAGCTTCCGAATCTGAGACATTAATATATTTCTGGAGTTTTTCAAGCGTATTCACCTGATTTTGCATCTGTTCAACCCATTCTTCAGCCATTTATAATTCAGCTCCTTTTTTTAGTTGTCCAAAATGATTTAGACACAATTGTGTCTTGATGTCGGTAGGGGGGTAATTGGAGTCTATTCTCGTGATTTTTCTTTGTAAAATACTGATGTGAGACAGTACAGACTATTGGTGCCACGTCAAGAGTATTAATCGTTGTTATACTATTCATGCGTCGGGTGGTGGCCTGAGTAGATGAAATTTGTTCTTTACATTTTCTTTTTTATTAGATAAAATGGGATATCAATTTGCAAATATATTCGTGAATTTGTATAGTTTTTTAACGATTTCAGCTGTAATAGGATGGCATGTTATTTGCGCATACAATGGATATAGGGGAAGGTTATTTATAATCATAATAGTGGTAGAGGTAGAAACCTAAAAACAGGGAATAGGAATAGGAGGGTTTATGTTATCTAATGTAAATAGAAAAATATATATTATATTAGCATTTGTCATTGCAACAATATTCTGGATAGACTACAATATTCCATTGGGAGTAGCGGGGGGTGTTCCCTACATCGTTGTTGTACTGATCTCGCTTCAATTAAAAAATACGCGGATTACATGTTTTATCAGCATATTCTGTATAGGTTTAACAATACTTGGCTATATTCTTTCACCAATCGGTGGGCTTTTATGGATGGTTTTGTCTAATCGGTTACTTGCCATCTTAGCGATTTCAATAACCGGGTATCTTGGTATACGGTTGAAAAATTCAGAAATGGAAACGAGAAAAATCGCCGACATGCCCTCAGAGAATCCAAATCCCGTTTTTAGAATTTCATATGACAATAAAATATTATATGCAAACCAGTCAGCCTGTAATTTATTTGGTTGCAAAAATTCAGAAGGAAGTATTACAGCATTACCAATCCAATGGGAGGAGACCCTGAATAAGGTGGTTCATAAAGGGGAGTCAGAAGATGTTGAATATATATGGGCAGGGAAAATTCTTTCTTTTCATTTTACTAATGTTCATGACCGGAATTATATCAATATTTACGGTACCGATATTTCTGCATTGAAAAAAACCGAGCAAAAGTTAAAAAATTTATCGGAAATCGATGAACTAACCGGTTTGTATAACCGTCGAATTTTTAACAAAACTATAGCCCTGGAGTGGAAACGCTCTAAAAGATTCAAAAATCCATTATCCTTGTTTATGATAGATGTAGACTATTTTAAAAAATACAATGATACATTTGGGCATCAGGCCGGTGACAAAGCCTTAAGAGCTGTTGGAAAGGTTTTAAAAAAGTTATTTAACAGGCCAGGCGATTTTGTTGCCCGATATGGCGGTGAAGAGTTCGTTGTATTATTACCTGCGACAAGTGAATCTGGGGCAACTTTATTGGCAGAAAATCTCAGACAAAGGATAGAAGAAAAGAAGATTATGCATCGAAAATCTAATGTTGCTGATCACGTTACTGTATCCATTGGCGTTGCCACAGCGAATCCAGAGGACCGTTTAAAAGGAAAAGAATTAATAAGCGTTGCGGATAAAGCTTTATACAAAGCCAAGGCAAGTGGAAGAAATCGCATTATTTTAGGAAAACAGAGTAATTCTTAGACTCTTTTGCTACGGCAGAATTTAATGATGGTGCAGCCAAATTCTGTGGGAAAATTCGAGCTACGCTAGAACGAAAAGGTGAACCTATCGGACCATATGATCTAATGATTGCAGCTACAGCAATGATGAATGACTATGTATTGGTTTCAAACAATACACGAGAATTTAAGCGAATTGAAAATATCAATCTCGTCGACTGGCAATAATACAACAGAAAAGAAAATCACTTTACTGTAAATTCAATTGATGGAATATACCATTGTGAGACCCGAGCGCACGCGTAGTCGGGCGTGAGCAGATGAAATTTGTTGAGGCGTCGTAGGAATACATAATTCTATAGCAAATGAATTATTTCAAGGCCCGAATTACATTGGAATTAGTGCAACATTTATGTAAATATCTCAATTAGGATTTATTGCGGTACAAATTGTGGGGGAAATAAAATGTTGACAAGGGCGGGAAAGTATATCATATTTATCTAAAGGTATTTAATAATGTCAGTAACGATTGATAAAGTGATCAGTGAATTGGATGAACTTGCTCTGGAAGACAAGGAATATGTTAAAGAAGTGTTTGATAAAATGCTTATCGAAGCCAGACGTGACAATATTCGTCAGCGTAGCAATGAAGCCATATCCAGCTTTAAAAATGGAAAGTCTAAAGTCGGGTCCGTTAAGGATTTAATGAAAGATTTAAATGATTGAAATCGTATGGGATCCAGGCTTTAAAAGAATGTTGGGCACTTCGTATTACATATGATCACCGTTTAATTTTTCAATTTAGTGAAGAAAAAAGTAAGGCAATATTAGTTGATATTGGAAAACATGATGAAATTTACTAATTAAATCGCAATATGTATTTATATGATTGTTGTAGAATATCATTGCGAAACCTGAGGCGGAGGATGCTGAGTTTGAGCGAGGCTGAGGGACGAAGACGTTCGTTAAAACATCATTGTTTTATTTTTATAAATTAGGTCACAGGTTCTTTTTGCGCGAAAACGGTCGCCAGACAGCAGCCGGAGCCCGGGCCCATCTGGCCCGATTTTCTTTTACCTTTTCACCAGTTTCGCGTTAAATTTATGTCTAAGTTTTTTCGGCAAAAACGGGGTGATGAGTTGGGCAAAATAGTTATGTGAAATGTTTTCAGGTATTCCATACTTTTCGGGAAATTTTCCAGGGTCGTAGAATGTTCCGAACATGACGTCCATTAAGGGCATGAGGTTGGCGAAGTTGCAGCGACTATTGTATTTTATGTCGTGGTGCCAGTGGTGCAGTCTTGGCGAACCCAGAATATATTTAAAAGGCCCCAGGCCAAAAGGCGTATTGGAATGAATAAAGTTCCCCCAAAGACCTCGGAACACAACAAATGTCGAAACGCTCTCCAGGGAAAACCCCATAGCCAGTGGTGGCAGGTTGACTAAAATTCGTGTGTAAATATTGTCGAGCGGATGCTCCCGAAAAGCCGCAGCCCAGTCGAGCGCGACGGGGGTATGGTGGACCCGGTGAAATCTCCAGAGTAGATCGCTTTTATGAGATAGTCTGTGGCCCCAGTAAATGAGCAGGTCTGATAAAAAAAATACTAAAATGGTTTGCGCCCAGAAAGACAATCCCATAATAAAATTGCGTAACGCAGATTGGTCGAAGTTTGTTGTTAGACCGTCGATAAAGATGAGGCAAAAAAGCGTGGCTTTTGTCCAAACCATATTTTGCAACAGGTAGAAGGTGACATCGGTCCACCACTCTTTACGAAAGAATGGTTGTCTGTTTTTACGAAAGACTCTTTCGAGCGGTGCGAGCCCTATGCCGATGAGTAAAAAATAGATTGATATATCAACAAATTCGTTTAGCAGTAGTATCATTTATTTTCAGGGTCGTTGGGAATAATAAGGTCGGGTGAATTTAATGTGTCAGCTGATTCGGGAGCGCCTGCAGAATCAGGTTTACATTTTTCCTTCCATTTTTGTTCCAGTTCAAAAAGGGTTATTGCAGGGGCTGCCGATTTTGTGGTGCTGAGATACTTGTCATCGTATTTTCTTTTCTCGTTTTCATAATCCATTTTGAGTGTTGCACACTCTTCTTCTTGTTCCAGGGTCAACTTCGGAGTTTCCTCTTCTGTTTGTATTTGCTCGACTTGCTCTGTTTTAATATTAGATTTTTCGTTGGAGGCGGCATATAATATGCTAATTCCGATGGCGGCAGAAAATAAAAGGGCACCGGTTTTTAGTATTTTATCTTGAATTGGCTTGGACATAATGTACCATGTATGCAGCCGGTGTCATGGCAAGAAATATTTAGTCAGGTTTTTCATTTATAATATGCTCTTGTATCTTCTCTTGGAACTGTTCTAAACATTTTTCGTACTTATCTGTATTCGGTTCTAAGTGTATTATTTTGCTCCGATACCCTGGTGGGGATTTCGTAGAGCCAAGAAATTTATCTTTATTATAATCTACATCTTCATACTCTCCATCGGGTGGCATGTTTATTTCTGGTCCCGCCGGTCCTTCAGGGGTAAAACCTTTGCCTGGGTATTCTTCGAGGGTTACTTGTTCCATTATGTCTGAACCTTTGTATATTTTTCAGCTGTCATTCGTCAACAATTATTAGTTTTCCTTAACGGAAGGTTCAATTTACGAAACGGGGGCAGTGGTTAAACCTTGACTGTACGTTTTATGTAACCAATGGTGCAGACAAATATATGAAAATTTCAATGGGTTCAAAAACACCGGATAAACGTACATGCGTTGTTTGTGGCAAAATATTTTATGCCAAAGGAAACCAGAAAACCTGTGACCATCTTTGTTCAGATTCTCCCAAAAACCTCGGAAGCAAAAAGCGTAAAAAACTTGAAAGCGTACTGGATCGAATTCGCGATTAATACAAATAGCGACAACAAATTGTAACAACTTATTCGGTGAGCCGAAGCCGTGAAACATTTCTTTAAAAAAAACAAATTCTGTATAATTTAAGTCGAGTTAGTGCCGTGTCTTTTTAATTTTTTCCGCTACCGCTTCACAAATTCAAGTGGAAACGCCACTCGAAGTGCCTTTTGCACTCAGAGTCTATGACTTAAGCAGTGACTAGATAGATTATATTGAAACAAGCTAATGTAACATCTATCCAGTCACAGCACTAGTGTAAAAAAATCGCTTTTTTCTATATAACACAAGTATGGTGAATAGAAACAGTGAACCACTTTATAGACTGGGCGTACATGTAGATCATTTTCTGGAGATTCGGGTGAACGCGAATGCCTGGGAAAAAGTAGTGCGAATTTCTGAGGCGAAGAAAACGAGTTATTCCTGGGTGGTACGTTATTGTGTTTTTCGTTTAATTAAAAGGAAAGATCCTTTTATGTTTATTACGAATTGTGTGTTGAAATCAGGAAAACATGATAAGTGGAAGAAATATCAGTCTTTGAATCGGCGAGTAAAGTTGCAAAGCAGTGAAGAGCATTTGCATCGGCATAAGTTGTGCCTTTATGGTTCTGACGAGATGTTTATTCGCATGACGGCCGGGTTAATGCATTGGACGATGTCTCGTTTGGTTCGTCTGGCCCTGGAGTGGTATTTGGATGAGCTTGTAAGGGGGTTGAGCGAGAACTCTTCGCAGTTTCACCGTCTCGCGTTCTACTGGCTGGGTATTAAATTGTATGGAGGTGTTGAATTACCCACCTCACCACCAGAATACGTGCGCCTCCAGCTGGACAGATTCCATGAATCAGAATACTGGTAGCCAAAACAACACCGCAACATTAAATTGCGCCTACATTGCTTGACAAAACCACAAAAGAATCTCACAAGATAGCGCTCTTTTTACAGTAGTAGGATTAATCTTATCTCAACGTTGGTTGCTTCTTACATTACCGCGTATTTCTTATGGCTGTGGCTATGTTTGGTAAAAGAAAACGGATTGACTTTTTGCCGTATCTATTCATTATGCTAGCGTAATAAAGTTTAGTACAGGACCCGAGCAATATTCAAGGAGGAATGGAGTTATGCGTCGCAAAACAACTTTTGTAATTTTTGGTTTATCATTTTTATTGTTTTTATTTTCAACCGGAACCAATTCCCAGATCAATCGAAAAAAAGAGATTCTCGCCATGGAAGGGCAGGTGGCCCGCGTGTTGGGTTCACAAGAGACAACGGTCCGAAGGTTTAATCCGGATAAAATAAAATCGAACCAGATAGCCATTCGGTTAGAGTACGACAAACTGAACCTTTCCGAAAAAGACCTGAAAAAATACGCTTTAGTTTCCCGAAATATTATTGCAAAAGTCGAATATGTTACGGCGAGATGCGCAAATGACGTATACTATGCGTCCAACGCAGTTGACAAACAACGAGTCGAAGCGTTCTATAATTTCAATCAAAAGTTTTTCACCAACAAGAAAGTTGTCTGGGGCAAAATCGTGCAAACCGGTTGCACCTTCGATTACGAGGCCCAGAACTGGTGGCACGGTTTTGTTATAACATTAAAAGATATAACTGACGGAAAAGGCTATTTTATTAAAGAAAGAATCGAAGAAGCTATAAAAAGGGAGTTCATAGAAGGGGATATTTTATCTGAGGTTTTAAGCTGGAATGCAGATGGAAAACCACAACCTCCGACTCAGTTTCGAAGTAGCGGTGCCCACATACACCAACAAACGGAAAACTTTAAAGCAAAAACTGAAAATGGTTTTATACTTTCACTTCCATCCCAAAGCCCGGTGCCAACGCCCGTTATCTGCGATGACAAAATATTCGTAAGCGGTGGATTCAACAGCAGTACATATTATGCCTTTACTCTTGAGGGCGATCTTATCTGGGGCGTCACCATGAACGACGCCGGCCCTTCATCAGCTGTTTGCGGTGGTAAATATATTATATTAAGCACGGAATCTTGTACTATATTTTTGCTCGACCGAGAAACAGGTGAAATGATACTTTCCTTTTTTGTATCGGGCGTTCTTCCGACAACACCCGCAGCTGACAACAATGCTTATTACGCTGTTTACCCTTCCGATATATATAGTTCCGCAGAAGGAAACCTGGCCCCTACTCATGTTCTGGGGGCTTTTTCCTTAACTGATGGAAAAATACTTTGGCAACAATGGGTCGACAGTGATGTCATTACAGCCCCGGTTCTGGCTGGAAAAGATATTTATACAACAACGCACAGTGGAGCAATTTACAGATTTTCAAAAAATGATGGCACTGTGTTAACAGTCAGTCGGGAGCGGGCAACGTCTCCTGTTTTTGTTGCCGGGTCACACCTTTACTATACAAAACGTATCGATGAACAAACGGGCAAAGTTGCGGTGGAAGCCCCGGCCATATCTAAGAGAGATTTTACAAATCGATATGTAGGTACTGGTCTGGACGCCAGATATATCGATTACCGCATACAAGACGATACACCCTATTCCATGGCGGGGGTGTTATACGACAGGAATGGTGGCCTCTATAGTGGAGCTCCGGCACTGCTACATCCTGAAGCGTCCTTTGTACACATTGGAAGAAAAAGCGTTTCTACGATGCAGGCATATGAAGGCTCCCACACGGGCTTCTATAAAAATAAAATTATCGCAGCGATGGGAACTACCGTTCGGGCCTTTGACCCTTTGACAAAAATGCTCTTGTGGAAATACGAAATACCAGTTATCGGCATAGCACAAGGCGGTTCTCCGGTAACTTCCCCTTCCTACGCTGGCGGCCGACTATTCTTCGGAACAATTGACGGTAAAATTATAGCAATTCAGGTAGACACTGGTCTGGTAGTAAAAGAGTATGATATCGGAGAACCAATTCGTTCCCAACCTCTATTATACAAAGGGAAAATTTACGCTCCCACCGCAACCGGAAAACTCGTCGTCATAGACACAGGCGACCCGACCATTGATGGCTACACGACATGGATGCAAAACCCATAAATTAACTTCATAAAAGGGGGGCTTTGAATGCACACCTCGCCGTAGGGACGCGATAAATCGCGTCTCTACGGTAGGTATCTGGCCCCCCACGCTGCATAAGTTTTTGTTTTTGGCAAAACAAAAACGTTATTACGCTACCCCCCGGCGTCCGAAGTTTTCTCCAATACCAGAGGTGGGAAAACATAAAATACAATTTGCCAACACTGCTATAATATATTATCCTGACAGGGTGAAAGTTCAAGTTGAAAATATAACGAAAACATATACTAAATTATTAAGCAAGAAGACCGTCGAAGCTGTAAAAAATGTCAGTTTTGAAATAAAACCCGGTGAAATTTATGCATTACTAGGGCCAAACGGTGCGGGAAAATCAACTCTCATAAAAATGATAGCAGGTCTGATTATTCCAACTTCGGGAAAAATTTTGTTCGATGATAAAAAAGTAAAAAATTACGAAGCTTTAAGCGCAGTTTTAGAAGGTACGCGCAATGTCTACTGGAGACTAACTCCTCTTGAAAATTTACATTATTTTGCGAATTTACGCGGTGTTCCAACTCGAACCATAAAAGCAAAAGCTGAACAATACCTGGTCGACCTTGATATTGACGCCAAGAAAAAAAATCAGAGCAGACACCTTTCACGAGGAATGTTACAGAAACTGGCGATCGCATCGGCGCTCATTACCGACCCCCAGATATTACTTTTAGATGAACCGACCCTGGGAGTAGATGTGGCAAGCGCCAGAAAAATTAAACAAAAGATTCGCGACCTTGCAAAGAAAGAGGGAAAAACAATTTTACTAACGACGCACCAAATGGACCTGGTCGACAAATTGGCAGATCGTGTGGGCATAATAAACAAAGGGGAACTCATTCGAGAAGGGACAATTCAAGAGTTAAAGCAAATTGCAAAAAAATATTTATACGAGTTTGTAGTAAAAGGTAAATTCACACCGCCGGCGCTCTGGAAGAAAAAATATGATGTGAAAGTAAAAAATTCAAACGGCGATCTTACAGAAATGGAAATTGATTGTAAAAGCGCAGAAGGTTTTAAAGAAGCGTTGGAAACTGTTTCAAAAAAAAGCGAGCAGATTATTTCTGTTCGACAAACACAAGACGACCTCGAAGAGGTCTTTTTAAGGAGCGTGAACGGTGGATAATGTCTGGAAATATATGGGTGAGTTTTTTCTGTTGGTTAAGGCAGAACTTAAAAGAGAGTACCTGTTTTTAAAACGCTACCCAATGGAAATCATCTCCTTCATATTTTTTATGTATGTAATATTGATGGCTATAATTCTTGGGGTTTCTCAGCTGTCAGATAAAGGCGGCCTCGAAATTGATCATAACAGAATGATTTTAGGTTATTGTCTTATGCAGTTTGTCATGAGCTCACAAATGGGATGGTCGGGCCAGATTTCAAACGAGAGCCAGACGGGAACACTCGAGCAACTTTCAATATCGGGCCATAGGCTTGGCACAGTTTTACTTGCCAGAGGGTTTTCGCAGTTTCCACGACAGACAATGAGTTTTTTCCTTTTAATGAGCGCGTATATATTATCCATGCCTGATGTCGACCTATCGCTCTCTGTTTTTTATGTTGTCATACCGGGTCTGTTTTTAATCGCCATCGGGGTGTATGGAATAGCGTACATATTTGCAGGCGTAACTCTGCTTTTTAAACGAGTGGGAACATTTTTTCAGATTATAAATTTCGGGCTGCTTGGCCTTTTCTGGCAAGACCGCTCCGCTCTCGCCGACGACTCCTTCTGGGCGGTGTTATACGACATCTTCCCGCTGACTCTTGGGATGAAAAACCTGTCACACTATTTTCAGAATCCCGGACAGGACATTTTTATGATCTACCTGAACCAGGCTTTTTACTCGATTATATTTTGTGTCGCAGGTTATCTTCTTTTTTCCATGATGGAAAAAAAAGCCAGAAAAATGGCGCTACTCAGTCAGTATTGATAACAAAGATCAGGCCGACGCTTAAAAAGAGGCGGTTTTTAATACGGGTTGTACTAGTTGGCAATGAATGTTATAGGCAAAAAGCTTGTCCATTTACGGGCCAGGAAGATTAAAATAAATTATTGACATCATGATAAAATAATAATTATTTCTATATGGTCATATAACCTTCTTGATATATGATTATAAAATGCAGAGTTTCAATTATAATTGTAACTTTCAATATATAAGGATGGAAAACAATGTCTTCATTATTACATGAAGTAGCCAATAAGGCTTATACTCTATCTTCTGATGAAAGAGCTAAGTTGGCTCATGACCTCATTGTAAGTTTGGATGATATCCCAGAAGATAGTCAAACCGAAATTGCCTGGAATGTAGAGATTGAAAAACGTGTAAAAGAAATTAAAAACGGCACAGCGAAAGGGAGACCAGCTGAAGAAATACTTTCTGAAATTAGATCAAAATATTCATGAAACGTCTTATCGTTCACCATGAAGCAGAATTGGAACTTTGGCAAGCAGTTGATTATTACGAAACCAAGTCTTCAGGATTGGGATTAGATTTTGAGCAGGAAGTAAGTCAAGCATTCGTTAATATTTTGAAATCACCAAAACGTTGGCCTATAAATACAAATGGTACCAGTTGTTGTTCACTTCTCCGGTTTCCATACTCCATTAACTATATTGAGATGAAAGACGTTATTTGGATAGTTGCTGTAGCACATATGAGCCGCAAACCTTACTATTGGCGTGACCGATTGAAGAAGTAAAGTTCCGATTATCGTGATAATAAATGAACAACTTATTGATTTTTTCTGACGTTTTGGTGAAGCCAAAATGTGGTTGAGCAATCAGTAAGATGCTGTTTGAAGAGAAAATGTCTTTACTGTAAAACCAAAATATGAAAAATATCATTGTGAGACCTGAGGGACAGCAAAGTTGGCCCGAACAGATAAAATTTGTTAGGCGTAGTTCATTATGGGTAATCGTATATTTGTGAATAATAATTGTTTGGAATGACTCCATATGATTAAATTGAAATAAAAGATGGTAGGCATATGAACTTGGTCAATAAATTATTAATTTCTTCTGAGGACAAGAATGACGACTCAGAGATTAAATTACAGAAGAAAATTTTAGTATTATCATCACTTTTGATTGCCACGTTTGGTGCATTCTGGGGTTTAATATACTTCATCTATGGGGAAGTAAGGTCGGCATATATCCCATGGACTTATAGTATATTATCTCTTACCAGCATCGCCGTTTACTTTACTTTTCACAAGTATAAACTTTTTCGATTTCTTCAGTTATTACTACCTCTTTTATTACCATTATTTCTCATGATTTCTCTTGGCGACTTCCATTATTCCAGTGCTGTTATACTTTGGTCATTTACTTGCCCATTAGGGGCATTTTTATTTTTATCCAGAAAAAAAGCCATTTTATGGTTTGTAGCTTATATCGCTGTAGTTGTGATTGGCTTTATTTTTGAAGGAACTATGAAGCCGTCTGGTACACTGACGCCCTTGCTAATTAAATTATTTTATGTAATGAATATTGTTGGTGTATCAACCGTCGTATTTATTTTATTATCATACTTTTTGGCACAGAAAAATACAATTACAAAATTATTAGAAATTGAAAGAGAGAAATCAGAGGAATTGCTTTTAAATATATTACCAAAACAGATAGCAGATATTTTAAAAAGTGGATCTCGCACTATTGCAGATGAATATCAAAATGTAAGTATACTTTTTGCTGATATTGTCAATTTCACACCTTTATCTCAAAAATGCAAACCAAAAGAATTAGTGCAAATGCTTAATGAAGTATTTTCTTATTTTGATGAATTAGTTGAAAAATATGATGTAGAAAAGATAAAAACAATAGGAGATTGCTATATGGTAGCATCAGGTATACCTCAATCTCGCAATGACCACGCCTTTGCATTAGTATCATTGGCCCTGGATATTCAGAAACACTTTAGAGGTAACAAATATAATCGAACAAAAATTTCATTTAGAATTGGAATTAACTCAGGACCCGTAGTCGCGGGTGTGATAGGGAAGAAAAAGTTTATCTATGACCTCTGGGGTGATGCGGTGAATACAGCAAGTCGTATGGAATCAAACGGTGAAAAAGATATGATACAAATAACAAAGTCTACGTATGAGTTAATTAAGAATGATTTTGTTTGCAAATCAAAAGGGTTTATTGATGTTAAAGGGAAAGGCCAATTGGCAGTTTGGCATGTCTTAAAGCCAGTGCAAGTAAAATCTCAGGTAATTCTACAATGAATTACGCCTAACATCTCTTCCACGCTCATATGTTCCGATAAATCTTTTACAGTTTTTCGGGGCTCCAGGTTTTTGAATACTTGATCAGCTTCGGATTGAGCCGTTTTAGAACACATCGGTAGAACAACGAAAAGGACTGCGAATAGAATATATTTTTTCATATAAAAATCTGAATTTAACCTGTTCCTTGTTACAATATAGTCAAGGTTTTTTGGTCTGAATGTCTGGTCATAAAGTATAGTCCAATATTAACAATGGCAAGAACAATGAATCCTGATACTCCGGTTACGCCTACGGTTAAATCGCTGCCACCTTTAAGCAACATTATGGCAAGGCCGGCGGTTCCATTCAAGGAACCATGAATAATGGCCGCTGCAATGACCGATCGAGATTTTATTCTTATATAGCAAAAAAGTGGCGAAATAAGAACAGTAAATATAGTCATCATTACAACTCCAGAAACCGGATGCTCTGGATAATTGTGACCTTGAAGAATAAGTGGCGCGTGCCATAGTCCCCAGATAACGCCAATAATCAAGGACGATTTCCAGAATCCTAAGAAGCCCAACTCCTTTTGTAATAGACCCCGCCAGCCCAACTCTTCGCCGAACCCGGCAATGGCATTTATTGTGACTCCCGCGATTAAACCTTGAAACAGTCCCAGCCAAAAAGGATGCATAAAAAGTTCCGTGGTTCGCAACTCTTCCATTTGTTCCGGGGGTATTAAGTCTGCAAACCGTTCGAACATGCCCTCCATATCAGGGGAAAATTCAACTCCGGGTAAAAGCAAACTTAAACCTAAAGTAGCAATGGCAAGGAAGGCAGGTATAAGCCAGGCAATTACAAACCAACGATTGAATTTGAAAGAGATACCAAGTGGCGCTTTAATGGATTCTTTAAAAATAACTTTTTGAACGAAGATCGATACGATCATAGGAATAAACATATATAAAATGGATATAATAAGTGAACCAGGCATGGTCCACTTTCCTCCCAATGCAAAAAACAGGCCAACCAAACCAAAGTTACAGATAAAAGTCAGAGATATAAATATATATACTTTTTTTAAGTTTCCAGTCATAGAAAAACCCCTCCGTTTCGAAATAGAATACTACAATTGAACTTGCAAACGAAGCTTTGGACGAATCGATTGTTGGGAGCTTTATGGGTTTTCCATTTTTCCAATATAGTACTCACCACATTTCCATAAATAAGTATACTTACAATGAATTTTATTATTTCATCTGTTTTACGTAGCGACCTTATTTTGTATTTTCAACTTCTTTTTTTACGGCATCAAAGAGCTGCCTGTATCCGAAGCTTTCTAGAGGTTTACCGTTCACAAAAAAAGTAGGAGTTTTCTTTACGTTGAAAGTTTTTACATCTTCCAAATCGGTTTGTATTCTCACCATAATTTCTGGACTTTCCATGTCACGTTTAATTTGTTCCGTATCAATTTCTAGTTCTGATAAATAGGTCCAGATTAACATCGGCTTGGGGTTATGATGATCGCCCCATACGGGTTGCATTTCAAAAAGCTTTGAAAGAGTCTCCCAATATTTATTTTGGTGCCTCGTTGCTTCAAGTATTTTTACTGCGAAAACCGAGTTCTGATGAAAGGGGGCATAGCGAATAACTAACTTTACTTTTCCAGGGAATTGATTCATGACTTCTTTTACAAAAGGAAAAAACGTTGCGCAAGTTTCGCATTCAGGATCTAGAAACTCAACAATTTCAACCGGAGCGTTTGGGTCACCATAAACAGGGCTGTAGTTTTTAACCAAATCTTTTCGGTATTGTTCAAGAGTTTGCTTTTGCTTTTCGGCTTTTTTATACTTATAAAAATAAGAACCACCGACAAACAGGGTAGCCATACTCAACAGAGTCAAACCGATTATTATATTATTTTTTTTCATTGTAGTATCCTTTATAAAAAATTATTATTAGTATTAGCAATATAGAAAAGGCAAAAAATGATAGTGCAGGGATAGTAATGAAATTTAGCCAATTTATATATTTTGTTGAACAGGGTATTCCTTGAACACAGGGAGAAGCTGACTCAGGAATAATTTCAAGCTGTACCAGATTATGGTATAATGCGAAAAACCAGCCCAATATAATAAATGGGAAAGAATAAAGTAAAATACTTTTTTCAAACCGATATAAAGATATTAAAAATAAAATTACCAAAGGATACATAAAAATCCGTTGGTACCAGCACAGCGTGCAAGGTACAAATTCCATTATTTCACTGAAAAATAGACTGCCTAATGTCGCAATCGTCGCAGTTAACCAGCAAGTAAAAATGATACCGTAAGCCTGTTTGTCATTCATAAAACCATGACCAAACTTTGTATTATAGTAACTCAAGCAAGGTAATTAATCTGTAGCACAAATATAATGACGGTTTTTGGAGCCACTACAAAAGACTTATTGCATCTAATGTACATTTTTAATCTGAGAATTGATATTTCTTTAAATAATATAATGAATCGGAATACTACGAGGATTTCCAATGAAGTCTGAAAATACATCTATTATTATTCGTCCCGCAGCCCGTGGTGGAAAATTTCTCGGACCTGATGCTGCAAATGAGAACAAGAAAAGCGCCGTCATCATCTTTTTGAATCCGGAAACGGAAGACATTGTCGGCTATGGCGTTACAGATACTTCTAACCCAAACAGTGCTGGTCCGAAAAATATAATGGACTCTGTGAGCCGAGCCAATCCGGTTGCGACCGATGACGATACGGTCAAATTACAACTTGACGTTGTTATTTCAGAACCGACAGTTTTCAGAGTATTGGTGTTCGGTCCGTTGCAACATATTGGTCAGGCACGGCTGGCAAAGCATCCATAGACCATCAAATTTTACGTTGTTGCTTCTGTACTATCGAACGATTAATAATGGAGTTCTGATTTAATGCAAAATAACTTGACGATACACGAATCATTTACTATTATGTAGACCGACGGTCGGTCTACAACTAACACGAGTAACGGTGAACACAGAAATGAAAAATGAAACGAGTAAAGTCAATTCAAAAAAAGAACGAATTATAAAAGATCCCGAAATTCGAAAAAACGAAATTATTCAAGCCGCCCAGAAACTATTCTTTTCACAAGGCTATGAAAACACTCCGATCACTGATATCTTACACGCTACGGGAATCGCAAAAGGAACATTTTACCATTACTTTAAATCGAAAGATGAACTTCTTTCTGAAATGGTGAACATGGTTGCCACTGCTGCAATACAACAAATTCAGAAAATTATAGAAATGCCTATAACCCCACTGGAAAAATTGAACCGGTCTTTTCAAAACAGCCAGAATATAAAAGTAGAAAATCTGGAGACAATGAAAGCTAGTTATGAAGCCTTATACAAAGAAGAAAATATCAAATTGCGTGTTAAAATCAATGAGCAGATTATTCAAGACACAGTACCCTTCTTCGGAAATATAATCGAAGAGGGTATCAAGTTGGGAGATTTTAAACGCCTTGATCCTGACCAGGAGGCTGATTCGTTAGCCGAGGCCATTATGGCACTGGCTATACATATGGGTTCCAAAAATGCACACCTGTTTATTAGCGAAGATCCTGACATCGCGAAGAAACTGGAAAAAAATATATTGTATTTTGAAAAAAGTGTGGAACGATTGCTCGATCTACAACCCGGAAGTTTTCATACGGTTGAACCCAAGACACTCAAATTGATGATAAAAGGACTCTCGAAAAAGAGTGGGAACAAACAAATAGAAGGAGAACATAATGATTGAAGTAGAACAACTCTCTTACAAATACCCGCATGGAACAAACGACACCTTAAAAAATATCGAATTCAAAGTCGGAACGGGGCAAGTTTTTGGATTTCTTGGACCAAGCGGGGCCGGAAAAAGTACCACACAAGCGATACTCACCCGCCAAACGCGAGACGCCTATAGAGGCAACCTAACCATACTTGGTAAAAACATCAAAGATTGGGGACGAGATATATTTGAAAAAATCGGCGTCTCTTTTGAACTGCCCAATCACTACCTTAAGTTGACGGCAAAAGAGAACCTGGACCTTTTCGCATCGTTATACCAGAAACCTGTGCACAAAACCAATGACCTACTAGGCATGGTGGGTTTAGAATCAGAAAAAGATCGAAGGGTGGGTGAATTCTCAAAAGGGATGAAAATGCGTTTGAACTTTGTGCGCGCCTTACTGCATGATCCCGACCTGATATTTCTAGATGAACCCACTTCCGGGCTCGACCCATCCAATGCGCGCATCATAAAAGATATCATCATCGACTTGAAAAATCGTGGCAAAACCATTTTTTTAACCACGCACAATATGACCGATGCTGATGAACTCTGTGACCAGGTTGCCTTTTTAGTCGAAGGGAAAATCAGACTCATTGATTCACCCAAAGAGCTTAAACTTCGATATGGTAAAAAAAGTGTGAAGGTTGAATATTTAAATTCCGGGAAACAAAAGGAAAAATCTTTTGAGATGAATAAACTTGGGGAAAATACAAATTTCATTAGCCTTCTTAACAAGCATGAAATTCAAACCATCCACACCGAAGAAGCCTCGCTTGATCAAATATTCATCGAAACAACTGGCCAAAAATTAAAATGAAATACTCGATGAACTTTATATTATCCTTGATAAGGGCCACCCAATGGGAGTTTCTGCTTCTAGCTCGTTATCAAGTGGTGGCTATGAGCTTTTTTATTGCCGGGGTTTATGCCGCCCTGTTTTTTGCACTCGATTTACATTACGATGATTTGATTATTTTATTCGTGATCTCTGACCCCGTTATGATGGGTTTTATGTTCACCGGTGTTCTGGTGCTATACGACAAAAATCAAAACACCATGCAGGCAATAAGTGTGACTTCTGTAAACCACGCCATAAAACTCGGCGCGAGGGCACTTGCCCTCACAGTGCTTGCTCTAATTTGCAGCTTTGCCATTGCCATTGCAGGAAAGTCGTTTGATTTTAATTTTTTGATTTTCTCTTTGGCTGTAATTTTATCTTCGATTTTGTTTTACTACATCGGAATCATTAGTCTAATCGGCGTTTCTAGTTTTAACGGGTTTCTCATGAGGGCGGTGGTTTACTTGATTCCCTTTTTTATTCCCCTCTTGGAACTTGGTGATGTATACACCAACCCTTTGTTTTACCTGATACCGACCAAGGCAGTTTTGATCTTATTTCAAGCATCGTTTGAGTCAGCTTCGACACTCGACTTGATATACGCTTTTGCCTATCAGATTATATTGATTGTAGTTATACAAATTTACGCTGTTAAAAAATACGAAAAAGGGGAAGTATAAGAGTTTCACTCAAGGGCGCCGTAAAAACGGAGTTTTTAGAGGTGCCCTCAAGCTCTTACATTTACATTATGAACATTACAAATTACATTACTATTGACACTAAAAATATTTTTAGAGACCCGATGCTAACAGCATTTGTTACGATCGTGCCCTTACTTTTTGCAGTGACTATTTTCTGGGCATTGCCGTTTGGCATACAAACATTTGACTGGCTCACACCATGGCGGCCGCAGGTGGTTACTTTTCTGGTGATGCAATCTGGTCTTTTGGCTGGGGCTGTGACAACGTTTATTATTCTCGAAGAAAAAGATGCCAGAAATATGCAGGCTCTTTTCGTGACACCATTGCAACCAGAGAAATATCTAATTTTTCGCATTGGCCTACCCATGATCTACACTTTGGTTATATCGACGGTCATGCTATGGCTAGCCGATTTACATTTCACTATATTGCAAATTTTAGCAAGCGCCACTCTAAACACTATGATGGTTCCTTTGTTTGCCTTAAGCATAACCAGCATTGCCACCAACAAAGTAGAAGGCTTGACCTGGTTCAAAGGTTTAAACCTGATAGCCTTTTCACCCGTGGCTTCTTTCTTTATAGAGAGTGATTGGTCTAAACTTTTTTCGATTATTCCAACGTACTGGATTTATCAATTCAATGCCATGTTAGGTTCTGACGTAACCACCGCTTCATCTGTTCATTGGGTGAATCAACCGATCGCAATTTTTAGCATTGGATTTATTTATCTAGTGTTAGTAAACTTGCTTCTATTAAAAACATTTGCAAAACAGAATATGCGGTAAACGAAAACATACCAGCTAACAATATAAACAAAGAGGGAAATAGCAAAAAATGAAAAAGACAATCGATAAACTCATCATTGAATATAATCAATCCAAAACAATGAAAGCATTTGGATTAACTCAAAAGCCGGTCGTTGGTAATGTTCCCAATGAAATGCAAGAGCTTACCATACCAATTCCTATAAAGAATGAGAATGATGTGGTGGTAAAAATAATATCATCTACACTTCATGTCGATGACATTGCATTAGCCCAGGGTACAGCACTTGGAAGATTTTATGGGCCCAAAGAGGTCTCGAAGGAAAAGCCATATGTTATGGGTTCCAATTTTTCAGGAGTTATTATTGATAAAGGTGAACAGGTTACTGAGTTCAAAATTGGTGATGAAGTTATTGGTATCCCAAGCACAACTGGTGAACATGGTTCATGGGCAACTTATAGATGTTTAGATAAAAAACACATACGATTAAAGCCAGAAGAATTATCTCATAAAGAAGCTGTCGCCATGATTATTGCCGGTTGTGTCGCATATGGAATGATCTTATATTCAAAAGTCAAAAAAGGCGATCAATGTTTAGTCCTTGGAGCTTCAGGTGGTATTGGTAGTGTAGTTGTTCAAATGTTAAAAGCGAAAGGAGCCGTTGTAACAGGATTGTGTAGCACGAGAAATATCGATGCTGTAAGGTCTAACGGATCTGATTTTATTATTGATTACCAAAAAGAAAAATTCAGCGATAAATTAGTCGCAGAGAAAAAAAAATGGACATTGTATTCGACTCTGTTGGCGGGCGGGAGTTGGAGCATGAATCAATAAAAGTACTGCATAAAAAAGGTAAATTCTTAACTGTATGTGGCCCCGTGCAATATATTGGGTCAAATAAACTGAGTTGGGGAAAAGTAATGGGCATATTTTGGCACATCATTCACCGTTCGCTTTTATCAAAAATAAATGGCCCCGCATACCAATTTTCAGAGAAGACTCCTTCAACAGTAATTAATGAAATGTTAGACTTTGTAATTCAACACGACATTAAGGTTCCGTTTGACAGAGTAATACCATTAAAGTTTACAGAATTAAAAGATAGCCTTCAACATCTTGCGGCACATAAAGCAACTGGCAGAATTGTAATTGATATGAATTGAAAAAAAATGTAACCAAAGGATACAACATGGATATAATAACGCTACCTAATTCTAAAGTGAAACTCGAAGAACGCATACAGGCAGGGACCATCACATGGAAATGGCCGCTAATATTAGTATTTGCCCGCCTCATTTTCGCCGTTCTGGCACAAGCACTCGTTGCCGGAATTTTCATGTTACAAGGCCACGCAACCCCCTGGGAAGCTGCCGCCCCTTGGTGGCCAGTGTATGGCACTTTGTTGGATATCGGCTGTTTAGTCTTGCTGGTGAGACTGGCGCGCAAAGAAGGCATTCGTCTTTTTGATCTGGTCAGTTTCCAGCGCCAAAAACTTCGACGGGACTTGCTTCTCGGTGTTGGTTTTCTCGTTTTACTTACGATTCTGGGAGTAATCGGGAGTATCATAACGGGGTTATTGGTTTACGGTTCAACCCCGGCCCCGGCAATCGTGGTGCCTTTACCGCTATGGGGGGGTCTGTACAGCCTGTTAATCTGGCCCATCTTCTGGGCTATAGCCGAACAGATGACGTATGTAGGCTATGCTTTACCGCGGCTTGAGATCCTCTCAGGAAAAGCATGGCTTGCCGTCATAATTGTGACTTTTGGCTGGGCTTTACAACATAGTGCTCTTCCACTTATGTGGGATTGGCATTGGGCTGTCTATCGGTTTGGAGCAACTCTTCTGATTGGATTCGCAATATCAATAATGTATTTTCGCATCCGACGTCTGTTACCGCTGATCATCGTACATTGGGCCGCGAACTTCGTAAGCGTTCTGACCTTTGTCGTTTTACCTGTGATGAAGTCTTAGGTCTTTAGCCAGGAAAGGTTAGATTTGGCAGGGGCAAGTCTGCCCCTCGCTTCAACCCAAGCGGGGCAAGCCCCGCCCGGGTTTCCACTACCCCGACGTTTTTACGCAGACGTGTACAATTGATTAAAGACAAATTGTGACGCACCTGTGACAGATTAGTGGCCGGGTTTCAACCCCGCAGCCAGGTCGGGGCGCGCCCCGACTAGCTAATTATTCAGATTTGGTTTAAATTTAAAATGAGTTGGGCGTAGAACTTAATCATAAGGGCATAATCGTCAACACCGATGCGCTCATCGACTCCGTGAATTCGACCTAAATCTTCTGGTCCAAAAGTATGCGGCGCAAAACGATAGCTGTTTTCTGAAACATCCGCATAATGTTTGGAATCTGTCATCACGAGCGATAATCCGGGTGAGACGATAGCCCCTTTAAAAATTTGGCTGATTGATTTTCCAATAGCCTCGAACTCTGGCGTATCGGTGGACGAAACCTTTGACGGTTCGAATTGCGGTCCTTTTTTTAAGAATTCGACATGCACCGCCGGGTTTGCCACCACTTTTTCGACATGGTCTAGCACGTCTTTGGAACTGTCTCCAGGCAGAATTCTAAAATTGACCACCGCCGTAGCATGCGACGCTAAGACATTCTCTTGTACTCCTGCATTGATCATTGTTACAGCTGTGGTGGTGCGAATCATGGCGGCTGTCGAAGCTTTCTCTTCTAAAATGGAGATGATAACTCCTCTAAAAAGCCATTGATTGGCAAACAGCATCTTTTCAAAAAATCCCATCTCGGGCCCGAGATAGTCGAACATCTTTTTGCTTGGCCCAGACAGACTCGAAGGCATCTGATTTTCCTCAATCGCAGTAATTGCTCTGGCTAAAATTCCCACTGAGCTTGTATTCGAAGGTAAGGATGAATGACCACCTGCGCCCTTGGCAGTTAGCTTTAGCGTTGTGTAGCCCTTTTCGGCAATGCCTATAATGCCTGTTGTCTTTTTGGCTGCGGACAACTTTTCATTCATAATGACCATGCCCTCATCCAATGTGAATAAAGAGGTCACGCCTTGCTTTTTGAAATATTCGGCAATCTTTACAGCTCCCTCATGACCGCCAACTTCTTCGTCATGTCCGAAAGCCAGGTAAATCGTTCTATTCGGAACAAAGCCTTGCTTGAGTAATTGTTCCACAGCCTCTAGCACAGCAAAAGCAGAGGATTTATCATCGAGTGTACCTCTTCCCCAGATAAAGCCATCGGCGATAGCCCCCGAAAAAACAGGGTACGTCCATTGCTTTTCCGTTCCAGGTTCTGCAGGAACTACATCTAAATGGGCAAGAAAAGTGACCGGTTTTAGCTTCGGATTTTTTCCGCTCCATTTGTAGAGTAGCGAATATCTATTAATCACTTTTTTTTCTAAGTTCGCTTCAACTTTAGGAAAGCTGTCTGAAATCAGATCGATCATCTGGACAAACGGCTTGGCCACAAAATCTTCTGACTTCTGATACGAAATCGTCTGTAGCTTTACCGCCAAAGAGAGTCTTTTGGCAGCTTTGGTGTTATCTATCTTTATTCCTTCGACAAATTCTACATCTATCTGTTTGGAACTGAACCGCAAGGTGTTGACAATGATCGTTATTAATAGCGTACCAACGATTCCTAGTATAATGATTAAAACTTTTTTCATGTAATAAGGAATAACTAAGATCAAAGAGAAAGAGACTGTAGAGTTATAATCACTATAAAAATGACAAACTGTGGAGCTGTAATCTTAAAAATTTCTCTATGAGCAACGAGTGCAATAAATAGAATTGTAAAGAAGTTTAATAAGACAATTCCTATTGGGAAATACCGTGCCACCCCGGTTAATTCTATTACTTGAAATGATAGTAAGACCTGAACAATTCCGACAGCCAACACCAAGAAGCCGCCTTGGTATGTCATTATTCTTTGAGAGCCAACTATTATTGAATCGTTAGTATACTTTTTCAAAGCTGGAATTTGTTGTTTTTCTCCATAGATATTATGAGCGATACCAATTAGTATCAGTAAAATGCCTGCTGCTAATGCCATTATTGTCTCCTCTTTAATAATTAATTTCTTGCAATGTTTCGATAAACTTCAGGAAGTCAAACCTTAATATTCTGTTTGCTTTTTGTTGCTTTGTCATGCTTTCAAAATTCTATTTGAAAATCTATTTAAAATTCATCTGAACATAGCTTGGTTCACACCAAAGTAATGACCACGTTTCCTTTTTTATGCCCTTTATCAACATATCTATGAGCCTCGACAATCTGCTCTAATGGATAGGTTTTATCGATAACCGCTTTGATTTTTTCACGCTCGAAAAGGTCTTTTATAAAAGCCAAATCTTCAATTTTTTCACCACCAATAGTATCATGAACTGACATGAACTTGCCTTCCGGTGCTAATGACTTTTTACATTTCGATTTAGATATTTTTCCTACGGCGTCAAAAATGATATCATAAAGTTTCCCATTTTCTGTGAAGTCTTCGTGAGAATAATCGATAACCGTATCAGCTCCCAAATCTTTCACCATCTCGAGATTTGCATCGCTACATACGCCTGTCACTTCAGCTTCAAAGTGTTTAGCAAACTGTACTGCGTATGTTCCCACACTTCCGGAAGCGCCATAGATAAGAACTTTTTGGCCTTTACTAACTTTTCCTTTTCTTAGAAATTTCAAAGCGATAGTGCATCCCGTTGCCAACCCGGCTGCTGCTTCTTCATAATTGATATTAGAAGGTTTTAATGAAATGATTCCTTTCTCGGGTAGGCATTTATATTCTGCATACGCTCCAAACCCTACTGCGAAAGTGGAGGCAAATATCTGATCACCTATTTTGAACTTCGTTACATCTTTACCGATGGCTTCAATTTCCCCGGCCAGCTCCATCCCCAAGATCGGTTTTTTGGGTTTACGAATTCCGAGAGCTATTCGTGCTACGAGCCACATCGCTTTAGGTACGTCGAAACTTCGCATTCGCGAGTCGCCTCGATGTACTGTTGTGGCAAATACTTTTACCAATATTTCATTGTCTTTTGGAATTGGTTTATCTATTTTTGTAAGTGTAAGAACTTCTGGTGGTCCATATTTTGTATATACAACTGCTTTCATTTATAAATTCCTTATATTTCTTTTAATCTTTTATTTCTTTCAAACAGCTTCACAACAATTCAATATTACAACAGACTGGAATTTAAGTCCGAGTTTGGAACCCTGTTGCTGAAATAAAACTACTACAGAAGTTAAGACAAGAAAAAAATGTATTGAACTCATTACTGACCATTAACCTTTGATGTATTCAAATGAAAAGAAGTATTTCCAGAGAAGAATACATAACCAAATTCATTTAGAGTTCGCTCCATCGTAAATGATTACACTGGTGGGCTTCTGCCATGTTTTCTTTTATAAAAAACAGTAAATATTTATGAGAAAAAGCGTTTCAAGAACGTCATATAAAACTGTTAAATAGGCTTATGAAGGTAAAAAAACCTTTAAATTTTCATTTACTGTAGACGACAATACCATTAAGGTGAATTAAAAAGGGTGATTTATTAGTTATGCGCAAAATTATTATTTTTATATCGTTCATGATCATACCATTGGTATCATCTGTTTATGGACAAAGTGGTAAGGAAAAGACCGATTCGGAAACAGCGGACGAGAATACGGATGTATTAAACGAAGAAGGTGTTCAATCGGCGCAACGCGGAGAGTACAAAGACGCTATTCGTCAGTTTAAAAAAGCGATTTCTATTCAAGATGCAAAAGCCGCTGCAAGTTATAATAATATAGCCTACACTTATATGCTTTCCGGTGAGCGTAAAAAGGCAATAATTCATTATAAGAAGGCTTTGGAGAGGAATCCTAATTTATTGCCCGCCATGGGTAATATAGGAAGGCTTTTATACGAAACTGAGAAGTTCGATGAAGCGATAATATATGGAGAGATGTTATTGCAACGAGATCCGTATAATGCGGAGGTTCGCGAGTGGCTACCGGATGCATATCGGATGGCCGCCCAGCGTCGAATGGAAGAGCTGCAAAATAAAGGCACCGAAACGGACTCGGCGACAGAGCCAGGCCAACAGGCCCCACCAGCGACACGTCCAAAGTCAGAGGTTGGATTTAGTATTTCGGGACAATTTCGTTATAATAAAGTACCTACAGCTCTTTTTGCGCAAAAGTATAAAACTATGAAGGTTAGTCAATATGGGCCGCCTTCCACAGAACTTTTTCCTCTGGGGTTGTATGGGAACTTCTGGCTCTCCCCTGAGGTTCAGCTTCGATTTAATATACAGTCTCCGCCCTCTGTAATGGAGTTTCCTAGTTTTGTTTCTGTGGAAGAAAAAATGGAATTCATCTACTTTGGGAAAAAGGGATTTTTCGGAGCTGGTATCCTTTTTTCACAGGCGAATTTCGCGGAGGACAATGTACCAAGCCGTGGGCAGTTTATAACAAATGTCGATTATCCGAAACGGAATGACGTGAAGCTCGGAGTAATGTTTGGCACCAGCACCGAGTATAACTATTTTGGTATAAGTATATTCCCCAGATACCTGTTCACCGATGCTAAAACAGGACCGGTGAGCATTGAGTATGATTTAAGCAAATTTAATATTGAATTTCGAAAAACGGTACCGGCGAATGAGGATAGGAAGTTTCTTCCGGGACACTTTGAAATGGCGCTAATTTTCGATGTACAAGAGGCTTTTGCTATTGAGTATCTGATGCCACCTAAAAACAAGATGAATGGACATTATTTCGGCATTTATGATTTAACAATTGATATTACATTTGGGAAAATTCAGCCGATGTTTAAAAAAGTACCGACCGTTTTCGGTTTCTCAATTACAGAACGTTTTTACTTTTTCGAGTTGAATGAGAAAGTGCCACGAACATATGGAAACGGGTTTGGATTTTTCGGTTTCGATTGGCTTAAAGCCACTTCGGGTTCACCTTTCCCATCTTATCATACGAACTCTCTGATATTTAAAGTGTATTTAAAACAGATGTTGGCCAGTAAGATTATTTTAAAAGAAGGCTTAGGCTATGAAATTTCATCGCAAACCGGTGATTACAATGCATTTTCTATAGACCTGGCTGCCGGACTTTCATTTTAAAAGAACTCCCTTGAGGTTTTTTTATGTTCTCCCGTTCGATTTTATTTTAAAGTTTTACGGTGTCAAAAAACGTGGTTTTTGCCACCTCGCCTACAAGTATGGGGAAAGTATTTTATTTAGGTGGAAAGCAGAGGTAAAAGCTTGAACCGCCATCAAATGGATAACACGATAAGTGTATTGCCCAAGGTTCAATAGTTATAATTTCCCCCTCGTCGAGGTCTATTATGTTTTCTTCAACAATCATTCGTAATTTTCCGGAGGTAACTATAATAATTTCTTTATGGGAGTGGCTGTGATAAGGGATGAGATCGCCTTTTGCCTGCTCGACTTCGAAAACTTTATACCCTTGTAATAATAGTTCTTTTACATATTTTAAGTGTTGTATCTGGGCTTGCGTAGCTCGTTGTATGTTATAATATCTGCCCTGCATAATGTTATTCCGTAGTTTATATACTTCAATCTAATGAAATAATTACGGAGTAACAAAATATTTTTCCTTATGGGCGTTTAAAAATTCAATTGCTTTTTCATATTCACCTTGAGCCATAAATTGCATACCAATTTGAATGGGAAGTCTGGTACTCTTCTTTTCTGTCTCTTTGCTTTCTTCGTTTGCTGTCAGGTCTTCATATTTACCTTGAAGTGTTTCAATATCTTCAAATTCATTGATTATTTCAGCAAAAGAGCGGGTTTCAGAAAGGTTAATATTTTGCTTTTTCATCAGTTCAATAACGATATCATACTCTTTCTGGGCTTCTTCTACCCGATCGAGTTTTAAATAGATGACGGAAATTGTTTCATGAACTTTGAAATTGTCATAATTATATTCGGACAGGAGCAAAAATTGTTCAAGAGCTTTATTATACTCTTTTTTGTTAAAAAATTCGGCTGCACTGATCGTCTGTTTTTCATATTCTTCGAAAGTTTGAATTTTCTTTGCCATAATTACCTCTTTTAATAATATCGGTCAATATAACGAAATTCAATACGGAAAGCAAGAATAATAATTGTCAATTTGTTCATTAATTAGCATTTTAACATCAAATGGCAAATTGTTTTTTTGCCGTTTGAGTTTGTTTCAGATTTGAAAGAGGAGAGTTTATGAAGATTACCATGGTTATTTTTATATTTACAGTTTTTTTTGCGACCCATTGCAGTGTGGTAATCCCGCCCATTACATTTACAGGTTCAAAAACTGCTACTGAAAAGCAGATTATTGGCGAAGAGAGTGAACTCGAAGAAGATGTCTGGATGATCTCTTCAGCGAAAACCACCAGTGAAGTGGATATTGAAGAAGGTGAGAGCGCCGATGAACTTCGGCAAGTGGAACAGGAAAACCGGTATATGTACCGAGCCTTTTCCATTATGGATGCTTTCAGCGATGAGCTAAGTGAACTCAAGCGAGATCGGGTCGTTGGCGAAAATAACGATGGTTTATTGACAAACCTTCTGAATGTCTCGCAGGTGGAACTTAGCGACGAAATTCGGGAAAAATATAAAAAAAATTCCGAAGATCGAGTGCAAGAAAGAGCCCACCGAATGCTAGAAAATACGATAAAGCAAATTAATATTGCGCGTAGTTATATTATAGAAGGCTATATTTTAAACCAAAAAAGGGTAAAACCGTCCTACCAGCCCGACCGAAAGCAGCTGAAAGAACATTATAAAGAAATATACCACGACGCCGCTCTTAAAGGGGAGTATATACAACTGGACGATAGTAAGTGGGTTTCTAAGTAATCAACTTACAACTTCGGAGCACCGGGGGCATAGACCATCTTTTTCAAGTTTTTTGAATACCCAGCATCTGGGGCATTTCTCAAGGTTTGACTTTACAGCTGAAATAGTATCTGCTCCCGTTTCGACTTCTGAAACCACCAGGTAAAAAGCAAGTTCGTCATTGGTCATTTTCAAGGCTTCGGCAGTTGTTTTCGGTATAGACACTCTGGCTTCGAGCGAGGAGCGAATTTCACCGGATGTGCGGGATTGCTCCAGAACACCGTTTACCTCGTCTTTGACTTTCCACACCGGTTCAAAACGAGCGCCAAGCTCGGGGTTTTTCCATGGCGAGGCTGAGGGCCAGACAACTTCAAACACAGAATTACCGGGGTGAAGCAGCTGGTAAATTTCTTCTGAAGTAAAACTTAACACAGGGGCTATCCAGACAACCAGGCGGTCGAGTATAACCTGCAACGTCGCAAGCGAAGACTCTCTTTTTTGTTTATTCGAGTGATCTTTATCGCGGTTTTCGGGTGTACCGTCACAGTATAAACGATCTCTGACAATGTCGAAATAGGTATTCGAAAGAGAAATTGTACAAAAAGAAAGAATTCGGTGGTAAACCTGATGAAATTCAGAGTTTTCGAAGGCATTTATTATTTTTTCTTCGAGCAGAGCCAATTCATGTAGAATCCAGTGATCAATCTCTTCGGTAATATTCTCTGGCGAAGTCTTTACCTCTTTAAGATCATTTAAATTACCAAGCATATAGCGAAAGGTATTTCGTATTTTACGATAACTATCAGATAACAGGTCCATCATATCGAGACTAATGCGGTTGTCGGTTTTGTAGTCTTCGGAAGAGACCCACAAACGCAGGATATCGGCACCGTATTTCGGAATAATATCTTTAACGGGTGAAATTACATTTCCTTTCGACTTGCTCATCGCTTTCCCATTGGAGTCGAGTACGTAACCATGCGTTAAAACGGTTTTATAGGGAGGCGTATCGTTCAGGGCAAGCGAAGGCCAGAGACTGCTTTGAAACCATCCTCGGTGTTGGTCGGAACCTTCGAGGTACAAGTCGGCGGGAAAACTGAGGTTTTCGTTTTGCTGCAAAACCGAGTACCAGCTTACACCGCTGTCAAACCATACATCTAAAATATCATTCTCTTTTGCAAAAGTCTCGCCGCCACATTCGCCACATTTTGCGCCCTGTGGTAGAAGTTGCGAAGCTTCGCGTTCAAACCAGACTTCAATACCCTCTTTTTCGACGATAGCAACAATGTGGTCGAGAGATTGCAGGTCCATATGAGTGGCCCCGCATTTTTCGCATGCAAAAGAAGGAATGGGAACTCCCCAGGCGCGTTGGCGCGAAAGACACCAGTCGGGACGATTTTCGAGCATCGACTCAAAGCGGTTTTGCCCCCATGAGGGAATCCATTTGACTTTGCCGGCTTCTTCCATCGCTTTTTTACGCAGATCTTCTACACCTAAAAACCACTGCGGGGTGGCTCGAAAAATTAGTGGTGAGTGAGAACGCCAGGAGTGGGGATAGGAGTGTTCAATCTCAGCATATCCCAGCAAAGCCTCTTTTTCTTTTAGTAGTTCGACAATTTTCGGGTTCGCGTCAAACACATAGTCGCCTTCCATTTCGGGAAATTCAGAAGTGTAACGACCTCGGTGGTCGACCGGAGAATAGGGTTCCAGGTCGTATTCTAAACCGGTTCTATAGTCGTCTTGTCCGTGGCCGGGGGCAGTGTGCACAACTCCGGTTCCAGCTTCGAGTGTAACATGGTTGCCAAAAACTATTTTAGAATTGCGGTTTATAAACGGGTGCGAAGCTTCGATGGTCTCTATTTCTGCTTTAGTAATCGATTCTTTATCGCTAAAAGAAATCCCGGTCACCTCGAAAAAGCTCTCTTCGAGGCCGTCGGCTATAACGAGGTTGCCCTTGTCGGTTTTGTACACTGAGTAGGGAAGGTCGGGGTGAAAACAAAGAGCGAGGTTGGCCGGTATGGTCCAGGGCGTTGTGGTCCAGATTACGACTCCCTCCGGAGATAACTTTCGATCTGAAAATGCTTCCTTGTTTTTTACAGGAAATTTTACGTAAATAGAAGGGGAGGTATGATTCTCATATTCGACCTCGGCTTCGGCCATCGCTGTCTGCGCTTTGGTGTCCCAGTAAACGGGTTTTTTACCTTTGTAGATATACCCTTTTTCAAACAGGTTTCGAAATGCACGCAGAATATTAGACTCATAGTCGGCGCTCATAGTATAATAGAAATTTTTATGACCAGTTTGTTCTGGCTTCGCGGTATCTTCAATTCCGGTGTTGTCCCATAGAACTCCGAACCGGCTCTGGTCGTTAGCCTGAATTTGTATAAATTCAGCGGCGTATTTACGACACGCAGCGCGAACCTTCTGAGGGTCTTTGTCTTCGCCTTTTTTTCGGTTGGCAAGTTTTTTTAGCGCAGCAAGTTCAATAGGCAGGCCGTGACAATCCCAACCGGGAACGTAGGGTACATATTTTCCCTGTAATAAGTGGTACTTATTTATCATATCTTTTAAAATTTTATTCAAGGCGTGCCCGACATGAAAGTTTCCATTCGCATAAGGAGGCCCGTCATGCAAAATAAAAGGCTTCGCATTTTCAGCCTTACGTTTGTCCAGTATTCGATTATATATTTTATTGTTTTCCCAGAACTCAATAATTCCAGGTTCCCGCATCGGCAACTGCGCTCGCATAGGAAACTCAGTCTGCGGCAGATGAATACTCTGCGACCATGGGTTTTTCTCTTTTTTACTTTTTCCAGATTCGTCACTCATAAAGGCATAACCGGTGTAGAAAGACACCTCGTCAAGAGCCATATTTGCCGACTTGTGTGCAATGTTAAGGAGGGGGAAAACGGAATTAAACACCGAATGTAAATAGTTGCTCCCCCTGGCTGCAACCCGCCTCAGCCCGGCGGTTTTTCGCCACCCCCTTTGGTTTGCGACCCCCTTTGTAAAAATACTTGTAGTTCTACGAGGAGCCTGAATAATTGTACAATGAAAGTAGATCACTGTGAATCGGCTAAAAAAATTTGGGCCGTCGTCGTTTCGGTTACCGCTTTGTTGTCTTTGTTGTGGGGCTGTTCTGTTTTTGCCCAGACTAAGCGAGAGCAAAAAATTTTGGAGCACGGCATCCTTGATTACTCTGATGCAAAGCTTGGCGATGTGTTGGCCCGCATGCGTCCTACTGAAAGCAAGTTTATTATTTCGGCGGAGAAGGTGGGTGAAGTTACCGCTTCGCGGGGGTCGCGTTTTTTGATTCCGGAGAATGCGTTTGTTTTTCCCAATGGAAAGAGAGTTACCGGTAACGTCGAGTTTAAGGTTAAAGAGGTTATCGATGATTTTGACTTTGTGACTTCGGGGGTCGATTTGTCGACCGTTGATGAAAACGGCCAACGGGTTTATTTGCAATCGGCGGGGATGTTCCATGTCAGCGCCCAGTCACGGGGACAAGAACTCGAACTTGCGCCCGGCAAAAAGATCGATGTTCAGTTTCCCGATATCGTTCCTGGTGATGAGTTTTTCGTTTACAAAATGAACAAAAGCGGACAGTGGGAAAAGCACGGTCATAACCAGGAGCTGATGACTCAGACAAACCCGGTGGACGGGGAGTCCTCATCCATCGGGGTTCGTGTTTACGCCATCGATGGCATGACCTGGTGGAATTTTGATTCGCCTTTTCCTCATGTGGCTTGTCTCAAAGGGGAGGTCGAAGACCCTGATCAGGTTTTTGTTCCGCCGTATAAAGTCACCACCATCGGCATGAGCTACAAAGGATCTTTCGATCGATATATTGAGAGGAAGGATTTCAGGATTAACGCCCACCGAAGTAAATATGTAAAAGTTCTGATCGTCGACACAAAGGGCAATGTCGGCATTTCGGGCAATATCAAAGTGACTGACAAAAGGGGGCATGACAAATATAAAGAAGGCGAAATGGTTCCAGAGGTCGACCTTGCAAATCGACAACCTACCGGGAAGAAATATAAAAACTACTGCCAGGACATCGGAAAAATTCCCATCCGGAAACTTTCTGAAAATATCATGAAAGACAAAGGCGCTTTTCAGAGATACCTGGGTTTGAACAAAGAATACTACAGGGTCGACTACCAAGAAAACAGTTCTGAAACCGATCCCGATTCCTCGGCTTCCACTCCTTAATTTTGGAGGTTCCCGAAAGTACCCTCAAAAAGGCTTTTCCGGCAAAGACTTCTGAGGAGTCACCATTGCACCTTCCGGTAGGCCACCCCTTTGTTTTATTGTGGATTTCCAGGTCGTAGGATTTTTTTGTAAATAAACTTTTAAATTCTCCTTTGCGTTACGGGGTCCGGTAAAATGATGTTTCTATGTGCGGCAGGTATGGTGTTTCTCTTGAGGCGGAAGATTATGTCGATGCTTTCAGTCTTGGAAGTTATTCTTCCGAAGAGTTAAAACCGAGGTATGATATTCGACCTACAGAAGTTGTGCCGGTTATTCAGAAGGAAGGCGGGTTAAATCGTTTACGTATGTTCAAATGGGGGTATCATCCTTCCTGGGCGAAACATTTTATTATTAATACACGTTTAGAAAATATGTTCCATTCTTCTTATTCAAAAAAGTCGGCGTTATTTAGTCGATGTATAGTTCCGGCCAGTTTTTTTTATGAATGGCAAGATCAAAATGGAAAAACAGTTCCATGGAAAATATATCCAAAAGACGACTCTTTTTTTGCAATGGCCGGGCTTCGTTTTTCTCAAGCCGGAGAAACAGAAGGGGAAAAAATTAATGTTGTTTCTATTGTTACAATGAAGGCTAATTCGTTTATGGAAAAAATTCATAACAGGGGTAAAAATCCTTTTCGACAGCCCGCGATACTGCAAAAGCAGTACTGGGAAGAGTGGTTGAACCCTGAAAACAGCGATGCGGAAACAATTGAGCGGATATTACCGGAAACTGCGGCAGGGCAGATGGCTGCGGTTGCGTTGGAAAAAATTGGAAACGATAAAACTCATGTGGCGCCCATTGAATTAAAATGAAATGAAAAACGAAAATGCAAACTAGAAAACTAAATATTATTTCTGACTCTACGAAAGGGTTTCAAAGACCAGAGAATCGAGACGGGCTTACTGTTATTGAAGATGCGGACTATGTTCTGTTTTTTCTTTTCGATGGGGTCAGTAGTTACGAAAACTCGTTGCTTGGAGTTAACAAAATAATAAAAGCCATGGAAGAAAACCATCGCGCCTATTTTCATAATGACGATTATTCGTTGAAAGAAGCCCTGCACGAAATGCACGATTTGTTATGTTCGAGCGGACAAGAGGGAATGTATACAACGGTTTGCGCGCTTTACCTGCCGCGCGATATAAACAAACCAGCGAAATATTCTCATCTTGGCGATTCACGAATTTATAAATATGCAAATGGGAATTTGACTTTGAAGACCACCGATCATAACTTACCCGATTCGCCACACGTATTAACAAAATGTCTCGGTATGGAAAAGATCGAAGATACAGATTTTTACGAAAAAGAGATTGAGGCTATTTCAGGTGAGGGGTTTTTACTCTGCACCGATGGTTTTTACCCGGTTCTGGAAGATCGTCTGCTTGACTATTTACAAAGCGCTTTTATCGAGAGTGACGTTTCTATTAAAAAAACTATACACAATGACCTGGCTTTACATAATTCCGACGATGCGACTTATATTCTTGTTGCTATAGATTAAGAAAAATTGTTCCATTTAAGCCCTTTGCTGATAAACTAACCGGTTTTTTTTGTCGATATTGTATTTAGAGTCTATACATATATAATACCGTTTTTTGAAAGCTGGTATTATAATCGGATACTATAAATGCTATTAAAAACTTATGTAAACTGGCCCGAAGCTACTGGATGGGCGTTTGTCGCTCTGGTAATTTTTTTCCTTCTGCTATATGGTTTTTTTGTAATTATTCGAGAGAAGCTAAAAGATGACGGCCGCGATGAAGCGCGTTGGCATATTATGCAAACGTATTTAAACAGGCATAATCTTATTACACCAGAAATAAATCTTATTAAAAAGTTTTTTAATGGACTCAGCGAAGAGGGGAAACTGGAAATTCTCGATTCGAAAAAAACCTTTCGTGAACAAATTGTACCGCACCTGCGTAATACTCAAAAAGACTCCCCCGAACTTATAGTCACAATTACCGATAAACTTTTTCCCAGTAAAGGGCATGAAATGGAGGTTGAGTCTCTGGAAGATCTTTACCCTGGTGAAATGTGCGCTCTGGAAACCATGAATGCAAATTATCTGGCTACCGTAATGAAGAAGACTCAAACTGATTTTTTATTGCACGTTGAAGATTTCATTGCTGAAAACCACCTGCCTGAAGAAGCGGTAAGCGTATATGTTTTTCGTCCCCTGATGGGAGGCTTTTTGCTATCGGGTATTTTGAAAGAGATTGGCGAGGATGCAACAATTATTCACTATACCGGGCAAATAAAAGAAAAAGGTGAACACCACTTTATGGCTGAGTTGAAAGTTCCTGTGAAGTTTGTTCCCTGGCCGGTGGATGCTAAAAAAAGTAAGACCAACACAGTAGAAGGCGAGAGTATTAAAATTTCAGATCGCGCGGTACTGTTTAATGCAAGATATAAAGATGAAGTTGAGTTCCTGGCCCGTAGAAATGAGTTATGGCTTTCCTCTTTTACCCTTGCCAGTGGTTTTAAATTTAGTTGCCGTGGAATGATGGTAAAATCTAAACTAGAACCAGACAAATTTATTTTTAAATTTTTAGATGCTCCTGAAACATCGCGTAAAGTTTTATTTGCCGAAATTCGCGATAATAATCCGGTTCGTGAAAAATTGTATTGAGTTTACTTGGCGTCGAGTTGTTCCCCGCAGAATTTACAATATTCCGCATTGGTGTCATGACCTTCGAGGGAACAATTTGCACAGGTTCTGGTATTAATTTCATCACGTTTTATTGTGCTTAATTCGGCGGAAACGATTCCCGTAGGAATGGCTATAATGGCATAACCAAGTATCATTACTATAGAAGATATGAACTGGCCAAGTACTGTTTTGGGGGCAATGTCTCCATAACCCACAGTCGTCATTGTGACAATGGCCCAATACATGGACCTCGGGATGCTGGTAAAACCGTTTTCTGCCCCTTCGACCTGGTACATAACCGCCCCCATGATGGTCACCATGGAAAGAATTACAAGTAGAAATACCACGATCTTATGCCGAGCTGTTCGCAGCGCTGCGTAGAGAACTCTGGCTTCGTTTAAGTGACGGGCTAATTTAAATATTCTGAAAATTCGCAGCAGTCTGACTGTTCGAATGACCATTAAATACTGAGAACCTACAATAAAAATACTCAGATAGGTTGGTATCAGGGAGAGAAGGTCGACTATTCCAAAAAAACTGAATATATATTTAAGAGGGCGTTTCACCGAATACACACGCAATAGATATTCGATGGTAAATAGAATTGTGAAAAACCACTCAGCGGTGTATAATATAATTTCTACTTTTTCGTGTATTGCTTTTA
Organism: Leptospirales bacterium; assembly: GCA_040326155.1. GTDB lineage: Bacteria > Spirochaetota > Leptospiria > Turneriellales > JAOUFE01 > JBEQLE01. The sequence continues at coordinate 1,121 of JBEQLE010000011.1, read as the reverse complement.
TGCTATCGAGCATAACAACAATTAAGCTGGCGAGTATTGCCCACATTAACGAAAGGTCGAAAACTCTTCCTGCTTTTGTGTCCGCTTCAAAGATAACAATGTGAACCCAGTGGGCCAGCCTGCTTTGTCCGTGGTGATTTTCTTTCTGGTCTGTTTTTTTATTCGACGCCATTATAAAGTTTTAGATCAGGTTTTTAAAAACACCCTGAGGTTTTCCTTTTTCATTCACCGCAACATAAGTTATTTCACATTCAATAATTGTTCTGCGTTCTTCCGTTTCCGGATCAACCGCAATCGCTCTACCTCTCGCTGTAACACTGCTGCGACGAAGTCTCGACATGGCTCCGTAAATTTCAATTACTTCACCCAGGTAGGCAGGGTTCTTAAAGTATACTTTATTCATCGAGATCGTAACCATGTTCTTATACTTAAGTTGCCCCGACACAAACATATAAAGATCTTTATCCAGCCACGCTATAAGTTGACCCCCGAAAATACTGTGATTCGGGTTTAACTCATTCGGCATAATCAGGTGACGAGTAATTAAAGCGTATTGGTCAAATCGTATGAGTGAATCTTTATCCATTTTAGCTATATTACTTTTGTTTTTCGAGAAATATTTCAACTCGTCTATTTTTTGTTCTTTCTTTATCGGTACTGCCTTTCTCAGCCGGAAGGGAGTAGTTGTGCCAAAGAACCTTAATGCGGGCTTCGGGAACGCCGGCTTTTATAAGGGCTTTTTGAATATACAGAGCTCTTTTTTTCGAAAGCGAGTCATTTTTTTTCAACGAACCTCGGTTATCGGTATGACCATGAATTTGAATTTTACCCTTTGAATTGATCAGTTTTTCGGCTATAGATTCGAGTTTTACTTCTTCGCTTTCTCGTAATTTTACAGAAACGTTCGTGTCGAAATAGACAATATCGATGAGGTCGAAACCTGGCGGAATCGCATCAAATTTTTCATCTACCAGAGGAACAAGTTGAATTGGTAGTAGTATTTCACCGGAGCTAACCGAATAGTCTTCTATTAACTCGCTTAAAGGGACTTCGGTTACCCTGCTACGATATCCGGTGGCTGCTGATTTAATAATAATTTTATGGGTGCGTATAAAAGCATT
>JBEQLE010000119.1:0-7139 GCA_040326155.1 Leptospirales bacterium | reverse complement strand
ACATACCCCCTCCCCCGATCTTATTCAGATTTGTAGCAACATCGGCTAAAGAAAACGAGGTCGAAAGCGATACGCTATGAGCTAAAATCAAGATAGCCCCCATGGCTAAAAAACCAGCGTCCCCGGTAAGGGCGGGAAACAGTAAAAACAAAACTGTCCCTAAAATAGCCTCTGTTGAGGGAACAAAAACCCCTTTAAACGTACCAAATTTATTCACTCTTTTAGCCACAACCCAGTGTAAAATTCAGCTTATTATTTGTATAGTCGATTATTTGTTTCAAACGACAACTTTCACTGACGCGAACAAACAGGCTAACACTGGCCTGACTCAGAGGCTTGTAATAGATCTGTTTTTCCCCACCTAAATAGAGTTGAGTTAAAGAAGCGATCAACCGAGTATATAACACCGGTTCAAAAGCAAGGATGCGAATATATAAATAGAACACCGGTGGTTCACGGAGGAACGTATGGTACCAAAAGGGAAAATCCTGGATATGGAAAAATTTAGAATGATTCAAATCTTGAAAAAAAAAGGATTCCAGTGGCTCGAAGATAAAAACGGGAAAGTCAAAATGTGGGTGAAAACAGAACCGCAGAGTTTGCTTAACGAGACCGAACATGTTCCAGGGAAGCGACAAACATAATTAGCAGATTTTTTTGCATACCTGGAAGTGTATTCTCTTTCAACTGTTTATCAAGTTCAACGAATTTGCCAAGAATTCTCGGTGTGCTTACTCCGGAATAGTTCAACTGCACTTTCTTCATTCTCTCCTCATTCATACGCATCACATACTGGTGTTTCGTATTTAACCCAAGTCGTTCGTGAACTTCAATAAGTCCCTTCTCGCACTCTTTTAAATAACGAGACCGAAAAGAGTTTATAAACAGACGAGAAAGCATGGTTAAAAACAGAGCCCCGTCAGAAACTTTATGGTTAATCAAAACCTCGATTGCCCTGTTAATTTTCTTTTCCGCAATAAAATCCAAGATGGTAAATATTGCGTCACCTTCCACATCAAAACAGATATCGCGAACATCTTTTACAAAAATCTTTTTTTCGTGAATGGTATAGGTAAAAAGTCGATTCAGAGCATCGCTTAAACGATCAGTATTCATGGAATATTTTCGGGAGAGTTCCTGTACAGCCTGCTCTTCAATCTGAAAATCCATCTGGCGAACCGTTGCCTTAATAAACCCCGGAAGGTCTCTTTCACGAAGCGGTTTTTCTTCGAGAACCCAGGCGCTTTTCATCAAGAAATCAAACGCTTTCGGCGTTTTTTTATTATCAAGGTGCAAAAAAAGGTAGGTAGATTCCGGAAAGTTTTCCAGATCTCTTTGAAAGTAGCCTTTAATTGTCGGATTCTTGGCAATCTTTTCAAGCAAAGTGTCTGCATGACGTACCCACAAAAGTCGCGTAGTGTCAAACATCGGAATTGTCGAGAGTTCCGCATGAAAAGTACCGGGTTCAGATTCGCCGCCCTGTAGCCTGATATCATCTATTTCTTGATCGGCCTTAGAGAGTTTTTCAAAATAAATGGAGTGAATTTTTTCAGCTTTTTCGGGGTCGGTAACTCGAACGATTATGACATGCGGGGCAGTTTTAGCCGCTTTTAAAGCCTCGGTAAATTCGAAAAAATCTTCCGTTTTCACTTAGTTGCTCTTTGTTTTCTCGTTGTGATAGCTTTGTTACCGTAAAGGCTATTGAATTGTCTGATTTACCGGTGGCGCTTCTTCTATAGTCAATTTACCGAATTGCTCTTCATATCTTCTTACATTGTCTTGCAACGCTGCTAGAATTCTTTTTGCATGTCCCGGCGTAACAACTACCCTCGAAACGAGTTTTCCGAAAGGCGCAGGTTGACGTTGTATAAAAAGGAAATCAAGTAAAAACTCTTCTTCGGTATGTCCAACATTGGTCACATTCGCATAGGTTCCCTTTAATACGTCAGGGTCCAGTTGAATCTCTATTTTCGAATCCATGTCACCCAGGTCATTACTCATACGCCAGTATCTACTTTTTAATCGTTCTTGCAAGCTTTAATATTGAGCAGCGTTTTTAATACTCATCAATGCAGTATTTTAAAGGCAACTTCAATTATAACTTGCCACTCATCGACTTTCCCGTCCTCACTAATTCTACCGCGTTGCTCCACGACCTCAAACCAGTTCAACCCTTTCAAGTGGGCACCTGCTTCTGTAATCGCATTTTGTATTGCATCTTCGTAACTTTTGTCGGATATACCGACCAGTTTTATCATTTTAAATGTTTTACTCATAGGAGTATATTAATAAAAGGCAGCTCCGATTACAATAATAAATTCTATTTTGTATTTTTTCTTACAAAAATCCCCTTTCAAGGGGGAAAGTGAGTTTTCTACTCAGCAAGGTTTGCATGCTTTCCCCTCGCTCCGAACCAAGCGGGGCAAGCCCCGCCCGGTTCTACGCTACCCCATACGATATTCTTTACGCCATTCGAGCGGTGAATTTACCAGGATTAGGGAAAAATTATTGGCCTGCCGAAAAGAACTCGATTTATTGCAAGACTTTCTCGTAAATACAATTTATCCATGGATTGGTTATTGTATGGGCGTGGGAAAATATTTTCGATCCGGAATATTACATAAAATTTCAAAATCCTGTGACCAATAAAGACAGTGGTAACAAGACCAAGCCAGATGCTAAAGGAAATAAAAAGCAATCTAAAAAGAAAGCTACCAAAAAAGACGTAAAAGTTGAAAAACCAATGGGCAAGTAATATGAATGTACTTTTTACAAAAGGAGAATTTAATGGCTTATACACCAGAATTATCAAAAAGGGATTCCGGGATTTTAAGGCATTTTTCCTAGGGAATGAGCAAACCGATGACTAAGGCAACAATCGAGTTGTTAAGATATTTACCGCATATCGTTGATAAGAAAGCTGTGTGTGGAAAATGTCGAGATAAATCTTTTTGCAAGCAATGTGTTTTTTTTGGTAGAAAAAAACCGGTGAACACCCTTGTTAAGGCAATGTTGCGAGATTAGGTGCCATACTTTTTAAGCAAAAATCATACGAGCGAACGCTGAGTCGTTCGCTCGTATGTTAAGGTTTGTTATACGATGTGCCTTGCCCATCATTCAATTTCACAAAGCAATAGACGGTGAAGGCAAATATCGTTATTTTACAGTAGATCGTCCACGAACTCTTTGTTTAATCATTTCTGCAATCTTACTATAAAGATTTGCTTCTGTTTGTTCTCTGTCACGTAAAATTATAGTAAGGACATATTCTTCTTTATCCCGAGAGAATCGTTTTCCCCATGGATGATCATTTCTTGTAATAACTATAAAGTATTTCGATTTTTTATCCGGTTGCTTGATTGTCCAAGTAGATGATTGTACGGTACCATTTGAACGAGATTCTGCATTAATGTTACGGTTAAGAGTTCCAAACTCTGGAATATTCTTATATTGATCTTTAGGTGTTTCCTTGTCAAACATTCTGACAGCTTGTTCAAGTGTGGTACCTTTAATAAATTTATAAAACATACGCATACCGCGGTAATTTACCCGGGTATTTCGCGCCGGAGCGAAATACGATAAAGTTATTGTAACTTCTCTTTTTCTTCGACCATTGAAGAATTCTGAAGGCAAGGGAATTTCATAAAAATGATTTTTATCATCTTCAATTTTATCAACTGCATACAAAACAACGACCTCCTCACCGGACCTATAAAGATGTTCTTCATCAATTTTGCCATATCCTGCCATACGCAGCTTATCATCGTCTTTTATTTCCTTAGGGAAATTTAACATTTCATTTTTCGCATGACCGACTATTAATGAGCGTAACAATAATACTGAATCATGACCGATATTGGCTAATAGTCGTCCTGCAAGGTGAGTGAGATGAGGTGCCGAAAAGCTTGTTCCTAATTTTTCAGAAAAAAGTTTACCATCGGTATAAGAGTGATTTAGAGTTAATTCACCAAGACCATGTTCGCTAAGACTATTTGTTCTGGCATCATGACTCAAGTTGCCCCCATAAGCCACTATCTCAGGTTTAATACAACCAGATATCCCATGACCTAATCTTGAAAATGGAGAAACGGAGTTTATCTGCGCAAGAGGTTGATATGCAGGGTCATTAATATATCTAGCGGACGTTCGGCTTTTGTCATATCTTGCTATGCTACCTACTGTAAGTGCGTTCATTGCGTTCGCAGGTTCAAGTATAGAAGAATTATTGAACAAATAATCGGGATAATCAATATTAGCTTTAAGGTTTTCAATTATTTCTGATTTCAGGATGTTGCCAGCTGATACGATAAAAAGAACGCCAAGTTCATGAGAAAGATTGTCAAGCGTCATTGGGAAAGTACCGGCTTTCCCGCCAGAATAAGGTCTTAATGCGTCACCAATCGAGAGGTTAAAGATTTTACAGTCGTAATCAGAATGAAATTCACGCACTGCTTGTTCAACTTGATTTTCAATAAACTTTTCACTGTATTCATTTTGGTCATCAAGAATTCGGCCACTTAAAATCCAAAAATGAGGTGTGAAAGTCTTATTAGCCAATGCCTCTTGAATGTCACCATATAGTGCTATACCAGCAACGGCAGTTCCATGACCTGTTTTGTCTTCTGGGCCAAGGCCATTAATGTATGAACGCCTATCCCCTACTGCTGCCTGAACCAAGGGATGACCAGAATTTAATCCACTGTCAAGAATAGCGACGCGTGGGGCATCAAGTGGTGGCGTTTCTGGTTCTGGTATATCCGTGATGTCAGTATTAAGAAGTGAATATTCCAAAGTATATCGAGGAGGTAAATCGATAGTCCGAACATCCCGGTAATGAAATAGGTTCTTGTAATTTACTTTAGCACACTTCAGTCGAGCAATAGTCAAATAATTATTTGAGATTGTGTCGAGTATAATAAAATCTGTATCGGTTGCCCATTCTCGAAATGCAGAAAGCATACTATCGCGTTCTTGGCGGTTTTCCAGTGGCCACAATTCAACATCAAGAATAAAAGTTTCAGCTGAAGGTAGGCCCTCTCTTTCAAGAACTTTCCCTAGTCGGTCTTCTTCAGTCCAAAGGTCGAATGCCCTCGTAGCTTCAATTAATTCCTTTCTGGTAACATCACCAGTTGACCCATAAGTTGCAAGACGCTTTTCAAACTCAGTTAAAGCTAACTCTGTTGTAAAAAGTAATACTATCTCTTTATTCTCCTGGCTGACAATCTGGATTCCTGCGATGGATTCAAAACTAGCAGGTTCAAAACCTTCTCTAATATTAAGCTTTAAAAGTATACGGTTATCATATCCGGGTGTTTCTTTTGTCGCCGCTAATTGTTTTGCTCTGTGCAATTGTTCTGTTAAAGTTTGAGCATGTTCACTTTTATTTCCTTCAAATTTAGGCGGAGGAAATGGATTACGGCGTCTTTCCCGTATAACTGTTTCCCTTTTAAAATGAATATGTTCATATATACCAGACATTACTTATGTTCCTGAATACGATCTTTGCGAGCGTCTTCGCGCGCAAGGGATGTTTGAATATGCCTGTCTTCCAAAAACTCTTTGCCCTGAAGTATCATTTCTTTAATTCCACGCCTAATAACTCGTTCAATATCAGCGTGGCTCATGCCTTTAAAACATTTCGATAATTCATCAATTTCAACATGTAAATCCCGGCGAACACCCTTCAATTTAAGCTCTAATAGTTTTTTTATTTGTTCTCGATTTGGGAGTTTAAATGATAGAATTTCTTCGAAACGACGCCAAACTGCACTATCAAGATTCGTCTCATGGTTTGTTGCCGCTATTAAAATACTTTCCCCACTATAGCCGTCAAAGATTTGTAATAGTGCATTCACTACCCGTTTTATTTCACCATGTTCTGATGTATCAGCTCTTTCCCTGCCAATAGCATCAAATTCATCAAAAAGAACAACCATGCGTTTTTTTTCAATAAAATCGAATACTTTCCTTAAATTTGATGATGTCTCACCAAGGTATGAAGAAACAATTGAGTCAATCCGAAGTATAGCAAGCGGGCGTTCTAGCTCGAACGCAAAAGCCTCTGCTGTTATTGTTTTTCCGCACCCCGGAGGCCCATAAAAAAGAATACGATCAGTAGGTTGCAAACCATGAAGCTTTAAAATGTCACCACGATTGTGTTCCTGTAATATTTCGTCCATGACAGATCTATTTTCATCAGATAAAACAATATCGTCCATTGAACGTGATGGTACAATAACATGTAATAGCGGTAATCCTTTCTCTGCATCTTCGGGTACATCCATTTTAAGTACGCGAAGTGAAGGGGCTTTGGGTTCTGAGCCATATAGAATGCGTTCTAAATCGTTGGCAAGTAAGTGATGCTGCTTAGCCCGCTCACTGCGAATGATCTCTTCGGCTGTCCCTTTAAAGGAATCTTGATCACCGTTAGTTCCAAATTGAAAAATCTGTCTGAGAAGCTTTGAACTTGCCATAAAATCACCCTTAATACATAAAATTATTCGAATATAGCATCAACTATCATTGAAACAATCACCCTGTCACGGAAATTATTCTTCACGATATATATATAATAATCTAACGATTGCGGGAAAGCATTATTTTTCGCTAGGCATGGTCATCTGTCGGCATATGCACGTTTAAAATATGTCTGCACACCAAAGTATCGTCGTAATCACTACAGTGTATGTTGAGGCTGTAGAATAACTAAAATCAGGTGGCTGTAACCCCTCTAGATTGGCGTAGAAGGTAAAAATCAGGCCAAAATTGACTTATTCTACAGCCTCAACATATTTTGATCTGCTCAGGCGCGACTACGCACGCCTTCGAGTTTCGCATCTTATCATATATCAAAATGATGTTTACATTTAAAGAGACATAAGATCAATTGTTTTTTTGTAGATGCTCAACCAAATTTTGAGACTACCTGAACTTAATCGCCATGAACTACTGAAAAATGACCCTTTTGAAAAAACTAGTTTAAGCTACGCGAAGTTAGAGCAAGTTAAAGCCAATATTCGATGGAAAAAAATGGCATTTTTGCATTTTTCAGTGTAATCGCCATGATACCACTGAAAAATAGGCTTGTAGCTTTATATAATCAAGAAATTTTGGTTTATGAGTTTGACACCTAACAATCA
>JBEQLE010000118.1:0-7592 GCA_040326155.1 Leptospirales bacterium | reverse complement strand
CTGGGCTACAGAAGTCCATTTCAATATGCTGTAAAATTAATTGCGTAGGTGTGTCCGTTTTTTCGGGGTCATATCAGGGCGTACTGTTTCTGTTACTGCTGATCATTTATCAAAAGCTACGAAAACATACCAAAGGTTAGAGCAAGAAAGAATAAAAATATTACGGCTTACAGGTGAGGATTCTTTTCTTCCATCTGTTTTTGATGACATTTTAATTCAACTTTCAGATTTTAGAAAGAGAGGACGTTTCCTGAGAATTATTTTAGTCATATTACCATTAGATGTGCAGGTTTCTGCTGAAGAGTGGAAAAAGTATAATGTAAATAATCCTATCGATATGAGACCTTCTTTGAAACTTTTAGATATTCTGACCATAGAAGCGAACAAGTTAAAGATCGAAGTACTGGATGCTACGCAAACTCTTAAAAAAGCAGAGCCGGGAGCTTTCTTATATGGAGACCTACACATGAGTGCGAAAGGTCATGAGGCTGTGGCAAAATCCATATATGAAAACTTTTTCCATTAAGATAAAATGTTGAAAATACTATTTGTAAAGTTTATTAACTTTTGGGTCTGGCGAAATCCAAAATCTATGGCCGGAAAATTATATAAATTTTCTCTGGCAGAGTATGGCAGCATGCTCGATCTTATGCTGGCCTCGCACTCAACTTTATCCGGCGAACGTTCATCTATGTATTTACGCCATGCCCTGGATGAAGCGCGTCACTCCGATTTATTTCGTGATCATATTAATTACCTGGCAGATAAATATCCTGAGGTTAAGTATCAACCTGAAGTAAATGCTGACATTGATAATCTATTTTTAAGAATGCCAGAGACAGACTTTCTTGCATTTGCTTACCGGGGAGAAAAACGGGCCCGAATTCAATTTGCCGTATATCGAGATTATTTTAAGAAAAAAAAGTTAAAGAAAGAATACGAATTATTTGCGCAACTTGTTCATGATGAATTTGAACATGAACGCTACATATGGAATTTATTACAAGAACTAACGGGTTCAAAAAAGTCCGCCCTCGTAAAGACATGGAAAATGGCGGTGTGGGAGCTAGGGCGAACTTCTTTACGAAGAGGCAGAAAACTTTCAAATTTCGTTTTTACTTTGACGACGATAATTCTTTACTTTATTTCTATGCCAATAGCTTTATCAATTATTTTATTCAAGCGTTCGAAAACAGGCTGGCATCGGGAAACTAAAATATAATGGCGATTGTTTTAGGTATATCTGCGTATTATCACGACTCAGCCGCAGCGTTGGTTATCGATGGAAACATTATTGCCGCCATTTCACAAGAAAGAATATCACGAATTAAAAATGATTCGACCATACCCATTGAAGCCGCAAAATCTGTTTTAAGTTTTGCCCGAATTAAACCCGAAGACGTTGACCTTGTCGTTTTTTATGAAAACCCGTTTAACAAACTAGAGAGAGTTCTGGTGAATTTGTTGCGGACCTTTCCCCGATCATACCGGCAGTTTCCCAGAGCAATTTCATCGCAGATCGGTTCAAAAATATGGGTGAAAGATACATTGTCAGAAAGACTGAAAATTAAACGTGAAAAAGTATCTTTTACTACCCACCATAAAAGTCACGCTGCTTCTGCCTTTTTTTGTAGTCCATTTCGAGAGTCGGCTGTTTTAGTCGTCGATGGAGTCGGTGAAGAAGATACAACCAGTATCTGGTATGGCAATGGGCAAAATTTAAAATTCATTCAAAGTATACCATTTCCGCATTCTATAGGTCTATTGTATGCCGGATTAACCGCCTACCTGGGTTTTGAAGTAAACAATGGCGAATATAAAGTCATGGGGCTTTCAGCATATGGCAGTGCAAAATATTTGGATGAGTTCTCTAAAATTATTAACATAGAAAATGATGAAAGCTTTACATTGAATCTAAAATATTTTTCATATTTTACAGATACGGAAACAGGATTCGGCCCTGCTCTTGAAAAATTACTTGGCCCGAAACGCAATAAAAATAAACCATGGAATCTGAATTCCGAAGAAGACAAGAGATATGCCGACATTGCGGCCACCTTGCAACAGGTCACTGAAGACATTTTAAAAAGATTGGCCAACCGTGCGTTAAAGATTACAGGTTCCGAAAATTTATGTATGGCCGGTGGAGTAGCATTAAATGTTGTTGCCAATGGTAAAATCGCAATGCAGATCGGGAAAAATCATTTATTTATTCAGCCTGCTGCGGGTGACGCCGGCGGAGCGCTTGGCAGCGCCATTATAGGTTCCATAGAACTAGGTGATAAAAGGCCGACACCATTAAAAAACTGCGCGTTAGGTTTACCCATTGAAACCGACAAGGTAAAGAAAATGGCTACAGACCTTGGTTTATCTACTAAACTATTGTCAGATCCGGCGCAAACAATTTCCGAAAAAATTGAGGCCAATGAAATTGTATGTTTTCTTCACGGTAGATTTGAATGGGGGCCGAGGTCTTTGGGCCAACGGTCGATATTGGCAAATCCGAAATTAGAAGAAACTAAAGATGAACTCAATTTAAACATCAAGAAGCGAGAAAATTTTCGACCTTTTGCCCCCGTCATACTCGGTGATCATATGGATAAACATTTCGAAGGACAGCCTGACTTGATGACACCTTTTATGAGCACCGTTCATCATGTTAAGAAAAACAAAGTTGAACAGCTTAAAGCTGTGACTCACATCGATAGAACATCACGCGTACAAAGTGTCGATGAAAACAACTCTAAATTACTCAATAATATTTTACATTGCGTAAATAAAAAAACAGGCCTGCCCATCGTATTGAATACTTCTCTAAACGGTCCGAATGAACCGATTGTCGCCTCCGCACAAGATGCTTTGCTTTTTTTTATGAGACACCCCGTTGAAACAATGATAGTAGAAGATCAAATGATATCAAAAAAAGGACTTTAATATGAATATAGGTGGACGTATAAAAACTATTTTTTCATTGATCGGACATTTTTTATCTCCGTCAAAATGGGTTTTAATTCCGATGTTGATTATACTGTTATTTGCAGGTATTTTACTTTGGCTTACCAATGGGCTTTCTTACATCGCACCATTTGTGTATAGTTTGTTTTAAATTCTTGACTATACTCGTCTATAGGTCACTATAGGGATGTACGAAACTATATAACTATCTAATTGATTTATCTATAAATAGCCATAAGTAATCATAGTAATCATAGTAATCATAGTAGCCATGGAGGGTAAAAATGAACAACGGAAGTTCCAATAACAGGCTTGTATATTACGCTGGTAAAAAAATAGGATTGGCAATCGGTCTAACGGCCGCGCTTGTATTTACTCAGACTGCGTGCGAAACCGGTTCAGGGACTATGCGTGTTAAGGTCATCAACTACGCAGGCTCATCCATTCGAGACGCTGAAATTTCTGTCGGCTCTCACTCTCTGAAAACCGATTACTCAGGTTTAGCCGAGGTTGACGAAATTCCCTCTGGAACATATGTGGCTCGAATAAAGGCGAAGGGGTTTGCTCCCGGTTTTAAAACGGTAACAATTTCTGATGGTGGTAATTATTATCTGGAAGTCATGCTGACTCATCTTAGAACCCGCAAATTGACGCAGTTAAACAAACCTGTAAAAATACAGGATGATGATATAGTATTGAATATTGCTGCAAATACGTTTAAAGATGAAGATGGAAAACCATATAAAAATGTTACACTTGAGTACGCTCCTATTGACGTTACTTCGAATAAACTGGCCGCCATGCCAGGCAATTTTCAGGGCACGGTAAAACAAATCGGAAAAGAAAATTCAAAAAGTTCTCCTGTTGACCTTGAATCAGAAGGAGCAGTGTATGTTCGTTTTACCCATGAAGGCAAAGAGTTACAGCCGACCCAGCCCGTAACTTTATTGCTGCCTTTTAAAGGTAAAATTAAAAAAAATAAAACAGTTCCGCTATGGAGTTTTAACGAAAAAACTGGTCTCTGGGTAGAAGAAGGTGCGGGCATATTGAAAGTCTACAACAAAAAACAGTGGATAAGCGCAAAGTTTACTCATTTTTCCTGGTGGAACTATGATCGCCCCATAACTGAAAAAACCTCCATCTGGATAAAATCGTTTTCAGACAAACATGGAGTTCCGATCTCTATTGATGTTGTTACCGGTCGAGGCATCTCGTACAATGGTATATCTTCCTCCGTTTTTCCCGAACATCGTATAAACAAAGAGGGGCCAGGGAAATGCATCGATGTAAAAATTGGTTCGAAAGTATTCGTGAGAGTAAAAAGTCTTAACAACGGAGTCTATTATAATAGCGAGCTTAAAGTCGATGCTAAAAATATTTCGACCTCCTGTGACACCGAACCCGAAAAAGGAATTGTAATTGAGCGTATGATTGTAGCGCGCGCGCCCACAAGTTGTGTCAAAGGGACCATCAATATTACCGGCGCCGGTTATGCTATTCTTGAATCTCGAATAATCTCCTGGAAGCCTGATACCGCTGTGGTTCTCGCCTCCGCTCCCGCCGAACCAGCTTCCCGGTTTTGTTTCGATCATATTCCGCTTGGTCTGGACATGCAACTGCGCGTACTCGATACCAGAAATGAAATTGTCCCTTTTGACAGTATAAACCAATATGTCTTTACCGAAGACGGATCGTGTACTGCATACGCCGCTTTTTCGATGTACATTCCAGAAAAAAATTCAGGGAACTGTACGCACAATATTGAGGCATGTACGGAACTTGGTGAATTTGTCGGCGAGCTAAAGTGCTATTAAAAAATTTGGAGCATAATATGAAAAAAAAACTACAACAGAAAAGTTTTATACAGATAATATTAATTTTTACCTTCATAATTACTCCTGGCATTTTATACACAGCGGAACAAGAGACACCGCGACAGTATGAATCGACAATGATACATCAATTTCAGGAAGAAGGGGAATCTCTGTATCGTGAAGAGGCCATGCTTGGTCTTGGTGAAACCGATTTAAGTTATGGCCTTGCTTTTTATCGAAATAGTAATATTTTTCTCAATATAAACGGCAAGTTGAGTCAACCGTTTAGCAGTGTCCAGAGGCTCCGGTTTTCTAAAGAGATGAATAGCTGGGCTGTCATAACAAAGCGCGGCAGTAAATATTACATTGTTACCTCAACAGGTAAACAGTATGGACCTCACAATACTGCCTTCGACCTAAAGGTGTCAGACAACGGTTCTCGTTTTGTTTTCTTGCAGTATGCGGATAAAGGGTATTATTTCAATGTGTCTGACGGAACCAGACTGGGACCATTCGACTCGTATCCGTATACCAAATTAACCTCCGATAATTGGAGTGTCTATTCTGTTGCGGGCAACGAAAAGTTTATTACACTGGGCTCAGGAGAACATTTCGGGCCATTCCCGAAGGCATCTTATCCAGAAATTTTACTCGCAGAGAAGGGCTCTTCTTATGTTCTTTTATATTATAAAGACTCTATGGCCTACCTGGATGACGGTGTGCAAACCAGAGGCCCATTTCTTTCGGTTAAGAATTTGAGTATATCCCCGAATGGTAAATATTGGTCGGCTAATATAACAAAGAGAGAACCTGTTACCAAAGCTTTGGTTAAAAAGTTGTTCGTGAATACAGTCGGTGAAATAGATACCGCTAACGATGTAAACATTGTAAAATATTCAAAAAATAGTTGGGGCTATTTCGAAAAAAAAATGGGAGTACTTGCTTTTGTAACACCCGATGGAAAAAAGCAAATGTTGCCGCAATGCAGTAAATATTTTAATTTTACTTTAGCAGATTCCGGTAAATTCTCGTTTGCCTGTCTAAAAGGTAAGTCTGCACAAGGTGAAGATATAGAAGAATTTTCCGTATTTGTAAAAGGGAAAGAGTTTGGCCCTTATAAATATGAAAGGTACGCGAAAATCTGGTTCGATGAAAATGGGGTTCATTGGGCTGCGCCATGGTATTCAAAATATGGAAAATTTCAAGGCTTGCTAATTGATGGAGTTGGTGTGCCAGATGCTAAATACCCTTTATACTCGATAGCCGCCGCCGATGGTTTTTACTGGATAGACATTCGTGATCGTGCTGTGTATCGGAATTTTTACAGGTATAGATAGTCCATTGTGTTTCTAGCTAAATTTACACGTGAAGTAGCCATGAAGTTTTTTAGAATTGAAATTATTATTATTCTTTTTTTCGCCGTCACCGTTGGTATTTTATCTCAACAGCCGAAAGAAGACAAAGACTTGCCAAAGGCGTTGCCCGAAATTGAAACCAGGGTTTTATCAGGAGTTCTGAAAAAACGAGAGATCTATGAATTTAAAGAAGAAGAGACTTTACACTATTATGAAAACAGTACCGGGCTTGGAACCGACGGCAAAAATTATGCTTTTGTAGTATCGCGAGAAAATGGTGTATTTGTAAACACAAATGGAAAAACCACCGGACCGTTTCCTCACTACAGCGTATTCAAGTTTTCTGCTGATTACAAAAATTGGTTATGTAAAATAATACGTCGGAAGGGAATCTATTTGGGTACTTCCGATAAAAAAGAGTTCGGGCCATACCGTGCCATTGATGTCATATGGATAAGTCCTGAAGGTGACCGTTGGGCGATTGGTAATCGTGCCAATGACGAAACAAAGGTCATATTGTCAGATAATAAAGTTCTCGGTATTTATGAAGGAGTCGTTAATCGCATATATCTACACCCGGACAAAGACACTTATATTGTCCATGCTACTTACAATAAAGAGGAGTTTATTTATTTCAACACTGAAAAAAAATTCGGTCCGTATACTCCTTCCAAGAAAAACAAGTTATATTTTTCTCCCGACGGTAAATTATTCGCTTTGGGCTTTACAGGAAGTTCTGATTATGTATACGTCGACGGCAAAAAAAATGGGCCTTATGAAAAATTGAATTTTGAATATTCCCCTGATGGTTCTGACTGGGTCATCGAGGCTCAAACAATTGAGGACTCCTTCATATTGACAAAAACCGGTGGTAAGATCGGTCCTTTATATGGTACAAAAGGTTTCGATTTTTCATCCGACGGTAATTGGGCATATGTATATGTAGAAAATGGGAAGGCTTTTATACAATCCAGGTTTACTTTAAAAAAAGAATTCATCTTTTGCAAAAAGTATGACAATTTCACTTTATTCGAAAGTATAGATTTATACTCCGTTGGTTGTTTACAGCAAGGTATTCCCGATGAAAAGGATGGATATTATCTTTTTATTCGGGGGAAAAAGTTTGGGCCATATAAACATTCCTATTCTTTCAAATTGCTTTTTGCCGACCAGGGAAAGCAGTGGGCATTGGTACAAGATACTGGCGCTGGTAGTGAAAATCGTCGAAACGGAATTTATAATTATGTACTGATTAACGGTGTTCGGGCGGGGGAAAATGTGTTTAAGCTCGAACAAGGTGATAACGGTTATTACTGGTTTGAAAAAAGAGAGAATAAAATATTTTTAGTTTCTTATACTATCAAAAATAATTTGTAATTATTGCAATAATTTTTTAAATTTCCAGTAGGATTCCAATGTTCCATAACTGTTTCAAAAAAATTATCCAGTTTGTTTTTACTTATTGAAC
>JBEQLE010000117.1:0-8200 GCA_040326155.1 Leptospirales bacterium | reverse complement strand
ATTTCACCAAACACATGAAGAATGCGGTTTTTATCATCCCTAAACCAGCATTGCTTGTAGAGGCTGTCAAAACCATTGATGAGATATTCGACATCATAGAGAAAGACTCACAGACTTTTCAGGATATCCAGGGGGATGTCTATGAGATGCTTCTTTCAGAAATTGCCGGTGCCGGTAAAAACGGACAGTTTCGAACACCACGTCATATTATCAAATTAATCGCCGAACTGGTTGAACCTAAACTGGGCAACCGAATTTGCGACCCGGCCTGCGGTACCGGTGGGTTTCTGCTCGGGGCTTATCAGTATATGGTGACCCAGCTGGATAAAGATAAAAAGAAAATCAAGCCGGACGAAGATGGCTTTATTCGAAACTCCGTAAGCGGTCTTTTATCCAAAAAATTCAGCCAGACCTTAAACGAAAGTTTGTATGGTTATGACATAGATGTAACCATGGTGCGACTGGGGCTGATGAACCTCATGATGCATGGGGTGGATACGCCTCACATTGATTACAAAGACACGTTAAGCAAAAGTTTTAACGAACCCGATTTGTATCAAGTGATCATGGCCAACCCGCCCTTTACGGGCAGCATCGACAAAGGCGATATCAACGAATCGTTTCAACTATTAACCACCAAAACAGAACTTCTCTTTGTCGAGAGTATTTATAACATGCTGGAGAAGAAGGGAACCGCCGGGGTGATTGTACCCCAGGGTGTTTTATTTGGCAGCGGCAACGCCTTTGTGGCTGCCCGTAAAATTCTGGTCGAACAATGCGAACTCAAAGCCGTGATTGCCATGCCCAGCGGGGTCTTTAAACCCTATGCCGGGGTAAGCACCGCCATCTTGATTTTCACCAAAGACGATAAAACCGAAAACGTCTGGTTCTATGACATGCAATCAGACGGCTACAGCCTCGACGACAAACGCTCAAAACTCGAAGGCGACGCCCGCTACGGCGATCTGCAAGATATCGTAAAACAGTTCAAGGCCCGAAGCCCCCAAAAAGACATGACTAAAGAAGGCCACCGAAAAGAAAAATATTTCTTTGTGCCCAAAGACGAAATTGTAAACAACAACTACGACCTCTCTATAAGCCGCTATAAAGAAGATGTTTTCGAAGAGGTCGAATATGAAAAACCAAATGTAATTCTGGACAAGCTAGATAGCCTAGAGAATGAGATTGCGGGGGAGTTAAAAGAACTTCGGAGGATGGTTTCTTAACCATTCGGCAGGAATTTTGCATGAGGGGGTTTGTGAGATGAAGGAAGAAAAGCTCGGTAATCTAGTTCATATTATTGGTGGTGGTACACCTAGTCGTAAAGTTCCTGATTATTGGGACGGGGATATTCCGTGGGTAACTGTAAAAGATTTTATCGCTAAAAAAATTTCAACTGCTCAAGAGAATATTACCGTAAAAGGCTTAAAGCAATCTGCTTCAAATCTAATACCTGCTCAATCAATACTTATGCCCACTCGAATGGCATTAGGCAAAGTCGCTATTAACGATACTCCAGTGGCAATTAACCAGGATATCAAAGCGCTACAAATCATAGAGAAGAAAAATCTCAATTTGAATTACTTAGTTATGTACTTATCTACAATATCAAGTATAATTGAAAAGGCAGGTAAGGGGGCGACAGTTAAAGGTATCAAATTAGATTTTCTGAAAGAAATCAAAATCCCCCTCCCACCCCTCGACGATCAAATTCGTATTGCCGATGTTCTCACCCGTGCCGAAAACCTTATCGCCAAACGCAAAAAGTGCATCGCCGAGCTCGATGATTATATCAAAAGCACGTTTCTGGATATGTTCGGCGACCCGGTGAAAAATGAGAAAGGTTGGGAGAGGAAGAGGATTGATGAGATTGCTGATGTTAGAATAGGCCCATTTGGTAGCTTGCTTCATGCAGAAGATTATATTGAAAAGGGTATTCCATTGATAAATCCGAGTCATATTATAAATGGTGAAATAGCTCCTAACAATTCTCTTACAATAACACCGGAAAAATTTTCCGATCTCGCAAGCTATCAACTAAAACTAAATGATGTTGTGGTTGCAAGAAGAGGTGAAATAGGCCGTTGTGCAATCGTTCGTCATACGAAACCATTATTTTGTGGAACAGGAAGTATGTTCATTCGAATGCGAACAAATTATTCTACTGTATTACTTCATCATCTAATTTATAGTACTTCATTAAAACAATATCTCGAAAGTAAAGCAAAGGGAGTTACGATGAAAAACCTAAATTCCACTACCTTAGGGAACTTAGAGGTATTACATCCACCCTTCGATCTCCAAAACGAATTCGCCGCCATCGTCGAAAAGGTTGAAGCGATGAAAGCCAAATATAAGCAGAGCCTGACCGAATTAGAAAACCTGTATGGGTCCTTGAGCCAACGGGCGTTTCGGGGGGATTTGGATTTGAGTGGGGTGAAATTGCCGGAAAATACCTTACCAGAAAAACCTCTGGAAGCAGAAAACCTAATAGATGAAGAAGGCTTTGTAGCGCAGGGAGAAGACAAGCGAAAACTAAAAGAAAGTTCTCCAGAGATTAAGGTTAAGATTCCGAAGCATTTAATTTCAAAACTAAATAAACTTGAAAAAGATTTGAAAGAAATGGGTGATATAGATTTTGACGAGGATTTCTTAAAATACAAATTAATTCCTTCTTTACATAAACAATTTACATTCAATGAACTTTGGAAAAAAATATTAGATGTTTTTATTTTTTCAGATGGTTCCGATCCAGATGATGACACAAGCTATGAAGCTGCGGAACTGGAATTCTATGAAAATATAAAAAAATGTATTTATGGATATTTGAATGCACCAGATCCATTTTTAAAACAGATTTTCAAATCGGATGATAAAAATAAAAGTATAGCATTTGAAATTATATTATGAAACTAATCCGGCTCAAGCTAAATTCTAATTTTCGAAGCCTACAGTCTGCTTTTGAAATTCACTTCATGCGCGATTGGGATATTGTTGATGAGTCAACAATTATTAAATCTAGTTTTGAACCATATGTTTTAGCTGGGCCAAATGGTAGTGGTAAATCAAATATACTTGAGGCATTATCTGCAATATTCTATCATATAGAATGCATGAGTTCGCGCAATTTGCCTGATCAATTTATCTATGATGAGGAAAATAACCGTTTCGGATATAGAAGCGAACATTCATACCCAGATGCATTTGAGCTTGAGTATTTAATTTACGATGAGAATCGAAAATTTCTATCGAAGTACAATACAGGCAAACCTTTAACACATATTAACATTACAAAAGAAGCAGGCCAACCCCCTATGATGGTTTCCGATGATGCTGAAATTAACGACAATGAAGTATTTGGTTTAGATTTAGATGCGAGACTGCGCCTATTACCAACATATATTATTGGGTATTCTTCTGGGGAAAATGAAATACTGAGTTTACCTTTTTTTAAAAGACGATTTATTGAATACGATGAATATAAATTGCGACTTTTAAACAAATTGGGTTATGCAGCTAAAACCAAAGAAAGAATGATATATCTTGATGCCTCTTATAGTCAGGCAATCGTCATTTGTAATTTACTTATGCAAGAGAAAAAGATTTTAGAGCCTTTTTCTGAAGAACTAGATATCATTGGAATTAACAGGTTCCGAATAATCATTAGAAAAATATCGGGTGATGATGTTAATGGTGAATTTATTGAGCGTCGTAATAAAGATGAGCTGGAAGAAGCAGAAAAAGGCGATTTTGTGCTATTGGAATATTTAACCCAAAATATCGAATCACTCATGCATTGTTCAACCATGAATCATGAAAATATGACAGGAGATTTATATTTAGATTATTGCGTGAATGATGCAACGAAAGAAGCTTTCAAATTCTATTTTGAAGATGCCTTAGATTTGTTTCATGCTTTGAGCACGTTGCTTAACTTAAATCTACTTACTGTATCATCGAATCTAAAAAAAGATTTATACACATCTGATTCATTGTATGTGAGTGAAACGGTGCCTATGCTGGCATCTGATGAGCGAATCATGCGTTTTAAAGATGTAGATTTGAATATAAAAGATATAGATAATCAAGTTACATTGAAAAGTTTATCAGACGGTGAACATCAGTTTTTACACGCCATAGGTCTTTCGATTTTATTTAATGATAAAAACTCATTATTTCTACTTGATGAACCCGAAACACATTTTAACCCAGATTGGCGTTCTAAATTAATTACAAGGCTGGGGCAATGTTTTATAGAGGGAAGTACACCTGAGATGTTGATAACAACTCATTCACCATTTTTAATTTCTGACAGTAAACCAGACAATGTATTTGTTTTCAATAAAGATCGTGATACTCGAAAAGTAGCCTATTGTAATCCTGATTTTAATACTTTTGGTGCTTCAGTGGGTTTAATCACCGAAAAAGTATTTAATAAAGATGACACTATATCGGAATTAGGAAAAAGTAAAATTGATTCAATAAGAAAGATGCCTTTAAATTCATTAGAAGATATTCAAAAAGCAAAAGAAGTTTCACGAGAAATAGGGGAATCGCCTGAAAAAATATTTCTATTTCGTGAATTAATTATGAAAGAAAATGAGTTGAAAAGAAATGATTAAAAATTATAAATTTGTTGAAACCGACCACTGCAAGTTACATAAGTTTCTCATGTCTTTTTTTCAGAAAATTGAATATGAAACTTCAACATTTACTATCAATTTTTTCGAGGAAGATTTCAAACAAATAGCCCATGCGCATAGAAAGGTCATCCAGAATCAATGCAGTAAAATCTATGAAAATTTTATTACATTAGATCAAAAAAGCAGGTCTTTGTTTATAAAACGGCTCCAAGAAAGTAATGATATTGAAAATATTTGCAATGGGAATATAACCCCCTTAAAGGATTCAGAGATCCCTAGCAATATTAAAAAAGACGTTATAGATTTATTCAAAAAGTTATATTCAAATATCCTTTTAAAGGAAGATTCTAACTTTTCAAAAAAATATGGCTCTATGAAAAACCACTTTAAAAATTTCAGGGCAAACAATAAGAATTTAACCTTATGTCCGATGTGTGATTTAAACACACTAAAAACAGAATATGATATAATTAGAGATCCTTATGATCACTATCTTGCTAAGAGTATTTATCCATTCTCAACTATAAACTTCAATAATTTAATTCCAATTTGCAATGACTGTAATTCTACTGGTATAAAAGGTAATTTTGACATTTTATCAATAAATGGCAAAGCCTTTTATCCATTTGATGAAAAGCATCAAGGAATAACATGTGGTGTTTCGATAGAAAAAAAAGGTGAGTCTTTAGAAGATATTGATTGGAGTTTTAAATTTTCAAACCCAGAGGGTAAGAATGAGGAAATAAATACATGGAAAACCACTTTTCAAATAGAAAATCGTTACATTGGGCATATCAAAGGTCATATTTCTAATTGGTTAAAAAGAAATTTGAGATATAAAGATAAATTAAGTCTAGGTGAGTACCTAATTGTAGAAACAGATTCATATTTAATGAAGCCAGTTCTTGATTTGCTAATGAATGAAGATGAATTATTATCATCGATAGAAGAAATGAAGAAATACACAAATTGATAAGGTCATAATAATAGAACAAACGATACCTTCACTTCATAAGAAAACGACGTTAACTGCTTATACTTTTGCATCTCTGATTCATGATATTAAGCGAATCTTGAAAACCATAAAAACCGTTTCTTGAAGCCTGCGACCGAGCTGGATTATTTGAAGAAATCTATGAAGACAACGATTAAAAACAGACTTTACTCAGAGTTCGGCCGCTCAGTGCAAACGACGCAGGTAAATCTTGCCGATGCGATGGCGGGGGCTGTGGGGTGATGGTATTTTTTGAGCAAACCCACAGGCCGTTGGCAAGGAAGGCCCTCCGTTAATATTACAAATGAAATTATTTAGTTGCTACCCTGCTTCATGAAGATCACTTTGGTAAAAGCAATATTTTTAACCTATTTAATGGTATAGTATTATGGACAAAATAACAAATCTACTACAACAATCTGCCGGCAAGCGCCATGTCTTTTCTTTTGAATTTTTTCCGCCGAAAAATGAGGAAGGAGAAGGGCGGTTATATCAGACTATCGATGAATTAAGAAGCTTAAGTCCTGACTTTGTTTCTGTGACCTATGGGGCCGGAGGGTCCACAAGGGAAAAAACCCTGGAATGGGTAAACCGGATTCGAAATGACAATAAAATTACGGCCATGGCGCACTTTACCTGTGTCGGAGCATCGAGGCAAGAAATTCTAAAACATCTGCAAGAATTTTCTAAAAAAGGAATTCGAAATATCATGGCTCTTCGCGGTGATCCCCCCAAGGGAGAAACCAAGTTTACGCCCCCGGAAGACGGCTTTGCCTATGCCAGTGAGCTTATAGAGTTTATCCATAACAGTGGTTTAGATTTCAGCATTGGCGCAGCAGCATATCCGGAGGTTCATCTCGAAGCAAGAAATGCCATGGACGATATGAAGAATCTCAAAAAGAAAGTGGAATCCGGAGCACAATTTCTTATTACTCAGCTTTTCTTTGATAATAATATTTATTTTCAGTTTGTAGATGAATGCAGAAAAAATGGAATCAACATCCCGATCATACCCGGGATTATGCCTATTACCAGTTTTAATCAAGTCGACAAGTTCACCGAGATGACCGGAACAAAAATTCCTGAATCTTTCCTTGCCAGACTCGCCAAACTGGAAGATGATCCCGAAGGGCTTTGCAAAGAAGGAATCGATTTTGCTACACAGCAGTCAGAGGAACTTCTCGAAAAAGGTGTCCCGGGGCTTCATTTTTACACACTCAATCGCAGTCCCGCCACCAAAGAGATTTTAAAAAACATAAAAGGTCTTTAGTTTTCATTTTTTTCTTCTTTACATATGGTAAGTCGCGCATTAGATTATTGTAGATATTTTTTTTAGCAGGTGAAATATATGGCAAAGGAAAAACCGAAATCTTATTGTGAATTTGTGGAACATCTGGACGCGTCGAATGTTCATCGTATTTACCATGACACCCAATATGGTTTTCCAATAGAATCTGACAATGAGCTGTTTGGCAGGTTGGTTCTGGAAATAAACCAGGCTGGACTTTCCTGGGCAACGATTTTAAAAAAGCAAGAAAATTTTCGGAAGGCATACTCAAATTTTAATATCCGAGAAGTTGCAAACTATACTGAAAAAGAGAGAGAACGGCTATTAAGTGACGCGGGCATAATTCGAAACAAGCTGAAAGTCAATGCTGCCATTTACAACGCTCAACAGATCATTATTATTCAAAAAGAATTTGGCTCTTTTAAATTCTGGCTGGATAAAAATCATCCGATGAAGCTGGAAGGCTGGGTAAAACTTTTTAAGAAAACATTCAAATTTACAGGCGGAGAAATAACCAATGAATTTTTAACAAGTAGTGGTTATCTGAAAGGAGCGCATATTACAAATTGTCCTTTTTACAATACAGTACTTCAGCAAAAACCTATGTGGAATATAAAATGAAAAGTAAGAAACAACCGCCCACTTGGTCGCGCTGGCAACTTTATCGGTAAAAATAACTGGTGAAAACACGGGTCGGGTGACGGTTGATTTCAAACGATCGTAAAAAACGACTGGTTTTAAGTAAGGCGTCGACTTGCTCTCGGTCAAAAAGAAAATAACTGTATTGATAATAATCGGGGGGAGATTTGCTTTCACCGGTCGAAATCATCTGGTAGAAGTAACTGTTTTCATCTTCGCCGTAACGGCCGACAGCCATGTGGTGCCAGATATCGCGGGCTAAGTTAAACCATTCATCGGGCATTTTATCTTTGCCGAAAATTGTATTGCGAAAACAGTCGGGGCTTTTATAATGAACGTCTTTTGCAAGTTCCGGGGTCTGTAAGATATAATATAAAAGGCGATTGTTGTAAAATACAAGCAGGGTATAAAATTCGGTGCCGCAGTAATTGAATCTCTTTTTTGTATTCTTTTGTCCGGTATCGGCAATAAAGTACATTTTAATCTGACTGGAAAGATCTTTGCCAAAGGCCTGATTCATCTTGTCGCGAAAGGTTTCATATTTTATTCGGTTGAGTTTGTATTCTTTTTCCAATTCCTTTATTTCAATGCCCCATTTAAGGTGCGCGCTCAGATTATGCTTCGGCTCTTTGACTG
>JBEQLE010000116.1:0-8501 GCA_040326155.1 Leptospirales bacterium | reverse complement strand
GACGCGAACATTAAAGGCGTCGTTGGCGCCGCGATTTTCCAGCTGAACTGTCGCAGTTAAAGACTCTCCTTGTGACACAGTAATCGGAGCGTACCCAATCTGATTCACAACCAAATCAACTTCATAAGAAGATGTTATATTTACATTCAATGCATATTTAATATTCTGGTTTACTTCGTCTACACGTATCGTCACAGTTTTCGCAATACTCGAAGTATTAAAATAACTTATAAATTCACGGTTTGAAGTTCCAACAGAACGTATAAGAGAAACTTCGTTATCATCATATAAATACAAGTCAAGATCGCCAAGAGAGTGTACAAAATCAATTGAAACATTTAATACTTTTTTGGGTGGTATTACAATTTGAAAATAATCATCATCAAGAGCTGTTAAATTTTTATAAATGCCCGTAGTTATTTCAACTCCCGGATGAACATTGTTTAACTCAAAATTGTCATCCTCAACAATTTCATTGCCCGCTTTTAATTCAACCGGCAAACTAATATTATTCGTTTCATCGGTTTCTTGAAGATTTGAATCGTTATCTGCGGTAGCATACAGCGTATAGCTTCCAGGCATAACAACAATTTTCATGGTTTTATATATCGTCTCTAAAAATACACCTGGCTCATCAGGTTTTTCAAAATTACCTGGGTAAATAATATGCCAGTCTTCTCCATAAGCGCCCGGTGCCGGAGTTAAACGTGAAGTTCGAAACAAGTCAACATAAAAAGGCCGGTCAGTACGTTTGCCGGTGTTCTTTATTTTTACACTAACATTATAATAATACTTTGTCATATTCCTTTTAATTAAAGCTTTATGCTCATCTGTAAGAACAAAACCATCGTCCTGGTATAACTGGTATATTTCGTCCAGGTCTTCGCCCGTGGGAATTTCCTCTTTATAAAGTTCCGGTGTTCCTTCAATTGCAACCGATAATTCGGGAAGTAGCCTCACCCTGACATCAAGGGTATACTCAACACGTCCGCCTCCGGAGGCTATGTGAATAATAAAAGTTTGTTTATCTTTATTTGATTCAGGTACCAGATAAAGAACTCTCTCTTTCTCAAAATAGGTTACAGATTTTACAAGAGCGTTTCCGGCTGAGTCAAGCAAAGTAACATCAAGGTTTGCCGCCGTCGCATCAAACAACGCGGTAACATCAATATATTGCCCGGTAGTAGCTTTAATAGAAAAGTAATCATCATCTGCTGAAACGAGGTTGTAAAATCCATTTGTTATCAGCGCGGCAGATTCGATAACATCATTTTCTTCATACTGGTCATCGGGACGCTCGCCTTGTTGTACTTGTATATTTACAGCGCCATAGATATTATTAGATTCTGAAGTTTCTTTAATTGCTTCGGTGGCATCGGCTTTAAAATAAATATTATAGCTGCGAAATTTTGCCTGGAATACATAGTCTATTTGTATCTCACTCTTTTTTGGCAACGCTTTTACTACATGACGAAGATCACCGGCAGCCGGCAAATTCTGCACATTTCGAGGGTTCTTAAAAAGATCTACATTAAATGCAGGTGCGTCTGCGCTTCCCCTGTTTTCGACGGTTACACGTAACTTAATCCAGTCGCCGACAAAAGTCTGAGGAGTTATTACTTCTACATTCTTTACCGTTAAATCGATGAGGCCGGGCGAAACACTTTGTGCAAACAAGGAGGACCCAAAAACAACTGTCACAAGCAAAATTATACTCGAATAACCGGGTAAAAACCTGCTTGTTTTATTATCAATAAATAATCTAATATTTTTGCCGACAAAACGGCGCATTCTCGCCATTAAATACAAAAAATTTCCAACATTCTTCACACCGTCTCCTATCCCTTTCCTACCAAATAAAAAATCTGATATCTCTGTTTATTTATTGCAATTGCTGTAAAATTCTCACTATCTATACTAAACGAACTACAAAATTACGAAATCTTACGTTTATTTCGATTTATATCCATATTATTCATAGATATAAATATTAATTTTAAATAGTAAAGTACAAACTGCGTCATTTTGTCAAGATTATATATAATTTAATTTTATTATTTCTCAAGAACCACACCAAGACCAAGCGTGTATTGAAATCTGACGCTTACGCCGCCCATAGGTTCTACAAGTCCCAGGGTTATTCGCAAATCGCCAACAGTGTTAATTCCATTTTTAAAATAAACACTCTCTCCAGTCAGTAACAAAACAAGATCAAGAGAAAAAGTAGAAGTTCCCTTGTTTTTTATTACATTCGTCTGCAAACCAAGGCCAGTATAACCCCAGTCCATGTTAATCCACTTTTTTGCGTAAATGCCCGACTTCAGATACATATCATTTTTTGTGCCAGATAAGTCGAAAATATAACATGTATCAACAGACAAAGTAACGATATTGTTTAAATTCAAATCAAAAAAAGCTCCAGGGCCAATACCCCAGAATTTTACAACTTTTTTTTGGCTAATTCTTTCCAGGTTATAAGAGAAATTTAATAAAGGGCCAATCTGAGTAGGAGTTTGTATAACCGGCGACTCATTATTTTCCATGTCATTGCTAAAAAAGTCTCCCGGTGTTACTGCGTGCAATGGCAAAAAGAAAATAACTGAAAAAAATATTAAAATAACTTTCACTAATTTTAAATTCAAATCCATTTTATTTTCTTTCCTTCTTCAGCATATTCAATCGAATCGATTTTAATCTGTTTTTCTGTTTTTCTGTCAGGCGCATTAACTGCTCCTGGTCGGTCACGACATATGCAGTAACAAAGAGTATCAATTCTGTACTCTTAATTTCCGATTCTGTTTTTCGAAACAGTCGTCCTAGCACAGGAAAGTCTCCTAAAAATGGCACTTTGGAGATATTCTCGTTTCTTTTTCGGCTAATTAATCCGCCTAGAACCGCAGACTCACTGTCTTTTACGATAATACTTGTTTCCATTGTCCGCTTGGCAATTTCAGGAAACCCGGGTACACCGGACTCTTTAATGTCGTTTACTTCCTGCAAAATATCCATATAAACAATATCATCATTAATTTTAGGAGCAATTAAGAGCCTCAAACCAATGTCGATATAATCATGCGTTGTTCTCACAATTGGGGTAGACGCGTCTGCCGTTGGAATTTCAAGAGTTTCTTTGTCTATTACAACACTATCGCCAATAGAAATCTCCGCTTGTTTATTATTGGCTACAAGAACCTGCGGGGCACTTAAAATTTTAACATCCCCGGTTTCTTCAAGAGCGACCAACAAAGCATCGATATATTCATCATTGTATCGAAACGAATATCCTCTTCCATCTGCACCATCAGCATATTTGCTTTTTATACCAAAATCACTTTTATTCTGACCTACGCCATTTGCTCCTACCGCGGAACTCCGGTTACCAACACTAAGTTCGGTCCCAAAAGATGTTCCATTTTTTAAAGTTACCTCAAAAATAATTATTTCAATTAAGACCTGGGGTGGAATCTTGTCTATTTTCTTTATTAAAGTAATAATTTCGGGCATATCTTTCTCTCTAGCCATAATTACCAGAGAATTCGTACTCTCCAGCGCCGATATAACGGAAGTGGAATTCAAAAAATTTCCAGAGGTATTAGCGCCCCCCTGTTGTCCTGAATTTGAGGAGGCATTGCGATTATCTTTCATGCGTTCCAATATATCTGCGACTTCAGGCGCATTCGTATTTTGTAAAAAAATTACTCTCGTTGCTATTTTTCGACCGTCTTTTTTAGAAGACTTCCCGGTGTCTAAATCTCGAATAATACTTTTAATAATTCGCATGTCGTCTTTGTTAGCAATAACGAGAATAGAATTTACCCCTTCCATCTCTTTGAATTTCACCTGAGAGGTCATTCGAATACCCGGGCTGTTTGCCGTCTGCGAAGAACCGCTTGACGTTACCACATCTCGCAATAAACGAACAGCCACCGCAGAGGAAATATTTTTTAAAGCAATAGTTTCCATTAGATATTTTTCATTGTAATTTTTACTGCTACGGTTTGATTTGTACGGAGAATTTTCAGCTACATCAATTTGTTTTATAACCTGAGAAATTTTTCTTTGATTATCTGCAATATCGGTAATTGTGATTTTATTTTCCGACTTATTTATTTCAATGCTGCCACTCGGCGACAAATAAGGTCTAATTTGATTTTTTAATATTTCTAGATCGACATGCTTTACCTTGTAAGTGCGAACTTCTGTCTCTTTTTGCTGAGCAGAAAGGGCCACAGTAAAGACCAGGAGCAAAACCATATAACGCATTTTATTCCGTTGTATTTTTATCTTCATATTCTCTCCCGATTAAAATAAGTTATAAACAATCCAAAAAATCTAATCTGCGATTGCAGTCTGCCCTGAAAAGGCAATCTAAAAGATTATTAATTTAGCTATTAATTTTTAATGTTTTTTCTTGCTTTGCTATGTCAAGAAGAAAAGTTATAATTTAATCCCAAAATTCACATATACCTCTTTCTAACTGAATACGGAAAATTGTCTTATTGAAATATCTAAAAAATATGGGGGTAAATAAACTTACGATGTTACAAATAAACGATAAATATCTTTTGTGTCACTTCTTTCAATAATCCGCAGCGAACCAGCTTCTTTTTTTGCCAGATTTTTTATCTCTTTTGTTTTGCACTCAACAACAATTTTCACTTCAGGCTCGCCAATATCAATTACTTTGGCATTATAATGTAAGCCGAATAATTTCTTGTACAATTTCTCAGATTCATCTTCAGAGCAAACAATGGTCATATAATTTTCTTGAATTTCTTTTTCACTGAGCGATCTGACAATTTCACCATCTTGAAGAAAAACAAATCGGTTGCATAGCCCATTGTCGAGCAGATGTAAATCGTGCGAACTGATAATGGCAATTCCGGATTGTGTTTTAATTTTACGCAGGTATTTACGAACCAGTATCGTTTGTTCAACATCGAGACCGCTGAATGGTTCATCAAAAAGAAGTATTTCAGGAGAACCGATAATGGTCTGCAAAAAATTCAGTTTCACAACTGTCCCATGCGAAAGGTTTTTTATTTTTTCTTTGTAATGCGGCTGTAAATTCATATCGCTTATCCAGCGTTCCAGAAATTCCTCTTTTTGAATTTTACTGTAACCTGCCAGGTCAAAAAAAAGATTTAACTGATCGGCAAAAGTACGATGGTTGAAAAAAAGAAAATCTTGTTGAAAATAACCAATGCCACGGTTTCGTCTGAGATAATTTTTTAAAGGTATAGAGTCGATTGTAACACTTCCTTCATTTATGCTGGATATTCCCGCAATAAGGTTCAAAAGAGTAGTTTTTCCCACACCGTTTGGTCCGGCCAGAGCGACCACTTCACCAGGTTTTACATTCAAGGTAATATTGTTTAGAACCTTTTTCTTACGAAAACTTTTAGTCACAGACTCGATTTTAAGCATTTTATTTAAACTCTCTAAATTTATACATTAAAAAACCAGCAAAGAAAAATATACCGGTAAACCCGGCACATACCAGGGGAAAGTAAGTTATAATCTGTTCACCAGGATAAAATACAAGGTCCTTGTAAGCAAAAGGGGAAGCATATGGATAAAAATTATCTATAATACTGAAAAATAGTAAAAGGACAATTCCTATTCCAAGAGAGCCATAAGTTGTGCGCCCCGCCGCCGAAGCCATCATACACATAGCTATGAACATTGTTAAATACAAAGTTACAAAAACCTGAATTTTCCAAAAATAATTCATTTGGACATCAGCGTCAACGGGCAATAACCGACTAGTGTTCAATAAAAAAGTAATAACCGAACCCAAGAGTAAAAGTGGGAGGGTAGTAATCAATATTGCAATAAACTTTGAAACATAAACCGATAAACGAGTAGTATATAAAGAAAGAACTTTAGTCGTCTTGTTTTGCACCTCATCTGAAATCGAGGGGAATATATACAATAACAAAAACAAAGGGCTAAAAGTCAGCATCAAATAGGTATAGATAATTGTCACGGCATCAATAGAAAACACATGGTTTAAAAGACCACGGGTCTGGCCGAATACGTTAACAATATTCTCCCGATAAATAGTATCCAATGAACCCTTACCGGCAAAAGGGTCATGTCGAATCTCCATATTCTTTTCAGTTAAGGCCCAGTAGAGCAGATTGAATATTGCCAGCAAAGTAATATACACAATGACAATCAATAAAAATCTTTTACTCTTCAGTAAATCGAAAACTTCATATCGAGTAAATACTTTCAATGATCGCCAAAAACTTTTTTTACCTGTTTCTATATTCATATTAACATTAGACATTATTCAATTGGTAAAGATGTGAAAGCCAATAAAATGTCCAGCAATTTAAAACTAATGGGTCACATGAATTTGACAATAAAACTTTTTGACACAGGTCGGCTTTTGCAAAAATTTACATTCAAGTATTATAATTCATTGTAATTGTATTCGCGCGATTCACCAATTGCACCTGCTGAATTTGAATCATCAATTTTGAAATACATACGAAATGGTAACGCCGTTCTTCGAACACATGAAAATATACAGTTGTAAAACCTGATCGATGAAAAACTATCATTAATATTACCTGTAGCAGTGGAAATTGGCACGATATATACTCCATAAGATACTTCACTATTTGTATCGTATAAATATACAACCATTTCATAGGTTCTATTTGAATCATAATTCTTTATGGAATAATCTAAATCAAAAAATATTCTTGTATGGTTATCTATTAGTGAATATTCTGGTGGGTTCAGGGAATTTACCGTAACTATAGCTGTACTTGTGACTGTAGACGTCTCCTTTTCCTCCATATTGAGTCCACAATGCAAGGAAAATAAAACTCCTAAAGTAATAATTAAATATGTATGCCTGTATTTAAATCGGTATCGCATATATGCCCCTCCTAATATCCAAGTGCTGAAACAAATTTACAATAACCAGGAGGTAGTGTCAACCAAAAATATCAATATTTGATCAAATGTTTAACCATCTTTTTATTATATCGTGCAACGGCCTACAGATTAAAGAAGTAAGGCGAAATATGGTAATAAATCATTTCGATTGTTTTCGACGTAGTTCTGCTAAAACAAGATTCTCCCGGTAAACAGGAATAACATCATGCATTGTACATCTGAGAATATTTTTTAGCAAATAAAAAGTCAATTCCATTAAAGTTAGTGGGGTACATCCAGTGCTAAGTTCTACTATTTCCGGGGCAATGAAGTTTACTTTCAGACATGATAATGCCGATAGTGTAAATAACGGGAGAATGGAATGTTTAAAATAATACAATCTGTAATTACAATCGGGGTCTTATTGACTGCTCTAACTTATTTTGGTTTTATTGAATTTACCGACAAAGGCAAAGAAAGTATTGAAACTTTAAAAACTGAAATACAAGATCAGGTAAAAAACCGCTTGGCTGAGTGATAAACGACTAAGGATAATTTCGGGTAGATGGTCATCTACTTTGAGCAAACATTATTTTAAGTGTTTTTCCAGTTTCCCATGTAACGCTTTATCGGTTAACGGCTTTAATAAATAATCCACCGCTCCTAATTTTGTCGATTTAATTATATCGTTCAGGTTATGACTAGCAGTTAACATAATTACGGGCATATTCATATTTTGATCCGCAGTAAACTCCTGTAATACTTCAAAGCCGTTTTTATGCGGCATCTCAATATCAAGAAAAACCAGATGGGGCATATAGAGCAAAGCCTTTTCAAGTGCCTCTTCGGGTTTGTCAACCGACAGAGTTTCGTGCCCCAGCTGATTTAACTCAAGCTCCAGAACTTTTGCCATTAACCTGGAATCATCAACGATTAAAATTCTTTTTTTATCTAACATAGTTCAGACTCTGAAATCGGACCTTATAAAATTTTAACATTGATAAATGAGACGACATATATCAAGATTATGAAACAAAAATTATTCTCCGTATATAATTCTTGTTTCTCCGGTCTGTTTTAAGAATCATTGGCGCTTATTACAATTCCACAGTATTAAAAATATTTATCTGAAGGGCAACTCTTTTTTGGAGCAGTGTCATCAGGTCGGTGGCCTGGAAAAAACCACCGAGGCTTTAACAACTACATTTGTAATGGGGTGGGAGCTTCAACTGGTAAATTTGCAATGTAAAGTGTATACTCGGCCAGTAGTCGAATTTTTTTTGGCCTTAAAACCTTTCGCCAGGAGGGCATTTGATTTTTTACCACACCTTTTGTAATCACCTTTATAATGTCGTCCAACTGTGAACCGTAGAGAAATTTACCCGCGCGGAATTTTTTTGGTTTCACCTTAAGGCCTGGCGCCAGTGTGCCGTTAGATCCTGATGTGCCGTGGCAGGCGGAACAATGGGTCAAATAAATCCCCTTCGCCTTGAGGTTGTACCCTTGTTCGGTAGCCTGCTGTTCTTTCGTATCGGAAGCGCAGCTTAGCGCGAGAGAAATAACAAAAACATATGTAAAAAAACAGGATAAACGCATGGTTAAATCCA
>JBEQLE010000115.1:0-8792 GCA_040326155.1 Leptospirales bacterium | reverse complement strand
GTATCTTCGGTCGTTTCGGTTGTATCTTCTTCGGTAGTCTCTTCGGTCGTTTCGGTTTTATCTTCTTTGGTAGTCTCTTCGGGTCTGTTTTCCGGTTCGTTTATCTTGTCTTTTTCGTTTGGGGTGGGTTCACTTGTGGGACTGTCCGTATTGGTTTTATTTTCAGAACTGGATTCTGTTTTTACCGGTGAATCTGTATTGCCCTCAGGCGATTGTGCAAGAACCGGGGTACCTATAGTTGTGCATAACGCGAATATTAAGAGTATGGTTCTCGTAAATTCAGTCACTTTTTTTATAATATGGGATGGAAATAAAGAATCTTTCATGTGTTTTCTCTTTTGTTTTTTATTCGATGCCGTTACTTGACATATATTGCAAATTTATATCGTCTTGTAAATCAATTTAACGAAATATTTAAAAAAAATAAAATATATTTATGGTAATATTGATAATACTAATGCGCTTTTCGGCCATTTATTATTTATCGATTCTGCGTAAAGCTGCGGTGGCGTCGCGATCACCCTGATCGGCGGCTTTTTTATACCAAAGTTTTGCGGCTTCCAGGTCACTGTCAATACCTTCGCCTTGTTCATACATCATTCCGACGTAGTATTGGGCTTGCTTGTGGTCATTTTCGGCTGCCTGTTTAAAGTACCCGAAGGCCTTTTTTAAATTATCAGAATCTTGCCGGGAGAAGAGATATTTTGTGACAGGTTTTCCGTCTATTTCGACGATCGTTCTTTCGACTTTGTCCATAGCAAAATTTCTGTATATAATTCCAACACGGTAGTAAGCCCAGTGAGTTCCCATTTTCCAGGCTCTTTCGTAGTACTCAATGGCTATTTCGATATTTTTATCGACCCCTTGACCGGTTTCGTAGAGGTAGGCCAGGTTTGCCAGAGCCTCCGGGTGTTCTTGCCCCGCAGCTTTTTTATACCAATAAGCGGCCATATCGTAGTTACCCTCTGATTCTTTTATGGCGCCCAGAGTATTTTGGGCTACGTTGTAACCCCCCTCTGCCGAACGTGTAAGCCAGGACATTGTTTTGTCGTTGTCTCTATCGACGGCTATTCCGTCGTCGTATAGATAGGCCAGAGAGTACATTGCAGGTTTGTTTCCGTCTTTTGCCAGTTCGTAAATCATTTCGAAAGTTTTTCGGGTATCTTTTTCGGCGCCAATTCCGTTATAGTAGCAAAAGGCAACTGAGATTATCGCTTTTTCAAACCCTTCATCGGCGGCGGCGCTGTAGAGTTCGAAAGCTTTTACGGGGTCTTTATCTACGCCTTCACCATATTCATATAGCATACCAACAAATCGTTGGGCCGGAGCATATTTCAGGTCGGCTGATTTCTGGGCATAGATGGCCGCTTGTTTCAAATCTCGTTTTGATTTCTCAGCATGATAATAAAGATATGCCAGGTATAAATACGCTTTTGGATTCTCTTTTTCAATCGCTTTCTGATAGTAGTTTTTGGCCTTTTCAAAATCAATTTCAACACCAAAACCCAATCTGTAATGTTCCCCTAGATAGATGTTTGCATCGGAGTCTCCCAGGTTTCCGGCTTTTTCAAATAGAGCACGGGAGGTTTTATAGTCGATATCCACTCCATTTCCATAGTAGTATAAAGTTCCCAATCGGTAAACACATTCCTGGTCTTCCAGGGCGGCACACTTTTCATAATAATAGCGAGCTTTTTCGAAATCTTCTTCTGCGCCCTGGCTGAATTGGTAGGAGTATCCCAGGGCTCGAATTCCAGGAGTGTAGTTTTTTTTCTCTAAATTGTGGAAAATTTCAAGGGCTTTTTTATCGTCAATTTCAATCCCGAACCCATCCCAATACATTAAGGCTAAATGGTAGCTTGCTGCTTCATTGCCTTCTGCGTATAATTTTTTAAGGCCGGGCAGAGCTTTTGTAAAATACTCTTTTGCCTTTTTTTCGTCTTTGGGACGCCTGATTCCTTTTTCGTAATAGTATCCCACTCGAAAAATTGCCACGGGATTTTTTTGTTCGGCAAGTTTGGTGAACAGTTCAAATGCTTTATCATGGTTTTCGTGATAATGCTCGCTCAAGGCTTCGTTTAATGCCGGGTTTTTTGCATATGTTGTTGCATCCAGTGTTCCCAGAATTAAAACCAGATAACTTATAAGAATTGATAAAATCTTTTTCATCGTTTTACTCCATTTATAAAAAGCATTACTTGTTTTACATATATTATGTTTAATTTAAGCTCATATAATAACTAATTTTTTCTTCCAATAAGGTGTCATTTTTAACTATTTCGAGAATTTCATTTGACGAGTTTAGAATGATGTTTGTTGGAATCAGATGGACTTCCCATAGGCGGTGAATTTTAGAAGTTGAATCGGTTCCAGCCCAAAGATGATACCAGTCCATTTTTTTATAGGAGACAAAGTCTGTCATCGTTGACTTGGTAGAATCCATGGAGACGCCGATCATTGTGAGGTCTTTTTCTGAGTACTTTTTTCGCAACTTTTTTAATAGTGGAATTTCACTATTGCAGGCTCCACACCATGTCGCCCAGAAGGTTATAAGCTTTATTTTTGATTTAAAACCATAAAGGCTGTTTTTTGTTCCATCGGAATATCGAAAAGGGGATAAATTTTCAACGATATCGCCTTCTCTGTAACCGCTCATTTTCAAAAGCGGTCCGGCGTAACGAGTTCCTTCGGGACCCGAGAATTCAGTTGTGTAAGCCTTATGCAAGTTCAATGTGACACGTTTTCCGTTTTGTTTTTCAACAGTTAATTCAATGTCTTCCACCTGATCTATAGGGTTGTACTCTTTTGAAACGGTTTTACCGTTAATTCGCAATATTCGATCTCCGGCAGAAAGTCCCGCCTGGTGTGCAGGGCTGTTTTCGAGGACCCCTAAAATTACCAATCCGTTTCTGCCATAGGAGTATTGAAATCCAAATACCTTTCGAGGGCTTTCGTTCATTTCCCATGCAATGAGTGCACCAGCTGCGGTAAATATGAGTAGGAGGGTTAATATGCCTTTTTTAAATGTATCCATAGTTCCGTATGTAATCATTCCTTCTTTATATACAACTATTGTTGATTCTTTATATTTCGGATTTTTTCTACCTAATATAAAGTAACAATAAAAG
This sequence comes from Leptospirales bacterium, assembly GCA_040326155.1. Taxonomy (GTDB): domain Bacteria; phylum Spirochaetota; class Leptospiria; order Turneriellales; family JAOUFE01; genus JBEQLE01. Next base: position 5,664 of record JBEQLE010000115.1, on the reverse strand, counting down.
AAAAAGATGACGAAGATAACTTGTCAAGATTATTTCGGTGAATTACGAATTAGGAATTACGAAGTGGATTAAGGTATTCTGGTTCTCGAGTCTGCACTGCGGTATTCAACCGAAAACGATCTGCGAAAACATAAGTTTAAAGAACTGTTGCTCTTGATAAAAATGGCTTTACACATTAGTTCCTATATGCAAGAATATGTTACTGTCTGATTCTTTCATACAGATAATAGAAATAATACAATAATCGCATGAATAAAGTTAGCATAAATCCCAACTTGTTCAACCCCCGGCGTTTTCTTTATTTTTTGGCATTAACTTTTGCATTGGGTTTTTATACAGTTGTGCCAACCGTGACGATCTTGACTCGGCACTTCAAGCTAGAATAGATGAATTGAGGGTAACGGTTGCCTATGTTGCTAATTTTGGCAACGACACCGTGTCGATGTACACAGTCAACACAACGACAGGCGTACTCACCGCAAACGGCTCCATCGCTACACAGGGAAGTCCCCATTCGGTGACAATCGACCCAAACGGTAAGTTTGCGTATGTGGCCAATCAAAGCGAGAGCAGCGTGTCTATGCTCACCCTCAACTCATCGACGGGTGTACTCATACCAAACGGTTCCATCGGATCTGAGATCCCATACTCTGTGATGGTGGACCCGACCGGTCAGTTTGTCTATGTTGCCAATCAAGACTCATTCGTATCGATGTACACGATCAACACATCTACCGGTACACTCACCGCAAAGGGAACCATCGCTGCAGGGAATACAACATACGCTGTGACTGTTGACCCCACCGGCAAGTTTGTCTATGTGGCCATTAAAGGCAGCAACAACGTGTATATGTATACGATCGATGCATCGACAGGTGCACTCACCTCAAATGGAACCGCCAGCGGACTTTCACAACCAGTCTCTGTGGCAGTGTATTGAACATTGGGGTGGATTGCGCGACAACCGCGGGATACGATAACGGAAACATCCAATACATGATTTATCGTAAATTCAGAATCATATAAGCTGTCTTACCTATCTTGCTTGACTGATTACACAATACCAATTTGTATGTTCAAAAAAACTATTTGGCTTATATTATTGTGCGATTACGGCGTATTTTTCTGTGCTCCTTTCTATGCTTGCAAAAACACAATATGACGAAAATAACATCTACTCAGTAAAGTGCTAGAGTGGCCCTCGGCAGAAATATTCTGGCGCGATAAAGCCGGCGAAACTCGATTTCAGTTTGACCGATAAAGAAAACCAGGTGCTTGGTTTGCTGGTAGAAGGAAGAACCATTCAAAACGCCGCAAAACTATTAGACGTACAATTTAGCACCATCCATTTTCACGTAAAAAATATCTACAAAAAATTAAATGTGCATAATAGAGCCCAGTTGGTAAAAAAAGCCAGCGAATTGGGACTATTTTAAATACTCCCTGTTCAGGGAGTTGACAGACTCTGTTTTTTCGGTTAATCTTCACAGGTATTTTGATGGGGCTGTTTGTCTGTTTATTGTGTTGACACATCGAGATAGTTACGTATAACTGTCATCATAAACTTAATTATTTTTTTTAAAATTATTACCGTACTTATAAAAACAAAGAACATATAATTTTAATAGGTTTTTTCCGATTTGCAAGTATCGGTTTAAAAATAGCACGAAGTTAAAGGAGAAAGGGATGTTAAAAATTAATGGTAGAAATTTGTATAAACTATTTTTGTTTTTTTATATAATGGGGATAATTTCGTGCACGGGCACAGCTTCCATAAAAGTGTCGCCGCTTTTTGGAGAAAAGGGGGGATTAGGCGCAGTTACGTTATTATTAACCGACTTTCCATTAAATAATGCAGATGTAACTCAGGTAAATGTAAATTTTTCCAAAATCGAGATTCACTCTGAAATCCGGGGGTGGGAAACCGTCGTCGACTATGGAGAAGCGGGAAAAACATTCGATCTTTTAAAACTTCAAAATGGAGTTACCGATGAGCTTGGTTCCTTCAGCCTTCAAACCGGAGTGTATACCCAGATTCGGTTATACTTAAACGATACAAATGAATTAGTTATAAATAAAAATGGTCAGGCGGTAACGGAACCGTTGAAAGTTCCCTCGGGCGTGCAAACAGGTATTAAACTCAACCGCTCTTTTGAAATTACGGCGCAGGGTTATACGACTTTTACCGTAGACTTTAACGCCCAAAAATCCATTAGTCATAATGACGGGCAGGGGTATCTTCTAAAACCGGTTATAAAAATAATAGACGCAAAAACGACCAAGGGCGCCGGGCAAACCGTGTCGGCCGAAAACGGCGGATCTGTTTCCATAGTAAATGAAATATCGGTAGATGTGCCGGCAGGGGCTTTAAACACCGATACTCAGATTGAAATTTTACCGTTATCAGGAAGATCGTATGCGCAGTCTTTTTCGAGCGATAAAATTTTATCAAAACAGTACGAACTTTTACCCGATGGAACGCAGTTTAATAATGACATTACAATTACTATAGATTATGACCCCGCTGAAGTTGCTGCACTTGGCATCGATGAAACAACCCTTCAAATGGCTTATTATGACGAACAAACCCGGGAGTGGGTGAAAATCGGTGGAACGGTAGATTTGGCGGCAAATACGGTAACAGCACAAGTAAACCACTTTACCGCTTTTGTTCTGGGTGGCAACACAGGCGCCGTTAAGGGGGCAGATATATTAAACGCCGGAGGCACCCTCACCGAGGTTCCCGAAAGGGTAACCGCAACCGTGGCACCAAATGGCGGCGGCACGGTAACTTCGGTAATTTTGCATTATTTCATTAACGGCGTACCTCAATCGTCACTTTCTATGAATTTGAACGGAGCTACGGGTTTATACGAAACTTTTTTACCAGGCGTATCTTTTTACCCTGACGTTCTCGCTGCAAGTGTGCAAATGTGCATTGAGGCTACATCGGTTAAAGGTAAAAAAACGACTACATCTTTAGCGCCCGCAGGTTGCAGCTCGGCAGACCCGCTTACGAACTTTGAATATTTATATAACCCCGACGCCGAATTACCTGCAAGCGACGGAATGAACGATCGTTGGGAATTTGACAATGGATTAGATCCGTCGGTAGATGACTCTGCCGGAGATCTAAACGGCGACGGGATAACAAACCTGGGCGAGTATCGAATCGCATACCCCACCGTTTTTAACGCGACTATTAGCGGAACAGCGACCGGTCTTGTCGCCACTGAACTTCTTGTGATAGACAATAACGGTGAAAATCTTAATGTTCTCGGCGCTGGAACAGGAAACGATGTTTTTCAATTTGTAAATACGGTGTCCGATGGTATTGCTTATAATGTAACCGTTATAACCTCTCCTGCCGGCAAAAACTGTACAGCTACCGGCGGATCGGGAATAATTGCGGGCGCTAATATTGCAAACGTTAGCGTAGATTGTATTAGTATACCAACAGGCCAGCCCGGCGTATTTTTAGACACCGATCAAAATCATTTTACCTTTTCGTTGGCACTGGGCGATATCGACGGCGATGGCGATCAGGACAGGGTAGAGGGTAATCTTGGTCAGCCTAATAAGGTTTATACCAATGATGGTACCGGCAGTTTTACCGACTCCGGCCAGTATTTGGGTTCAGGTAATACGTATTCGATCGCTTTGGGCGACGTGGATGGCGATGGCGACCTCGATATTGTAGAGGGTAATTCCTTTTATTCGGGTGAAGCGAACAAGGTTTACCTAAATGATGGTGCGGGTAATTTTACCGACTCTGGTCAGTCTTTGGGGCTGATGAGTGCTACCAGGGCTGTAGCGTTGGGCGATGTTGACGGAGACGGCGACCTTGATATTGTAGAGGGTAATTTGGGGGCGGACAAGGTATATTTAAACGACGGTACGGGTACATTTATCGATTCGGGTCAGTCTTTTGGTACGAATTATACGAGTTCCATAGTATTGGGCGATGTAAACGGGGACGGAGCGCCGGATCTGGTAGAGGGCAATAAAAACTGGTTTGGTATTCAAGCGAACAAGGTTTATCTAAACGATGGTACGGGAGTTTTTACCGACTCCGGTCAGTCTTTAGGCCTAAATAATACGACTTCCGTTGCGCTGGGTGACGTAAATGGCGACGGGGCGACGGATATTGTAGCGGGTAATGAATATCAAGCTAACAGCGTATATTTAAACGATGGTGCCGGCACATTTACCGCCTCGGTTCAGTCGCCGGGGGCGAATGTGACCAATTCTGTGGTATTAGGCGATGTAAACGGCGACGGCGTACTCGATATAGTAGAAGGTAACCGTTTTCACACAGGCAAAATTTATTTAAACGACGGTACGGGTAGTTTCACCGACACCGGTTCGCCTATTGTTGCCTATAGTACAAATTCCGTTGTACTGGGCGATATGAACGGAGACGGAGCGCTTGACATGGCGGAGGTTGGCTACCTGTTTACCGTGATTTATCTCAACGATGGCGCGGGTAATTTTATCGAAACAGGTCAGTCTTTGGCTACAGGCGGTTCATGGTCGGTAGCCTTGGGTGATGTAAACGGAGACGGCACGCTTGATCTTGTACAGGGTAACGCGTATCGGGCTAACAAGGTTTATCTCAACGACGGTACGGGTACGTTTACCGACACCGGTCAGTCTTTGGGGTCGAGCGATACCAGGAGTATAGCGCTGGGCGATGTTGACGGAGATCTCGACCTTGATATTGTAGCGGGGAATGGAAACCCGGGTCAGCCCAACAAAGTTTACCTAAACGACGGTGCCGGTACATTTACCGACTCCGGACAGTCTTTGGGGATCAGCTTTACATCTTTCATTGTATTGGGCGATGTGAATGGAGACGGAGCGCTTGATATCGTAGAGGGTACACATGGCTATGGTCAGGGTACTAAGGTTTATCTAAACAATGGTACGGGCGTTTTTACCGACTCGGGGCAGACTCTCAGTATCGGTCCTACGTTATCAATAGCGTTAGGCGATGTGAATGGAGACGGCGCGCTTGATATCGTAGAGGGTAACCTATCTGAGGTTAGCAAGGTTTATCTCAATGACGGATCCGGTACGTTTATCAATTCCGGTCAATCTTTGGGCGCCTTGTGGGGGACTCATTCCGTAGTGTTGGGCGATCTGGACGGTGACGGCGATCTTGATCTGGTAGTGGGAAATGATCAGGACCGATCGAATCAGGTTTACCTGAATGACGGCGCGGGAACATTTACCGACTCCAATCAGTCGTTGGGAGTGAGCAGAACTTATTCCCTGGTATTGGGCGATGTGGATGGAGATAATGACCTTGATATTATAGAAGGTAATATTGGCCAGACGAACAATACTTATTGGAATTTGACATATTGACATATTGTACATTTCGATAATTTCATACGGTCAAAACCTGCAGGTGTGGACTCGGCTCGAAGCGCTAGCCTTGTATTGCAGGTTTTTTAAAGTGGAAAAAATATAAGAGTGGTTGGGTAGTTTCCAAATTCTTTATAAATTAAACGTCCATAACCTGGCCCAACTTGTAAAAAAACCAGTGAACAGGGACTATCGTAAATAGTTCCTTGTACAGGCTTCCGCGTCATTCTACTGCGTGACTTCACCAAAGGAAGGGTTCATATCAGGATATGCATTGGTATTGTTAAGGTTGGT
>JBEQLE010000114.1:0-8950 GCA_040326155.1 Leptospirales bacterium | reverse complement strand
TGTCAAAACAAATTTGTTACACCCATATTTTCTAAACTCTTTGGCAAATAGCCAAAGCCTACGGGAGGTTAGTTTGGCGCCAGTTGGTCGATGACCACCTGGTCAGCGACTCGCAGGGCTGACTCAAGTAGTCCCATAACATCAGATAAAATCGAAACGTTAAGCGAAAGAAAGACCACCAAGATTGTTTAAAGATTATTCACCTATTGCAGATAAGTGAATTCTGCCCCTGTGCCAACTCGCATCCTTGCGGGTTGGGAATCTTCTTGCTGATGTAATTAAGATATATATTTAAAAATAAAAATATACTTTATTCTTGAATGTCAGGAACATCCAAACCTAATTTTACAACCCTTTTTATCGTGTTTTAGGTTGTTTAATAATGCTTTCTTTTCGTTCATTCAAATCATTATCAAGGTAGTTCAAATAATGATCACTGCGGAAACAGTAGTATTTGACCATTACCGCATAAGAATAATTAAATAATATCAAAAAATTCGAATACGTGCGCAATTACGCCTCGCAGATAAATAATTATTCACTGGCTATAAGTTGAATACAATATGAACGTGAGAAGTTCTTTGAATTGTCAAATTTAATCAGTCGCAATCTACATAATCACATACACATTTTCCTTTGTATATGTTTTTATATTTTGGTAGCTGGAAAGATTTAGAACTATTGCTAATCACTTTAACAACGGTAGCACTTACATAACCACGACAATATTTTCCTTCAAGGTCTTGCAAAGGAACAGCGTAGCCTATACCAGCAGAAAAAGAAAAATTCTTTAACGGACCATTGGCTGGTATCGTGATTCCCGTAGGAATAGTACCTAATACGTTTAGATTTGTACCAGTATCCCAAACAGGACAGGAACGGACCCGTATAAATTTCAGACTATTCTGTTTTATTTTTAATAATGCATCATAACTTTCAATATTCCCCATTGGGTTTGCACCTAGACAGCTACCTTTAAATTTCACAGGACTTACACCATTAGATCCGGTAGATATTCCTAATTCATCAGCTCTTATATTTTCAGATGAATTTCTATTTACATTATTGCCATGACATTCGAAAATGGAAAGAAACATCAGGGTAATCATGTAATGTTTGAAAACTTTTCGAATTATTTTTTTTTCGAAATTCGCTAAATTTAATCGCATTCATTTCCTTGTATTACAAATCGTTAAGATAATATCGATGGTATCTTGGAAAATTATTATCAAATTATTTAAACAATTTTTCGTATGCTTGTATATACATAGCAAACCGAATGGTATTTCTCCGGACTTGCCCTCCCCCCGGATTAGTATGAAGAATTTGATTTTCTAACTCTTGTCCTTTCTTGTCGCCTGTTATATTTTTATCACCAAGAAGATTTTTCTCAAATGATTCAGTACCCATGTTCCACTGGGCGTAATTAAAAGCAACAGAGGGTGGTTTTTTCCCAAATTTAGCAAAAGTATTTTTTCTCAGAAATGAAAAATAAGAGGAATTTAATTCAATAGAAAGCGTATAAAATTTTGGCGTTGGTCTAATAAAATAAAGTCCATTTGATATTTTTTGAACACTTAACTCGTTATTAACACTTTGCGTAGTGAAATCCGGTCTTAAGACTCCCTGTTTTTTCATATCATTTATTGCTTTTGTAAAAGCCGGATCATGTTTTGATAAAATCAGATCAAGTGTATTATCGCGACCTGCATGCTTCACATATGCGGTAAAATGGTCAGAGCCAAATTCCTGATAATATATACTACTGCGAGCAAAAGCTTTCGCATCTGCTTCATTTTTAGCAGGCACACTAATACCATTTTTAGATGTATTTATCGTTGTATTTTCCGTTTTTTCTTTTTCCTTTAATGGCTTCCCTTCTTTGACCCATAACGCTAAAAGTACGGCTGGTGGAAGTATAGAGGAAAAGCTTGCCTTATATACAGATTCCAGGGCAACTTTTGGAATCGCCATGTACGGATTACTCCCCTCTTTGCCTTTTTTGTTATCCATCTGTACTTGGTTTCGCCAACCCCAAAGATTAGCCGGATCATCCCCCTTAGAATGAGCACCCTGAAGTGTTTTATAGTTATGAACAATGGCGTTCATTTGTAGTTGAAATAAGTTATCATGGTATGATTGACCAAGTATAATCGAGACAGAATCCGACATAATCGGATTCGCTAAAATCATATCACGTTCTTTAAAGGTGGCAATTAATGCATTGAATTTCAATAATTGCATCTCCGAGGGGGTTGGTGGAAAATGCCCATATGCTTTTATAGCATCAAACAGGGCATTTCCCCCTTTTCTATAGACGATTGGAACACCTCGGCCTAATCTTCTTCGTGCTTGCCATGCAAATTTCCGAGCATTCATGCGCCAACCAGGTAGTTTACCACCTTCTTGAGCATTTAACATTATCCTGCAAGCACTCAATGCTTCCAATTCAGTCATTCTTAAGTCAGCTTGCCATACCAGGGATGTGTTCATGTAATTTTTATATTGATTCGTGGTTTTAATTTCCGCATCTGACGGATTTTCGGTTTCCAAATCAATTAAGCTCTTACGTTGTAGGTATGCTATTGGCTCTCCCCTCTCCACTTGCCCACCCTGCTGTACAGTATGAGTCAATTCATGAGCCATTAACCCTTTGCCCTGAATACTATTGGGGGAGTACTCACCAGCTCCAAAATATATATTACTACCCGTAGTAAAAGCACGTGCGTTCACCGAGCGTGAAAGATGGGCAGCATTTGAATCCGTATGCAAACGTACATTAGCAAAGCTTGTACCAAAGCGTGGTTCAAAATAAGAACGCTCATTTTGTGAAAGAGCTTTTCCACCGTTTCTGGTCGAATTAACAGCAGATTCAATGCCATGTGGGGCAGGTGCAGAGAATTCCTTTCGTTGGCTAAACGACTTTGGTTGTATGTTAAAAGGGCTATATTTCAATTCAGAATTAGGATTTGATAATTTTCTTTGCAATGAAGAAGTGCGACAGGTTGGACATAAGTTCGGACTCAGTATCGCACGCCTTTGCAATTTTGCACTATCATATTCTTTTTGACAAGATGAGCAAGTACGTTGTATCAATTTTGCCTGCAAGTCTTCATCCTCACCTGTTGTTTCAGCCTGCCTCTGCAATGGGGTTCCTTGAATTGCATCCCTTTCTTCTTCCGATTTGGTTTGCAGTTTCATTTCTGAAGCTATTGGTTTTCTCTGAAGAGGCGTTATTTTATTTACCAAAGGTTTTCGGGATAATGTACTAAAAGGGGTACTTGTAGTTGAGTCAGTCTGATGAGCATCTGAAGAGGGTTCATTCATAGAGACCACTTGATCGGCTATGTGGTCTGCCTCCTGCTCATATTTGTCATTTGCAGGACCGATATTGAGTTTTTTCTGTAAATATCCTGAACGAAGCAGTCGACCGACGGCTTGATTCCCAATAGTTCTTTGCAAATACATTATATATTCGCGACGATTGTTGTACGGCCTTTGATGCGGAATATTATTAGGATGTTGATTGGAAGAGTTTGTTTTGGTAGACGTTCTAGTAGTTGAGTTTTTCTCTCCACCCCCACTCTTATGAGTGTGTGTGAATTTAGACATATTCACAACATATTGGTAGTCATTTGTTTTGGCAAGAATAAAAAGATATTTATTTCATAAAAATCCTAAATTAAGGATAAATAGCGAATAAAAATAATACTTCGATATTTCATCTAACCATAATTATTGGATATTCAAAACCACCTTCAACCTCCATGTTTACGGTGGTGGATGGGGCGGAATTAAGAGAAAATACCGAAGAGGTGCTCTTTCCATCGCATAACAAATTTTATCAGTTCGGGTCAGCTTCGCTGCCCCTCAGGTTTCGCAATGATATTTTACATCAATTGTATTTTTAGTAAAAAGATTTTATGTTCTTTTGTATTACTGTAATTACTCAACCACATTTTGGGGTGCCTCGACTAATCCGCCAGAGCTCGCACCCAGAAGGTTGGTAAACCTTCCTGGGAGGTTAGTTTGGTGCTCGCTTGGCTGACTCCGGTAGTCTCAAAACATCAGATAAAGTTGAAACGTTAGGCAAAATGGCAGATTTGATTTCTCCATTCTGAATTTTTCGATCACGAATATATTGTTGTCACTTACTCATAACATGATTTATTGACTCAATGTATCTTAACCTTAGAATGATGAGTTTATTGTGTCTAGCTTGCTTGTGCTCGCATCCAATTTCAAGTGGACAACATCATAATGGGACGCATCAACACTCTATCAGTTTAGAAGGTAGCTCCTTACCCGAAGTCGAAATCATTAAGAATCATCATCACCCTGAAGAACATGTGTTTGAGCATACTTATAACCACGCTTACATTAAAACGAACGTACAACCGATAAATAAAAAAAATCAAAGAGAAATTCACTTTGAAGGTTCAATGGATAACAATCTCACAACCAGAGTCACTGTATTGGCTAACCTTCAAAACGGTTTAATATTAAAATATTCTATCCATTTGCGAAAATCAAAAAATCGTGGCCCTCCATATCAATTGATGACTCTCTGACTCAGAGAGTTGTAATTCAACATAAATTTCGTAGGGCAATTTAGTTGCCGAATAATTATAATATGAGTTGGTATATAAGTTAATATATCCCAACTAAAATAGACCAGGAGGTTCCCAAGGAACCTAACTGGTTTACTCATAGGAGTTTAAAATGACAAATAATCTAAAATACAATATTGTTTTAACGTACATGAAGAAACTAATTCTAATTGGTCTTTTTATTTCAACATACTCGATCTTCGCCCATGGGATGGATGAAGGTCATGTAAATCAATTTATTCAAGGTGGACCTTTAGATTTCATTTACATTGGGGCAATTCATATGGTCACAGGTTATGATCATATATTATTTCTTGTAGGAGTGATATTTTTTCTAACCACTGTTAAAGATATTTTTAAATTTATCACTGTTTTCACTTTAGGACATAGTATTACATTAATTGGTGCCACATACCTTGGATGGCAGATGAATTACTTTCTAATTGATGCGGTCATAGGGTTTAGCGTACTTTATAAAGGCTTTGAAAACCTTGGGGGCTTTAAAAAATATCTCAAAACTGATGCGCCTAACTTACTAATTATGGTCTTTGCATTTGGGTTAATCCATGGCTTTGGACTTTCAACCAGATTACAATCTATTAGTATTGCTGACTCATTTAGCCTTAGCAGTATTATCTCCTTTAACGTAGGCGTGGAGCTAGGTCAAATTGCAGCTCTGTTGCCAATCTTATTATTGATTAACATTTTCAGAAAGGCGAAGAGCTTCCCCTATTTTGAAAAAGTTACAAATGGATTTTTAGTTGTAGCAGGTGTCTTATTAATTGTTTTTCAATTGCATGGTTACTTTACGAAGCCAATGGACGTAGACTATGAAGCTATCGAGTACCAGATTGAAGCAGAACCTGAAATTGTGGAACCAGAAGCTACTCCAGCCCACGGTCATAGTCACGGTGATTCAAATCATCACGATCATTGAAATCTGTCACTTCGCATAACCGCTTTGCTCGCACCCAGAAGGTTGGTAAACCTTCCTGGGAGGTTAGTTTGGTGCTCGTTAGGAATGGCCCTTCGGCCGGAATTTGTAAGACAAATTCTGGGGCCATTCCCTACTGGCTACGTTAACCCCAAAACGTCAGATAAAATCGAAACGTTGTGCGCAAGGAAAGCCAAGAGGGGGTCTTAAAAACCCTTGACTACGCCTTAAATTTATCAATTCAGCTTTGCAGTCGAACAGCCTTGACCTTACGAAAGCTTAAAAAGGACAGTACGACGGATGCCGCGAAGATCACTGACCATACTACGAAGTGAAGATCTACACCGGTTATCGCGATGGGTTGGTATTCGAACTTGCCCGCTATATCTGACCACCAGTAAGAGAAGTTGATAATATCGACAACTGTGTGAGCGATAATGCCCGGGAGTAAAGAACCAGTTGCGTAAGCAACCGCGCCGGCCATTAAGCCGGCAGCAAGCATTTGCAGCACCATCGGCCCAAGCCAGGCTTGATTCAAATGAACTATGACGAACAAAACGGCGATGATGATGATTGCCAGAAATGGCCCGTAGCGTTCTTCCAAGGGAACTTGCCCATAACCGCGAAAACCAACTTCCTCAGTAAGCGCGGCCGATAAAGCTGCAATGATAATAAAAGCCCATGCCATCCACAGCGGTAAAGATTCGAATCCAAATCCCATTTCGAAAAGATCAGCAGGGAATTGGATCAGCCTGAACATAACCACCAGACTGGATTGAAATAACAGCACAAACAACGCACCCAGCAACAGGCTCCATTTCCACAGCGTTGGGGATAATCTGCCGGCTCGAAAATATTTTTTCCTGGTTTCAGCGGTTTTCTTTGGCCCCCAACTGCCGCTGAAGAACTTCCAGTACAAAAACAAATAGGCTAGAGTCGCGATCAACGCTAAAGACGGTGGAAGGGTAATAGAAAAAACTACTATTCCATTTGCGCCGACGATACCGACTACAAGAGTCATTAGGATTGCCCTAATCAACACCGGTGTTCGCTGCCAGGCTTTTGCAAGACTTGAAGCCTGTGGTTGGATGTTTTTGTCTAACGTTGTCATGATAATTACTCCTTTAATATATATAGTAATCTTCGCCCACTTCAAGGCAAACCTGAGTCATCAGCCCTTCCTAAATCTCAGAATAGAAGGGTCTTAAAAAATATATATGGGAAGTCAAGTTATAAAAACCCTTTCGAAAACTTACCACAATCTATAAGTTTTTCTACTTCGTCTATTTTTTCTTTTGATAGTGAGCCATATTTTGATTCAAACCTTTCCGGGTATATTTCTAAAAATTTTTGCCAATCTTTTTTCCAGACTGATTTGTACAGAGAAGGCCGTACTAACCCGGGAGTATATTTCTTTTTTGCAGAATTTTTTGATACTATGTATATTTTATTTAACGTTCACAAGTTAATGAGACATTTTCTATGCCTCTACTTATGTAATACCCCCAAACTGACCAAATTTTAATCTGCTCGGGGCAGACTGAGCTGCCCCTCAGGTTTCGCAATGATATTTTACATCAATTGTATTTTTAGTAAAATGATTTTATGTTCTTTTGTATTACTGTAATTACTCAACCACATTTTGGGGTGGCTCGACTAATCCGCCAGAGCTCGCACCCAGAAGGTTGGCCGTTGGCCCGGAAAGGTTGTAAACCTTTTTGGGTAAACCTTCCTGGGAGGTTTGTTTTGCGCTCGTCTGGCGGGTCGAATCACCCAAAACATCAGATAAAATTAAAGCGTTAGCCGAAATTAGAGTGATATTTCTGTATCCTATCACATACAAATTATTGATTTCTTAAAGTACTAATTATGATCTCTTCATTTTCTTCTTGAGGGAAATGACCCGCATTTTCGATCTCAATTACATTTGCATTGGGAAAGCCTACCTTCCATTTATCTAAAAGCAAATTTGCAGGCAATAGTTTATCGTTCATTCCCCAAAATATTGTAGTTGGAATATTCTGTAATTCAAAACGTTTATCCCAAAGTTCATCGTACCAAGAACTTGCCCCTAAAAGGGAAAGCGCAAACTGGTATGCTGCTTTTCTGGCATCTTTATCCTGAGCATTCTTATATTGGTCGTGAATTCTTTTAGTTAATTTTCGTTTATCAAAAAATCCACCTTTAATCAATACCTTGGCTGAGAAATTTAGTTTTTCATATAGAAATTTCCCAAGGCCGGTTTGAATTAATTTGGCTGGTGTAGTGAAATGTGAATATTCGTTCAATGACCACATCCATGTATTCAGAATTGAAATACTCAGTATATTTCCAGGTATTTCCATTGCTGTCGAAAGACCAACTGGCCCACCGAAATCATGTACGACTAGATGAATTTGCTTTAGTTGCAGTTTTTCGATAAATAACTTTAATCTTATTGCATGACCGGCCGGTGAATAGTCTATCCCAATGGGCTTTGCTGACAATCCGAAACCTATATGATCCGGTGCTATACATCTAAATTTACCCTTTAAACCTACTATTAGTTTTCTAAATTCAAATGACCAGCTCGGCGTTCCGTGTATAAAAAGAAGGTTGTCCCCCACTCCCTCATCAACATAGCTCATTTTATACCCATCAATATTCTCAGTTTTAGTGTTAAAAGGATACAGTTCTTTATCTAACCAGTTATATTTTTCCATAGTGCACTCCTAATAGTATTTTTTGACCAGTTTATTCAAAACTTGATTCAAAGGGTATTCATCGATCATTAAATACGCTGCAACGATGCCATCGATGGCAGCCCAAAATAACATAATTTCAAACACATCCATTTTCTTTCGGGAATTTCCTAGGAGATTGGAAATTTTTGAAATTACTGTATTCTGTAAATCGCCCATTTCTGTTTCCATTACTTTCATGATTTCATCGCTCATCCTGATTGAATGAATTAAACGCCAGAATTGTGGATTCGTTTCAATTGAAGTTTGAACTTTATCGACATACATCTCCATTGCTTGTTTCCCCGTTACATCCGGTTCGAGGTCAAATGTCCGCACGACTTCCAGTTTCATCAGTTTTACAATTTCAAGTAAAATAGCTTCTTTGCTTTTAAAATGGTTGTAAATACTGCTTTGAACAATTTTGGCTCCTTTTGCAATATGACGCATTGAGGTAGCATGAAATCCATTCTTAGCAAATAATGCAATCGCTACTTCTAGTATTTCTTTCGACTTATTACCCACTTGGAGAACGTACGTTCGTTCGTTTCCTTGTCAAGCATATTCTAACTATAACTTCGGCTAACAAATTTTATCTGTTCGCGCCCTGCTCGCACTGTTATGGGTGTAATGTCAAAGCAAAAAATGATTTTTCGCTTCTAAGAACGCAAAGTTCCATTATCATG
>JBEQLE010000113.1:0-9038 GCA_040326155.1 Leptospirales bacterium | reverse complement strand
TCGTTAGGGTTTTCTACAAACCGATCCTTTAAAAGGCCCAGCTCTTTTTTAATTTCTTTTATTCGAGTTTTATAATATCGTCTTCTTTCAAGTAGAGCGGCCAGGGTTTTCGATACAACCCCTTTGCGTTTGGTGCAGATGCGGTATTCGATTTCGGGAACAAGCGGGGTGGTGTCGTTTTTACAGCAGAGGCAGTTTACGGTTTCGGGAGAGATGTTGTGATTTACCATAATAGAAGGATACATCTGCGAAAAATCGATCTGCACGACATTTTCGTAGATATTCGGTGGCTGGTATATTTTAGGTAAAGAATTCCCCACCAGGGTTTCGTTTTCAGTCGACGCAAAAGCGGGCTGGTAGATAAGACCACCTTTATCGTTGACCAGAAGTTCATAGGCGCTTTTTTCTTCCTCCAGGCGGGACTTCTGCCAGGGCACAAGGTATCCATCTTCAAAGGCAGTTCGGGTTTCGAGGTAGGTAAGAGCGATTCCGGTGGAAGAGCGAGCGAGGCGTTGTACAGGAAACCGGGTAAGGCGGGCAAGTTCAATGACCCCGCGCAGGCGGGACTCTTTCATCACAAAGGAGTTTGCCGAGTCGATGTGCCAACGTCCGTAAAGGGGGTAGGAGGGGGCGCGAAAAATCGTATTCCCATAACTCTGGTAACTCGAACCGGTACGAACAATTTTACGATCCATGTAGGGCGTTGTGTCGCGATCGAGGTTAAGGGGTATATGAAACCGTTTAGCGAGATAAAATAGCTGGGGAAAAATCGCCTGATCGCCATAAGCCGAAAGCAGAATGTCGGGGTCGTGGCGCAACATAAGAGAGTTAATTAAGCGCAGAGCCTTCGGGGGGTTCTGAAAGGAAATTTCAACAGGCTCGCTTTGGACTCCATTTTGGGAAAACCGTATAAAAAGCGAGTTCAAAGGACTTTTTCGAGATCCATTCTGGTGTGTAATTTCTTTACCAAGAGATTCTGGAGTGAGCGGCAGGCGATGGGTGTATTTCAGATAAAAATGGACCTCCTTCAGAGGGGGAAGGGGATACTCCAGATCGCCGATGGAGTCGACCAGCTCAATAGACGAGATGCGATTAAAAGGAGCCACCTTCACCCTGACCCTGGCGAGAGGGTAGAGATTTTTGGAATACA
Source organism: Leptospirales bacterium (assembly GCA_040326155.1). GTDB lineage: Bacteria > Spirochaetota > Leptospiria > Turneriellales > JAOUFE01 > JBEQLE01. The sequence continues at coordinate 7,888 of JBEQLE010000113.1, read as the reverse complement.
TGTAGTTCATGGGAATCTCAAGATCAGAGTGATAGATATCCATTTTGTCGTAAAAAGCAAACAGTCGTGATCGTATGCGGCGCAAAACTGAAGGGCGAGAGACTTCAATTCGCAGAACTTTAAGCGGCTGATTCTCGTAGAAGTGGCGGCGGGTCACAAAAGTGGGCTCACCGGCCAGGGCGTCAAGATCTCGCAAGCGTTTTACCAGTTTCCTTAGCAGCTCTGGCGACGCATCGGCGTAAATTTCGGGGTGAAATATATCGGTGAGCAGGTAAAGACCACCCTTGTCGTCGATGAGCCAGACATAAATCAGGTCCTCAAAATGGTAAATATCAAAAAGGGACGCCTCGATAATATCTTCGACAATATTCCTTTGGGGTTGATTTTCTTTTTGCAGCATTATTCTTTTTGTCAGAAGGGGGGGCGGTGGTTTTTTCCCCATCAGGAATTTTTGAAACCCCCCTCGCTCCGGCTATTTTTCAAGAGACGCAAAAAACAGCGTTTCTTGAAAAATGAGCCTCTGCTACCCCCCCGGTAGTGTTTTCCATGGACCCGGGTTTTGTATGCTTTTTTCAAGTTGCTTGAGTCTTTCTTCTTTTGCCTCCATATCTCTTTTCATGTTTTTTATTTCTTTTAATAGTTCTATAAAAACCGAAAAAAACAAGGAGTCGGTTGGGTTTGGATTAGAAGCCATGACCCCGGCCTGGACCTGCATTTTACCCATACGAAGCAGATCGTCGAATATCTTCTGGTCCTCTTTTCGCAGGGCGCGGCGAAACCCCTTATTCCTTTTCTCGAGTAGTTGTAGTTGCAGCGAATAAGCGAGTACGGTTCTTCCCATAAAAATCCCCTTTGGTGGTTTGGTCTTGTGGTGTTTCTTGTTTGTAAGACCGATACCTATATATATCGGTGGGAATGGATGTAAACTAAAAATATGTTAAGTACTATTTTTTTAGCGGCAAGATGATGTTTTTTTAAAAATATTGCAGATAGATGAAAAAAAATGGAAAAACTTCACATAAAGAGTACATGAAGAATAAAAGTGTTTATAGAAAATTGAAAGTTCCGGTTGATTACATTCTGGAGATTCGGCTGGGTATTGGTTCATGGAACCAGATAAAAAGTGTGGCTACCGCCAGAGACTTGACTTGTTCGTGGGTGGTTCGCTATGCGGTTTTTCGAATGATCAAACGCAGGAATTTGCAGGGGTATATTACGGGAGCGGGGTCGCTGGTTATGGATAAGAAGTTTAAGCTCTTAAACGAGAGGGTGAAAGCGAACCGGGCGGGGTCCGCAGATAAGCATCGTCATAAACTTTGCCTGTACGGTGAAGACGAGATGTTTATTCGCCTCGCTGCTATGCAAATGAGGTGTACGATGACTCACCTTGTTCGCCTTGCATTGGAGTATTATCTACCCAGGATGGTATCGAAAATACAGACGGTTGGCTTTTTGCCGCTTGGTTTCTTCTCTCGCTCCAGTACATATTGGCTGGGGATAAAGTTGTATGCTGGCGTAACAATCCCTGGCAGAAGGGGGATTGAACAAGTTCATATCAAGTTTAGAAGTTTTGAAAAAAGCGATTACTGGTAATTTTTTGGCAAAACCAGAGTGTTGGTTTCAAAGGGCCGGTTTTCTGGTCAGTTGCTTATCTACCCCTGGTGGGGAATTTCAGACCTATCTCAAAAAAACTATTGCCCAATTCACTCTACGTACCAACATCGTCAAAATGGTGGCAAGCATCGATAATGCTATAGAGCGTGCAGCAAAAGCAATTGAAGATTCAGGAGCCTTGGTCATCACAGCAGGCGCAGGAATTGGTGTAGATTCAGGATTACCCGATTTTCGTGGAAACGAGGGGTTCTGGAAAGCTTACCCTCCCATCGCTAAACTTGGTATCTCTTTCTCTGAGATGGCAAACCCGTCGTGGTTTAAAAGTGACCCTGGTTTGGCCTGGGCTTTTTATGGGCACCGGCTGAACTTGTATCGAAAAACCACACCGCATAAAGGTTTTGACCAGCTGCTTGAAATGGCACAAGAAAAACAATCGCAGTACTTTATTTTCACCTCCAATGTAGATGGACAATTTCAGAAGGCCGGATTCTCCGATGCCCGGATTGAAGAGTGTCATGGTTCCATACATCACTTCCAATGTACAGAAAATTGCAGCGACGATATCTGGGGGGCGAAAAACACAAACATTCGCATAGACGAAGGAGCTTTTAAAGCTTTAGAACCCCTCCCTGTTTGCACAAGTTGTGGAGCATTAGCTCGTCCAAATATTCTCATGTTTTCAGATTGGGAGTGGATTCCCCAACGGAGCCTCAACCAAGCAGAACATCTGGACACCTGGCTTGCAAATCTGCAATCGCAGAACACCACCATTGCCATAATCGAACTCGGCGCAGGCAGCTCCATTCCTACGGTACGAAGAAGGTCTGAACAGCTTGCTACGCGAACCCGCGCCCAACTTATCCGAATAAATCCTCGAGACTACCAGGTTCCACAGAGTCATATCTCGGTTCCCCTGGCAGCTTCCGAAGGTATTGATAGAATTTATCGGAAAATAAAAGAAAACAGGTCGGCTTCAAGGTAACAAATGAATGAATATACATGTTAACGAAAAAGTAATTTCCCGGTTAAGTAATGTTTTCACTTTAACCAAACTACTTGAGGATTTATGAATATAAAACTACTTACATACCAACTTATTGTCGGACTTTATCTATTCACTTTTTTATTTGGTTGTCAATCGACCCAGGAGAAAGCCGGTTACACCCGGTACAGCGATGATAAAAACCATTTTTCTATCGCTTTGCCTTCTGACTGGCAGGTAAGGCAAAACCGTAACGGGGTAGCCATTGCCGGAATCATTCCGAAGAGTGAAAACAAGCCCGCTAAAGAAGGAATTATTATTTTGGCCCAAAAAATTCCCACCAATTCGCGAAACAGAGAGCTTGGAGAGTATTATAAGTCATCTTTGAAACTACTGAAAAGGACTTTGACTAATTTTTCACTGGTGGAATCAAAGAGTGCAAAAATTGATGGAGTAGAAGCTTATAGGTTTATTGCCAGGTACAAGTTTGGAAATACCGAACTTCAGGGGCTTTTTTATGTGTTTATTCATGATAATCTTGGTTATGGAATTTCATGTAGCGCTTTTCCCGAGAATTTTGCAAAACATGAGAAAATGTTTGCTCAAATTGTTAAAAATTTTCGCTTTGAATCTCGTCCCTAGGTTTTATAATGGAGTTATTATGAAAAAAATAATATGCACACTTTTATTTGCCACTGTCATTTCAGGTGGGTGTTCGTCGACCCAGGTATCTGACGATGTGTTTGTAACTTATAAGGTGAAAAAACACGGTTACTCTATTGACTTTCCTGAAAGTTGGAGTGTTGAAAAGTATGAAAGCGGTCTTATGTCCATTTTGGGATCGTCTCCGGCCGAGAATAGAGAGGACATGTTCACTGAAAATGTAGGCGTAGCCATTGAGCCCCTGACTGGCGCGAATGCGTATATGGCTCTTGATGAGTATTTTGAGTTAAGTATAAAGGGAATGGAAAATGCTCTTGACGATTACCAGTTGATAAAACAAAGTAAAACAAAAGTGGATGGACGCGAAGCCTATGTTGTTGTACAGACTTATGAATTTGGTTCCGTAAAAATTAAATCCCTGATGTATATATTGGTGATAAACCAGACAGGTTATGTTCTCGCCTTTACCGCATCGCCTCAAACTTTTAATCGATACCTGGATATTTTTCAGGCAATCGTAGATCGTTTTAGATTTTATTAGCACCAGGTTAAAACAAGCCTGGTTTTAATAAAATCGGGCAAATTATGTTTTGACCATAACACAATCATCGATAACATATTCAAAACCATTTTCTTCCAGGTAAGATCGAACTTCCGCATCTCCTGCGCCAGGTTGAATCCACACTCGTTTCAAATTTAAAGCGAGCGCTTGTTCCAGGCTCTTTTGGGTGTATTTTGGGGGTATGACATAAACCAGTAAATCAATTGCAGTGTGTGCATTTGCTTCGGAAAGTCCTTTATACGCCGGATACCCGTCCACTGTTTCGGCCCTCGGGTTGATTGGTAAAACTTGAAACCCTTTACGTAGAAGATCACGATAAATAATATTTCCATATTTCGTCGTACTATTCGTGGCTCCGACCAGACCAATGACCGGTTGATGTCGTAAGAGTTCAAGCAGGCTATCCATCTGTATATAATAATCACCATTTGGCATATTGACGAAGATTTTTTTTAGTTATTACATAAAAAAGAGTTGCAGTAATATATGTATAATACATATTCGATCAGTATCTATAGCTATGCAAATAAATGATGAAGTGCTAATCCGTCTCAGCCAGATTATTGAAGATAGCGGACTGAACCGCCGCAAATTTGCGGAATCCATCGGGGTATCGCCGCCAACAATCTCTGAAATATTCAACAACAAAATTCATTCCTTGTCGGGAACCATCACAAAAATTCTTGAGCTGAAATATGGCATTAATCCTATCTGGCTTGAAACAGGCAGTGGTAGCCATTACCGGGACAGTATAATTCTTACCGACCAGGAAGAGATTCTTTTTGTTTTAAATACCAGAAAACTTAGCTTAGGTAACAAGAAATTACTAACAATACTTTGCGATGTTTTTTACCGTCAACAACTCGAAATGACGGAGCAGGCCTCCGCAGATTCTCCTGTAAAAAAGAGAAAAATCATGAAAAAGCAGGGCTTTAAAGACTGCACTGAATCTTAAACTAGACGTAAAAGTATAACGGCTTTGTTCTCCCCCTGTAGTTTATAAAAAAGCTGAATGCCGCCCTTGCACTGCCTGAGAAAGGGCTCACAGAGTGAATATCGCTTGAACGAATTAGAATTAAATCTCCATCTTTCGGTTTAATACTGACTACCGGAGCGTCAAGTATGTCATCTTTAATAAAGTCATAAACTCCTGATTGAATTGTATGGAGATTTTCAATGTTAATATCGTCATTCCAGCAGTTTAATTCACCACCTTTCGGAGGATTCTTTATATAAATATTTGCAGCCAGCTGGCATTGTGGCCAGAGAGCCTGTGGATAATCTTTTACATCTTTCGGCAGGTAGTCAACATGTGGCGGCAACCTTTGGCCTTCAAAAAAAGCTCTACAGGTTCCATAATGACACTGCTTTCCCTCAATTCTTTCTACCTGAGCGCCGTATTTCCACACCCTTTTCAGATTTGCCTGCACTAACTCATTCGGGTTAATGTTGGGATAGCACTGCTCTGCCAGACTCTTTTTTTCGCTCATTGCCGTGCCAAAATAGGTTTGCAGAAATCTATTGTTGTACTGAGTTTCAAAAAGGGTCATTCCGGTTCTTTTAATGTTGATATCAGGGGCCATTGAGTATTGTTTCAGGTCAGAATAACTGAATAATTTCTCGGAGAGTTCCGCACACACCGATTCTTCAATGTACCCCGGAATTCGAATAGCATCGATGTCGCGCTTGCATAGCGCCACCAGAGCTTGTAATGACATTTTCGACTCGGTAATTAATTTTTCATTTAAAGACATGTTAGTTGATTTTATTTCTATCTTCGATTGTCAATAAAAAAATACATTACGCATAAAAATAATTAAATATTAATTAACTAGATAGAGCAGAAAGAGCATACAAAATACATATAATACGATAAATACAAAAAGTAGATTTGTCTTAGCGACTGCTCTGTGCGCTTACACTCGTGCGAACAAAGCTGAACCACCTAATCACCTGAAAATTAAAGTTGTATTAAATAAAAGAAAACTATTTACACCTCGTATGTACTTAGTTTACTGCCGTACTAATATTTATTGGAAAAAACTATGCCGTGCGGTAAAAAACGAAAACGTTGGAAAATTAATAATCATAAAAGAAAGAAGAAAAGAAGAGCGAATCGTCACAAGAAAAAGTGATATTCCTTTTTGGCTTTGATAAAATCTGCTTTAGTGAATAACTGAGGTGGATTTTGTCGGTACTAGATGCCGATAATTGTCATAGAAACCTGTTTTCAAGGAATCGCTATATGACAATAAAGCTCGACAAGTTAAGAGAAGAATTCTCTGAGGGGGTAGTAGAAGATAATTACTATCGCATTGGAAATATATTCTTTTTTTTAAAAGCAAAGCGAACCTTTGTTTACTTGAACTTTGATGATGTCACGTATCGTGGACGAATTTTGTCCATTGATGACAAAAATATTCATATTATATTCCCATTATTCGAAGAACGTCGCGAGCGGCGGGGAATTCTAGCTTTTGAAGCTCTGAACCGATACTATTCTGTCGAAATTCTTATTCTTCAGTCTGAACGCGGGGTACTCAATATACAGTTTCCTGTAAAAATGGTTCACCTGGTTCGTCGTTTATACCCAAGAGTTTCCTTTGACGACCTCTTTGTCCGTTTTATCATTCTATACTCTCCTATTTTTATAACAAAAGAAGATGAGAGGAATTTTGAAAATAATCACCCTCACTTTTTTCAGGAAATTCAACAAGACTCTCCGTCATTACGTGTTTTATACCAGATGGTTGCAGAAGTAGTGAGGACGATTACTCCGAATTTTGAACTTGTTATGCTTAGTGAGCTAAACAGTGAAGATTATACGGATATGGAAAAAATGGTCATCGAGCAGCTGAAAAATGTATTAATTTACGACACATCGAACCTCGAATCGTATATAAAAGAACCACCAATTGACATTCTAAGCAATTATAATGAGTCTTATGAAGTATTAAAAGAAGAACAGGGGAAAAAACCCGCCCAAGAAGTATACCGACAGAAACAAAAGGAAGATTTGAACGAGTTTATACTCTCTTACTTTGCAAGTCCTATTACATTGTTTGATAAACCCATTGGCTACTTGCGCATGCAAACCAGTATCTTTGATAAGCACTCGATCGCTCCCTACCAGGCCCAAGAAGTGGTTCGAATTCTTGAAATTTTCTCCTATTCGATCACAAAAATTAGAATCAGGAACTCTCATTTTGACCCTTCCTCATTTCAAACCCGTGTTGTTAACATATCGATGAGTGGACTTTTAATGGAAATTACTGATATAGCTTTGTATGAATACTTAAAAAAGAATCGCCGTATTAAAATGCATGTCCCTATATTTGATGATGAACTCGAAATCTTTGGCGAAATTAACCGTTTTTATGAAGAAGATGGTGTCTATTTTTTAGGGGTTCTTTTCTTTAAAACTCGTCCCGGGGATATGGAAAAACTTGAAAATTTTCTTTACGATAACATTCATTATCAGTTTTTTTAATTTTGTACGTTTGCCTTTGTGTTTTGGTTTAGATTTATTCATCCAATATATAAAAAAAAAGGCTCCGAACAAAGTCGGAGCCAAAGGTGTTGAAAGATCTTCTCATTAGACGAAACAAACTACGGGTACATTTAGTTTGTTTCGTAAGAAATTTACATTAATAAGCGAATGTGGTCAATACACCTGGGTACTACGACCACTAAAAAGTGTCAAAATTAATCAAGAGGGGGTAAAAAATCGCTATTTAGCGGCGATCTCCTTTCTTTGAATTAGTTGACATTGCATCTTTGTCATGATTTTTGACATCATGAAATCGGGCTGTGGCGCAGGGGTAGCGCACACGTCTGGGGGACGTGTGGTCGCTGGTTCAAATCCAGTCGCCCCGACCAATCCATTAACTATTGCAGCAATTTAAACCAACCCTCAGATCCCATCAAAAGATCCCAAAATCAATTTTCTTACCTTGATTCTACGCTAGAAGTATAGTAAAATGGCATAGGCTTTTTTTATGCTGTGTCTCTCGCCAGAGGAAAGGTCTGGACTATGTCATTTCTTATTGGAGTTGGAGATGAGAAAG
>JBEQLE010000112.1:0-9225 GCA_040326155.1 Leptospirales bacterium | reverse complement strand
AATCAGTGGCAGGTTAAACCCGGAATGGGTGGCAGGATGTTTCCGGAATCAGTGGCAACGTGTTGCCGGAATATCTATTCCCATTCAAAACCGTTTGTTCTAGCTAAAACCTTCATGCGTTCTGACCATTTTTCCTTAGCTGATGGATGCCCTTTTCCTAATTTTATATAATTTATTGCATGGTTGGCTAAAAGATGATCTCTTAGAAAAGCAGTGCCATAAAAATCTTCAATCTCAGATTCCGTTAGACCAGGCACTTTCGCGTACATGTATTCACCTTCAAGAATTACTCCTAATTTTTTTGCGTCGGCTAGAGAGTTTTTACCAGCTTTATCATAATCCATAAATGCAAAAACACTACATAGGTTATTTTTGTACATATTAGCTTTATGTTTAAGGTTAGAACTGCCGCTTAGGTAGTCTATAGATAGAATACCATCTGAAATCGCATCTTTCAATATCAACGATTTTGTTGTTAGAAAGTGCTCTATCGCTAATTTATCATCCTCCCCTTCTAGAATTAAAACAAGCTTGGCATTAATTAAATTATCTGCTAATCCAACACCTAAGGCTTCCCTTATTTTTACAATACTTTCTGCATGCTTAGCTTTTTTATTTGAAACTATTATATTTCTTTCAATTTGAAGACGTTCTATAAACAATGGCGAATGTGTTGAAATGATTACCTGGTCATTTTGAGATAATTCACCAATAACTTTTCGTAACTTATGAATTGCATTCGGATGCAAATGTGCCTCAGGTTCCTCTATGGCAAGCATCACATTCTTACTCTTACGGGAGGCATCACCATAATGACGCATTAATGCAATAGCAACCAAGCTTTTTATCCCATCTCCTTTGAAATCTAAGTCAGTTTCTGTTCCGTCATTAATTACGATATGCCCAGCATTTCTAATAAAATCAGACATCGTATCATCAGTTCGAATTTGAACATCTTTAATGTTTGGTACAAAGTAGGTAATTGTCTCTTTAATTCTTTCACCTATTATTTTAAGCTTTGGCTTTTGATAATCAATAATTTTCTTGATCAATTTTCTATATTCTGGATCTGACTCAAGCTCTTGCAATTCCTCAGATACCATATCATCAATTATACGTTCGACGAGATCCTCAGTTCGAATTGTAGGGATATATTGAAAATTTATATTTTCTGAAATATACTCGAATATTGTTTTTATTGTTTCTTTATCTTCTGTTTTTTTACTTCTTTGTTCAGACTTATATTTTTTTTCTGCAATAGTTACTTCATATAAGACTTTCTCCCGTCCAAATGATAACTCAATTCTTAAAGAATTGGTTTCCTGTTCAATTAACTTTTTAATACTTTTTTGGTCGATGTCAGATAGTTTAAAATCTAAAATAAAGACCGACGGTGCATTTCCTTCCTCTTCATTTTGATACTCTATAGGATAATCTCTCTCCCAGTCATAATTCGCATCAATTCCATAGCGCCTTCTATATACTCTCCTATTCCTTACTCTGTTTATGGAGCTGGCTTGATAGCTTCCAATTTCAGAAAAGCAAATAGATAATGCTTTAAGAATGTTTGACTTGCCTTCATTGTTTTGTCCAGTAAGAACGGTGTAATTTTCAATTTTAATTTCGCTAGCTTCATATAGAGAACGAAATCTTCTTATAGTAAACTTGTTAATTTTCATAATTATTATTGTTGTTCAACACAGATTAAATGCACTTCGTATAACAAATTTTGATCTGCTCAGGCGCGACTGCACGCGCCTTCGGGTTTCATATCTAATTATACATCAAAATGATCTTTACATTTAAAGAGACATAAGATCAATTGTTTTTTCGTAGATGCTCGACCACATTTTTGCTTCGCCAAACGTCAGATAATCCTAAACCGTCATACGCAAAATTGCCGAAATAATTTCTAATCTGTTTCCAGTATTTCCGTAAATGCGTTAATCAAGCGTTGTTGTTTTTCTTCTGGCATAGAAGCAAGTTTTTCAAGGAAAGTTAGATGATAATCTTTTAGCTTGTTTATAACATTATCATCATCGATTAACAACATTTGCCCTTTTCCTGTAAGCAACCAGTCAATAGAAAGCGAGTTCAACATTACGACGAATTGCCTGGGCTGTGGGCAAGCCTATGACCAAAACGGCAGAAGATATAATGGACTTTTTACCGCAAGTAATTGATCGAAAAATTGTTTGTAAGAAGTGCCGGGATAAAACGAAATGTAAGGATTGTATTTTCTTTGGTCGAGTTGATACGAAGAATGCGAAGTTGATTAAGACGATAATTAAGTAGTGTGGTGAGACTCAGGTGCAATTAGTCGTACCTGAGTAAATCAACTGCAATATGCAAATTTCCATTTTTCAAATATTTAATAACATGACTCAAAATGTATTATCATTTTTTTTTCTCGGTATAATGGTAGACTTTAGTTTCAATGTTAAAATAACTATAAACTGCTTTAAGTTTTTTGAAAAATCGAGAATCTCTGGTTAAAAACAGATGAGCGAATGCGGCGTAATATGCATGATTTGTGTCATTTACTGATGGAATATAATTTCTTTTTTTATGTAATTTTTCATCTTGCCAATAACCTACGTAGTTTAAATAATTATAGAGCGAATTAATTTTTGTCATCCAATTCCATTTCGTATTAGGTTGATTGCTTAGGACAGAATGAAAAAAATCTTCGATTTTATCGAATTCATCTATATTATTATTCAATAGAAAAACTTTAGTTTTAGCCCAAGCATATTGTACAGCGTTCTCTGATGGTATATTATTAAACTCTTTTCTATCAATAAAACCATGATTTTTTATCGCATTATTGGTTGGACTTATAAGTTTATTATTTTTAAATGATTCAGTTAGCATTTGCTCTAAACCTGAGATCTGTTTTTCTGCCTGTAAATAAAGCTGGGATAAGTTGTGATTATATTCGGTGTCAAGTGGGCTAACATTTTTCATAGAATCCTTTAAAATATCTCGTACTTGGGAAAACATAGAATGAAAAATTTCATCGAATGAGCGCTCTTCATTACCACTTATAATTTTGAATAAAAAATCCTCCGTATTTGTCATGATATGACTATAAGATTTACGATTTTCAATATAATCATTATATTTATTTATAGGATTAATATCTTGTAAGGTGGATATTTCCGTTTCATTATCGACATTAAGATACTTTGCTTTTTTTTCCTGCAAAGCGTTTAAATATGGAAGTCTATCATTATCATTTTCTATCCTAGAGAACTCCTCTAATGTGGTATCTGAATAGCAATATTCTATTTTCGCATCTTCAGAACTATTAATACATAATTCAGAAAATCGATTTTTTACTATTCGGTCCCATATATTTTGGTCTAAGTATATTTTAAATGTAAACATATTAATAAAAGGTAAATACCAAAGAGGCACTCTTTCCTTCACATAGCAAATTTTAACCTACTCACACCTGACTGAGCGCGCCTTCGAATTTCGTATCTTATTACGCATCAAATAATCTCTCCGTTTAAAGAGACATAAGATCAATTGTTTTTTCGTAGATGCATAACCACGTTTTGACTTCGTCAAAACATCAGAAAAAGTCGCCACGTCATCGGCAAAAAACGGAATCTATTTGTCGAACTTGTAAAAGGTGAAATCACAAATATACAAAATATCATTGACACTTGGAATTAATATTCATATTTTCAAGTAAGTGAACATATAAAATTTGTATCTTGTTTATAGTATAATAATTGAGCTGAGAACTTTAAATGGAATTAGAATGGGTATCAAAAGGCTGCAAAAAATGATAAAAAACATGGCGTTCCATTCCACGAAGCTGGAACCATCTTTGGTGATCCGATGGCTATTACTTTTAATGATCCTGAACATTCACGTAATGAACAAAGGTTTCTTACATTTGGATTGTCTCAGTTCGATAGACTATTAGTAGTCGCTCACTCCGGTCTAAATGGAAAAATACGGATTATCAGTGCAAGAACAATGACAAAGCATGAAAGGAAAACATATGAAGAAAAGTAAATCAGATGATGTACGCCCAGAGTACCATAAGGAAGAGCTAGGCCAAGGGGTTCGAGGTAAGTACCTAAAATCTTATAAAAAAAGTAGCAACTTAGTATTGCTTCGTCCAGAGATCGCGGCTGCATTTCCAACTGATGAAGCAGTGAATAAGGCGCTAAGTACTATAATAGAAGCAGCAGAACACGCTGGTATAAATAAGGTATCTCCACGAACGCGTAAAAAGCAACACACAGGTTAATATGTATAATTTTTAAAGCCAGCAGCAGAAGCTGAACAGTATCACAGTAATATTGGTAAATGAAAATGAAAAAAGAATATGACTTTTCCAAACCCAAAGCGCATGGTAAAGAACCCTCTGAACTTATAAATGACATATTGCAAAAGGATATGGAGATTGCTGACAAATTGAGTTAGTAGTTGCCAACTTCATATAACGAATTTTAACCTGCCCTACCGGGTCAAGTCACCCCAAAACTCAAGACAAACTTAAACCGCTATATACAATAACGATTGCTTAGATTCTAATCGACATCCAATATATCATTAAAAGCAGTTAATAGAAAGCGAGTTCGACATTACGACGAATTGCATGGGCAGTCGGCAAGCCTATGACCAAAACGGCTGAAGATATTATGGATTTTTTGCCGCAAGTCATTGATCGGAAAATTGTTTGTAAGAAGTGCCGGGATAAAACAAAATGTAAGGATTGTGTTTTCTTTGGTCGAGTTGATACGAAGAATGCGAGAATTCGAAAAACTTGGCATTAAATCGACTGATGCTTTACATATTTCTAGTGCCGTACAAGCAAATTCTAGTTATTTTATAACAGTTGACAAAGGAATTCTAAATAAGAAGAATTTGATTCGTGATATTAAAATATGCAATCCAATTGAATTTATTGAGGAGCAAGAATAAAAATGAAAATGACAGATACTGAAATAAAAATAAAAGGTATGCGAACTTTATCAAAAGATCTTGGCCTGGTTGAAGCAGAACGTTTCATTTCTCTAATTCAACGAGATAGATTTGATTATACAAAGTGGAGACAAAATCTTTTTGAAAATATGAGTGGCGATGAAATTAGCAAAAATGCAATGAAATATGTTGAAAAATTAAATAAATAACTTCATATAACGAATTTCCGTCACCCCAAAACTCAAAACAAACTTAAACCGCCATATACAATATCGATTGCTTAAACTCTAATCGACAGCCAATATATCATTAAAAGCAGTCAATTGAAAGCGAGTTCAACATTACGACGAATTGCCTGGGCTGTGGGCAAGCCTATGACGAAAACGGCTGAAGATATTATGGACTTTTGCGCTTGACCCAGCAGAATACAAAGATACGTATAGAAATGAAAAAGATGATCTTTGTTATATTATTTGTGACCAGCGTTTGCTCGCCCGCAAAATCCATACAAACGAACTTATTGAATAGATGCAAAGCCAATATAGAATCTCTATTAATAACAATTGAATATTCAGGAAATTCCAAAAAGAAGTATTATAGTATTTTTGCCCATCATGAGAATCTAAGATTTAAGCTAGAGAACGACCCATATAGGCTCGAATATAAATTGAATACAACACAAATCAATGCGCTAATTGATGCGATGTTTAATAATCGCAACGTTCAATATATTACAATTGAAAACTTTCTATCAACAAATAATAACAGACTAATTCTTGACGACATGTTAATCAGTGTTTCCCTTAAAGGCAGTATTTATAACCTTCAATTATCAAAAAGTTTGAACCGAAAAACTACTTTTAGACAAATTTTGAAATTACCACAAAAGAAAGGGCAACCAAATTTATCGTATTTTATGGATGCAATCGATTTTTAATCTCCAATAATATAGCCTTAAGAATCTCTTCCGTTTAATGCGGCATTCCAAAACAATTTACCTAAATAGATTAAATATTTTCCGTCTACAACATCAACATAGGCAAAATAATTACCTTTTCGTTTTGAGCAATCTATGTTTATAGTTCTACTTTTAAAAACAGAGTGTATTTTCACCCAACCAAACTTTATCCAGTCAAATAATTTTTGTCTAACCGGGTTTTTAGGATCATAATTTCCGTCAAACCAAAGTTTATATCTGCCTCTTTTTTTTCCCCCAATATAGATTTGTGCCTTGTTCACCATTCGTTCAGCTACTTTTACAGCTGAAAGGACTTTCGCCTTTTCTAGACCAACATGGTTAGTTATGTTTACCTTTACTCTTTGAATTTTCTTTTGCGGTACTGATTTCGTTGAGCCACCAGCATCCCCCTTTTGCTGCACCGTATGCGTCAACTCATGCGCCATCAACCGTTTACCCTGCACGGTATTCGGTGAATACTCTCCAGCCCCAAAAAAGACTTCATTCCCCACAGTAAACGCCCGAGCATTCACCGAGCGAGAAAGCTGCGCAGCCTTTGAGTCGGTGTGTATTTTCACACCCGCAAAGCTCGCGCCAAAACGTGGTTCATAATAAGAGCGCTCGCCTGGCGATAGAGATCTTCCGCCGCCACGAGCAGTGTTGATCGAAGATTCAATACTTGATGAAGCAGGTGTCGAACCGGTACTCTTTTTTTGTAAAAATTTCGCTTGCGCTTCTTCTTTTTCGCAACTTGCACATTTACGTTGCAAGAACTTTCCTTTTAGTTCCTCATCTTCTTTTGCAGATGCCTTTTGAACATCCTCTTCTTCAGGTGCGGCTTCACGTTGTAAGGACTTGCCCTGCGCTTCTTCCTCTTCGGGCGCAGACTCGCGTTGCAAGGGTGTGATCGATTCGGCAACCGACTTTCGGGATATTTGCTGCGTTTCCCCAGGTGGGGAATTCCCCAACGAATCACCAGAACCGGTTGGCGGTTCGTTCAATGAAACAACTTTATCAGCAACCGCGTCAGCTTCTTGCTCGTACTTGTCGTTGGCCGGGCCAATATTAAGTTTTCGTTGCAGCCAGCCCGATTTAATAAGACGCCCAACAGCCTGGTTGCCGATGGTACGCTGCAAATATGACATAGTCAATCATGTTACCGTAGCGCACGATTATGACAAGTCTTTCTTCTAAAATGTTATACTTTTAAAGTAGCATCCGAATCGCATTATTTAAGATCATCAATATGATCAGTGCATATTTTTATTAAATTGTTCGTCTGACCAATAACGAAAATGTTTTGTATTTGTATCGAGCATTATCCAGAATATTTTACCTGGATTACAGGGTACTTCATAAACAAGGATGTATTCTTCTGGCAAAGATTCAGTCTGTGCTTCTTTTAAAGGCTTTCCGAATATTTCTTTAATCTGAGCATACGTGTTCTCATCTGTCATGGCGTTTAATATTTCGCTCACTTCACTCCATGAGTCGGCCTGCTTGGCAGAGATGTTATTGCCCTCACACTCTTTTTCTACTCTAAAAGTCTGTGTCTCAACCGTAGGAGTCTTGCTGCAATAGGAGAATGCACTTGGTATCATAAATACACAAATTAACAATTTTCTTTGCATCTCTTTATTAAAAAAACCCGTAATCATGGTGGCGCTTTGAACCCGGGATTTTTATTAAATACTTTCCTGCTTTGGACTTTCATATATTCAATCAAAGCACCAAGACTTTTTGATGTCGCTTCCCTGATATCGTGATACAAGATTACGATATTTGGGTAACCCAACTTATATTTATATGATTTGTCGTAAATCATGGAAAGAAAACGCTTTTTAAATAGCTGTTTCATACCCTCCATACCAGGTGCGCCCCTGTCTCCTTCCACATCCCATAATATATTTTTTAGTTTAAGAGATTTATATATATTTTCAACACTTTTATTGGATTTGCCCTCAGGTGGCCTGACGTATTTGGGAGTTTCTCCGGTATGTCCTTTAATGTATTTTTTTGCATCTGATAGTTCTTGTTTTAGCCGTCCTGCATTTTTAGATTCGGTGTGAAGCTCATGGTCTTTTGTTCCGCCCGTATGAACCCCTACCGTGTGTCCCTCTTCATGCATCCGCTTTACAAGTAGTTTCCCTGTCTTTGCACCTCCGCGAAAAGAAACTCCAGTTTGAATAAAAAAACCAGCTTTAATACCATTCGTTTTAAGTGTGTTTAGAACCATTTCTGTACGATTTTTGCCTTTTCCTAAAGGTGAAACATGAGGACCATCATCAAAAGTTAGTACAAAATCCGGTGGACCCTTTTTCTTTACATCTCTATTTTCTGCTTCGAGTTTCTTATCGTTGTCAGATTTATCTTTTGATTCTTGTTCAATATTTTTACCATCGACAGGCACTACTATCTTGTCGCCATCTTTCACGATCGGTATGTTCCCCTTAAATTTTATACCAGGATTTAGCTTGTAGATTTCTTTCACTGTCGTTTTGTATTTTTTTGCGATACTATATATAGACTTATGCTCATTAGTATTAAATATTATTGTTATAGTTTCAATTTTTTTTTCACCTTGCTCTTTTTGAATTGTATTCTCACCGTGCAGGTATAATTTTCCCATATCCCTTTGATGTCCAACCTGCTGCACCGTATGGGTCAGCTCATGCGCCATGAGTTTTTTACCCTTGGTCGTTTCGGGCGAGTACTCTCCCGCTCCAAAAAAGACTTCACTCCCCACAGTAAACGCCCGAGCATTCACCGAGCGAGAAAGCTGAGCAGCTTTCGAATCGGTATGTATCTTCACACCACCAAAGCTACGGCCAAAGCGTGGTTCATAATAAGATCGTTCGCCCGACGACAACGATCTTCCACCACCGCGAGCAGCATTGATGGAAGACTCGATGTTTGAGGATGCCGGTACAGGACCGGTACTCTTTTTTTGTAAATATTTCGCCTGCGCCTCTTCCTCTTCAGGTGCAGCTTTGCGTTGCAAAGAATCAAAAGCCGGAGGCGCAGAACTACCGCTCCCTTTTCGTTGAACAGGCTCCGAGAATAACTCCCCCTTAAAATTGTTTGCCGGCGGTGTCCGCTGGTTTCGCAACTTTTGCCTATATACCTGGTTGACACCTGACTGTAATCCGGAACCTCCGGACATTTTCGGGGGTATTAAACCTCTGCGCTGCAAGTCCTTTTCTCTAGCGCTTAAGCTCGGATAATCCGAGTCAGGGGATTTTTGTATTTGCTTTTCGTTGTCTTCCTCGACCTGCTGCAACTTCGCCTGCCCCTGTTTTTCCTCTTCCTCAGGAACCACT
>JBEQLE010000111.1:0-9346 GCA_040326155.1 Leptospirales bacterium | reverse complement strand
TCTTCTGATATTGAAAAGCGTTTACGTGATTTAGAGAAGACTCTTGTTCCATGTAATATATTGGAGTTTGCAAAGGTGCATGTTTTTAGTAGTGAGCAATATTCATATGCTTTAGACGATGCATTAGATATTGACTCGAATTTGGACTTAGATTACCAGAGGGTTAAAGATAAAACTCGTAATTTTGGTAGACAAGTTGCAAAGCACGAAGAAGTATTAGATGAGCTACTTCCGGAACTACTAATTCATGTGGGGGAACAAATATATTATTTTTCACAAGGTTTAGCAGAAGGTTGTTCTGATAGTTTAGCAATGTGGTTAAAATTTAGAAACCAGTTTCGACAAATACCAAAAGAAAAACGGTGCTATGCGTTATTTGGTGGTTTTTTGAATGCTTTGTCACAAACAGATCCAGTTCTCACCGACAGAATTTTAGATGAGTCAGTTTCGGATGAATTATTAACAGAGGTTTTTCCATTGCTTCAGTTTTCCGTAGAGATTGATATTAAAGGGGTGTCTAGAATAAAAGAAGCACTGCGAAAAGAAAATGCACCAATTTGGAGATTTCAAGGTATCGCCTATGGTAGAAACCATGAAAGTATTTGTGATACTGATCTTGTTGGTCTTCTCCATATAATTGCTTTGAAAACTGATGGATTATTTGTGGCCATTGAAATATTAAAAATGCGTATTCATGGTCTTGAAGAAAAAGTACCGGATTCGATATGTACCGCAGGTCAAGAGTTACTTTTGAAAATTGATTTTATTAACCTTCCTGAAAAAGTGGTCAACTTGGGTCATACACTTTCTTCAATCATTGAAGCCTGCTTTAAAAATGGTTCTGCTGAAAAGAATGCTGAAAATATATTGTCAAAAATAACTTTGAGTGCTATTGAGCGAACTATGTTTTTTTACCACATTTCTAGTATAATTCGAGCATTTGCGAAAGTCCAACCTGTTGCATGGCTCGATGGCGTAATTAATACAATTATTAAAAATCGAGATAAAGTTGAAGATTTCTACATCGCTCGTTCTATACAAATGGAAAACCCTTTGTCAGAAATTGAAGATGATTTAATTTTATCATGGTGTGCAAAAAACCCAACAGAAAGGTATTCTGGAATAGCTACACAGCTAGCACCTTTTCAGATTAGTTCTCAAGACGATATTTATGAATGGAGGCCAATAGCTAAAGCCATTCTAGAAAAGGCCCCGGATTCGATTGCTATTTTAAATAGATTTTATGATAAATATTCGCCAAATTATTGGTCAACTGTGATGTCCATAAACATGGAGAGAAGTTTACCTTTGTTGGACTCTTTAATAAGCAAAGAAAAAGTGATAATATCTGAATGGGCTAAAAATAAAAAAATAGAGTTTTTAAAGGCAATTGAGTCTTGGCGCAAAATGGAAGAACATGAAAACCGTAATCAAAATGAAAGTTTTGAATGAATTAAACCTAATAAGATTTTATTTTATTAAAATCATGGCCAATAATTTTCCGCAATCAGTTTGTTTTTTTCGATGGTCTTTTCCCCATCAGGGGGAAATCCACTCTCGAACGCCTTTGAAATATCGTTAGAAAACGCGGGATGTAAAAGCCCTGCTTTTCACTTTATAGGCATGAAGCATAAAATAAAACAATAAAAGTTGCAGTGTTGTTTTCACTGATGCTCTCGGTATTTGTCAGTTACGCGTATGCTAATACTACGGTAAATGTAAGCGGCGATTGGATAGGTAGAAACTTCGCAAGTCAGGTCGGAGAATATGTAAACGTAACCCTGCATTTAGTCCAGACCGGTAATAAAGTAGAAGGCACGTACCAATTATCCACCGGAGACCGCGGAGAAGGCTATGGGAATGCCATGAAATCTCTTTAGTGCATAAAAAAGTCCTGCGGCTTTTTTATGTCGAACCGTTCGATTTTCGTTTGAAGTTTTTTGCCATTAAAAAGCGTGGATTTTTCGTTGACAATGAGATATCATTCAGTACTTGTAATTATCAAAAACACTAAACGGAGGTTTCTTATGATTAGAAATTTTAAAATAATATCCATACTGGCTCTTGTGGCCGGACTCGCTGTGTATTGCGGTGAGAATAAAAGTGATGAGGCTGCGAGCAGTGACGAACCTGCGGGTGAAACTCAAGAGGCCACTTCTGATTCTGACTCTGGAGAAGAAACCAAGGCAGATGCTTCTGGTCAGTCAGACGCTAAAGCCGATACCACGGTTGCTGAGAAATCTGATGTGGCTGAAGAAACGACTGCGAAAGAGGTTGTAGAAGAGCCGGTTGAAGAAAAAACAGACGATAAAGTTGCGATGAGCAATGCGAAGGCTCAAAAAGTTTTAGGGGCCTGCACCAGTTGTCATTACCTTGACAAAGGTTCTAAGAATGTTAAAAATGGAATGGGGCCAGGTCTCAAAGGTGTTTATAATCGAAAGCCAACAAACCCCGCCATACAGCTAAAAGCCTGGACGACCACAAATCTGCATAAATGGTTGAACAATCCAAAAGATGTGTACAAGAAATCCAGAATGAGCTATAGAATTACGGACAAGACTAAACGTTCTGTGGTTATCGAAGCTTTAAAGGTTCTTTAAGATAATTATAAAACATTGAAAGTATTCCATTTTGTAGAGAGTAGATTATACTACCTGCTCTCTACAAAAGGAACAAACACAACTGGAAGTATTCCTTTGCTTTCGGTATCCCCATTTTTTAATTTTGTTACCACAGTGAGAGTCTGTGTTTTGCCAGGCGCACCAATTGGTAGAATCATTTTTCCGTCTGGTTTTAAATGCTCGATCAGAATTTTCGGTATATCTGTTGAAGCTGACGGTATGGAGATGGCGTCATAAGGTGCATGTTCCGCCCATCCGAATCTACCATTGCGGCAAGACACGGTAACGTTTTCGTAATTTTCCAGGTTTTTTTTGGCCACCTCGACAAGCTCTGGAACAATATCGATTGAAAAAACGGTCTTGGCAATTTTTGAAAGGACCGCCGCATGGTAACCACATCCCGAACCAATTTCAAGAACGTTAGATTGATTGTTAATCTGTAAAGCTTCGACCATTAAGGCCACCACATATGGCTGCGAGATTGTCTGTCCCGAACCAATGGACATTGCCCTGTCTTCATAGGCGTATTTTCGAGAGTCGCCCGGAACAAATTGTTCGCGTGGGACTTTCCCCATGGCATCAAGAACTTGTTTTGAAAACTTTCGAAACCCCGTATACGACGCCGACCCCTGTGCATGGCGCTCGATCGTTGCAACCATTCTTTCGCGGGCGTGTAAAAAAGGGTCTTCTGAAATCATCCAAACATATCTCTGAATTTGTTGAAAATAAACAGGGCGTCGTTTGGACCTGGACCCGCTTCGGGGTGGTATTGTATGCTGATAACCTTCTCTTTTTCTAAATAATACCCTTCAATGGTATTGTCGTTCGGGTTAATTTCATAGACTCCCCCGGCAGACTTGAAAAATTCACTTTCAAAGAAGTCGCCCTCTACGGCGAAACCGTGGTTTTGAGCTGTTATAATTACCTTGTTTGAGTCTACCGCCTTTACCGGCTGGTTGCCACCATGATGACCAAATTTCAGTTTACCTGTTTTTGCCCCTAAAGCCAGTGAGAGCATCTGGTGCCCGAGACAAATACCGAAAATCGGTTTTTTATATCCGGTAATGGTTTTAATGTTTTCAATACCATTGGTTACCGCCGCCGGGTCGCCCGGACCGTTCGATAAGAAAAAACCTGCGTAGTTGTCGGGGTTAAAGTTTTTCCAATTTTCGATGGGCTGGTCGCCGGGAAATATTTCGGGTTCTAGACCTGCGTCGATTAAGTTTTTTATAATGGAGTTTTTTATACCGAAGTCGAGCGCAGCAATTTTGACCATTGAGTTTTCTTCGCTGTGTTTTTTCAAATAGGTTTCACAAAATTCACCGGACGATTTACCATCGAAAATATCGGCTAGGTTGGCTCCTTCCATGTCGGGCGCCGAAGCCAGCTCCTGCAATGCATTATTGTAGTTTGCGCTTTCTTTAGTAATTTGCCCTGGGAAAATTCCCCCTTTCATGGAGCCGCTTTCTCGAATGTGACGAACGAGCGCTCTGGTGTCAATTCCAGTAATGCCTGGAATTTTCTGACTGTCGAGAAAACTGGCCAACGTTCCTTCGCTTCGAAAGTTGGAGGGTACTTCGCAATAGTCTTTCACGATCATACCTTCAAGCCAGCTTTTGTACGACTCATTGTCCTCGGCGGTAAATCCGTAGTTTCCTATGGAGGGGTATGTAAAGCAGATCATTTGTCCTCTGTACGAGGGGTCGGTAATAATTTCCTGGTAACCGGACATGGCTGTGTTAAAAACAACCTCTCCAATTCGGGGCAGGGAGTTTTCTTCTCCGATTAGAGTTCCGGGGTATAAATTTCCATCGCTTAAGATTAAGGTTGCGTGTTTGTTTTTCATTTGCTGTTTTTATCCATTGTTTACTATAAAGTTTTCGAGCATTTTTTTTCCGCCCTCGGTTCCAAAAGATTCCGGGTGAAATTGAATTCCTTCGATGGGGAACTGTTTATGCCTTAACCCCATAATTTCGCCTTCTATATTAGAATTAGAACCGGAATTATTAAATAAAACCGTTGAAGTAATTTCGAGAGTGTCGGGAAGGGTAGC
The DNA here is from genome assembly GCA_040326155.1 of Leptospirales bacterium. Taxonomy (GTDB): domain Bacteria; phylum Spirochaetota; class Leptospiria; order Turneriellales; family JAOUFE01; genus JBEQLE01. Next base: position 4,672 of record JBEQLE010000111.1, on the reverse strand, counting down.
CGGGTCCACAATTAAACTGTGGTATCGCATGACTTCAATTGCTTCAGGCAGGTTCTTAAAAATACCTTTTGAATCGTGTTTTACTTCAGAAACTTTACCATGCATGGGAACCTTTGCTTTAATTATTTTTGCTCCAAAACAATAGGCAATTCCCTGTAGTCCCAGGCAGACCCCGAGCAAGGCAGTTTCTTTACCAAGTTCGGTAATTACGTCTGAGCAAACCCCAAAGTAAGCTTTGTCCATAGGGTTTCCGGGGCCAGGTGAAATAATTATTCTATCATAATTTTTCGAGCGTATTTCGTCGATGGTTATTTCGTCGTTTCGAAAAACTTCAACGCTGCCGCCCGCCGGAAGGTCTTCGAGAATTTCACCAACATATTGATACAGGTTGAAAGTAAAAGAGTCGTAGTTGTCGATTATAAGTACTTTCACTTGCTCGCCTCTTCATTTTCAATTAGAAACTCTTCCAGGGCGCGTATTACCGCAGCCGATTTTCGTTGAATCTCTTCGTACTCCCCATCGGGAGTTGAATCGTAGACTATACCACCGGAGGCTCTCGAAAAAGCATTTTTTCCTTTGACAAAAAGCGTTCGAATGGGAATAACATGAAAGGAATCTCCGTTAAAGCCAAAGTGGCCCACGGACCCCCCGTATGGACCCCTGGGTTCTTGTTCTATTTGATTGATTATTTTCATGGATTCTATTTTGGGAGCCCCCGAGAGCGTTCCTGCCGGAAAAACTTTTGCAAGCCCCGTGAACATGTCGTCTTCTTTGCTGATGAGTCCGACAACTTCACTGGATATATGCTGTACGTGGGAAAACCGTTTTACGTCCATAAGGCGGCGCACTTTTACACTACCAAAGCGGGCAAGTCTTCCCAGGTCATTTCTATGAAGGTCGACCAACATGTTGTGTTCTGCAATCTCTTTGGGGTCGGTCAACAGGGCTTTGGCCAATTCACGATCTTCTTCGGGAGTCTTTCCACGCCTGGTGGTTCCGGCTAAAGGAAAGGTCTCGACTTCACCCTGGCGCAGGCGAAAGAGCAGTTCTGGGCTGGCACCGATTAGTTTTGTTTCGCCGAATTTCAGGTAAAACATGTGGGGGGAGGGGTTTATAGTCCTGAGTTTTTCGTATATTAAAACGGGATTGCCTTCGAGTTCAAAATTGGTTTGATACCCGATCTGGCATTGGAAGGTATTTCCATTGATAATTTCTTCGATGGCCTCTTCGACCATTGCATTGTGTTCGGCTTCCGTTTTGGAGTCGCCTGTTTTGCGGGCTGTAAGGACCGGTTTTGCGGGTTCTTTTTCTGAAATTTCTTCGAGTATAGCCGAGCGATCTTTCGTATAATAAAAATAAGAGACGTCCCCGGTCATCATATCATAGATGAGTCCGTCGGTGTACAATCCAAACTTGAAAACATCATAATCGGGGTGATACAGTATGTCGAGCGCAGGTTCGAAATAGTTCGCAGCGTCGTAACCAAGATACCCGACAAGGCCTCCGGCATAATTACGGCAGATAATATCGTCGGGAATCATTTCGCGCAGGGCATAATAGGGATTCTCCGTTTCATACTCTTCTTCATTTACAAATAATTTCCCGTCTTTACTACGTATGATGGTTTCGGGGTCAAATCCGATGACACAATATCTGGAATCGGAACTCTCTTCACCAAGTGACTCCAGAATAAAGCAATTTTCGTATTCACGGTCGATTTTCTTGAAAAGTTCAAAGAAATCGACTCCCGGCAGAATTTTTTTATAGCGCGGTTTTAGTGGCAGTTTGATTTTTGGCAGAGTTTTTGTTGACATGGGAATTAACTAACGCTTTCAAATTAGTTGATATTTCGTAAACGAGAATCTGTTTTATCAGGGTTGAAAAAACGTGGTATTTAGCCTCAGTCCACCTCAGCCCCATACTACAGCTCCTCGATCTTAAATTCGCTATAGCCTTCATAGTAATAGCTGACATCAATGCCTTTCATAAACAGCGTTCGGTCTTCAATTTGATCGGTAAGAGCTTGTTTTAATAACGCTTTAATTTCAATGTCTTTCACCACGCTACGCTGCATGGCCGATAGGTAATCGTCTTTATCGACCAGGTTCCATTCCACCACCTGTTTAATCTCTTTTTTAAGGATGAGATCGAGCCAGATACGGGTGGCGCGGCCATTGCCTTCACGAAAGGGGTGGGCAATGTTCATCTCGACATATTTTTCGATAATTTCATCAAAACTGCTTTGCTCCATGGCGTCCATATGCCTCAGGGAGGCCTCCAGGTACATCAGCGGCGCGAAACGGTAATCACCCTTGGAAATATTTACCTCGCGGATTTTGCCCGCAAAGTGATAAATCTCGTCAAACAAACAGGCGTGAATAGACGCAAGCCCTGCAAAGGTGCCGACCTCTACTTTATTAATATCGCCGGAATCAAACAGTTGCCTGGCTTTTTGCTTACTGATTTTTTCTTCGGCCTTTGCGAGATCAATTTGGCTGGTGATGCCCAGTTTGTTGTCTAAAGTCATCCACCCGCTCCTTCGATCTCCACCACAATATCATCGATATCGGCACGTAGCTGGAAAAATTCAGCGATTTCTGGACTTTTCCCTACCAGGAATTTTTGTACCAGAAATCTTCTTGTGAGAAGGAGTATTGGCAGTGTTTGCATTGGACGTCGGTGGAGGTTTTGCCGCATTTGGGGCAATATTTTTTGTGGTAGAGTCCCTGTTCTCTTTCGGTGGGTTCCATTTTAATTTTCATTATTTTACCGTAATCGCATCGGCAACTGAACTGTTTTTCTTGTCCGCAATAGGGGCAGTGAGGGGCTCGTTTCATATGGCATTATGGGCTTTTAAAAATGGGCGTCAAGGGCGATTATATTGTCGCTAATACCTATAGAAATCGATGGCAATTGTGATTGAATTCGGGGTGGAGTTGTTTTGATAACGAAGTAAAACTAGTTGACGGGACACAATAGTTTGTGTAAACTCATGTGTAAGGATACTTTATGGCAACAAATTTGGCAATAAATGATGAACTACTAAACGAGGCAAAAAAAATAGGTCATCATAAAAGTAAAAAAGATACAGTCAATGAGGCCTTAAAAGAATATGTACAAAGAAGGAAACAGCTGGAGATCACGGAATTATTTGGAAGCGTTGATTATGAAGCATCATACGATCACAACAAATATCGAATTAGAAAGCTTAAATGAAAGTAATCGTAGACACATCTGTTTGGTCCGTTGTTCTTAGAAAACAAATTAAAAAATTAACGGAACAGGAGAAAAAGGTAAAAACTTATTTAACTGACCTAATCGCAGATTCCAGAGTACAGCTTCTTGGCCCTATTCGGCAGGAACTTCTTTCAGGTATCTCTAATGAAACAACTTATTATAATCTCAAGAATCATTTAGAATCATTTGAGGATGCTGATATTACTAGAGAGGACTATGAAACTGCCGCACAGTACTTTAACAAGTGCATGAGGAATGGAATTCAGGGGTCGCATATTGACTTTTTGATTTTTGCAGTATCTATGAATCATCATATGCCAATTTATACTCTGGATAAAGACTTCATATATTTTTCTAAGTATTTAGATATTGATGTACAAAATTTACCGGAATAGAAAGGCATGTTTGTTTTTGCGCATAACGTACAGATTTTATCTGATGTTTTGGGATGCATTTGGCAGCCATGCTCAGGTAGTCTCAAAATATGGTTAAGGGCAATGCGGAAAATACAAAAGAATGCAGTTATTAGCGCACGAATAGAAGATAGCCTCAAAAAAAATGCAGAATCAATTTTAAAAAGATTGGGTATAACTCCGTCAGAGGCGATAACAATATTTTATAAACAAGTTGAGTTAAGGCAGGGGTTACCCTTTGCAGTTAAGATTCCAAATAAGACTACGATGAAAACCTTTCAGGACTCGGATAATGGAAAGAACTTGAAATCGTTTGATAACTTAAATGACCTGTATAAAGACCTTGAAATTTAATGCTCAATCCTATCCGCTCAACACAATTCAAGAAAGACGTGAAAAGGATGATGCGTCGGAATGTCGATGTAAATAATCTTAAATACATTTTAGACTTTTTGGTCAAAGGAAAAGAACTACCAGAAAAATGCAAAAATCATAATTTGATTGGCAATTTTAGTGGAAGACAAGAGTGTCATATTGAGCCAGATTGGCTTTTTTTGGTCAGGATAAATAGAGAGTAAGCTCTGGGAAACGTCGCCCCAATTCGTTTTTCTAAATAATTCTTTTAGGGTCATACAAATTAGATGTATTTTTTCCTTAACATTTGAGTCATGCTGTTAGCGATAAATGCAAGCAACTAACCATCTCATAAAAAATTTCCTATAATTCCTTAAATATATTTACTTTCTATTTTTCCAATAGGCTGGGTCTTTGTGAAGGTTCATAATTGCAATAATAAATAATCCCTGCTCTTCTATGGAGTATAATATCCCATATGGAAATCTATGAACTAAAGACCGCCTAATCTCATCGTCTAGTATAGCCCAGGCATTTGGTAATTGGACTGTCCTTTGTATTGCATTAAAAACCTCTATCGCAAAATCATAACCTAAGCCTTTTTCAATACCTTCATAGTAATCAATAGCTTGATTGAATTCTTCTTCCGCTTCCGGATGAAACGAATA
>JBEQLE010000110.1:0-9561 GCA_040326155.1 Leptospirales bacterium | reverse complement strand
GTGATTTTTTTTGAACAATAACGGTAATTCTAATTGTCGTCAACCGGCATTTCTAATTGTCGCTGGACAAGCTATTCTAATCTCTGCGTTTATTGCCGATAACACTTATTGTGTGTATTGCGTATAATGTGCTTAAGTGTTGTGTCGCTGCTCAGTACGTAAAGTTATGAAAATAGGTATTGCGTGAATTTGAATCAATTAGCATTAAATGCGAAAATGTAGTTGACGAGAAGAGAAAGTACTATACAAATGAATAGTGAAGATGGGCGAAGACCTAAAGCAATGCGGTGAATTTGACAATAGATTGGTTACGGAATTGCTTAAAAAATATCATTGGAAAAAAGTTGAATCGATTACCGGAAAGGAAATTGATAAATTTTTCAGGTCTGTTGATGGTATTAGTTTTTGGCTGGTTGAGCCTGTGTATCGTTACTTTAAAGAAGCAAAATTGGAAAGAGTTGCTTTGCGCAAATGGCGGTGTATAACTGCTGCTCAGGCTTTTTCCGAAGCACTGACTCTTAGGCGATATGCAACAAAAACAAAAAGAACCTACAGGGCATCAATAAGGCTGATAAACCACTGGTGTATGCACCACGAAATATATGTTACAGAAATGGAGTGGGAATTAACGAGAAAATATTTTCTCGAAAAAACAAAATCAGGGGCATCGGCATCAACTATTAGAATTCAAGCGTTCTCGTTGAAACTTTTCATGGTAGAAATAATGGGTCAAGAAATTGACCTTTCCTTTTTATCCCGAATGAAGAAATCTAACCATCTGCCACAGGTGCTCACGCGCGACGAAATTAACAAAGTCCTTGCATCGACGAAGAACATTCGCCACCGATTAATGCTGGCTTTGATGTATGCAGGTGGTCTACGTGTTTCGGAGGTTCCAAAACTGAAAATTTTAGATATCGATTTTGAAAGTTTAACGATCCGAATTCGTGCGGGAAAAGGGAATAAAGACCGAATTACAATTTTTTCAGAAAAAATGAGAGAACCTATGAAAAAACTTATCCAGGGGAAAACAGCGAAAGATTATCTTTTTACAAACTCACACAAGCCAGGAGCGAATCTTCCTATCCATGTGCGAACTATTCAAAAGATATTTCAGAAGTGCCTGGAGAAATCTGAAATTCTTAAAATTGCTACCCCACATGATTTACGCCACTCGTTTGCTTCCCATCTACTTGAGAACGGCACAGACATTCGGTTAATTCAAAAATTACTTGGCCACAAAAACATTTCAACCACAACCATTTACACAAAAGTTACAATTTCCCATGTAAGTTTGGTCAAATCTCCTTTATAAGAAAATATTAAATACGGTCGTAGAAATGCACACACCGGAAACATGTTACCCTTTAAATATTTTAATATTCAAGTGGTGGCAGATCTTTCAATAAGTCGGCCCGTCTTTTAGAGGAACTCTGTTGATCTTTTAGACCTGTTTCTTTTTTAACCAGGCTTTTTTCAGCTAAAGAAGGCAACTGAGATTTCTCCCTTGTCTCTTCTTCAAACTTTTCAGTGGTAGCAGGTTCTACAAGTTCAGCAGGTTGTACTGTAGTTTGAGTTCTTTTCTGATATAATCGTTTAAAATATAATTCTTCGTAGTTTTCAAAACTAAAACCGGGGCGAGATTCAAGCTCGGAGGACGCTGTAGGTTTTTTCCGATTTTCTGTTATAAGTTGCTCAGGGGGATTATCAATACGCACTTCCATAAGTTTCGTTTTTTCATTGAGCAGGGTATTTACCTGTTGTTCAAGAGAAATTTTAATGGGCGTACTATAGGACCGTTCCACATTTACTTCTGCCTGCAACGCATGTATTTCTTTAATATCACGCTCTAATGACTCAATTCTTTTTAATACATGAACAAACTTTACCGCTGGCATTCTTCAATCCTTAACAAACGTTTCCTTATTTATTATTTCGTCCAGATTCCAGGTAAACTTAATACGAGCAGTGGAAATAATTCCAGCCGACCTAAAACCATTAAATAGCTTAGTACCCATTTGGCATAATCGGGTAAAAAACCGTAATTTTCAGTGGGCCCAACCCTGCCTAAACCGGGACCTATGTTCGCAAAACAGGCTACAACCATGGTTGAAACAGTTTCAAAATCATATCCTGTAGTAGATAATATCAAGATTCCCAGAACGTAAAGAATTAAAAATACAATGACGTACATGTTCATGGAAGAAAGAACGTCTCTGTGAATATACGTTTTGCCGAACCTGATGGAGTAAACTTTTTTTGGATGTATTATATGACTGATTTCGTAAATGGCTTCTTTCATTATAGTCATAATACGCAATACTTTTATACCACCGCCGGTGGAGCCAGCCATGCCACCAATAAACATTAAGAATACGAGTAAAAAACGGGAGTAATTCGGCCAGAGGTCAAAATTTTCGGTTCCGTAGCCGGTCGTCGTTATAATCGACACGACGGAAAAAGAGCTATGCCGTACAACCTCCCCAAAATCGTCATAAAGAGATGAGTTATACAAATCGAGGGAAATTGTGAAAATTGCTAAAAGTACCAGTATAAAATAAAATCTAAATTCCGAATCTGCGAAATATACTTTCCAGTCCCCTTTCATGGCTCGGTAATGAAGGGAAAAATTTGCCCCTGCAATAAACATAAAAACAATAATAACTACTTCAAAATAGAGAGCGGAAGAATTTGCGGTGGTTGTATATTGCCCTATCGATCCATTCAAAGGGGAAAACCCTCCTGTCCCCATCGTTCCGAAAGTGTGGCATAAGGACTCAAAAATATTCATACCGCCTGCCCACAACAGCGAAAACTGAAGAATCGTAAGCAAAGAATAAACCATGTAAAGTATGCGAGCCGTCTGGCCTACTCTGGGCATAAGCTTATCGGGGGAAGGACCGGGAACTTCAGCTTTATAAAGTTGCATTCCCCCAACACCGAGCGCCGGTAAAATAGCAAGAGAAAGAACAATAAAACCCATTCCACCCAGCCAGTGAGAAAAGGAGCGCCAGAGCAACACTGTGTGCCCAAGGTTTTCAACAGAACTCAAGATCGAGGAACCAGTTGTGGTATAACCACTCATACTCTCAAAGTAAGCGTCCGTAAAAGAAGGAATATCCCCGGAGAAATAAAAGGGTAAAGCGCCAAAGAAAGCGATTACAATCCAACCGAGTCCGACTACGGCAAAACCTTCTCGAAAAGTTACATTTTCTTCTGAAACTTTACCGCCCCAGAGAATCAGTATGATGGCAGAAACTAAGGTGGTTAAAAAACTTTCGAAAAATGCGCCAGCTTGATATTCTGAAGAATAAAAGAAGAAAGCTACGAGAGTGAATATCAATAAAAAAAAAGCCAGAATTCCAATTAGTAAACCGAGAAGAGTAGATAGAACGCGAAAATTCATAATCTTAATTTAAAAATATATTTTGAACTTCTTCAATTGCCGAACGTAGAGAAAAAATAACCATATGGTCTCCGCAATGAATTACTGAATCTCCTCTGGGTATAATAATAGATTCGCCGCGATAAATAAAAGCCACAATGGAATTTTCAGGAAAACGAAAATCTCGTAGACGTTGACCCGCCATAATCGATTTTTCGGGAACCACAAATTCAAGAATTTCAGCGTCATGTTCTTTGGCAGAAAGTACATCATATACATTTTTTCGCAGAACTTTCAAAACATCTTCCACGAGTAAAGATTTCGGCGATACGGTAGCGTCAATTTCAAGATATTGTATCAGATGAGAATAGACGTTGGAGTGAACAATTGTAATTGTACGGGCCTGGGTCTCTTCTTTTGCGAGAAGGCAGGTCAACACATTGTCATCTTCTTCATTGCTCGCTCCTATGAAAATACTATATTTATCGAGACCCTCTTGAATGAGAGTTTCAATATCGTGAGACGAGGTAAGCAAAACATTAATACGAGGGTCTAGAGACTCAGATGCTAAATAAGCTTCCTTTTTAGTTTGCTCAATAAGGTATATAGATTTTCCAGGATAATGTTGTAAAATATATTGTGATAGTTGGTGTGATAAAATAGAACCGCCAAGAATAAAAACACGAGTAAACTCTTTTATCAGGCCGGGGTCAAACAAGTGTCCGATACCTAAAAAATCTTTCCGTACACCGGCAAGGTAGAGTAGATCACCTTCTTTAATTTTGTAATCACCCCTGGGAATGAGCATGTGGGTTTTCAAACCCTCTTTTTTTGACTTCTTTCCGGTCGAAAAATGTTCCTTCAGCCTGTTGGAAATTGATGTTTTCGTGTTTATATCAGTCACAGTATTTACAGCAACAACAAGCAGGTTCTCAAATATAGGAACATCTCGAAGGCCGATTAAACGACGACCGATCATAAGAGAGTGAGGTTTTACTTTGTAAGCAACAATACGGTCCCGCCCGCCATGTAAAAAAACCGTATCAATGGCGCCCGGATTTTCCATAAGATGTTCAATTTCTTGTATCGTTAAAAGATCCTGGTTGAATAAAATTTCCACTCCCATCTTTTTCCAGAATTCATCGTTCAAGGGAGTTTCGTTATCTGATTTATAAAAGGGCTGTCGTACACGGGCAATTTTCGTCTCGCAACCAAAAGCCTGGGCAATGTGACAGGCAACGAGATTTGTTTCATCCGAGTCGGTTACGGCGAGAAAAAGGTCCTTACTGTTTAAACCGATATCAGAATAAATCTGGGGATTACACCCGTTACCAACAATACAACCGACATCGGCAACCTCGCGAGACTTATTGACCATGTCTTCATCTTCATCGATTAAGACAACATCGTAACCTTCTGCAGCCAGACGTCCCATAATATGGGTTCCCACCTGACCGGCGCCGACTACGATAACACGGTTACTTTGGTTTTTCTTACCTGGCTTCAGGTCTTCGGAATTTTTAAAAAATTTATGAGCCGATTTAATATTTCTTAATTTCATTGCACTATTTAGAGCCGTGTCTGCGCTGGAGTTCTTGTGAAAGATCTTCGATCGAAAGATTATTCGCCGAAAGTGATACAAGAAGATGATAAACTAAATCTGCGCCTTCAGAAACAATACGTTCTTTGTCACTGTTTTTACTGGCAAGAATGTATTCAACTGACTCTTCCCCGACTTTTTGAAGAATTCTATCTATCCCTTTTTGAAACAGGGATGCAGTATACGAACCTTCAGGCGATTCATCCTTTCGGTTTTGTATAATGGCTTGTAATTTTAAAATAAAATCACTCGGGCTTTCTTCTTTGTTCATACCCATAAAAAATTAACGTTTCCTATATGTCCGTCTGCTCTTCGGCTATGGTTTGTACATCATTAATTTGTACATCAAATCGAAGAACTTTACCCGCAAAAGGATGATTCGCATCAACGGTAACTTCTGTATCGGTTAGACGGGTAACTTGAAACAGTACGTTTCCTTCCGTACTTTCAGCCTCCATCAACATACCTTCCTGAAGAGTTTCTTCCAGAGAGTCAAATCGTTCACGAGGAAATACCTCCACAAGATCTTCATTGCGAGTTCCATACGCATGACCCGGTGGAACTTCCACCTGGAACTTTTCAGAAGGCTCTCGCCCAGCCATCGCCGATTCGAGGCCGTGAATGATTTCACCACTACCATGAGTATAAGTTACAGTCTGGGGTGTATCGGAATCTCCCAGGTTTTCACCATCCTCATCACTAAGCAGGTATTCAAAAGTTACCTGTAAACCATTTTCAATTTTCATATTATGTTGTCATTCACTGGTAAAAAATCGCAAGGACGCGATTCATTGCATCCTTGCTTTCGACCCGGAAATTACTGAAGAGCTTGAATTGCCGCTTCGTAATTTGGTTCATCTACAATTTCAGGAACCTGTTCGGTGTATATAATTTCACCGGTTTCATTGAGCACGACAACTGCGCGAGAAAAAAGGCCGGCCATGGGTCCGTCCTGGATGCGAACTCCATAGGCTTCGCCAAATCCTCTTTCTCGAAGTTCAGAAGCGGACACAACATTTTCAATACCTTCAGTAGTGCAGAAACGTTTATGCGCGAATGGTAAATCCATCGATACGCAAACAACAGAAGTGTTATTCAGTTTTGAAACCTCTGCGTTGAATTTTCGAACAGAAGAAGCGCAAGTCGGGGTGTCCAGACTTGGAAAAATATTCAAAACAACCCTTTTACCCGTAAAATCGTTCAACGATATATCGGCAAGGTCGGTTTTGGTTAATTTAAAATCGGGAGCCTTTTGCCCTTTCGCAGGAAGCTCACCTATTGTGTTAATTTTATTTCCTTTCAATGTAATTTCAGCCATTTCATACCTCAATAATAATTTAATTTGAATGTAGTCAATTCTACAGATGCCGATAGTGCATCAATACAAATACAGGCTTTTATTAAAATTCGGGGCGATTATAAACTATCGTTATTTTCAGGCGGCGGAAAATATGGCTCGCTATTTACAGAAGAGCCTAATTCAATTCGCTTTGTCGTTGCCACTTCAACAAGTTGCCAACCGGTAAAACCCAGCGCTGCAATCAGAACAACAAAAGATATATATTTTCCAACCATTAGACCATTGGAAGAACTTGGCTTGAATAAAAGTCCAATGGAATCGACAACTCCTCGACCTATACCAAAAAGACCGACTGCTAATATAAGAAACGAAACAATATTCACATACCAGAATGGCCAAAAATAATACAATAGAGCCCAGACCACAACAAAAAGAAGACCTACGCCAATATTTTCCGTTTTATAACTTCGAACGCCATGGTTTAGCATAAGAAGCTCTCCGTGTAACAAAGCAATACCGATCATTGCAATAAACACGGAAACAATTTTCGTAATTGCCGGCGACCCGAGTACGTCGGGGTAAAAATACATAAATATGGCGATCACGATCAATGCAAAAGAAATTGCAATGCTCGACTTTGCTTTTTCAAACTTTAAACTAATATCTTCACTTTTTCCATCTATCATAAAGTACTATTATAAATAGACATCAGAAAATCAACGATTATTCATGGTTGTTTGGCAATTACTGACGGTAACCGGCTTATCCATATTAAAGACGCACACTCGCGAGTTTTTTGGGTTACACCACGTCTTAGTAATATATTAACATGATTGGATAACCTATGAATTTTTATTTAAACTTTTTTGAAAACGTATACAACAAGATCGAAAAGAAACTGCACGGGAAAAAAGCCGACAGGTATTCTTCCATGTTTTTTTTAATGTCGTTTGGCCTGGCTCTGGGTATAATCCAGTTGAATAATATGGGTCTTTTGCCGCATAAGCTGGCAAAGATGGTTCCTTTGAATCATTTTTCTGCTATTGATCTTGTACTGAGTCTTATTTTATTAAAAGAATTCATGGATATGATTTTTGCACTTTCTGATTCTGTATCCCGGGCTCAGCGAAAGCAATTAGAGGTAGTTTCTCTTATATTGTTGCGATCCTCTTTTAAAACTTTACCCGGATTCAATGAAATAGACACTATGGATTTAGCCGCCGCTACAGAGCAGGTTTTACCTTTATTTACATATGGCTTCAGCGCTTTTATTATTTTCCTGATTGTTCTGATGTATTACCGACTGCAAAATATTCCCATGCTTTCGGAAGACAAAGAGATGAATTCATTCGTTGCTGCTAAGAAATTAGTGGCTCTTATGCTTTTATTGAATTTTATTATTATCGGTGTTTTCGATGTAATACACTTTTTTATATACTGGGAGTATAGTGCCTCTTTCGATACGTTTTTTAAAGTATTCTTGTTTGCCGATATTATTATAGTTCTCATCTCTCTGGGTTATGGTCAGCTGTATGTTACCGTGTTTCGAAATACCGGTTTCGCTCTTGTGACAGTATTAATTCTGGTGTCGCTTGCGGCTCCCCAGTTTTTTCAAGAATTAATTTCTATACTTGCTGCGGCATTTGCCTACGCCCTGGCTTATGCTTACAACCGGTATTGCATTTTATGCACTATAGAACCGAGTAAAGATTACCCAGCCACTAGATAATATTATATAGTGCTATATAGGGTCTTCATTAACTCGTTTTACATAAAGCATCTGCATGGCTGCAAATATTCCGGCAATACTGACGTAGCCTATAACAAAAGGCCATGTCGCTGATGGTCCATACGCATTAATTACATTGCCCGCAGCGTCAAAAGCATACCCATGTATTAACCCGATTGCAGATAACACCGCAGCGGCAAGAGACCAAAGCGCAGCCGTTGTAAATTTCTTTTCAATAACCGCAACGGTCATGGCGGCTAAAATCATAGAGGTAAAAATAAATCCTCTATCGAGCGCTATGAGTCCGCCAATATTCATATCCCGGTTAAGGGAGGTAAACAGCTCTTGAAGGGTCTTTCCCGATGCACGGGCAACACTGCTGGCAACAAGCAAACCCCAGGCTGCCAATGCCGGGAAAAACCCGATAACGACGGCCGGTGCGTGTTCACGCGGGGTCGCCTGAAAAGCCTGGGCCGCTATGGTTATCCCTATCCATAATAAAATTGCTGCGCCGGCCTCTATTGGAATTAACTCTTTTGTAAAACCAATTAAACCTAGTATTGCCAATAGTGTAATGACAAGCCCATTCGCAATAGAATACCCGGCGCCCGCGCCCATACCTTTCCAGCCGGGATGCCCGATATAGATCGTTGTTGGAAAAGTACTGCCGAACATAGATGCGGCAAGCGTTCCCACCCCGTTCATTATAAGCGAGCTTTTGGGCGAATACGTATCGCCGGCGGCTTCGGCGCTCTCCAGATTTTGCAACGAACCCATCAGGTTAAAAAGCCCCATGGGAATAATAACAGGTAAAAACTCTAACATGTAAGGCGACGTAACCGCTTTTACTAAAGCTCCAATCGATAACATTGGAAAGTGGAAATCTACCGTGGCTGCGGCTGCAAGAGCTTCTGCATCCATTCGACCCGGCATCGCCCATGCGAGAGCGGTTCCAACGATTACGGCGACCAGACCTGCGGGAATATTTGCCGGCAGTTTTTTGCGACCAATATATTGAATAAAAATAATAGCCAACGGGGCAAAACCAACAATCGGATCATTAAAAATACGAAATGAAAAATCCATGGCGATAAAGCTTATGGCAATTCCTGCCAGGGTGGCTAAAAGCGCCGCTCGGGGAGTTACCTTTTTTATCCATTTAACGACAAAAGAACCCAGAATCTCAATCACACCGGAGCCAAAACAAGCCGCCAGGCCGATTGCCCAGGCAAGTTCAGGGTCACCGGTTCTATCGATTACCGGCTTCATAACAAAAAGAATGTACGCAAACAGAGATACGGTGTTTACACCATAGGGCAAAGCCGTTGCTCGTTTGCCGGTAGACAGAGTTAATTTTTTTGCCTGAAAGGCATAATAGATATTACCAATTAAAAGGCTAATAGCAATTCCAGGAAAAATTCTTCCGTAGACCAAATCATCGGGAAAACCCAGAACCCACGAACATAGCCCGGCAATTAAAATCAGTTGTATCAGGTTATCGACAAACAGTCCGAAAAAACCGTCTAAATCGCCTCTGGTCCACCACT
>JBEQLE010000010.1:0-73453 GCA_040326155.1 Leptospirales bacterium | reverse complement strand
CTATAAAGAGCGATAAAATAACCCCAACAGAGATGGCAGTGGTGGCAATCAGAGCAGACATCATCTTACTCATTTTATTGCCAAAAAGGCTTATTAAAACAAAGAAAAATTCTAAAAAATTAAAATAATTCGGAACTACGGTTTAACCCTCAATTACTAACTTACCAAGATTTGGATTGCCATATTCACTATTTAAAAAAGTATCACTCTTTAGAGTATTCAAATCGATCGGTGTATACATTTCTGGTAATTTCCATGCATCTAATTCATGTGAAAAATCTGACAAATCGGATGCTGTCCAATCATGAAATAATTTTACTACACTATCCAGTATAGTTTTTACGTTGTATTTCAATGATTCATAGTTATCAATGACATTGTTAGCTAAATCCATATTTACAGAAAAGTGATCATTTTTTTCCAATATTATTTTTGAATCAAACAAGTTTTGCTCTGTGTTTTTATTAATTATATCGTTATAATACATTTTGTTAATTATTTTTGAATAATTGTCTGGCACCGGGCCATAGGGTAATTTGATATATTCAAATGTTGTGAGCTGTTTGTCGTTTAAACAAACATAAGCACCGTCAATAAGGAACATAAGCTTATTCCACTTAGTTTGCGATAAATATCTAACGTCTTTATTTAACAAATAAAGCGTAATTGCTTCGTGGATGTCAATATTAATCATTTTTAGTATCTTCATACATAGTATTAGACGAATTTTTTTGATTTTTTAATCGCAACAATTTTAATTTGACCTTGACATCCATAGCTTTAGAATGTTCAATAAGTTTTACATTGTCATCATTAGTATAATAATCAATTATATCTTGATCGGGTACAGAATAATATACTTTGTGAACATTGTCAAACCCTTTTAAAGTACCGTTCTTTAGACTAACTTTAATAAATGATTCATCTATACTGCTAGACTTATTTTCCTTTTTCAATTCTTCATAAAAATATTCCGAAACTAATAATTGGCTTGCTCCTGCAATACTAGAATAACGAAAACATCGATCAACAGTTTTACCTATTGGGTCAAAATCTTCGCTTTGATCGTCTAATAGTTGATACCAGTTAAATATGTCTTTGCCGTAATCAATTGCACACGTAATCTCACGAAAATTATCATGCTTACAATGGCCTCTCCCTGCTATTTCACTATACGTTTTATATTCAGACCAATAATTAGTGAGTACTAACTTGCATAGGTTATATGTTTCAATAAAGCTCATGTGTTTTAAGTCTTTATGGATCTTCTTGTCGGGCCTTGTTGGAATGAAAAACATGAAAGCATCACCAAGGAATTTATGCCATACAATACCTAAGTCAGCGAATGGCTTTGTAATTAAATCAATAAACCGTGTATAGTCCTCTATCCAGTTTGGAAACTGCTTACATTCTTTTAAGCCAGATGAATTAACTATGTCGAATAGAATTACTACACCTTCTATTTTTGCATCTTGGGCGAGATTTTTTTGTTTTAAATAGCTGTCTACACCTGTGCTTTTTCTGTAATTTGAAATGCCCATATTCACCTCTTTATTTTCGGAAAATTTAATGCAACACTTAATTGCTATTACCAAGTAATAACAAATCATATACCTTTGTCAACTTATATAGACAATTATTTTCGTAAAGGTAAGCTAAATCAAAAAAAAATTGCTTTAATTGTAGCTTACAAGTGATACATAAGACTTACAAAAGTACACAACAAAAATAGAAAAATTTATGTTTGCTAATCACGCAAAAGTTATAAAAGAAAAGCAAGGTAGGAAATTAACTGGCATAGAATTGGAGGAAGTTAAAAAGCAAACAATTAAAGCAGCAAGCAAAATAGGGAAACCGCCAAAACTTCCTTAACCACTACGTACGTAAGTGGCCCTTTTTTCTTAAAAACTAAATCAATTGTCCTTTACTTGTCAACTGGGTAGTATATTATGCTTTATTATGAATGGATATAAAATAAATCTAACTGAAGCAATGGGTCAATTATTCAATCTAGCAAAGGACAGAAGCACTGCTAAATCAAATCGTGATAATGCTATGACTATTCTTGATACCTTAAAGGAAGAAAATAGCGTGCATAAAATAGATGGCTATTTGAATGTAGAAGGGAGTATAGCGAGTGCAGGGCGATGGCTAAAAATTAAATATGGTATTAATACAGAAGGTTGGAATGAGAATCAACGGTATAGAAATTTCATTAGTGCAATCTCAAAAATTAGTTACTTTGTTGATGAAAGAAATAATGTACTTAGGTCTAATTGAACTAAATGATCTATGACCGTAGCGGAATTACGCAAATAATATTACGCCTTCCTTAATTAAACCCCAACCAGCATGGTCCCATATAGCCACATAAAATTGATTTTTGAGACGCTGTCTTCAGTCAAATAATCACAAAGTACTTTACATACGATTTGGCATATCACCAATATGAATAAAATCGGAGTATCTGCAAACATGAATATAGAATTAACCGTCTACCTACTACAATCAAAACCTAATTCAAACGGTGACAAATTAGAGGAAACAAAAGCCATTTACAAGAAAGTCGTTCACGATAATTGTAAATACTTAAACGCCGGTGACATGATTCATATTGACAATATCAACATTGTGATTAGTCATAAGAGGCTTAATTTGGAGAATGGTAATCT
This sequence comes from Leptospirales bacterium, assembly GCA_040326155.1. Lineage (GTDB taxonomy): Bacteria > Spirochaetota > Leptospiria > Turneriellales > JAOUFE01 > JBEQLE01. Next base: position 70,781 of record JBEQLE010000010.1, on the reverse strand, counting down.
TTCTATTGTATCGCGTTTTTATTATGAAGATAACGGGATGGATATTGATATGGCTATTGAGAGTTTTGAGGAAAGCGGTTTTGTTAAAAAGCCGGTGTGACTGCCATTTCGGATGTCCCTCTATGTCCGATAGGGGATGATTGCGTTTATCTGGGACTATTGCGCTTTCTGGAAGAAAAAAATCCGCTCGTTCCCAGTCTTGCTAAAAAATTATTCAAACCGGGGAAAAGAGATTTAACAAAAGTAAGGAAACAGTGGCTCAATGTAATCGAAGAGTCTTCTCACCAAAACAAAGAGATTCGCTGTATCTACTCGGACGAAATTATTACAAAGAAAAACCTCGCGTTAGACCACTTTTTGCCCTGGAATTTTGTCTGCCACGATCGGCTTTGGAACATCACTCCGACGACGAAGGCGGTACACGAGGCTAAGTCGAACAGCCTGCCCGATTGTAAAACTTACATGAATCTTTTTGTCAGGCAACAGTTTGACGCTTTAAGTTCAATGCTAAGTAGCAAAAAAAACAAAACGGGTGAATGGCTACAGGACTATATGGATCTGCTGAGAATAAAAAACCTCGCTAACCTGCAATTAATGAGCTATGAGTATTTTCACGAACGTCTTGACGATACAATGAAACCCCTGGTTCAGATCGCTCGGTCAATGGGTTTTTCAGATGGGTGGATGTTGTAATATACGCGTGGGGTAGCAGAAAACGCGAAGCGGTTGGCGCGAGGGGCGCGCTAAGCCCCCCCTGACTTTATCTTGAAAAGAATTCGGTTGACATATTATTTCAATTTCAATATGTTCAATAAGCGCAAATGAATTTAACACACAGTCCAGTCCGCTCAATAAACAACAAGGAATAGAATATAATGAAAAAAGCAATAATATCAATTGGGATTATCCTATTTTTAACAGGAGTTTGGCAATTGTGGGCCGCAGATAAGCAGAAGACAAAAGAAACTCCTGTAGGTATATGGAAAACAATTGATGACAAAACGCATGACGTAACATCAAAAGTTCAAATCTGGAAATCGAAAGAGGGAGCTCTTTATGGTAGAATTATTCAGCTCTACCCGGAACCCGATGAAGACCCCGACCCTGTTTGCGATAAATGCAAGGGAAGATACAAAGATAAAAAAATTCTTGGTATGGTGATATTATGGGGTTTTAGCCAGGATGAAGAAGACACAGAAAGGTACTGGGTGAAAGGAAAAATACTAGACCCTGACAACGGTAAAATATATAGTTGTAAAATGACTGTAAATGATGGTGGAAAATCGCTTGAAGTACGAGGCTACGTTGGTATCTCTTTACTCGGGCGCTCTCAAACCTGGATTCGTGTACGGTAAGGAGAGCACTTGTCACAAGATAAAAGACGTTCACACCGGTTTCCTATTCGGCAACTTGTTGATATATCCCCAAATAAAGAGAACTTTTTTCAAGCCACAGGTATAAATATCAGTGAAACTGGTTTTTATTGCCAGCTTGAAGAGCCTATAGATGCTTATTCCAGGGTATACATTATGTTGGAAATTCCGGATGAAGATCCTGTTGAACTCGAAGGAATTGTCGTCCGTTATGAAAAAAAAGGTAAACAACACTTTGCCGCTATTGAATTTTCAGATCTTGATGATTACATGCTTACCGGAATTAAACATTTCATCAAAACAGTAGCAAAAAGTTGATATTGCTTTGCCGGTGATCTCCAGTGATACCGAATTTACTTTACAGGTGAACGATTAATCGACTCCTTGCCTAAAGGATTATGGATATTGCAAGTAGTGAACACATTCAGCGGGATAACCAGAAACTTACATCACTTCTGGCAATCGCTTCGACGTTAAATTCAAGTTTACAGATTGATCATTTATTGCCCATAATTATGATCTCCGCACGAGATCTTCTCGAAGCAGAAGCCAGCTCTCTTTTTTTAATCGACCAGAAACATAATAGTCTTTTTTGTGAAGTAGCCATTGGCGAAAAAGGCAAAATAATTAAAAAGTTTTTAAAACTGGAGAACGGCGAAGGCATTGCCGGGTGGGTTGCTCAAGAGAAAAAAAGCCTCTTAATTGAAGACGCTTATGAAGATCATCGTTTTGATTCCACCTGGGATAAAAAAAGCGGTTTTACTACAAAGTCTATTATATGCATTCCTCTTTATTTAAAAAATACAATTATTGGTACACTGGAAGTTATAAACAAAGTCGGGGGTTCTGTTTTTAATGAAGCTGACCGTACCTTGCTGGAACATTTAGGTAACCTTGCCGCTGTCGCGCTTGATAATGCAAAAACGCATGATTCCTTGCGGGTTAAAATAAGAGAGCTTTCATTGCTCACCGACTTTGAGCGTAAAGTCGCATTAGGTTGGGGAACGGACCGTTTAATACAGTGGGTGATCGCTCAAGTAATCGATGTTGTAGAAGCCCAGGGTGGCTCCGTAATGATTTTCGATGAAGGTAACCGGAATTTACTTATTAACGCTTCCGCTGGTTTTATTGCAAACCAGGTCACTTTTGGCGAGAATATCCCGTTTGAATCAGGAATTATAGGAATCTCTTCCGCAGAAAAACGGGCAGTCTTGATAAAAAATATCCATGCTGACGCCCGCTGTAAAGGGCAACCGGTTCTGGCTTATGAAAGTTCATCTATGATATGTGCCCCTTTACTCTGGCAGGATGATATTTTTGGCTTTATTGTTGTGAATGAAAAAAGCGACGGTTACCTGTTTACCAGAGACGATGTAAGTTCGGTTCGAGGAATTGCCGAACGATTGTCCATGGTTCTAAAAACATCAAATATGTTTAAACAGATGAAAAAGTCTACGCAAGAAGAGAAGAGCGCCGCTCAGTTGATGGAGAAAATACTCCCACAGTCAACACCAACTCATCCCCGGTTAAGCATACATACAAAATACATACCATACCACCAGGTAGGAGGGGACTTTTATCGATTTTTTGATCTTGGTCACGACAAGTATGGAGTCCTGGTTGTTGATGTCTCCGGACATGGACTTTCGGCTGCACTAATTTCAGTAATGGTAAATACCATGCTCTCGACAATTCCATTTGAGTCTCTGCACGAACCTGCCCGGTTTTTCAATGAAATAAATACGTCTTTACAGGGACGGTTGGGGGGGAATTTTTTAACAGCCTTTTATGCTATTATAGATGTTGAGAATAACAAAGTCTCCTATGCAAATGCCGGACACACAGAAGGTGTTTATTACAAAAAATCAGAAGATGCGTTTATTCATTTAAATGCGAAAGGCCCCTTGCTCGGTGTCTGGCCAGATCCATACTTTGAACAAATTGATATCGAGATACATTCTGGTGACCGTATGTTTATCTACACCGATGGGTTGCTGGAGTTGGTTGGTGAAAACAGTATGGAAATGATCGATGAATCGGAACTTCGAAATATACTTCGAGAAAATCTTACTCTTAGCGGAAAAAACATACGAAATAAAATTATAGATACAATACTGAAACAAACAAGTGATTCTGAATTTAACGACGACGTTACTCTCATTATTATTGATATACAATAAACTCATGAAAACAAGTAGCTACCTAAAAAATTTAACCCGAGCTGTTACACACTATTTTGTATTATAATATAGATTTTGGAGGTTCATTAAAATGATTCGAGTACTATTTGTTTGTCTGGGTAATATTTGCCGTTCGCCCCTGGCCCAGGGAATATTTGAAAAGAAAGTGAAAGATGAAAACTGGGACGATCTCATTCATATAGATTCCGCAGGAACTTCCGGTTGGCATATAGGCGAAAAGCCGCACTCTGGTTCCATACAAGTTGCTCGAAATAACTCGATTACAATCGAGGGCCAAAAAGCGCGAGCTGTCCATAGATCAGACCAGAGTGAGTTTGACTATTTTATCGCCATGGATCGTGAAAATGAAATTTCATTGATAACTGAATTTGGCATTGATAAATCAAAAATATTCACCCTGCGAACTTTCGATGTGGATTCAAGCGGCTCTGATGTACCGGACCCATACGGAGGAGAAATAGACGGTTTTAATAATGTATTTAGCATTATTAATCATAGTATGGACCACTTTTTAGACTATTTAAGACAAAACCACACCATTTTACCATAAAACAGTTGTCAAGTTATCTCTACTTGCATTTGTTGGCACTCAGACACAGAGAGTGCTAACACTTTCTAATATGTTTTAAAAATTAAACAAGAGGTAATGGATATGGCAATAAAACCATTGGCAGACCGAGTTCTAATCGAACCGCTCGCTGAAAAAGAAGAGAAAATAGGAAATCTTTATATTCCGGATACGGCTAAAGAAAAACCATTTGAAGGCACAGTTGTGGCTATTGGTTCTGGCAAAGTAACCGAGGATGGAAAGACTATCCCCATGGAAGTGGCGGTAGGTCAAAAAGTTCTATATGGAAAATATTCAGGCACGGAAATAAAAGAAAGCGGTAAAGAGTATCTTATCGTTCGTGAATCTGATATCTTAGCGATTCTTAGCTAAGCAAAAGGAGAGTAAATATGTCTAAAATGTTGGAATACAACGAAACAGCACGCTCGCACTTAATGAGCGGTATTAATAAACTGGCAAATGCAGTTAAGGTGACATTAGGACCAAGAGGTCGTAATGTGGTTATCGATAAAAAATTTGGATCACCGACGATCACAAAAGACGGCGTTACTGTTGCAAAAGAAATTGATCTTGAAGATCCTAATGAAAATATGGGTGCTCAACTTATTAAAGAAGTTGCAACCAAAACTAACGATGTTGCAGGGGACGGTACAACAACTGCTACCATTCTTGCTCAAATTATTGCAAAAGAAGGCATTAAAAACGTAACTGCCGGTGCTAATCCGATGGACTTAAAAAGAGGCATCGATAAATCTGTAGAAGCTGCAACAAAAGAGCTTGCAAACATGTCCATTACGATTGACTCTAAAAAACAGATTGCTCAGGTAGCCACCATCTCGGCTAACTCTGATGTTGAAATTGGCGAACTTATTGCTGAAGCAATGGAAAAAGTCGGTAAAGACGGTGTTATTCAAGTAGAAGAAGCTAAGTCAATCGACACAACTCTTGATGTTGTCGAAGGAATGCAGTTTGATCGCGGATACCTTTCTTCTTATATGGTAACGGACGCAGACAACATGACTGCTACTCTTGAAAATCCAATGATTATGATTTTTGATAAGAAAATCAGCGCAGTCAAAGATCTTGCTCCTATTTTAAATCAGGTTGCTCAAGCTGGTAAATCACTTTTAATTATCGCTGAAGACCTGGAAGGTGAAGCACTAGCTACTGTTGTTTATAACACCCTTCGAAAAGCCATTAGCGCTGTGGCTGTTAAAGCTCCCGGTTTTGGCGATCGCAGAAAAGCAATGCTTGAAGATATTGCTATTTTAGCAGGAGCTCAGGTAATATCTGAAGATGTTGGCCTGAAACTTGAGAACGCTACAATTGATATGCTGGGAAGCGCAGAAAAAATTATTGTTGATAAAGATAATACAACCATAATTAAAGGCGCTGGTAAAGAAGCTGATCTTAAAGCAAGAATTAATCAGATTAAAAAGCAAATTGAAGATACTACATCCGATTACGATCGTGAAAAACTTCAAGAACGTTTGGCAAAACTTGCCGGTGGCGTTGCTGTCATTAATGTCGGCGCTGCTACTGAAGTCGAAATGAAAGAGAAGAAAGCTAGAGTAGAAGATGCTCTTTCAGCAACTCGTTCTGCGGTTGAAGAAGGTATTGTTCCTGGAGGCGGTTTAGCCTTGATTAAATGTATTGAATCTGTTAAAAATTTAAAAATTACAGGTGATCAGGAAACCGGTAGAAATATAATTTTACGAGCTCTTGAAGAGCCTACTCGTCAGATTGCAAACAATTCTGGACTGGAAGGTTCTCTTATTGTACAAAGAGCTAAAACTGAAAAAGGTAATATAGGTTTTAACGCGTACAAACTTGAATGGGAAGATATGATCGAAGCTGGTATTATTGACCCTGCAAAAGTATCGCGTTCTGCGTTACAAAATGCAGCCTCAATTGCCGGTTTGGTTCTTACCACTGAGTGTATTATTGTCGATAGACCTGAAAAGAAAGACGATATGCCTGCTATGCCTCCCGGAGGAATGGGCGGTATGGGTGGAATGGGCGGAATGGGCGGAATGGATTTCTAAACATTCCCACATTTTTAACATTTATAAAAAAGCCGACTTATGTCGGCTTTTTTTGCTTATATTTTTTCGAAAATTCCCGACATATTAAATGAATGCAAGACTTTGATTTTGGAAAACACTATCGATCAAACCAGCGCGATACCGGCGTAAGTGAAAAAGCTTCCCCGGGTCGTTCCAGTTTTAAATCGAAAATTATATTTTTAGCTTCTGTAATCTCGGTCGCTTTTATTGCGGGAGTTTATACCGGCATTTTTATAAACGACCATAAGGTTGTGCAAGGCGACGAATTGCGAAGTCTTACTAATAACGTTGAAGCTAATATCGTGGCCGATATTCATCCCGACCAGAGCGTAAACACACCGGCAGAAAATACCGAGAACAGACTTGCTGAAGAACTTGAATCTGACAAATCTGAGTATTTAATTATGGCTAAAATTTATTCTTCTATGGAAAAAGCCCAACTTCACGGCGCTTCTCTTGTAAACGCGGGCTTGCCTGTGTTTTTAACCGAAAATGGACAAAAAGTCAAAGTTTATGTGGGTCCGGTTTCGGGAGCCGATGGTCGCAATTGGTCTATGCTCAGTAAAGTGAAAAGCTTTTCTGAGTTTCAAGGCGCAATAATGTACAAAAAATAAACTATGTCAGAAACCTCAAAGCATGAGGCTGTCATACGAAAAGCCCTGGAATCTGATGTTGATGCAATTTATCAAATTATTCAACCATTTGCAGTAAAGCAAATTCTTTTACCGCGTACCAGACAAGAAATTTCATCCGATATTGTTACAACCTGGATTATCGAGAAAGAGAGAAAAGTTGTTGCCACAGCGACTTTGGTTCCATACGAAAATAAGATGTATGAGATTAGAGCTCTGGCCGTAAGAGAAACGGCGCAAAATCAAGGTTTTGGGGCTCAAATTGTCGATTATATATTTAAGGAAATTAAAAAACTCAAAAGGGGTAAATTTACAGTTTTCGCACTGACGTACTCACCAGTTTTTTTTCAAAAACTTGGAATGCGCATAGTCGAAAAAAATAATTTTCCACAAAAGATATTTGACGCATGTCGAATGTGTCCCCATTTGGACGATTGTAGTGAAATTGCTGTGGAGATAACTTTGTGAGCGCGGGAAGTCTTATAGAAGAAGGTACCGATATACATTTGGATTTTTCAAAGCTGAAAAAGGCTATAGAAAATTCTGGTGATATAATTCCTGCTGTCGCGCAAGAGGAAAAAACGAAAGAAATATTAATGTTAGGTTATGTTAATCGTGAGTCACTGGATTATGCGCTGGAAAACAAAGTCGCTACGTTTTGGAGTACCTCTCGAAATGAACTCTGGGTAAAAGGAAAAACTTCCGGGGAATATCTCGATTTAGTAGAAACCAGAGTGAATTGTGAACAAAACTCAATATTATATATTGTTCGATTACGATCGAGCGGAGCCTGCCATACAAAAGAAAAAAATGGACACTTCAGGTTGAGTTGCTATTATAGAAAAATTAATCAAAGTAAACTAGAATTTTGTTAACGATGTGAAGGAAATAATATGGAAGAAACAACAATGAAATCAGGCATTCATAATTTACCACGCGGAGGTTACCTGATAGAGACCTCTCAGGGAGTTATTCAATTTGGAGCCCCTCCTGAAACGATTAAAGATACAATGACAATGCCTTGCAATGTCCCTAAAATTTTTGTAATACCTGAAGAGATGTTTAATATTGAAAAAGGAATTGCCGTCGCTGAACTGGAGTTCCCTATATATTTTAATCACTTTTTACGACAAGATAAGACAATTATTCTGGGTACCGCCGAACAAAAAGAGCAGTTGATGGTTGTCTTGCAAGAGTCAGTTTTCGGACCCGAAGATGTCGATTTAACGAATGAATTTATTCACGGAAAAGAAACTCCTGGTTATCCTGATATGATAGCTGAGATGAACTTTTTTCGTGGCAACCGGGTCATCGAAGACCTGGTAGAGTTTCGTGTATTTGAAGATAATGAAATTGTTTTAGATAGTATTCGTATAGTACGGGACGAAAAAAAAGGTTTTCATCTGTATGAAAACGATGTTCTTTTGGCAGAGGTTCCACTGACAATTGGGTATAATACCATTTACGATATCGGGGAAAGACTACCCGAACCTTTTGAACCGCCTGAGTTTGGAATTACCTGTCTTGGCCCATCGCATGGTTTTGATCCAACGCAAAATACATCCGGTTTTATAATCTGGATTAACGGACGTGGAATTATGATCGACCCACCCGTGAATTCAACGGAGTGGTTAGGTAAATCGAATGTAAATACAAAACTCATTGACCATATTATTTTAACTCACACTCACGCTGACCATGATGCTGGCACATTCCAGAAAATTCTGGAAGAGTTTCCGGTAACGATTCATACCACAGTTACAATTATGGACAGTTTTATTCGAAAATATACCGCGATGACCAAACTTTCGAGAAAACAGTTGTATGGACTTTTTAATTTTGAACCTGTCACCATTGGAAAACCAATGTTTATTGAAGGGGCAAAATTTATTTATCATTATACACTGCACTCGATTCCCACAATCGGGTTTCGCATGCACTACCAGAACCAGTCGTTTTTATACACCTCTGACCACTTGAACGACCCCACAAATATCAATATAATGAATGATAAAAACATATTCCCGGAAAGTCGCTATGATTTTTTAATGAATTTTCCCTGGGATTATAAAATAATTTATCATGAAGCGGGAATACCGCCATTGCATACACCCGTGTCTTACCTTTCTACTTTGCCTGAAGAGGTTCAAAAGAAAATAACGGTATACCATATTTCACAGAAAGATTTTCCAGAAGATACAAATTTAACTCTGGCTACTTTTGGAATTGAAAACACTTTATATCCGGAAATAACTCCACCGAAGTTCGCAATTGCGACACAGGTTCTAGATGTGTTAAACCATGTTGACTTGTTCCGAGATTTCAATATTACCAAAGCCCGGGAATTTCTGAATATTATTCAAGAAGAGAAATTCAAACGCGGTGACCTTATTATTGAAAAAGACACCCCCGGTGATAAGTTTTTTATTATTGTTTCAGGTAATGTTACAGTCAAGGGAATTGAGTCTGATATTAAAAAAACCTACGGAAATTATGAATATTTCGGTGAGGCTTCGGTTATTACAGGAGAAATGCGCTCAGCGGATGTTGAAGCAGAAACGGATGTGTATGCTCTTACCATCGAACGAAATGCCTTTTTGAATTTTATTACCGGAACAACACTAGAAGTAGAACTGCGCAAATTAATTGAAGCTCGAAAATCGAACTCATGGGATGTTCTGTCGAAATCTCGTATATTTGGTTCTATGACCTCACACCAGAAAACTCGAATTGAGGGCGTGATGAATATGGTTCAGCTGGAGCCAAACACAACACTGCAAGAACAAGGTAAAACCATGGATTCAGCTTATATTTTAGTAAGTGGAAAAGTGGAAGCTTCTATTGCCGACAATGTTGTTCACAGTTATGAGAAAGGTGAGCTTATCGGCGATATTGTCAGTTTACAAAGAAATTCTCCGGCTGCATTTTCAGTAAAGGTACACACGGCTTCGGAACTCTATTTAATCGAAAGAACCGATTTGACTGAGTTTATCCAGGAGAACCCCGGAATATACATGAGACTGATTCGCGCCCACGAAGAGATAACGGATTAAAAATCCATCAGGTTTTCGATCTGACTTGTAATTTTATCTTTGTAATCAGATTCAGGATAACCGCTTAGTTGTTTCTGTATTAAATCGAAAAGTTCATTTATTTTCTTGCGTGAAAGTTCCTGAGCATGATGTTCATTTAGAACTTGTAAAATTTCCTTTTGGACGGTTTTATCTTTTCTATTGGAAATTTTCGAATTAAATAAATTATCGATACGTTTTGAAACTTCTGCCCCCCCTTGTTCTCGAACGACTAAAACCGGGTAGGTATAATATCCATTTTCAAAATCCTGAAAGGCCGGTTTGTTTAATAACGTATTGTTAAAGTAGTCGAGGTAATCATCACGAATCTGAAAAAGCAAACCCAGGTTTTTTCCAAATTCACCAATCGTATGTTTCTCGTCTTCAGATTTTTGTGTGTAAATAGCGACTGCTTCACAGGCTGTTTGAAATAGAGAGGCTGTTTTCCCGTAAATAATTTTATAATACAGATCTAAGGTAATGTCGGGATTATTTGCATACTCCATTTGTATTAACTCAGAAATCGACAAGTCACGAATTACTCTGGTAAATACATCCATTAAAGCCGGGTTTTCATAATAGTTTAACTTACGTATAGCGCAGGCAAGCATATAGTCGCCGCCTAGAATAACTTCTTTAGGACCAAAAATCTCTTTACCGCTGGGCTTACCACGTCGTGTCGACGAGTTGTCTAATACATCGTCGTGTAGCAAACTCGCCGCGTGTATTATTTCTACAACTCCGGCCAGGGCAAAAATGTCGTCTTCAAGTTCACCATAAAGCTCGGCTAGAAGGCACGCCAAAATAGACCGGACCCTTTTTCCCCCACTTTCGACGATATATTCTTTCAATTTGGTAATTAAAAAAATCTCATCTCCCAGGATATTCTGAATTTCGTTATCGATTTTTCCGATATATTTTTGGGAACGGTATTTTAAAGTCGGTTTGTTCATATTGAATTTGACACTTGATATTTGGACTCAATGGAGGTGTCAACCTTTTTGAAAGGGAAATCACCCAAAACTTAACTTATAAGAAGCGCATCATAGAAACTTTTTCCTTTATAGAACGCCTTGACAAGTTGATTGCCGGTTAAAAGTATTTATTTATGGCTATAAAAACCACAATAGCGAAGAAGCTAAAGAATGTGACTCGAAAATCTACGGCGAAGAAAACAAAAGCAGATGGATATGCCTTTGAGTCGAATTTAATTCTTCGGGTGGAAGGTTTAAAAAAAAGATACGGTAAACGAATGGTTGTAAAAGGCGTCTCTTTTCAAATTGCCCAGGGTGAGGTTGTCGGTTTACTTGGTCCAAATGGGGCTGGTAAAACTACATCATTTTATATGACGATGGGTCTGGTGAAACAAACCGAGGGAAAAATTTTTCTGGGAGCGCATGAAATTACCGAATTGCCAATGTATAAAAGAGCCCGAGAGGGTATTGGTTATCTGGCGCAAGAACCATCCATATTTCGTAAATTAACCGTTCGTCAAAATATTGAATCTATTTTTGAACTGCGAAAACTAGATAAAACCGAAATCAAAACACGTACTGATCATCTATTGAAAGAGTTCGACATAACCCATGTTCAAGGGCAATTTGGTATGACTTTATCGGGCGGAGAGCGCAGAAGAGCTGAAATAGCCCGGACTCTTGCTTCCGATCCGAAGTTTATACTACTGGATGAGCCGTTTGCGGGAGTTGACCCGATTGCAGTAAGAGAAATTCAAAGAATTATTACGCACTTAAAAGAAAAAAATCTTGGTATTTTAATTACCGACCATAATGTACGTGAAACTTTGTCTATTACCGACCGCGCTTACATCATGTTTGACGGGGAAGTGTTGATTGAAGGAACTGCTGATAAACTGATTCGAGATAAAAAAGCCAAGGAAATTTATCTGGGGGAAGATTTTAAGCTCTAATGAGTAAAATTCGTCTTGGACCTAAGACCGGTACCCGTCGTGGTATTTCACTTAAATTAAGAAAATCGATTGAGATTCTGGCTTTGAATCGGACAGAACTGGATATACAGCTACAAAAAGAGTTGAAAGAGAATCCATTTCTGGAAGAAAAAGAAGGCGCCGGCGATGAAGACATACGTTATCAAGATTATACACCAGAATATTTGCCAGGTAGTTCAGATATAAGTTCTGACTCTGAGTTTTCCATTGAAAATTTTATTTCAGACAAACCCGGTTTAAGTATATTACTGCAACGACAAATAGCTGTTTTGCAAATTGCCCCGCGAATATCATCCTTAATAGAAAGCATCTTGTCCGAAATTGATGAGAGGGGTTTTACCGCCCGACCACATGATAAAATTGCTGTTTCGGGCAGTTACTCTATAATGGAATTAAAAAGTGCGCTAAAAATAATAGAAAGCCTGGAACCAACCGGGGTAGGCGCTGAAAATATCTGGCAAAGTCTGGAGTGGCAAGCAAAAAATGTTTATCCTGGCGATTTAACTCTGCTTGATCTTATTGCCATTATACAAAACAACGCTGAGAGCATAGAAGGTCTGGATAAAAAAACAATAGATGCAATCGCCGAAGGGCTGGCTATAAGCGTAGAGGTGATGAAAGATAAGCTAAAGAAAATTGCTACGCTGAATTTGTACCCGGCTGCCAACTATGACGACAAAAGCATTATAGTTCTACCTGATTTAATATATACGGAGCGTGGCAAGCAGGTTGAAATTCAGGTGAACAATAAGGATATTCCTGAACTACTCGTGAATCGGGAGCTTTTTGAACAAATTCCTGAAAAAGAGTGGACCGAAGAGTGGACTAAAATGTACGAGAACGCCCAGAATATTATTAAAAGCCTCGATTTTAGAAATAATTCCCTTTTAAAAGTCGGAACTGCCATACTCGAAAAGCAACAAGAATTTTTCAAAAAAGGACCAGATTCCATTGTTCCTATGAGCCTCGAAGATATTGCCTCGATGGTCGAGCTGCATATTTCAACAATTTCGAGAATTGTACGAAAAAAATATTGTCAGACAAAATTTGGTATATTCCAATTAAAAATATTTTTTCCACGAAAAATGAAATCAAAAGAAGGCATACTTCTTGGCGTGGCCGACTTAAAAAAAGCCATTATTCAAATTATTGATTCGGAAAATCGTAACTTTCCTTTGTCAGATATGAAAATTTCTATTATCTTGGAATCAGAAGGATTTAATATTAAGAGAAGGACTGTGGCAAAATATAGAAAATTACTACACATCCCGAGTCAAATTGAAAGAAAGGCAAATGTTACGACCTTTTCTAATGATTCAACTATCATATAAATCGTACTAATATTTGAACAAGAAGGATAATATGGATATAGCTTATTACTTTAAAAACCTGGAACCAACTGAAGCAATTAAACAGTATTGTTCCGAAAAATTAACCAAATTACAAGACCGGTTTCATCATATTGAAGCCGTGGATGTGCGCTTTAACCTGGTTCGACAACACCAGGTATGCGAGCTTACGGTGCATGCCGATTCAACTGTATTTCATGTTGCAAAACAAGATAAGGATTTGTATGCCTCTATCGACCTTGCGACAGAAACTCTAAATACACAGGTTGATAAATATCATAAAAAAATGGATGGTCGAACTTCTTCGCGAAGTGCGGCAGATGTTATTCCATCTTTTACTCCAGTTGCTCCGGAAGAGCAAGTAACCATTCATGTTTATGAAGCTCCGCCAAAACCAATGACGGATACGGAAGCGATCTTACAGTTGCAAAATGAAAAGTTTCGATTCCATATGTTTCATCATATTGAAGAAAAACGATATTCACTTGTTTTGCCACGACCTGATGGTAATTACTCTCTTATTTCTCCCACCAAAGAGTTGGGTCAATATAATGAAAAAGTAGTCTCTTTTCGAGAGGCCAACATCAATGAAATCTCATTTTCATTGTACCCTTTATCAATTTTGACCATTCCCGAAGCAATAGACTTATTGAGAGAAAATAATCTGGAGTATTTTGCGTTTGTTAACGAAGAGTCTCGCAGAATGAATATTCTTTTTTATGAAAAAACTGGTGATTTGGCCTTGAAAAAACCGGTATAAAGAATGCCGACTCTTCAGGTAATTGAACTACTTGACGAATCTTACCAACTTGAACTCGGTCCTTTGTATGAAGGGGCCGATTACCACCGTATAATAACCGGGGTCGGCATAAACCGGCCCGGGTTAGCGTTGACAGGTTTCTTTGAAAACTTTGCAGCAGATCGCGTTCAGATTTTCGGGCGTGGTGAAACCTCGTTTCTTGAATCTCTTTCTGAAACAGACTGCAAAGAATGCGCTGAAAAGTTTTTCTCTTACGATATTCCCTGCATTATTTTCAGTCATAAATTGAATCCTCCTGACTTATTTTTACAGGTGGCGATAGATAAAAAAATTCCTGTTTTTTTTGCGCCTTACTCTACCATGCGTTTAAGCGCAATTTTAAACGATGTAATCGATTTACGAACTTCGCCTAGAACCGTTTCACATGGAGTCCTGCTTGAGGTTTTTGGAATAGGGGTTTTAATTACCGGAAAAACCGGGGTAGGTAAAAGTGAAACAGCGCTTGAACTTATTGAACTTGGTCACCGGTTAATTGCTGACGATGCGGTTCACCTTTATAAACGAGGGGAGTTCCATCTTCATGGAAGCGTTTCAGAAAATATTGCATACTATATGGAAATTCGCGGGCTGGGAATTATTAATATAAAAGATCTTTATGGAGCAGGTAGTGTAAGAAAAGATATTCGAATTGAATTGATCGTTGCTCTGGAAGAGTGGAAAGACCAACACGAATACGATCGAACCGGACTCGATGAAAAAACGAGTGAAATTCTAGGTGTGGAAATACCCTGTCTATTGATACCGGTAAAACCGGGTCGAAATATACCTCTTTTAATTGAAACTGCAGCAAAAAATTTCCGCTTAAAAGGCATGGGGTATCATCCCGCCCGAGAGTTCAACCGGATGTTAATGGAAAAAATGAAACCGTCCGAACCAGGTAAAGCCAAAGAGGCAGACAATGACAATTGAAACTGTAACCGTAAATGTAGATACTGGAATGCATGCCAGACCTGCCTCCGTTTTTGTGCAGACAGCTGCAAAATACCCCTGCGAAATTCAAGTTGAAAAAGACGGCGAACAAGTAAATGGAAAAAGCATTATGGGTCTATTGATGCTTGCCCCGGTAAAAGGGGCAGTATTGAAAATTTCAGCCGAAGGTGAAAAAGAGAAAGAGGCCGTACAGGCTCTGGTTCAACTTGTAAATTCCGACTTTAAAAGCGATCTATAATGACTTATTTTTGTTTTCAATCAGATCTTGAATCTCTTTTATAGAGACGATGTATTTTTCATTGCAATATTGACAAACAAGCTCTTGCTCTTTGCTTGCGAGTTCTATAAGGTCTTTCATCGAGAGAAGTTGAAGGCCGCGTAAAAAACGATCTTTGCCGCACCGGCAGAAAAAGTCTACAGGCGTTTTAGCCAGTTCCACCCATTTTTGATTTTTCAAAAAATGATTCAAAACCAGATCGAGGTTTTCTTCTTCTTCAAACAAAGCACCGAGATCGGGATGATCGACTATATCATTTTCAAGTTCAAGTATAGTCTCTTCGTCGGCATCGGGCAGGGCTTGAAGCAAAAGGCCAAACGCCGATTGAATTGTAAAATTTTCGTTCAGCCGGACCCCGATTTTAACCGCAGTTGGAACTTGCTCCGAAAGGGCAAAATAGCGGGCGAGATCTTTCGCAATAACCGATTCGGTCAACTCCACGACGCTGGTTACCGGTTGGTAATTGGAATGCAGTGTTTTCGAAACACTTAATTTGCCTTTACCTATGGCTATTTTTTTCATAATAATCGGGTCATCCGATTCAGGTACCAACTCATTATTTCCGAGATACCCTCGAACTTCACCAGCCGCATTTGCCTCGACGACGCCATACTTAACCGGGCCGTCCACATCAATTCGCAAACTAATGCGCTCTTCACCTTTTAAAGATACAGTCGCTAAAAGAGAAGCAACAAAAAGTTCACTCAAGACAAGCGAAGCCAACGGGTTCAATTCATGTTTTTTACATGCAGTGTTCGCCAGATCGGTGGCCTTAATAATTACGGCTCGAAATTGCCCATCTTCGGTGATCGCCCTCAACACTCGATCACGTCTCAGGTATTTATTTTTTTTGGATGCACCCATGTCAGATAAAAATAATAAGCGACACAACCTGTAAGTCAATTTTTTATTTGGAGGGTGAAAGCCTTCCCCCTTCGGTTTTTTTGTGCCGCTACGTTCGATTCTCGTTTGAAGTTTTTTTCGGGCAAAAGAGAAAACAAACTTTATTTGACAACACCTCTCATAGTACTCCTTTTGCATTCAATTCTAAGTTTAATAATTACAACCTCCAGGAGAAACAAATGAAAAAAACCTTATGGATTTTTCTTCCCTTACTAGCGCTCTCAGTTGGCGCCTGCAAAACAAAAAAGTGCAAGCCTGCAAAACTCGAATATTCTATCGGCGACGCTATAAGAGTCACCGACTTTGCATATAAGAATGGAAAACTGATCTCTTCTCACATAAGCATGAAAGACGGCAGCAAAGACTTTGGTTATTCCCATTATGCCTACAGAGAATATGGCAAATTAGATAAGGTATCGAATACTTACTTAGGTACAATGAAGTTTGAACACAACAATACCTATCAATTAACCTCCATTGAAACCAAATTAGGTACAATTCAATTTGAATTAGATAAAAAAGGGCGCATCGTTACAGAATCAAGTCCCATGGGTAAAAGAACCTATGAGTACGAAAATGACCTACCGGTAAAAGCCACTATTTATGACTACAATGGCAATTTATACAGTGTAAATGAATATGTTTACGACGACAAACCGAACTTCATGATTCAAGTCTACGCCGGTAACCCGCTTCAACTGTTGCATGGCTTTGCCGTTGCGCATGCTAAAAATAATGTAATTAAAATTGTTGAAACCTATCAACAAAATCTAAAGTATGAAGTGAACGGAAAAAAATGGAAAAAAGGTGAAGTCGACACGCAAGAGATCGTTTACCAATATAGCGAAGATGGCTACCCCATCAGTCAAAAACTCAACGACTCAGACACCATGCGTGTTGAATACGTTTGCGGCGAATAAATTAATCGATTTTAATGGGGGTAAGCCTACCCCCTCGCCCAAGCCAAGGTCTCGGGCTACCCCCGACGTTTTGCATTATTATATGTCTTCATATTTGAAGTTTTTATTAATACAATATTTATATTTTTTGCCCGGCTGACCGCCGGGAGATTTCTGGCTGCGCGTTCAGACCCATTTGATTGATTATTTTAATTGACAACTCATAAATCATGTTATAATTTAACATGTATGGACTGGCACAACCACATCAAAGTAGACCCGGACATTTGTCATGGAAAACCATGCGTTTCCGGGACTAGAGTAATGGTAACGACCATTTTGGATAATTTAGCCGAGGGCATTGAAAAACCCGAAATTATTAAAAACTACCCTTCCGTTACAGAGCAAGATATTAATGCAGTGATGAAATATGCGGCAGATTTGGCCAACGAACGAGTAGTTGCATTTTCATGAAGTTAAAGCTCGATGAAAATTTACCGATTCAAGTACAACAAGATTTATTACAAGCTGGCTTTGATGCACATTCTGTTTTTGATGAAAATATCCAGGGTATTGATGACGACAGTCTAAGAATTAGCTACCAAAGAAAATAGAATCTTAATTACACTGGATTTAGATTTTTCGAATATTACACATTATCCCCCTGACAAATACAATGGAATTATTGTTTTGCGCCCAAATAACCAAGATATCAAATCGATATCATTATTGTTAAAAAAGGTCATCCCTCTGATGTCATCGGAAAGGATTGAAAAGCATTTATGGATTGTTGACAACAACAAAGTTCGTATGAAAGGTGCAGATTAACAAATCCTCATCCACGACTCTCGTTAATATGTGTGGGGTAGTGGCGGCATTACATAAGGTCACAACATGTTGTGACCTTATGTAATTGCCAAAACGAGGGGAGAGACTTCTCCCCTTTAAAGAAAAATTAATGTGACATAATATTTTCCAGGGTTAAAAAAGGGGTACTTTTTATTTGACTTCCTTTCGTCTTTTAACTGGTTCGGACTATGGTTAAAAATATATTATTTGGTTTGTGTCTGGTGTTTTTGTTGTTCCTGACGTTCCCTGTTTTCCTCTCGTGCCAGGTTCAAGCGCCTGCGCAGCCCGGTTCTTTCGATGTTTTTTATTCGCGCCCTGGGGAACAAAGTGACGCTGAAGATCGTATTGTCCTTTTTATCGGGAAGGCCGAGAAAACGATTTTTATGACAATGTATAATTTTGACTCGGAGAGGGTTCGTGAGGCTTTGCTCAGGGCGAGGCAATCTGGTGTTGAAGTTAAACTGGTGGGCGATCTGGACGAAAGCGACTCGAATGGTTACCAGGCTTTGTTGCTGGACGATGTTGATCTGGTCGTCGGAAACACTACCGGCATCCAACACAACAAATTTATTGTGATCGATTCTAAAACGGTTTTGACCGGCACTGGAAATTTTACGCAGTCGGGCTTTTATTATAACGACAATAATTTTATTATCATAAAGAGTACGGCCCTGGCGAGCTGGTATGAAGAAGAGTTTTTTCGAATGCGGGCCGGGTTTTTTGCACGCCTGAAATCGTCCCCTTTTATAGATAAAACGACGATGGTTTCGGGGTCGAAAGTTTCGCTCTATTTTTCGCCAACCGATTCTGCGCAAACTGTGCAAAAAGTAGTCGAGGCTATTGGCAAAGCTGAAAATTCTATCCGCTATATGGTATTCGCTTTTTCACATGATGAAATTTCGTCGGCTTTAATAGAAGCCTCCCGCCGGGGTGTAAAAGTTTATGGAATACACGACTCTAATTTTGTTTCGGGAATTTCCCAGGAGGCCTCTCGACTTTACCGAGCTTCGGTTCTGATGCCACGTTATATGAGAATACGAATTGATGGAAACGAAAACTATGTTCCCGATTCGGGTACGAATGTCGTCTCAAGTAATTCATTTCGCTCTGGTTCGAAAATGCATTGCAAAACAATGCTCATTGACGCCGATACCGATTCGGGGGTTGCCATTACCGGCTCTTTCAACTGGTCACAAAATGCCGTTCATAATAATGATGAAAATCTGTTACTTATACACAACTCGAATGTCTCACGAAGTTTATTGAATCAATGGAAACTGGCATGGCAAAAATCCACGACGATGAAATATGTTTTTTCGACAACATTCGGCTCTGCCGCTAAATCTGGCGACGTGCAAATTACCGAGGTTGGATGGTATGGTGAGGTCAACGGCAGTAACGATTCTGGCCAGAAATTTATAGAGCTTAAAAACCTTTCTGGCAAAAATATCGATGTTACAAACTGGACCATCGCCTGGAGGTCACAGGGGTTTCGAAATACTTACACAATACCCGACCTCTACACTTCGAGTTATGGAGGACCGTTTAACCTGGCCCCGGGCGAGCTTTTTATAATTTATACTCGCGACGCCGATATTCTGAATGAAACTTTTGGACCGGGGCGCTCTTTTGTACAAAGCGCTAAAATTCCCTCGTCTAAAGATTTTACGCCGTTTCCTGGCGACCCACGACTCTCTTTGTATGACCCCACCATGAAACTCATCGATTCGACCGGCAAAATGGCCCCCGTTTATTACTCCCTGGAAACAAACGGTGCGGCAATACGATCACAGGTGAAAATGGGAAAAAACGGACACTGGCGAGCTTCGACTACTCCTTGCGCAGCTTTATGCAGTTCCCTTTTACCTATTTATGCGACGCCAGGTATGGACGAGCTTTTTGCCACACCGCTTGAATTTGGCACGGTGACGAAAAAACAGAGTGGAAATATTACGGTTCAGTTTTCTGCCGATGTTTCTGCTTGTGTCGATAAAAGTGATTACACTGTTTCGGGTTCTGGAACGCCCGCAATAGACCAGGTTTATTCCGGTGACTTTTCCAATGAACTTGTTTTTCAGCTTTCAGGAGCAAATAATTCCCAGAACTTGTATTCCATTTCTGCAAATACCGCGAAACAAGGTCGCACTTTTGCCATAACATCTTTATTAAATGAAATTTACATGGCAGGCGATGCAGCTTTATATTACTCCAGCGACTCCGGAGCCAACTTTACGCGCGTAACGCTCGCCCCCTGGCCGATTCGTGTACACGATATTTCATTCCATGCGGGGAGCGTCTACCTGGCAACTTCCGATGGAATTTACACTTCGACCTCGCCTGGAAATTTTGTAAAAGAAGTAGCCTCACCTTTCAAAGTTCGCCACCTCGCTTTTACAACGACCAGTCGATATACCAGCGGGAACTTTGGATTGTACCGCAACTCCGGTTCGGGGTTTGTAAAAGTAATTTCCGAACCTATGTTTTCTCTGGCTGCCAAAAACAACACGGTTATCGCCGGAACGGGCCAGTCCATGTACTACTCGAACGATGATGGAGTTTCTTTTAACGTTGCTGCCGGCGTGACTGGACCCGTGTGGGATGTCGCAATTACGGACACAAAGGTTATTGCCGCTACCGGGGCAGGACTATTTTTTTCAGACAATAACGGAGCAGATTTTTACAAATTTTCAGGGGTTTCCAACCCGGACCAGGCCAGGTTTAGAATTGCTACGACCCCTGCTCGGGTATATGTCGCCTCACAAGACAATATTGCAATTATAGAAGCCGGGTTGGCTACTGAGGTTCCCCTGCCTATTTATAATGGTGTTTATAACGGAAAAAAAGTTTTCCCCGAAAAGCTTTTTGCTCGATTAAACTCTTTATGGATAGCCTCTTCGGCGGGACTTTTTGTTTCATCTGACGCGGGTTTAACGTTTTCGCATACGGAGCGACTTTGCAACGGTTCTGCTTTCCCCCTGCCGACCGGGGGCGTTACATTTAACGGGTTTTCTTCTATAGAAACCGCTAAAGTAGAATTTAACGAGATCATGTTAAAACCCACCTCGGGTCCGCAATGGCTTGAAATTACAGTCAGTCAAGATGGTACACTGAATGGAATTTCTATTCAATATATGCAGGGATATGGTGCATATACGATTTTTGTATTTCCCGATGTTGCAGTTGTTGCCGGGCAAATCCTTTTAATCTATATGGACCCGGAATCGGCTGCTGAATTATCAGTTTACTCAAATTTATATTATGGATCAACCTCTTTTGTTTCGAGATTTTCCCCTCTTACATGGAGCGATGGAATTTTACTTCTTAAAACGAAAGACCAATGGAGGGAGATCGTTTATTATACAAATAAAGATGGGCATATTACCAGTTCGTTGATGAAAGGGGGGATGCTCAGGCTTTACGCCAATGTTGGGGCGCATCAATTTATGTCATGGAACTCGTTAAATCCTATTTCCGGCTTTAATGATGCTGAAATACAAAAACTGGGAATAAATATATCAGATGTCCCGAACGGTTTTTCTTTAAACAAGAGTTTAACCGGCTGGAAAGCCGCACCTGCAACCCCTGGCGCTTTATAATGTTTGGAATATAGAAAAAAAAGGGCCGCTAAGAGCGGCCTTGTAATGTAGGAGGCTATTTCACAGGATATTCAAAAACAAATAGTGAATGTCCCATGTTATCGTCTTACTATTTGACGTTTGCTTTACCGGTAAAACAACAAGTAATTAGATCAAAATGTGTTTTTTTTGTATATTTACATCAGATACACTCTATGGTGGTTACTCGTAAAAAAACCTTTGACACTATGTCTATTGCAAGTGAAATACAAATCTATCTCTGTTTTTTTATTACTTTTCGGTTCTAAAAGAAAATCTAACCCGAAAAGACAGCAGAGCGAAATTATACTGGCAGATTATGTTTAAAAAAGGAGATTATGTCGTTTATCCTATGCACGGAGTTGGTACTATTGTTGAGATTACCAAGAAAACCGTGCTGAATGAAAAAAAGGAATACTACGTAGTAGAACTGATCAACACCAAAATGAAGGTAATGATTCCGACGCCAACGGCGGTCGAAATCGGCTTGCGCCATATTATTAAAAAGAAAGAAGTAGCTAAAATCCTGAAACTACTCAGGGAAGAGTATGAAGAAACGGAAGAGGACTGGAAAATCCGGTATCAAAATAACCTGCTGAAAGTAAAGTCAGGCTCTGTTCTTTCGGTTTCTGAAGTTTGTAGAAATTTATACAAGCGGGCTAGAGACAAGGAACTCTCGATTATGGAGAGAAAACTTTATGAATCGGCTTATAGCCTTATCATTAACGAAGTTGCCTTGGCACAAAATGTAGAAGTTGAAGAGGCAAGCAACCAAATCTCCGAAGTGTTATCGGGATAAACGATAAATCTTCCTGAAATAAGTCTGTCAAAACTTATTAATAGGAGGAAGATTATGTCCAAATTGTATGTATACCTTATCGCAGCAGGCATCGCTGCGCTAACAGCATTAACTACGGAAGCGCCGATTGGTTTTATTGCAGCTGGAATAGCTATAGTAATAATCGTCGTTACACCGTTTATAATTGATTTAATTAAAAACAAATCAAACCGAGGGAGCGTTACATCTGTTGTTGTAGGGCTTATTGTTGCCATAGTTGGATTTGGGTTATTAACCCCGTTTTTAGCGAAATATCCAATTTATGTCAGCAACATTGTGCTTGGTACAATGCTCACACTGGTTAGTTACACCTTTTACCGATTCCAGAGAGACGGTGGATTAACAGGAGTAGGCATTTCAGGCAAACCTGAGGTCTCTGAAACTCACGCAGGTGATCTTACCGTTAAAATTCTCGATACAAGTATCGTAATTGATGGTAGAATTATCGACCTGGCTTCCACTGGCTTTATTGAAGGGCCTTTGATTGTTCCTAACTTTGTTTTACGGGAAATTCAGCTGATTTCAGATTCAGCCGATGCCATTAAACGAAACAGAGGTCGTCGGGGATTAGAAATGCTAAACGCACTTCAAAAAAGAGACGACCTTGAAGTCCGCATCTCTTATGTCGATTATACTGACACGCGCGAAGTGGATGCCAAGCTGGTAAAACTGGCTCGGGAAATGGGTGGAAAACTCATTACAAACGACTTTAACCTGAACAAGGTTGCTGAATTGCAAGAAGTCGATGTTCTAAATATTAATAATCTAGCAAACGCCTTGAAACCGGTAGTATTGCCGGGCGAAGAGATGGAAGTTCAAGTTGTTAAAGAAGGTAAAGATGACAACCAGGGTATCGGATACCTTGAAGATGGAACTATGGTTGTCATTGAAAATGCCCGAAAACTTCTCGGCAAGAAATTAAGAGTCGATGTTACCAGCGTTATTCAGACGAACGCCGGCAAAATGATTTTTACCAAAGTTGCCACAAAAAGTTAATAAAAACGTATTACTACTGCTGATGAGTGGAACCGGCTCCCGTTTCGGGGGTTCGGTTCCAAAGCAGTTTCACCCTTTACCGGGTGCCAATCTTCCTGTATTTCATGTCACGCTCGAAAAATTTCTGAGTGAATTTTCGCTGGAAAAAGTCGTTCTGGTGGTCAATCCCCAATATTTAGACCTGCCCCTTCTTCATAACTCACTCAACCTGCTTCAAACAAAATTCCCCGAAAGTGAATGCTCGGTGGTTTCAGGTGGAAATTCCCGCCATGAAAGTTTTGTTTTGGGAGCACAGTACGCAATAGAAAAGTTCGATCAAAACATTCATATTCTGGTTCACGATGCGAATCGTCCATATGTAAGCCCTGACTTTTTAACAGGTATTCAAAAGTCGTTATTGCAACTATCGCCTGAAAAACCCGTTTTTTTACCCGTTATACCGGTAAATGATTCTATATGCCGAGCCACAGAAAACAGATTAGAAAATTATGTGGACCGGTCTGAACTATTTCGTATCCAAACGCCACAGTTATTATATGGGCCTTCTTTAGCTACCGCACTGCGTCAAAAGTCAACATCGAAGGAAAATTTTGTAGACTTTACTGACGAGGGTTCGTTCATGAAAGCAATGGGATATAATGTTTTTACTTTTACGGGCGACTCCGAGAATATTAAAATAACATACCCGGAGGATATTCAATGAATTTTCGTATAGGTTCCGGCTTCGACGTGCATGCGACCATCCCGGGAGATTTCGTAATACTCGGAGGAGTGAAAATTTCGGCCCCTTTTTCTCTGGCGGGTCACTCTGACGCTGATGTGTTATTACACGCCATTACCGACGCTGTTTTAGGGTCTGTCGCTTCAGGCGACATAGGTGTTCACTTTCCCGATACTCTGCCAGAAAACAAAAACAGGGACAGCTCTGAATTTCTACTTTTTGCCATTGAAGAAGCCGCCCGCAAGGGATATGAGCTGGGAAACCTTGACGCTGTTATTCTTTGCGAAGCCCCGAAAATAGCCCCCCACCGCGATGAGATAATTCAAAAAATCTCCGATTGGTTCCAGGTGGCACAAAGCGCTATCAGTATTAAAGCAACCACCACCGAAAAACTGGGTTTTACAGGAAGGGCGGAGGGAATCGCCGCTCAGGCTTCCATTTTAATGCAAAAGATTAAAGGTAATTAGTTGACACCGTTTTTCTATTTATTAGTACTTTATACCTACCATGCGCCTGTATTTAAACCAGTTCAACCTACACGATGATATTGAAAACAATTTTCAGCAAGTTCTGGAAGTCTTTGAAAAAAGTTCGTTGTACGACTTAATTGTATCACCGGAAGTTTTTACGAGTGGTTTTCAATATAAAGAACTGTCTTCTATCTCGAAAAAAAATAAAGATTTTATACATACAATTTCTAATCAGTGTCGCAAACACAGCACAGCGTTTTGTGGCTCTTTATTCTGGAAAGAAAAAAAGAAATATACAAATCGCGCTTTTTTTATCGACGACCAGGGCGATATTATATCCATGTATGATAAAGTTCACCTTATACCGACGTTTCGGGAGAATGAATTCTTACATGCAGGTAAAAAAACTTCTATTATTAAGTATAAAGAGCTCTATATTGGACTGGCAATTTGTTACGACCTACGTTTTCCCGAACTCTTTCGAAAGTATGCCAAAAAAGAAGTGGATGCCATTATTATAATGGCCCAATGGCCTCAAGAGAGAAAAGATCATATGATAGCGCTTGCCAAAGCAAGAGCAATTGAAAATCAATGTTATATTATCCTGGTAAACACAATCGGTAAAAGCGGGAAGACAATTATGGCAGGAAACTCAATGGTCATTCACCCCAAAGGAGACATTTTACTCAACCTGGGCAGCGCCCAGACCGGCAAAGACTACCAGGTTCACCTCGCCGAAATTCTCAAATGGCGAGCTGAGTTTCCGGTTTTGTACCAATATTCCCGTCCCCGCCTGTTTCCCGGAAGTCCATCGAAATTTATTAACAATGCCGAAGAAGACCAAAACAAGTAATCCCTCGTTTCCGGAACAAATCGGCGACTTGCTCGGGGCCCACAAAGAGACTATAGTGCTTTGTCCGAACACGATCGATATGATGCGTTATAGAATCTTAATTCATGAGGCCATTTCTGAGTCGCGAAAGACCATTTTTCATACATCGCTTTTTACGCCTCGACTATGGTTCAGAAAAGTATTCTACGAAATTCCCGGGAGTGAAAAAGTTCTATTAAAAGAATCTGCATATAAAGCGATACTTTTTGAACTGCTCTCGAACGAAAATATTTTAAAGCGTCTGAAGAGCCTGCGCGAGATTGTTCCCCTTGCGGGTTTTGCTAAAGAGCTACTCAACCTCTGGCACACCTTCCACTGGTTTGAAAAAACAGATGAGCTGCTTTCCAGTCCTGACTGGAAAACAGATGACCTGCCTTCCAGTCCTGATGCGCAAAGTGATTCTATTCATGAACCATACGAAGATATCTCTTTCATTTTTAACGAACTCGATCGGGTTATTCAATCCAGGGGTTTTATTAGTTTACAACAGTTCATCCGTGATTTTGAAAAAGAGAGTTCGTCCGTACAAAAAACCGACCTGAATATAATTTACCTCTACCCGACCCACATATCTGTGGTGGAAAAACTGATGCTGGAACTATTGTCGAAAGTACACCATGCGGAATGGACGGTTTTTACACACCCTGAATCGAACGCCGAGGCGGACCTGGATGAATTTCTGCAAAACTCAATTCAGCCGAATGCCACATCCATCCGTAGAATTAAAACAATACCTGACAAGTCTGTCCATGGAAAAATGGTGTTTTCAGAAACTTCCAACAAGGAGAGTATCTTTTTCGCCAGCTCTGAAAATGAGAAACAGCTAAAGGCTCGAAAAACAGATACGGTAACCAATGAGGCTGAAATGGTTGCACGGTCGATTAACGATCTTCGTTCTAAAGGAATTCCAGCCTCCGAGATCTTGATTTTATACGCCAGGCCCGAACAAGCGATGGCGTTGCAGTTTTGTCTTTCCCGTTTCGGTCTGAAACTCGATTGCCCCGAAGGTGTTTTAGCTCTAAGTGACCCTGTGTTTTCGCTGTTTTTTTCTCTGCTGAAAATGTTAAAACCTGATCGTCGAAAAGTTTTACCGGAAGATTTTACGGATATATTAAATAACCCTGTATTTAATAAAGAAAATATTATGGCTTCTCATATTGACGAGCCGATGGTACGCTTTATGGATTTTATCGTAAAAACAACTGTGGAGCCCGGCAAAGAACTTAGTTTTACTGAATTTAAAAAAGAGCTGCAAAATGTTAAAACGAAAGAAGATGAAAAACCCCTGCTTCAGTATGCGATTAAAGCTCTCGGAAAAATAAACGAAGATAAAGTGAATCTTCCATCTAAACTTCTGCCTTCGGAATATGCAGAACGACTATCCGATCTTGCCTTGAAATACATTAAAAGCAGCACATATACCGATGGAGAAATAAGCCTCGAAAAACTTGGTAAATTATTAAACAATTTTGTAAGTCTGGACGGTCTGTTTCCGGAGGGAATCAGTTCCGGTTCATTTTTTAAAGTACTTGAAGAGGAGATGGTTCAAATTTCAAAACCTCTTGAAAATGTTTCGGATGTTAAAATTGACCAAAAAGAGGGGGCCATCTCTGCGCGCGATATTCAGGAGGGACTTCACTCTCCCGTATCTTATCTTTTTATTACCGGCTTGAACGCTTCGTCTTTTCCGCTTCATTATAGAAATTCAGGGCTGGTTACCGATGTTGCCGTAGCGCGAAAATATATTTTGCAACGAAACTATATGCAGCAAAAAGAGCTGTTATTTGAATCTTTAAAAATGACTTCGCTCGGCGTTATGCTCTCGTATTCCGGTGAAACCGATGCGACTCCCTCCCCGGTATGTATTGAAATTTTACAATCGTGTTTTGAATCTAAAACGGCGAATGATGAAGTATCCGAAATGATTTCCGATTACACAGCCGGGTCTGAAATTTTTCTGGATGATTTTAATTCAGAGTTTCAGGAATTTCTGAATATTAAAATGAGGCTGACGCCCGGTCCCGAATATGAAACGAATTTTGGTAAAACCGGTGAAACGCAAAATTCTCAAATTGTGGGTTCAGCGGGAGCACTGGAAATTCTCTCCTCCTGCCCTCAACGGTTCTGGTTTCAAAAAATATTGTCAGTCGAAGATATTGATAATTCTGAGACGGACCAACCGCTAGACTCCAGAGAGAGGGGTAATGCTTTTCATATTGCGGCAAAAATCTTTATCGATAAAATGCAAGAGCGTTTTCCCCGTGCGACCTATAGAGAAATTTCAACAGGTATTCAAAAACCGGAACTGGATAATGTACTGGAAGAGTGCTTTTCGGAAGCTATGAAATCGTTGTCCACCGGGCAGCGCAGACATACAAGACTTTTGTTCGAAGCGCAAAAATTCAATCTTCGATCCATTTTTATTACATACTTTGAAAATTTCTTTAAAACCTGTCAAATGGAAAAACATCCTTTAAGTGAATTTGGCCCTGTTGCTACGGAGCTACCCTTTAAAGAGCTGGATTTCGGCCCTTTTGTACTGTCTGGTAGAATTGATCGTGTCGACTATTCGCCGCAAACAAATACTCTGGTTGTTATTGATTATAAAACCGGTCGATTCAAAAAGTCTCTTACCGATGCGGGAAATATTCAGTCGCTTATTTACGCCCAACTGCCGGTGTATATAAAAGCCCTTGCCGGTTGCGACTCTTTACTGAAAGAAAAGGTAAAACCGAAGGAAGACTTTTCCATCGGGGGGGCTTATGCATTTGTCGTAGATAAACCGCCCGGTCTGGAGATGCTTTTTCTGGAAAAATCGTACTCAAGCGCTGAGGCTGTAAATGGCTCTCTGGTCGATGAATTTCAAGGCGCGACGGACGCCCTGAACGGGCTGTTACAAAAAGGGTATTTTTTTTCGGCTCCAATGAAATCGT
Source organism: Leptospirales bacterium (assembly GCA_040326155.1). Classification (GTDB taxonomy): domain Bacteria; phylum Spirochaetota; class Leptospiria; order Turneriellales; family JAOUFE01; genus JBEQLE01. The sequence continues at coordinate 42,413 of JBEQLE010000010.1, read as the reverse complement.
CCGCTCAGTCAAATACGTGGCTCGGGCCATGCCGCTACTGCGAATACCAAAACGCCTGCGACCGGACCCCGACCGGCATAAACCTGCGACGGTTAAATGATCCCGATTCTCTACAATATAAAATCCAAATACACGACATGAAAAAATATTAAGATCTTTAATTGTATTCCTTAAACTCGGAGGTCGATCTACCTCGATTTCGTTTGACAATGAGTTTTTGAAAACGTTTTTGCCGTATGTCTGCGGCAGATGCCATTATAAAAGAACTTACGGAATTAGACGAACTGCTTGTTGCTCGTCTAAATGAAGCAAAAGCACAAAAAGATCTGGAAGATGCTCGTATTGAGTTTTCTGGGAAAAAAGGTAAACTCACCCAAATATTAAAACAACTCGGGAAAGTTTCAAATACCGAACGGGCTGAAATTGGGAAACATGCCAACGAGTTAAAGACTAAATTTGAAAACTATTTTACCGAACACACTGAAAGGCTCGAACAGGAATATTACAAAAGTCTGGAAGAAGAAGAGTGGTTTGACACAACTTCGCTGCCACCCCGTTTTCCGAATGGGTTTTTTCCTGGAAATCCGGGAGATCAGAGAGGATATATTCACCCCATTTCTTCTATGCAAAAGCGCCTGGAAGGTATTTTTACCTCCATGGGTTTTAGCATTATTGATGGTCCCCAGGTAGAAACCGATTACAATAATTTTGTTGCTCTGAATTTTACCGAAGACCATCCTGCGCGTGAAATGCAGGATACTATTTACACGGAACAAGACCACCTGTTACGAACTCATACTTCTACAGTCCAGATTCGGGGCATGGCAAAACTATCCCCTCCCATGCGTATTATTGTGCCGGGAAGGGTTTTTCGTTACGAAGAACTTGACGCTTCTCACGAACACACTTTTTACCAGATGGAAGGCATGGTGATCGATAAAACTGTCAGCATATCAAACCTTCTGCACCTGATGAACACCCTTCTGGAAGAAATTTTTGAACGTAAAGTGGAAGTACGGTTGCGTCCGGGCTATTTTCCATTTGTCGAACCGGCTTTCGAGCTCGACATGAAATGCCTTATCTGTTCCGGGAAAGGATGCCCTGTTTGTAAAAACTCGGGTTGGTCCGAAGTGTTGCCATGCGGACTTGTTCACCCGAATGTACTGAAATTCGGCGGTCTTGACCCCGAAAAATGGCAAGGCGCCGCTTTTGGGTTAGGGTTGAATCGTTTAGTTATGATGCACCATGGAATTGAGGATATTCGTCTATTTCAGGGAGCCTTTCCGGCGTTCTTAAGCCAATTTAAAAAATATTAACGGAGTTTTCATGAATATCTCATATAATTGGATAAACGATTATATCGACCTTACGGACATCCCGATTAAGGAACTTTCCGATATACTTACAATGAAAACCTGCGAGGTGGAAGGGTATGAACCTTTTCGCCCCCATCTGGAAAACATTGTCGTGGGACTCGTCGAAGACGTTCAACCACACCCCGACGCCGACAAACTTAAAGTCTGTAAAGTCAGTGACGGTAAAAACAGTTACCAGATTGTCTGTGGAGCACCCAATGTTATAGCAGGTAAAAAATACCCAGTTGCAAAAATCGGTGCAACATTACCTGGCGGAATGGTTATTAAAGAAGCTAAACTTCGCGGAGTTGACAGCTCTGGAATGCTTTGCTCTTCTACGGAATTATTATTAAACGATATGGTCATTGCGCCCGGTGAAGACCCAGATGCGGGTTTGCTTACGCTTCCCGACGATTTTCCACTTGGGAAAAACCTTCGCCAACTACTTCATTTGGACGATTATATTATTGAAATCGATAATAAATCGGTTACTCATCGTCCCGACCTTTGGGGCCACTTTGGAATCGCCCGGGAACTTGCCGCTCTTTTAGATAAACCTTTAAAGGCCAACCCTTTGAAAGCCTCTAAAGAAACTTTTCCAGAAGACCCGTCAATTGACAAGGCTTTAAAAAAACCCTCTGTCGAAATTAAAGACAATTCAGCGATAGCGTATTCATCGGCTTTGCTCTCAGGGGTTTGCATTGCTCCTTCGTCTTTGAAAATGCAGGCTCGTCTGCTTGCCGCAGGAATGCGTCCCATAAACAACGTGGTCGATGTCTCGAACTTTGTGATGCTGGAAACGGCTCAACCCAACCATGCTTTTGATCGTGAGTTTATTCAAGACCATATTGAAGTCTCTTACTCGAAAGCTTCAGAAAAACTTACCTTACTCGATTCTAAAGAGTTAATTCTGCCCGAAGGCATTGTTCTTATACGTGATGGGGAAAAACCAGTCGCCCTTGCCGGTGTTATGGGCGGAGAACATACCGAAGTAAACGAGAAAACTAAAAATGTATTTCTAGAATCTGCGACGTTTCACCGAAGTGACATTCGAGCGACCATCTCTAAGACTTCTGTTCGTACCGAAGCCTCACAAAGGTTTGAAAAAGGACAAGACCCGGAAAATGCCGTAAAGTCTATTTATCGGTTTGCCGAGCTTTTGAAAGAAACCTGCCCCGACTTAAAACTTGGCAGCGTTGATCTTGTTGAAACAGAAAAACCAAAACAAAATGTAATTGAAACTAAAATCTCCTATATTCGAGAGCGCCTTGGCGACATTGACGCCAACACCGAAAAAATAACTAAAATTTTAAACTCGCTTGGCATGCAGTGCAAAACAGACAAGGACGATATTACAATTACAGTTCCCGTCTATCGCTCTTATTTTGATATTACCCTGGCCGAAGATCTTATTGAAGAGATTGGTCGCGTGATGGGTTACCGAAATGTGAACCCGCAGCCCATATACGTAAGCTGTGAAGTTCCAAAATCTAAAAACCTGGTACGTACGCTTGAGCATGACCTGCGTGAGTTAATGTCCGGGGCCTACCATTTTACCGAAGTATATAACTATGCTTTTCATTCGCAATCCGATGTTGATCTGGATAAAAGATACGCGAAAAAGGCAATTCGACTACAAAACTCCGTCAATAAAGATCTGGAGTACATGAGAATTTCGCCAATGCCGGGCCTTTTACATAATATAGCACAAAACTATAAAGAGAGACCGGACCTTCGCTTCTATGAAATCGAGCGCATTTTTATTCCCAACGAAGGCAGTAAAGAAGAAGAGGCTTTGCCGAACGAAAGATCATTTATTTCGGGGGCTATTACATCGACCGAAGAGCCAAACGTCGTCATGACCTCCCTGTCTTCTATGCTGGCTGATCTTTTAGTAAAAGTTGGTCTCACGTACTACGAGCAATCGCGGGAAAAACTCTCAGAAGACTCTTTTCACCCCGGACGATCTGGCCAGATTCTAAATAAAAATAAAGGTAATACAATTTGCAAGTGGGGACAAATTCACCCGGCTTATACTAAAAAGTACTCTATCGAGAAACCCGTATTTTATTTTGAAATGTTCATCGAAGATCTGAATGAAATTCGAAATACTACAGACTCAGGGTACAAGCCCGTCGTTAAATACCCCCATTCAGATTTCGAACTCACCGTTCTTATGGATAAGCGTCAACCGTTTGCGGACATACTGGCCGTAACTTCGGAACCGGTAATTTCGAATGACGATAAAACCTATATGGAATCGATTGATTACTTAAATACTTATGAAGGGGATTCCATTCCCGATGGCAAAAAAGCGGTGTCCATTCGCATGACCTGGCGAAACAGAACCAGAACACTTGAGCATGATGAAATTAAAACTCTCCAGGAGAGTCTAATCTCTTCATTGAATTCAGCTGGTTTTACGTTAAGATAGATTATAGCCGGATTGCCGAAAATAACGTTCATGAAAAAATACATCAATCGAAAATTTTTATTAAGTTTCGTAGCGGCCCTTACTGTTATTGTAACTTTATTTTCGAATTCCCTTCGAAAGCATAATCCCAAACATTGGGAATTTCAAATTAAATCAATTGAAGATCGATTACGCGAATTTCCGAAAAATGGTATCTTTTTTTATGGCAGCTCTTCAATTCGAAAGTGGTCGAATTTAAAAAAAGATTTTAAACCTCTGCCGGTATTTAACGCAGGCTTTGGCGGTTCCATATTACCTGATCTCACTTATTTTGTCCCCCGGCTTCTGGGAAAAATAAAACCCATGGCAATCGTAGTTTATGCGGGAGATAATGATCTGTATTCTGCGCGCTTAAATTTATCAGCGAAGGATACACTCAACAATTTTACAGTTCTGGTAAAAAAGATCAGGGAATTCACTCCCCCTGGTTCATCCATAAAAATATTTTTTATCTCGGTGAAGCCATCGCCCGCGCGTAAAATTTCATGGGAAAAGATGAAAAAAGCAAATGCTCTTATAGAAGAGTGGGTGAGTAAAACAGAGAATGTATTCTACATCGACACGGCGTCATCAATGCTGAATAAAGATGGTACTTTTCGTAAAGAGTTGTTCTTGCCCGATGGATTACACTTGAATCAAAAAGGGTATGAACTCTGGACAAAAATTATTCAAGCTTCTTTTAAAGAATCGTTATAAAATATCAAATAAATCGAGTAAAAGTTCTTTTAGAGCCTCAATTCATTTTTTTCTGTATTAAACTTAAAAATTCCATACGGGTAGGCTGGGATGTCTGAAATGCACCGAGCATGCTGCTTGTTGTTAAAAAAGAGTTTTGTTTTTCAACGCCACGCATCATCATACAAAAATGCTGGGCCTGAATAACGACGGCAACCCCTTTGGGTTGTAAAATACTTTCAATCGCTTCGGCGATTTGATCGGTTAATCGCTCCTGGACCTGCAGGCGACGGGAAAACATGTCGACTATTCTTGGTATTTTACTGATGCCAATAATCTTTTCATTAGGCAAATAGGCAATAAATGCCTTGCCGAAAAATGGTAACATGTGGTGCTCACAAAGACTGTAAAGTTCAATATCCTGAACAATAACCATACCGTTATTCGGGTCATGGTAAATTGCTCCATTCACAATATCTTCGATGCTATCGTGATAACCCGATGTTAGATACTCCATGGAACGAGCTATTCTTTCAGGAGTTTTTTGCAACCCCTCCCGGGCATCATTTTCGCCAATTCCATTAATAAATTCACCGGCCGCTTTTTCAATTTTTTCAAAATTAAACTTATTTACTTCAGACATTGAATCACTGTTCATATTAGCTTTGAGACGAAAAGTTTTTTTCAATTCCCGGTTTTTGTAAAAAAACTCAACTTTAGTTCCAGACTGCCTGAACTGCTTTAGCGGGTGCCGAAAATACTTCTTTACGAATGGATACGAAAAAGCAGAATATGGACCCAAATGATTTTGAATAAGGAAAGTAAATGAAATTCGAATTCGAGCAAACAGTAGAAGATATTATCAATTTTAACCAATTCCAACTGGAAAATTCCGAAGTAATGAAATCTTCCATTTTTAAACAGAGAATAGCATTAGTTGCTATGTATTCATTGGTTGTGCTTTTCTTTATTAGAAGTGGAATTGTGAAATCTGACATTACAATTATAATCATATATTCCATTGTTTGTTCCTTTTTATTTTTTCGCTATAACAAGTATGTTTATTGGCGATCCAAAAGAGCAGTTCGAAAGATGCTGGCGGAAGGAAAAAACAAGAGCATGATCGGGAAACAAAGTTTGACATTTACGGCTGAATCAATAACGGATAAAAATGAGTACAGCTCGACGGAGTTCAAATACTCTTTAATTGAAAAATTTCGCGAAAACGAAGATTACTTTTTTCTCTACACAAGCGCGTTACAGGCCATTTTGGTTAAAAAAGAACTTTTTGAAACGAAAGAAAAAATAGCTGAATTCAAGGACTTTATTCTCGACAAAATGCACCCAGAACTGGCCGAGTAATTTATATTATTGGTCGAGGAATTTTTCAAAAGATACTTGATCGCCGCAATATACGTTGAGGTCTATGAATTCGCTGACTCCTTTAAGCCTGCCTCGGCTGTGGTACTGCCAAAATGTGCAACCACGTTTATTGTGTGATTCAGGAGGTCGGTAAATATTGCGCATCCACAAATCTATATTTTGAAATTTTTTCAGAGGGTAGGCCTCCAGAAATTCTGTGGTGATGTAAAAAATGGGGTTGCGATTATAATGCCGGACGATGGCGTCCACATATAAACTTAATTGCTTATTCAGTTCACTCTGCGAAGGAGTGGCCGAGCAATTTCCGCCAAATTCCAGGTCAATTACCGGGGCCAGGTCAATTGTATCTTTTGGAACCGTTTCAATAAAATTTTTCGCCTGTTCTAAACCGGGTCGACAAAAGGTAAAAAAGTGGTAGGCTCCAACTGGTATGTTTGCTTTTTTTGCATTTCGTATGTTTTCTTTAAATCTTGAATCTTTAAAGTCGCCGCCTTCCGTGGACTTTATAAATGCGAATCGTACTCCCTGGCGGGCGAGTTCTTCCCAATCGATTTTCCCTTGATGGTGAGAAACGTCGACGCCCATAATCGGGTAAATTTCTTTATCGGGGTAAACAAACCACAATAATCCATTGTTGAACAGATAGTACCCGCCGAACAAAATGAAAACGGCTAGTACCCCTGCGGTTAAAAAATATTTCACAATCCAGTTAACTACGATTTGCCTTTTTGTAAAGAATAAAGAATTTTCGCGCCAGAGTAGAAACACTATAAAAAAGTTGACAGCGAGTATTCGGTTGTAAATTGTTCCTTAATCAAAGGGTTTTATATATTATGGAAAGAGAATTTACAGCATACGATTATTTTAACAACGGAACTCGTGTAAAAGACGAAGAGCCGGTGGAAATTGCATTAAAACGTTTCAAGAGAGAAGTGACTAATGCAGGTATTTTAACGGAACTAAAAAAACGAGAGTTCTATGAAAAACCTTCCGTGACTAAAAAAAGAGCGCAAGAAGCCGCTATTAGAAAGCGCCAGCGCAAAAAAATGCTCTACGGAGATTAATAACATTTGACCCCACAAATCAAAGCTTGCTTCTAAGAATATGGCAAGCGACGCGGATCGTCTGATCCAGGCTATCCCGATTGAATCGTTTCTTCAGCGGTATCTTACGCTTAAGCAGAAAGGAAGCAATTACTGGGCACTATGTCCTTTTCACAATGAAAAATCTCCCTCCTTTAGCATCTCTCCCGAAAAAGGAATTTTTAAATGCTTCGGGTGTGGCAAAGGTGGAAACCTCATCACCTTTGTTCAAGAATATGAAAAAGTCGACTTCAAAGAATCTCTAAAAATACTCTCAGACTATTCTGGCATACCGCTACAGGGAGCCCAAAAACCCGGCGCAGAGAAAATTCAAAACTGGAAAAAAACTCTGATCGCTGTCCAGGGCGCAGTAAAAGAAGTCTATAAATCGCAACTAAAAGACTCTGAAGCTTCCGAATATATAAAATTACGAAAAATAGAACCCGCAACGGCTGCCCATTTTCAGCTTGGGTATGCTCCGCCCACTTACCGTTTTTTAGAAGGTTCACTTTTAAACAATTACGAAGGCAAGAAAAAACAAGAAGCTGAAAAAGCCCTCTTCGAACTCGGACTACTTGCAAAATCAAGTAATGACGAAACCTACAATAGATTTCGCGGACGCCTGATCTTTCCTATTCTGGGAAACAAAGGAGAGACCATCGCTTTTGGCGGTCGCATAATACGTAAAATTGAAGCGGGAAAATATGTCAATTCACCTGAGTCCCCACTGTTTCATAAAAAAGCCACCTTGTATAATTTTTACACCGCAAAAGACGATATCCGAAAATCGGGCCAGGCCATACTTGTGGAAGGTTATCTTGATGTAATGGGTTTACACCAATCCGGAATTAAAAACGCAGTCGCCCCGCTCGGAACCGCTTTTACATCGGAACAGGCAAAACTATTAAAAAGATATACAGATAACCTGATTATATTTTTCGACGGAGACCCTGCCGGAATCGAAGCAGCATACCGGTCGCTCGTAATTGCTCGGGATAAAAAATTGAATCCCCGCATTGTAATATTAAGCGGCGCAAACCAGAGCCTCGACCCGTTTGATATTAGTCAAAAACTAGATCTTACGGAAATCCTTTCGCTGCTAGACGCATCCCGAACCGAAGTTTCCTTTGTACTCTGGTATTTTTTCACCCATAAATATAATATTTCACAGCTGGATCAAAAAAGGGAAGCCATCGATGCATTTTTTGAATATGTGGGCAATTTATCTGCGGAGTGGGAAAAAGATGAATACCTGAAAGAAGCTTCGGTCAAACTGGCGATTTCTATCGATTTAATTCGAAACGATTTTAGCAAAAATGGATCTGCTCATATTAAATTGAAACGTAAACGCGTAGAGTTCGATGAAGAAGAAATTGAACAAGACTATCCCGTCGGCAGCCTTGAAAAAGAGATTTTAAGCTTGTTACTTCGCCACTCAGCCTGCTGGAACAATAAAGTACTGCTTGATGAAGTCGAATGGAGTGGAAAAGAGTCTTACTTGCTGTATGTATTTTTTCGTGACAGGTTACGAAGTGGAGAATTCTGGAAGTGGGAAGACCTGAATAAAGTAATGACCCTGTTATCGGACGAGGGGATGGTCCGCCTGTTATCCGATATCCTGTTTTCAATGGAAACCGTATTCGAAGAACTCGAAGAGAGTGACGATGCGGCTTATATCGATAAAGAGTACTCAAAAAAACTAAGTAGACTGATAATGCTGCAAAAAAGAGAAAGAATCAACAAAGCAATTAAGCAAAAAACTGACGAACTTTCGAATGCAGAAAAGCAAGACCCCGACAAAGTCGACAGCTTGGCCGAAGAGGTGGCCACACTTTTAGGGGAAAAAACAAAAGTAGAACAATTTCTCGCCTCTCACAGCTAAATAATTTACAACGCATAAATCTATTTCATTATGTCTCTTCAACAATGGAGAGTACAGCCCAGGGTTACCTGAACTTTAAACGAAGCAGTGCGGCTCAAACCAGTGTCCCGCCGGAACCACGATGGTTTTTCGCAAATGGAAAACTTGTAAAAACTGGAAACCGGAATATCAACCGGGCTATACACGTACACCCACCTGAAATTTCTACAATACCAAAGACCCCGTCCGAAAACGAACCAGAATTTACAAACTATCTATCCTTTTATGCCAAACTCTGGGGTATACTTGAAAAGCACTTTGCCAACCCCCTGAGTTCTCTGGTTGCATCGAAAACAATGCTTTTACCTCACCAGGTACAAGCGGCGTTGCATGTCGTGGAGTCAGTTCAACCAAGAGTGTTAATTGCAGACGAAGTCGGCCTGGGTAAAACCGTCGAGGCCGGGTTAATTATTAAAGAGTTGATTCTAAAACAAAATTGCGAAACGGTATTAATTGCCGTACCTGCGCCCCTGGTTTACCAATGGCAAAGCGAGATGAAGCATAAGTTTAACGAAAACTTTGTAATTGTAAATGGACCAGTTTTAAGAAAGAATCCCAATATTGTCGAAAATGAAAAACGAATTATAGTTTCCATTGATCTGTTGCGCGACAAAGACAGATGGGGACCTTTTCTCGAAAAAAACTTCGATATTATCGTATTTGATGAGGCCCACCGACTGCGAAAAGACCAGACGAAAGCAACGAAAGCTTACCAGTTTGCTGAACAAATATCCCCCACTGCTCGCGCCCTTATTTTACTCTCGGCGACCCCTTTTCGTGGAAAGCTCGAAGAAATATACTATTTAATTCAACTGATAGACCCCGATATTCTTGGACCTATGCATACTTTTTTATCATCCTATACCGATGACAACACGAACGCCTTACGTAAAAAACTATCACCGGTGGTTATTCGTCGCCGTAAAGTTGATATTGGGGGGTTTACAAAACGGTTTGCAAAAACCATTAAACTCACCCTGCCCCCGCTTGAGAGAGCTTTTTACGACCAGGTAACCGAATATGTAAAAAAAGAGTATAACCGGGCCATGGATTCTCACCAACATGTGCGGGCTTTTGTGGCCATAGTTTTCCAAAAGCTCTTAGACTCATCCAGCCATGCTTTATTACATGCTCTAAAAAAAAGAAAAGTTCGTTTAGAAAAAATGTACTATCGACTTCCGAAAGATAAACAAACGAAAAGCAGATTATTTGAAATCCCGGACGAAGATGATGAACTCGATGAAGAAGAGGAAGGTGATTTCGACCTTGAATCGATATTTGACCCGGCTGAAATTCGGGAAGAAATTATGTCCATTACCCGGCTTATTTCTCTGGGCGAAAAAATTGAAACCGATTATAAACTTGCCTCCCTGCGCGATATTCTAATTAAACTTAAAAAAGAGGGTCACGAAAAAGTAATTATTTTCACCCAGTTTCGACGAACGATGGAATATATACACGAGTATATTCGAGACTATTTTCAAGTCACCCTGTTTCACGGGGGGCTGACTGCGCTCGACAAAGAACAAATGATAGAAGATTTCTTTACGAAAACCGATATACTTATTTGTACAGAAGCAGGCGGTGAAGGACGCAACCTGCAAGTTGCTTCGGCGCTCATCAATTACGATTTGCCCTGGAGTCCTCTAAAAGTCGAACAACGAATAGGACGTATTCACAGGTTTGGACAAAAAAATGATGTGTATATTATTAACTTTGCAACCAAAGATACCATAGCCGAAAAAATTCTTGAAATTCTGGAAAAGAAGATACAACTTTTCGAGAATGCTTTTGGAAGCTCCGATATACTCCTGGGCATGACCGAAGATGACAGCTCCATTGAAAAATCGTTGCAAAATCTATTAGACGGCAGAAAATCGAAAAAAGAGAATGACGCTGAACTGAAAACTTCTCTGCAAGCGGCTCGCGATAATCTGCATAAAATTGAAAACCTGATTTCAACCGAAGTGCTGGATTTTAACATGCAGGCTTTCCAGGCCGTGCTCGAAACTAAAGAGTCTGGGTTTGAAACTGAAGAAATTATTGAAGAGATTTCTCTAGGTGTGAATGAACTTACAAACGAAAAACTAAAAAACCGAGGCGGTGATATTACTTTTGCCCAGGATGGGGAATTTCGTACCGGCACATTCTATCTGGAAACATCGAATAAAAAAGGTCATCTCGACTATTTAACCATTGGCCACCCTTTTGTTGACCGAGCGTTAAAACAACTAGTTGAAAAAGTGGAACCATCCGTGTATTATAACGCAGAAACTTTGCAGGCGAAAGAGAAGGGAATAGCTTATTATTTTGAAGTAAAAATTCATCTTGATCGGGTTTATAATCGGCGCTATAATATATTTATCGACGACCAAAACGACCAACCGGGCGAGGTTCCCAATTATGCAAATTCCATTATTTCCTGTGAGCCTGCTTCGACTACCTTCAAAGAAGGTGTAAAAAATCTGGAAAAAGCAATTCAGGGAGTTCATTCCGAAATTGAACATGACATTGAAAAACTTTTATCGAAAACTAAATACGGTATAAATTTCTGGAAGCAAAATATTCGAAACTCACATAAAAACTCTGAAAGTGAGCTGAAAGAAAAACTTGAAATTCAACAGGGAAAAGCGCACTGGTACGGGGAAGAGAGAATGTCAGGCGCCATACAAAGAACAATAAATAAGAAAAAAAGTGAAAATAATCGAGTTAAAGATAAATTACATAAACTGGAGAGCCAGTTAAAACTGCGCATCGATCTCTATATAAAACATGTCGTCTTTTTAAATATGGATTCAGAAATGTAAAAACAGGTTATTGTATGGCTAAAGCAAAAGATAAAAAAACAGTATACCGTTGTTCCAAATGCGAAGAAACCTTTATTGCCTGGATGGGACAATGCCCCTCCTGCAAAGCCTGGAATACTTTTGATGAAACCACGCAAGGTGAAGTCGAAAAAACAGCCCACCGGGAAAATTTAAATTTTTACTCCATAACCAAAAGTTTTAAAGACGAGTTAATTCGCATACCAACTGGAATTCGCGAAATGGACAATGTTCTTGGTGGAGGTCTCGTTCGCGGTTCTGTAGTTTTACTTGGCGGAGAACCCGGCATAGGAAAATCCACCCTGCTTCTGGCTTTCGGAAAAAGCAATAAAAAAGTATTATACGTCTCGGGGGAAGAAGGCGCCGGGCAGATTATGGACAGAGCCAACCGAACCGGGGCTCTATACGAAAACGTTACCCTGCTGCAAGAAACAAAAATCGAACGCATTCTTTCGGCCATCCACCAGGTGAAACCTGAAATTTTACTGGTAGATTCCATTCAAACGGTAACCTCTGAAAACGAAAAATATATTAACGGTTCGGTAACCCAGATACGAACTTCCGCCGCAGCCTTTGTCGAACTCGCCAGGTCCAATAATATTCCCGTTGTGCTGACCGGACACATTACAAAAGACGGTCAAATTGCCGGCCCCAAAGTTTTAGAACACGCCGTCGATGTGGTTCTCTATTTTGAAAATCAAAATTTCGGCCAATACCGATTTATTCGCTCCGTAAAAAACCGCTACGGCTCCACCGGTGAAATCGCCGTCTTCGAAATGACCAGAGAGGGCTTGCTTGAAGTACCCCGAGAAAAAAGCCTCATTCACCTCGAAGATACCGGGGGCGTCGGCAGCATCTTATTTCCCCAGGTGGACGGCACCAGAATTATGCCCGTCGAAGTTCAGGTGTTGGCAACTCCCGCCAGTTTTTCCAACGGCAGACGCATAGGCGAAAATATCGATATCAGCCGCATTCACATGATCGCCGCCATACTCGAAAAATTTCTAGGTTACAAGATGTCACAAAGCGATATTTTCGTCCGCATTCACGGCGGAACTTTTTTAAAAGATTCAGCGGGCGACCTGGCCCTGCTTCTGGCCATGGCTTCAAGTTATCGCAACAAAGAAATACCTAAAAAATGGGCCGCCGCAGGTGAACTCTCCCTGACAGGAAAAATGCGCCTACCCACCCATTTTCGCGAACGAAGAAAAGCTCTTTCAGCATTAAAAGTCAACCAACAAATCTGGGCCGGCGAACCGCAAAACCTCGAACTTCAACCCGCAAAAGACGAAAAGTTTTTCTCAGACGTCAAAATCTGCGTTGGCGAAATTATTGGAAATTAATATTACAGAGTTATTTGTTCTAATTAAAGTAAAATGGGATATATACTGTTAAAGCTTGATCTACCAGGTTGTATATCATGACCCGATAGATCAATTCATCTAGTAAATTATTATTAACCTACAAGATCACTCCACTCGCTCTTTTTCAACAGGCGAATGGTTGATTTCATAAAAGCCTCTTTATCTTTTTCTGTGTTACTGCTTCTTTTTATTTTACCTACATAAGGTGGGTAGGCTGAATCCACGTTGGTTCCGTAATGCCGCTGTACTTTATCGCCTTTGTCTTTTACATGTTTTCCAGTTGAGACTGTATATTTTCCCATGTATGTTATAGAGTTGCTCTTTACTACAATTTTTGTTTTTGCAACCATTTCTGTTGAGAAAAATACAACACTATCGTGCCCGCCCCCGCTTGTGTACGAACCTCCAACGGCAACATAAGTTCCAGGTTCTACGTTATAGAGATAGATATTAAAACCACTTCTAGATTTTGATAATACGACTTTTTCACCGCTGGTAAAATCGTTGCCATTTTTTAATTTTACAAAGACAATTCCATTGAAAACTTGAGGAGCAAATAGTCCACTTACTGACACTTGAATTCCAATTACACTCCCGGTTTTGTTATCTCTTGGCGGTATTGAATATAAGTTAAAAATTAAAAACGAAAACACAATACCAATTATAATTTTTTTCATAGTCACTCCATATTGTTGATTTTGACTAGTAAGTAATGTTACAACCAAGTGTCAACTAACTTCCAACACAGATAAACCCCCTGGCATAATTATACAATTGAATATGGATCTAATTGGTTATCATCTCATGATAATTTTCTATTAAAAATACCATCTGCAAACGTCCCGAATGAAAATGTTTTCTAAGTTAACCCTCACCATAAAGTTTGGTGATTTTTGGTTTATAAGAAGGGGCAACCCCATCGGAAAGTAGTTTGATATCGGTTTTAGTTCACAAGAAAATTCAATTATTTTTTGCGATTGTTGGGTGGAGGCAGAGTTAAGTGCGATAAGGTAAAAATTTACTGTTCGGCGAATTATATGTATATAGGTTAACCTAACCCAATGTAGTTGTACTTTATGAAATATAACAATGTAAGTAAATTAGCTAAAAATGTATTTAATTTAAAGTCTACTGAACTTCAAGCTCTATGTGATATCTGGAATGAAAAGAAAGGTGAACTTGAGCAATCAAACGAATATCAGGAATTTATTAAAAAATTACAACGAGAATGGGCCATTGAAACCGGCATCATTGAACGCTTATATACCTGGGATCGAGGAGTTACTGAATTATTAATAGAGCAAGGTATTGATTCATCACTAATTTCCCATAAAGGAGGTTTGCTCAAAGATGAGGCTGAAAATGTTAAAATTCTAATTGATGATCAATATAATATTGTTGAGGGACTCTTCTCATACGTTAAAGGAGAACAGCCATTAAATGAACATTTTATACGATCTATTCATGCAGAATTTACTAAAAATCAGGAGACAACAATTGCTCTAACTAGTGACGGAAAAAAAGTTCCGGTTAAATTATTAAAAGGTGAGTATAAAAAACAAGAAAATAATCCTAGAAGACCAGATGGAGAAATGCATTTTTATTGCCCACCCGAATTGGTTCGTGATGAAATGGAAAATTTGGTAAAATGGTATGCAGAGCTTGAAGATGAAGTGCCTCCAGAAATTCTATCAGCATGGTTGCACCACCGCTTCACACAAATTCATCCATTTCAAGATGGGAACGGTCGTGTAGCTCGTGCATTAGCAACTCTAGTATTTTTAAGAAAGGGTCTTTTCCCATTGGTCATTCGGGACCAGGAAAGACGGGAGTATATTGAGGCTCTTGAGTCCGCAGACGAAGGTAAATTAGAATTCCTGATAAAACTTTTTGTAAAAAGGCAAAGAGATGCTATTCTTTCTGCTATGGAAATTCAAAAACAAGTAGAACAATCAAAACATTCTGAGCAAATTATCAGTACTGCTATTACAGCTTTAAAAAATAAATATAAAGCACAACGTGACAAATTAAATGATGTTTATATTATAGCAAAGGCGTTACACAACAATGCGGTTGGTGAACTGGATAAGATAGGTAATGTGATCGATAAACAATTACAGGATATATCATTACCAGGAAAAAAATTCTTTGCAAACACATTCTCAGCTTTAAACGATGATTTGAAAAGCCACTATTATCATTATGAAATTATTCAAATAGCAAATAAATTTGATTACTTTGCCAATTTTGACAATTATAAATCTTATATCAGACTAATAATTCAAACAGAGAAAAGGTTTGAATTTATCATTAGTTTTCATGGCTATGGCCAAAGTAATAATGGTATTATGGCGGCTACTTCCTTCACATCTCAGCGTATTCCAAAGGACGAACCCACTGCAACCGAACTGGTCAATGTACAGCCTGGTTCACCTGACTTATTCCAGTTTAATTATGCAGAAACACAGGATAATACATTGAAACGTTTTCACGATTGGTTAGAAAGTACGATCACGGTTGCAATGGCAGAATGGAATAAATCGATAAATCTATAACATTGCCTAGATTTCTGCACTCAACAAATCTTTTCCTGCTCATGCCTACGCGCTTGTATCGCGATTCCCACAATAATATAAAAATGGGAGCGTAGAACCGGGCCCGCAAAATCTGGGTTAATATTATTTTTTAAAATCTGGCTCAAAAAATGTCTGACGTATACGGGGGTTTAACTTCTTTAACTCTTTTTCCAGGCGGTTAATATTATCGATCATTTTTTTAGAAGTCGATGGTTCCATGTGGACTTTAATGGCAACGACCATACTGGGGCCGTGTTCAATGGTAATTAGATGCAGAACTTTTTTTACTGCGGAGTCTGCATTGATTAATTTGGTAATCGCTTTTTCTTCTTCTTTTGAGGCCGATTCACCGATTAGAAGGCTTTTTACCTCGACTCCAACCAGAGCAGCGACTAGAATTAACAGAGTTCCGATGGCGATGGTTCCAATGCTGTCATACATCGGGTTGCCTGTCAGGTAGGCCGCCAGAACTGCAAAAAAAGCAAAAATCAGACCAAGCAGAGCGGCGAAGTCCTCTGCAAAAATTACAATAAACTGGCTTTGCCGGGACTCTTTAAACCATCTCCAGTAAGATCTTTCCTTACGGTCTGGTTCGATGGCCTTCATGACACCGCGAAGTGCAAGGCCTTCGAGAACTATGGAAACGGCAAGAACACCCAGGGCTATGAAGGGGCTGCTCATCTCGTGGGGATGAAATAATTTTTGGATGCCTTGATATAGTGAAAACATCCCACCCATACTAAAAAGCAAAATGGCGACAATAAACGACCAGAAGTAAATTGCTTTACCATGACCCAATGGATTTTTTGCCGTAGCAGGACGATCAGCCTGCCTCAGACCTAAAAACAGCAACAGCTGGTTGGTGCAATCGGCATAGGAGTGAATAGCCTCTGCGATCATCGAACCTGAGCCCGTTATAACGGCTGCTATGGTTTTGGTAATTCCGATACCAAGATTTGCTGAGAATGCATAAATAATTGCTTTTGTTCCGCCATCAGTACTCATAAAACTTACTCCCTTTACACGAAGCCGATGAAGTCTATTTTAAAGACATCGCATCAAGAGTTTTTTCAAACCCATGTACCAGATAGTAGTTTTTATTCGGGAAAGTTCAACAGAGAAATTGGAGTAAGAATTATTCTAAGTCGAGTTATAGCCAGTGGTTGTGCATTTTTTGCAAAAATTCCGATTCAATGGGAAATCCTGAATTTTTTCCTAAAACGGAGTCAATTCCACAATGAGGGCAAACCGCTGTGCCATCTACCGCGTCTGATATCCATTGTGTTATCGCCGAAGGGTTAAAAACCTTTAAACAATGGTAACACCCACACAGAGAATCTGTGGATAACAGTTTTTTATTTGATAATGTATACTGGTATGCTTCTACATAAGCAGGACGAATGCTGGTTTCTTCCATAAGGGAACCTTCTTTTGTAAGTTCTTCAAACATGCTGATAACTAGGACGTGCCTGTAAACGATTATTTAACAATTTGTTGGTCTTTTTTTACATTTTAAGAAATAGCAGGCGGGGGAAAGTTTCCCCCCGCGTATTTTACTGGAAATGGTTTTTATTTTGAAGTTCGTCGTAATACAACAGAGAATCGACGTTATTACGCTACCTCCCCCCCAAGCAGTTTACCTTCGTAGAATTGATTTAGCGACAATGATTATTCCAGATTTTTCAGCGGTCTCAACCATTTTTTGTTGGTCGACCAGTAGAGTTCGGCCCGCCTCGACGGCTAGTACGGTGCAATTATATTTTTGCATGGTTTTCAGTGTTGTAAGGCCTATGGTTGGTATATCGAAACGGATGTCCTGGGTTGTGCGAGTCGCTTTGCATACCACTGCCGAACCCTGTTTTGCAAGGCTCCCGCCTCTGCGAATTGTTGCGTCGGTTCCCTCCAGGGCTTCAACTGCGAGTACTATACCTCTGGAGACTACAACCGTCTGGCCAATGTCGAGTTCACTAAGCTTTACAGCCTGGACGAGGCCAAAGTCGATGTCGGACTGTTGCTCTTTTGACAGTTTTCCTTTTGTATAAAACTTTTCTTGTGCTACCAGAGTTTTTAACAACGATGTTTGCGGCAAAATTTCAATGCCCGCTTTTTCTATTTCTGTTGCGATTGCGGTGTAAAGGGTATGGTCCGATTTGTTTTTCATTTTACGAATTACCGAGAGAGCTTTTAGATCGAATCCGATGTCTCTTAGTAAAACATCTTTATACATTTTTCCGAGAATAACCAGTTGTGTAATTTTATCTTTTTTTAAAAGTTTTAACAGGCGTCCGAATTTTTCTATTTTTACCGATTCGATGTCATAGGTTACGCTCGGTAATTTCACAGAATCGTCTGTTGTATACACTTTAAAAGGAACACTGCCCAATAACGCTTCGGAGACTGCAATACCCGGCAACTTTCCTGAACCTGTAACGATGCCTATTCGTTCACTTACTCTTTCAAGCACTCTTGTTCCTCATGTGGTTTGTCACAAATACGGTAAGCACAATTAAAACACCCGAGGGCAATATTGTGTGGGGATATAAAAACACCACGTCTTTATTTAAAGCAACCTGATAACCCAGACCGGGAATACCAGCGCCTGTCGATAGACCTAGAAATTCGAGAGCTGCGACGGTTAACAGACTGCCTGGTAAATATAAAAAAAACAAAACCCCGAGGTCAGCCCGCATTAAAGGAAAATGCTGTCTGAAAAAAAGATGCAATGGCCCTGCTCCCAGGAGACGGCTGGCCATAATATAATCGTGTCGCTCATATTCATGCAACCTGCCCAGCATCCATTTCTGGTTAAAAGCCCATTCGGAAATTCCAATAACAAGAATCATTACATAGGCTCCCTCACCCAATATAAAGCCCAACGACAGAGCGATTAACAAAGAAGGAAGTGTCATAAAAGCTTCACAAATTCTGGTTATAACGAAATGAGCGCTTTTACCGCCTACCGAAGCTGCCGCAGACCCCACAAATACCAGTACAATAGCTAGAAACCGTCCAGAAAAGGCGATAAAAATAGTTTGCCAGAAACCCCATACAAGTAAAGAGGCAACGGACTCGCCCAGCGGGGAGAACCCGAAAACTGAGAAATCTCCCAGGCCTTTAAAATAAGGCGAAACATACGCTAAAGAGGCGTTCACATCGGGTGAGCTTATAAAAACAGATGCTATGGCAAAAAATCCAAAAAAGGATATCGCCCAGACCTGTTTTTTATATCGCTTGTTCAGAGGTATATTTTGCATAAATTTTATCAAGAATTTCCTGAATAATAGTAATTGTAAAAATTAAAACCGCAATAAACACCAGAGCCCCTAAAATCAAGTTCAAGTCGTATTGCATCAGGGCGCGAAGCAATAAACTCCCGATTCCCGGAACGCTGAAAATAGTTTCCACAATGGCGGCTCCGGCCAGGTAAGAGCCGAATTCAAGCAACCAGAAAGATAAAAGCGGTAATAGCATATTTTTTACCACAAAAAATGAGTATATTTTCCAGGATGGTATGCCCGAAGCCCTTGCCGTCAATACATACGGCTTTTTTGCTTCTCGATCGATAAATTCATCGGTAAACAGGGCAAGGCGTGCGCCAGATTTAATACCCAGAGCAAGCGCCGGCAAAACAAACCAAAAATGACCTGCCGTTCCTCCTGGTGGAAAAACAGAAAAAGTCAATGAAAACACCCAGAGTAATAATAAAGATACAATAAAAATGGGGACCGATAGCAAGAAATAATTTAATTTCATCGCCCTGGCTTTCAACTTCAGGTAAATTCTTCCTGAAATTCCCATGAAAAGTCCGTAAAACAGGGCAAAAATAGCCGCCCAGAAGGCCAGCACAAAAGTATGCCGAAAACCCTGCCAAACCATTGGCATAACCGGTTGGTCTCGGATGGTGTTGCCAAAGTTGAAAGTAGCTACTTTTTTTAAAGAGTATAAGAATGTTCGTCCAAAACTGTCGTTTTCACCGAGATCTTGACGAAGCTTTTCAATTTCGGCTCCGTCCGCTCTCTGGCCCGACAAAACCAGAGCTGCCGAACCTGCCCGGCTTTTTTGCATCGCCAGTCCGATAAAGGTTAAAAACACAAACAAAAAAACCAGTGAAAAAAGACGTACCATGATGGTCCGCAGCATCCCCCCGTTTCTACCTCTTACGACCTGATGGCAATGATTATTCAAAAAATGTGTTTACATAGTAGTTAGTTTATTTGCAATAAATAGGTAGACAAGGACAAGATTCAATGAAGTATCTAAGCAAAAGAACCGATAATGGAAAAGTATGGAAGTACTAGCCGCATTCCGCGATAAAATATTATATAAGTATGAAGGCCGGGATTATGTTTCCATACGTAAAGCCCGTGTATTTCTGATTTTTACGATAGTTCTGTCTCTGGCCCAGTTGTTTTTATATCTTTGGTATGCAGTTGAAATACCAGAACGATTGGAGATTGCAGCTCCAGCAATTTTTGCTGTCGGTACGGCCGCCATTGTAGCTTTAGTCCTTCTGGTTATGGGTTATTTTTACCTGGGATCCCATATTTTATTGTTTGTTCTTACAGCGGTAGTCATTGTAGGGCTGATTACAAAACTGGGTAGCGAAGAAATTGTCGGTTTTACAACATATCCTTATTTAATGATCTCCGTATTGATCTTTGCCGCTCTGTTTGCCTGGAAAAGGTTTATTTTTACAATTGCCGCGTTATTTCTTGGCGCCTTAATATTTTACTATTACCGAGCCATCCCCGTATTAACAGAGCAACCTCTTCAAGCTGCAAAAGCCGGTATGGCCATTATAACATTTTCAATTTTACTCTCCTCCATCGTTCTGTCTATTTTAAGATCAATTATGGATACTTCACTTGAGATATCTGGTAAAGAAGCTGAAAAACGTAGAGTTCAGGTTGAAAAAATGCAACGTATTATTCAGTCGACTCAGCTTACCGATTCCTTATCGAAATCATCCGAGTTTCTACACCAGATGAGTGTTGACCTGAGGTATAATGCCACAGGAACCGTTAAAACCATTAACAAAGGTATGAACTCGCTTACTTCAGCAGGTGTTCATACGGAAGATATAGCACTTTCGGCAAAGACCCAGAAAGAAATGGTGGGAAAAGCTGCGAATAGTTTAAATGAGGTCAACGACTCTTTGGCAAAACTGACCGATAAATCGATTCGGTATGAATCAAAAGTTCAAGAAACTTCCAAAGAAGCAAACTTCGGGGTTACCACTGTTCGGGAAACACTTTTTGCCGTATCAGAAGTAAAGTCCAGCACGGATAAAATTGAGAATATGAACATTACCATTCAGCAAATTGCTGAGAAAGTGAATATGCTCTCCTTGAATGCCTCTATTGAGGCAGCGCGCGCCGGGCAATATGGTCGTGGTTTTGCCGTTGTTGCTGAAGAAATTAGTAAACTGGCCGAGCGAACCACAGACTCAGCCTCTACCATTTCTGAACTCGTCGCTGAAGAGATCGAAAAAGTGGACATCAGTAGTGATCTAGTGAACAGACTTGCTCACTCTTTTCTACAAATTGCAGATAATATGTCAGAAGTGGAAGACTTCTTGCATGAAATCAGTACGCTTGCCAAAGAAAGTAGTGAAAAAGCCACCAATGGCAAAGACCTCATTACTGACCTTAAGGGTATGGCGAGTAGTATTAGTGATTTAACCGACAAGCAAATTGAGACAAAAGATAATATACTTATTGAGATGAAAGATATGAATAAGAAGGCTCAGGTCATTGAGCACAACTCTGAAAGGCTCGAAACTCTGTCGCGTGAAATTCGTCGAAGCGCTTTGGAATTGAATACCATTATGGAAAGGGTCTAATGCCTCCTCGGGAGGTTAATAGCAAAATACGTATAGACTCATCCGGTGAATGGTTCAACAATACTCAGAAAATTGAAAATCAACAAATACTCCTTTTTTTTAAACAGCATTTACAATACGACCACAAAGGGGTTTTTATTGAAAACGAGTTTAAAGAAATGACAGAAAAGGTTTATGTTCAGGTTGAGGGACCATTGGTCAATGTGCTACATATAAACCGAGAAAATTTTATTCTGGAAACCGGTGAAAAAATTACCACGGACAGTGCATTTTTAACATGCGACGAACAAGAACGCATATACCTTGGTTTAAAAAGATTAAAGAGCTGGGCAAGAATTACGCGACAGGCTAAAATGGACCTCGGCGAGAAACTGGAAAAAACAGACCAGGGCTACATGTGGAATGAAAAACTTATCAAAATGGTCGCAAAAATGACTTGGCATTATGATTACAATTCCATGAATACATAAAAACTTATTCGGGGATGCTATGGCAACAGACTATCGAAATCATATTTTTAAAAAATTTAAAGAATACATTCCGGGGGAACAACCCGAAAGCGACGACTGGATAAAACTAAACACGAACGAAAATCCGTTTAGTCCGTCACCGAAAGTCGAACAAAAACTGAAAGAGCTGGCAATGTGCACGGAGGCTTTTCGAAAATATCCCAATGCGATGGGAGAACCGTTGCGCAGCGCCCTGGCCCTCCATTATAATGTAGAACCGGAACAAGTCGTAGTTACAAATGGTTCCGACGAAGCTCTGGCGCTGCTGTGCCGAATTATTCTCGACGCAGGCGATCGAGTGGCTACCCCCGAGTTTACCTATAGCCTTTATGACACCCTGGTTTCGGCGGCAAATGGCGTGCTCGAATATATTCCAGCCAAAAATGGTCACATGGTCGATCTCGAAGCTCTGGCGCAAACCGACGCTAAAATGATTTTTTTCCCGAACCCGAACGCCCCGACAGGGGAATTTACTTCGGTTGAAAAACTGGAACGAGCTATTGAAAATTCGAAAGCGCTCTGGGTCATTGACGAGGCTTATAATGACTTTGTCGAACAAAGCCCGGATGGACACAAAAACAGCTTCATTCATAAACTAAGCAAATACGATAACTGCGTGGTCACCCGCACTTTCTCGAAAAGTCACGCGCTGGCAGCTTTAAGAACCGGATACCTTCTGTCGGCTAACCCCTACATTATGAGTGGAATACGGGCGGGTAAAGACTCTTACAATGAAGATTTTGTTGCTCTTGAAATTGGCATGGTCGCTCTAAGCGATGAAACCTGGCTCCATAAAACAACGAAAGCGGTAATTTCCGAGAGAAAAAAAATGCAGGCTTCCCTGGAAAATCTCGGTTTTACCGTATTGCCATCCCAGGCAAATTTTGTATTGGCTGAAGCCCCGAAAAAAACCACTGCGGTAAACCTTCTGGAAGCTTTAAAACAAGAGAAAATTCTGGTTCGCCATTTTGCAAATTCAAAACTCGACAATATGCTGCGAATTTCCATCGGCTCAACTGACGAAAACAGTGTCTTGATTGAAACCTTGAAAAAGATTCTTAGAAAATAAACACTGACAAACCAATGGTTACCTTGTTGACTATATAACCCGGCTATATTCAGACGGGGAAAGTTTCCAGACTTTGACGCCGCAGTAGCGGTCGCCTTCGGGGCAGCGCGGTTTGGTGGTTTTACGCAGGGCGCAAGGCGGGCCGATAAAACCTCGAAGTTCGGGTACGGCGGCTTCGACCTGGTTCAGTTCATCGAGCGTCGAATAAAAAATCTCTTCCTGGGCGTTGTAACAGAGTCTCGACTTCCACTTGTGAAAAAAGTTCAGGTAGTCACCGGACTCGTAAAAACGAACGGGAAAAGCATTTGGCAGCAGGCTTGTTACATCGTGAAGTGGAATGCCTTTTTTGTGAGTTGCTCGAATAACATCGAAACTTTTTTCTATAATATTATTGTATAAAGATAACAAAACAGGGTTGCCTTTTATAATTTCGGGTATAATATAATCGTTCTCAAGAGAGACCTGGGCCGCAAGGTCCGGACGAGAACCGGGAAGGGTACGGTGGCGTTGTTCCTGGGAGTCGGCGGTGTGGGAAAGTTTTTTCATGAATGTAAAATGCATATGATTCAACACACGGGAATCTTCATCGAGCGTTACCGGGTATAGAGGATCCGACAGATAACTGTTTTTTTCTGCGTCCAGAAGTTCGGGTAATGTGACCGCATTGCCTGAAAAACCACCACGCATAAGATTTGCTATCTCGGGAATTTTGTTTGCAATATCACCGGTGTGAGAAATTAACATCGAGCGAAGGTTTTCTTTGTTCAGACGTTCATCGAATTCACGGTTTTTTCGTGAGGCAATGGCAGGATCATACTCTTTCGAAATTTTTTCCAGAGATTCCGGAATTTCAGAAACCAAAAGAGGATCAACCTTTTCAAGCTCTGCGGCCATTTTTAAAATCAGTACCGTAGCTTCGGGTAACAGGTTTCGCTCCAACATTTTCGCGTAGCGGTAAAATGTAAGCGCGCTTATGGTGTGGTATAAATAAGCGGTCGTGGAAAGCGGCATAATATACCGGGCCACTTCCATCGACTTTTTCTCGATATCTTTAGCGTACTTTTCAGGGTTAACCTTACGGCTGCGAAATATATCAAAATAGACCTCAGAGACGGGGCCGGTTAGAGCCTCAATAAGCTCGCGGTAACTCTTTATGCAAAAGTCCATGTGGGCGTTTCCCTCGGCAGTTCTTAGAGACGGGGGAAGAGAAAACCAGTCACCGCCTTTTATGGGAACATACCTTTGCGAAACCTGTTCCGAATTATAATAGGGATGAGAGTGTAAAAACTGCCAGATGACGTTTCGGGAAACCCCGGAAATAGCGAAAACAAAATGGGCGTGCTGGCGAGTTGTAACATGGCCGGCTTCGAGAGTAGAACGCGCAATTCGGTCGCGAAGCTCTCTTGATTTATCATTTTTTTCAAGGTCGTCAGGATAAATTAAACCCTTCGAACTATAGCAGGTTCTCGCAGTGGCAATCGCCAAATTATAAGGAGTTTTTGGATAATCGACAAGGTTCACTTGAATATGATCGTAGTCACGCAACAGTTCAGAGTATTTTTCTTGATAAGATGAAAGATCAAAAGACATGGAACAAAAGTCTGTTTTGGTTATCGGACGACAACCAAAATTGGGATTAAATCGGCGGTTCCGGATCTTTCACTGCGAGAGCAGCCCGCTCCATGGCAAAAATAAATAACATTCCCAACAGGGCCATAGCAGCAAATATAGCGTAATCGGAGGTACCTATCGAACCTTTTATATGAGGAAAAGGTAGAAGTTTATACATGCTACCGACCATCGCTCCGGTCAAGGCGGCCATAGTTCGAGAGTGATGATGATACAATAGAGACTTTAACAAACGAACAAAAGAGAGCAAACCGATCACCATGCCGGCAATAAAAGTAAGTACAATGGGCAGATCAAACGGGAATTCAAGGGAGTCTGTTATAATATGGTATTCCCCTAATATTAAAAGTATGTAAGCGCCGGAAATACCGGGCAGAATCATGGCGCAAATGGCCAGAGCGCCGGAAAAAAATATGTAAAATAGATTTGTAGTGCCTTCCTGCTCGCCAATAAAAACGGTTACCATAAATGTGACAAAGGCAAAAAAGATTAAAATTGCAAAATCATAAAGATGTTTATGCATATGTTTATACGGTATCGTAAGTGAAAATAAAATGAGGCCGAAGAAAAAGGAGTAAGTATACAAAGGATGAGTTTCTAACAGGTAGGGCATAATACGGAAAAAGACCATGGCGCCCGATAGGATACCGAACATAAGTGGAAGTAGAAAATTCCAGGGTATTCTTGTTAAGGAATGAATTGCGGCGACTCTTTTCTCGGAACCGGGCCGTGTAAAAATCAGGAAAAATAGATCTTTTGCATGGGAAATTTTTACGGAACTAAGGGCGGTAATGAGGTGTTCATAAATTCCACTAATTAAAGCGATGGTTCCACCGGAAACTCCGGGTACAACGTCGGCGGTACCCATCATAAAACCTTTTACAGCCAATATGGCTTTATCTTTAAATAATTGATACTGCTTCACAGGCAATACTTAAATCTTAGAACATACCGTAAACAATCCTTTCAGGCAGAAAGTGTATTAACTGACTAGGTGAGCGAAATCCGGTGAAATTTCCGTTCGTTTCAGTTTATTTTCCTTATCGTCCCATAAAATCATTAAGCAAAGCGGTTCATCTCTTTTGTTTAGATTTTCAGCAACTTGTTTCATAGTCTGCCATTTATGGATTCGTTCTATTAATTCCTCCGGGTCATAATAGACTTCAATAACTTTCATGTAGCCATTCGTTCTATTGCTCATTATATCGAGAACGGCAATTTCATATTGGGCCACAGCATCGTACATGCTCTGTGCTACCGAATCGTATTGCAAAGCCTTTGTGAGTAGTTTTCTGACAGACTGCGCCAGAGCATGATATTCTGAGTCTTTTGCCGATGCGGCTTGCGGTAAAATAATTTCATCAATATTATTTACAAAAATTTCGGCAATGCTATCGCCGAGCCATTCATGGGCCAACGACATACTATAAATCATCAATTTCTCAATAATTAAACCTAAATAGCCATATTTGGACGAATTTATTCTTCGCGATTGTCCAATGTCTAAATGAAAATATATGGAAAATATCTCGGGGTGACCTTGAATGGTGTTTCTTAAAGAGCTCCAGGAATGCGGAATATCGGTAGTCGAAATACTTCCATAGGCGTCGTACACCAGTCTATCTTTCCATTGTTCATACAAAGCCGAGCCAACCAGCGGAGCCAGTGTATGAATTTTAATTTGGACTTTTTCGCGGCACATCTGTTTTGCTTTTAAAGAGTAGGCAAAGATAGCGCGAATGTCTTCCTCCTCTTCTTCCGGGAAACCTACAATAAAAGAGAGACTGAACTTCATATCTAAGGAGGCGGCGCTCTCCAGCGGCACGTCAAATTTATCCAGGTCCAGCTTCTTTTTCACAATTTTTTGCATTTTCTCTGTGGCATTTTCAAGACCCAGAAAAATTTCATTACAGCCGGCTTCGTTCATTTTGGTAAGCATTTCTGAGTCCAGAGTATCCAACCTGGCGTGGCACTTCCAGATTAACCCTGGAACGCGCGCTTCAATTTGTTCGCATAATTCGAAAACAAACTTTCGCTTTAAAGTGAGAAGATCGTGGTTAAAAATAATTCTGGCCCGACCAAGTCTTCTATGTATTAATAATATTTCTTCAATAATTCGATCAACGGTCTTTAACCGATACTTTCGTTTAAAATACTCGGAAGTGGAACAAAACGTACACGTATATGGACAACCGCGGCCGACTTCTATGGAGACACCATTGTAATCGCCAAATTGCTTTGTTGTCTGACTCTTATAAGATTCACTGTCAAAATGATAATCTGGAACGGGAAGCTCATCCAGATTTGCAATCGGTTCGGGCCAGCCGTTATCTACGATTTCTGCTCCGTTTCGAAAAATCAACCCTGGAACCGAGTTGTTGCTGTTATTATTATTTGCTAAATTTTCAATATAACCGGGAAAGACCACATCGGCCTCGCCTCGAAAAATGACATCCACTTGTTTAAAATTTAACAGAACTTCTTTGGCACAAAAAGCTGCGCCCGGTCCTCCAAAAACAGTAAACACATCGGGTCGAATTTTCTTAACACGAGCGGCCAACTCCAGGGCAATGGGTAGATTATTGATCATCGCCGAAAAACCAAGAATGTCGGGCTTTGCGGCTATAATTTTTTGAGCAATGGAATCCAATACTTCACTGCAATCTCGATTATAAAGGTCGTTATATTCAAACAGGTCTAAAACTTCACAATTCAGGTTGCGCTTTTTCAAGCAAGCGGCCAGAGTTAACACACCAAGACAATTGTATAAAGATTGCGGCTGCGAAAAAGAGATCTGGTGAGTGGCAATAAGCAGGGTTTTCATTTTGTTAAATGTTTGCTAAATTTTGCATGTCTAGAGACACTTCCACACACTTAATGTTACTTTCACCTTTGTCCCAAAGTATCATTAAGCGCCTCTGTCTGGGAGATACATCTTCATGAGCATCTGGATTTGAGGCTAAAAACAGCATTTCCTCTTCGGAATAGGAAACATCAATTTGTTCAATATATTCGGAGGATTCTTTTTGCCTGATTTTATAAACTGCCATTTCAAATGTTGCCAGAGATTTAAATACTTCGACGAGTCTTTTGTTTTCCTCATTTTCTCCAATCAAATTGGCGGTTCTTGTTCGTATCAAAGTAAATATGTCGT
This sequence comes from Leptospirales bacterium, assembly GCA_040326155.1. Lineage (GTDB taxonomy): Bacteria > Spirochaetota > Leptospiria > Turneriellales > JAOUFE01 > JBEQLE01. Next base: position 14,556 of record JBEQLE010000010.1, on the reverse strand, counting down.
TAAATTCCGCTTCTTCTCTTGTATCCATATCTGCAAAAGTGAATTCATCCATACACTCAAAAATTACTTTTGCCAGTTGTTCGTCCCCCAGCACGCGATAAGCAAAAAGCAGAGAATTTATCATTCCTTCTTGAAGAATCAGCGTAAAGTGGGCAAATTTTGACGGGTCAGTTTCAGGTGAGGAATAATTACCTAACGTTTTTTTAAGTCTGTAAAAACTCGGAAATATACCTGGGTGTTTTTGTACGATTTTTCGAAGTTCGGTCCAGTGAAATGGCAGCGCATTTTCCACCATTCTATGATTTACATCGTATACGATATCATTTAAATCTTCAGGAAACAGACTGGAGCCCAGTTCGGGTATTAAAGGATGCAGTTGTACGGTACAATTATTTCCACATGCAGCTCTTGTTTTAAATGCCAACTTAAAGATCGCCCTGATATCCGACTCATCCTCTTCAGGCAACCCCACTACGAATGAAAAAATAAATTTAATCTTCCATTTTTTAAAACTTTCCAATACAGTATCAATACGACTCAAATCGAGCCTTTTTCCGATGTTTTTTTGCATTCTGGGTGTTGCAGCTTCAATGCCAAGAAATATAAAGTCACACCCCGATTTAACCATTTTTTCTATTAACGGAGGGTCAATCGTATCAAGGCGAGAATCGCAGCCCCATTTGAGATCTGGAAACTCCAAAGTCAGAGCTTCGCACAACTTCTCCATATAATCTTGTTTAAATGTCAGTAAATCATGAATGAACCGAGCTCTTTTATTTTTAATCTTTCCTCTTAAATAATGAATTTCCTTAACTAATCTTTCAATCGATTTTACTCTGTACTTCCGTTTAAAATAAAACGAAGAGGAACAAAAACTGCAATTGTACGGACAGCCTCTACCGGCTTCAATAAGAAAGCCATATCGATGGTCATACCATGAAGTTTCAAATTCGATGTCTGTGCAAAATTCATATGCCGGAATAGGCAGTTGATCCAGATCTTCAACCGGGTCTGGCCATCCCAAATCGACCATGGTATCGCCATTGTGGTAAACGAGACCTTTAATCTGGGGATTCTCGTCCTTAGCTTCATAGGCTGAAAGAAAATCCGGAAAGGCATAATCCGCTTCCCCGCGTATTATATAGTTCACAGCGGGAAAGTTCTCTAATACATCTTGAGAACAATAGGAAACTCCCGGCCCACCCATTATGATGCATATACCCGGTGACATTTTTTTTACTCTTTTAGCAAGTTCAAGAGCAATAATTAAATTATCCGTAATGGTGGAAAACCCAATAATATCGGGTTTTGTTTCTAAAAGTTTTTCAGCAATTTCATCTGCCATCGGTTCAAACAAATGTTCCGCCACCTTATTATAGCGAACCAGATCAATAACTTCACATTCATATTGCCGCTGTTTTACTGCCGCAGCGAGTGCAAGCACTCCCAATGCGCTATAGAGCGGAGTTGGATGCGTTTTCGTTATCTGATGCGTCGCAACCAGGGTAACTTTCATATTTAGAGACCGAGACTTTTAAGTCTCCACTGCCTTTGCATCTGAGTCAAGAATTTTGACCATGTCAGAAGAAACTTTCGTAGCTTTAATCTTTTGATTCTCTTCATCACGAATTACCATATAATGCATTGGTTGATTGTTCACAGTTAAATTTTCAGCAATTTTTTTCATTCCCATGCGATTTTCAATTTGCTCGGCCAAAGGAATCGGATCGACAATAACCTCAATAACTATAGAATGGCTGCTGTTTTTTATTAACTGCACTTCGTATTTGGCTATCTCATATTTAGCCACAGCGTCAAACATTGCCTGCGCTAACGGTTCATTCTGCATAGCTGTGTAAATTACCTTTCGAATCGATTCCGCCAAAGCCGGAGAGTCGAAGAATCCCGCCCGTGTCGGTTCAGGAAAATTAATTTCATCGATATGTTGAACCAAAGCCTCGGCAACACCTTTCTCTAACCATTCATAAGCTATTAAAATTGATGCATTTAATATTATATCCAGTGTTGCGACTATGGACTGATATTTTACATCATTCAATCTTTTAGCGCCACCGGTGTCCAAATGAAAAAATACAGAAAAAATTTCAGGATATGCCTGAATCGTCTCTCTAAAGGAAGTCCATTTAAAGGGTATATCCGTGGTGCCTCTGCTACCATACTTATCATACGCTAATTTGTTTTTCCATGTTTTATATATAGGAGTCCCGATCATAGGGGTTAATGCGGCAAAGATAATGGTGGATTGGTCCCGAGTTAAATATTTTACTTTGAGTAAAAACGAGAGCATTTCTTTAATGTCTTGTTTTTCTTCTTCGGGAAAACCGACAATAAATGCAAGGACAATTCCAATTTTCGTATTCTTGGCAATGTCCAGTAACATATCAAATTCATTGACATCCAGTTTTTTATTGAGCGTCTTTTGCATTTTCTTTGTAGCGCTTTCAAGTCCTACAAAGATATCGGTACAACCGGCTTCTCCCATTTTTGTATACATCTCTTTATCAAGCGTATCCAGTCTGGAAAAGCATAACCAGTCCGGGTTGGGGATATTTTTTATAATTTTATCGCATAGTTCTAATACATACTCTCGATCTACTGTAAAAGTATCATGATTGAATAGTATCCGGACTGGCCCCAGTTTTTTTTCAATCAATAACATCTCTTCGATTATGCGGTCCGTAGATTTTACCCTGAATTCCCGATTAAAATAGGTGGAAGTAGAACAAAAAGAACAGGAATAGGGGCAACCGCGGCCAATTTCGATCGTAACAACACCGAAACCGCCATACCTGTGATCACCAGGTTTTATACCTAATCCATTAATTAAATTATAATCCGATATCGGAAGAGAGTCCATATCTTTTATCGGGTCCGGCCATCCGTTATCGATTATTTTTTGTTCGTTGCGAAATACCAATCCGCGTAAATCGTTATTGGTCTGCCCTTGATTCAGAGACTCGATATATTCGGGGAAAACATCGTCCGCCTCTCCTCGGATGACCAGGTCGGTATGGGGAAAGTTTAAAAGGATGTCTTGTGCGCAAAAGGCGCTTCCCGGGCCGCCCAAAATAGTATGAACTGCGGGACGAGCTTGCTTTATCCGTTTTGCCAGCTCCAGAGCGATGATTAAATTATCGCTCATCGTTGAAAAGCCTATAACGTCCGGTTTCGATAAAAGAATTTTTTCAACAACTGCATCTATAGCTTCATCATAATTGCTTTCATGTAAATCATTATGTTCAAATAAATCAAGAACTTCGCATGGCAGGTTACGCTTTTTTAGAGCAGTAGCCAGGGTCAGAACACCCATGCTACAATATAACGATACCGGAAGATCAAAAGAAACCTGGTGAGTTGCTATAAGTACAGTTTTCATATTCTACTACCCTGTTGAAAAGGCATCACCCGCTATGATGATGCCCTATATCTTGTGATTTGTCCAGACAAAGCCAAAATAATGCATGAAGCATATAATTGCTTTGTTCTCGGATTTTATGACCTGGACTTAACCAGGACTAATTTCAAAAGTCTTTAAAATTCTAGTGAAATTACCAGGAAGCTGGTGCAGGCTGCCCCATCACCTCAGTTTTTAAGATTAAGATGTCCTGAATTGGTTTAGTTTCCAAATCCCCATTATCATTGACGGCTGTACCTAATCTTGTAAAGAAATCGTCACCAAGTTGGGCGGCCTGTAAATTGGGATCGATCTGAGCGTCATTTACAACGTTTCTCATTTCCACAATCGTCTTGCCTTTCAAACTTTCATAGAAAGCCTTATCTAGCACCATGTGAGTTAAAATTCTGTTTTGTGAACCTTGTAGATCATTTGTTTCCATTATTTCCCTCCAATCTTTTAATTTTATTAATACTACCGTATATCACCTACAGTGGTGGTCAACATTTTTATTAAAAAAATCATTTTAAAATCAATATATCGGATGTTTAATAATTAACCCATTAAACATCATGGGACAATTGTAGTTTAGTAGTAGAGTAAATCTGCAAGTGTAATTATGGTTAATGTATCAGGGTGCAGTTTAACTGGAATTTTGCAACAAAATAAATGAACGCTGTTTACAGCGGAAGAAGAGAATTTGAAATTCTGGGTACTATTGATGACCAAAGGCAATTAACCCTATAAAATCATAGAATTCTCGCCGACATCTAATATAGCGACCTGGACTAAGCCAGGTCGATAACCATCAAAAGTCTTTAAAATTCTGGTGAAATTACCAGGAAGCAGGAGCAGGTTCTACTCCACCTTTTAAAGATTCGATACTATCAATTGGTTGGCTTCCCAAATCCTTGGTATCTACGGCTGTTTTCAATTTTGTTAAAAAGCCGTCATCAAGGTCACTGGCCTTCAAAGGGGGATCGACATTGGCGCCATTTATAACGTCTTTTACGCCGTCACTCGTACTGTTTTTCAAGCTGTCCCGAAATCCCTTGTCCAGAATTAAATGAGTTAAAACTCTATTTTTCTCATGTTGTAAATCCATAATTTACCTCCATCTCATACTTGAGTAATGCTACCCTATAACACTGAAAGTACGAGTCAAGATTTTTATTACAAAAAAACTTATTTAAAAATTATCGCATGACTATAGAATGTTTTAAATTATTGACTTATCGAACATCATATAGGGAATTGTAGTTTAATTGTATAATAATCTACAAAGGAAATTATGATTAAAGTATCAGGGTACAATTTAGATGGAATACTGCACCAGAATAAAAGAACGATTATCTACAGTGGTCGACGAGAATCTGATAATGTAGAAATCATTCTAAAAAGTCTGGCCGGTGAATATCCGTCACCAGATCAAATTGCGAATATTAAAACAGAATTTAAAATTCTGGATACTATTGATGCGCCAAACGTAATTAAACCAATTAAATTGATTGAATACGATGGTAAACCTGTCATCGTAATGGAGTCAGTTGGCGGAGACTCTCTAGGGAATTTATTAGCGAAAGAAGACCTATCCATTAAAAAGTTTTTATCACTGGCAATATCAATAACCGACGGAATAGAAAGCATACATGAAAAAAAGATAATCCATAAAGATATTAATATTCATAATATTGTATGGGATACAAAAAACAGTCGATGTAAAATTATAGACTTTTCGCTGGCATCAGATTTGGCGAAGGAAAGTCTACCGGTATTAAATGCAAGCCAGCTCGAAGGCAATTTAGCCTATATTTCACCCGAGCAAACCGGTAGAATGAATCGGGCTATCGATTATAGAACCGATTATTATTCACTGGGTATCACTTTGTATAAAATGGCGACAAATGTACTGCCTTTCGATAGTGAGGACCCCTCTGAGTTGGTACACTGTCACATTGCAAAAGTACCGCCGCTTCCCCATGAAATAAATAATAAAATTCCGAAAGTCATTTCTGAGATAATAATGAAATTAATTTCAAAAAATGCAGAAGACAGGTACCAAAGCATTCACGGGTTAAAATATGATCTTGAAAAATGTGCAACGGCTTTAAAGAATAACAAAATTACCGATTTTGAGATAGCCAGCCATGATGTTTCGAATAGATTACAATTTCCCGATATGCTTTTTGGTAGAGAAAAGTATGTTACTGAATTGTTGGAAAATTATTATAAATGTAGTCGGGGAAGTAAACAAATTATGTTTTATTCCGGCTCTTCAGGAGTAGGCAAGACAGCGATTGTAAATGAAATTCAGAAAACGGTTATTGACCAAAAAGGATTTTTCATTAGAGGTAAATACGATCACCAGGATAAAAACACTCCTTATTCCGCAATTATTCAGGCGTTCAATGAAATGCTGAAAAGGATATTAACTCTTAGTGAAGAAGAGCTTGATGTCTGGCGCAACCAGATTCGGACTGCTCTGGGACATAATGGGCAAGTCATAACGGAAATTATACCTATTGTGGAACAGATTATTGGAAAACAAACGCAAGTCGCAACTATACCGCCGGTTGAGTCACAAAACCGTTTTAATTTAACCTTTCGAAATTTTGTCGAAGTTTTTGCATCGGTGACCCATCCGCTCGTTTTCTTTCTGGATGACATCCATTGGGCGGACCAGGCAAGTTTTGAGTTGATTTCTTTTCTTATGGGTGAGCCTGATTTAAGATGTATTTTGTTTATTGGAACATATCGAAAAAACGAAGTTAATGATGAACACCCGTTTTTACTCATGCTCGAAAAATTGAAAAGGGAAAAAATCCCCTGGACTAATAATGCGATTGAACCTCTCGACAAAGATCAGATTTTGCAAATGATCTCTGCGGCTTTTGGGAAACAGTCAAAAGATACGAAGCAACTTACGGACCTTGTTCATAGCAAAACCAAAGGAAATCCATTTTTTGTCAGGGAGTTCTTAAAAACCCTGCATAAAGCAAACTTAATCCATTATAATAACGCTTCAAAGTCGACGGAAGATATAGGTTGGCAATGGGATATTAAACGAATACAAGATGAAAATATAACGGATAATGTTGTCACATTGATGGTAGATAACATTAAAAATCTTTCACCAAAAACTATAGAGGCAATGAAAGTCGCCTGTTGCTTTGGAGTGCGTTTTGACCTTGATATCGTTGCCAGAGTATTGTCTAAATCTCCGGCCCATGTTCTAAGCGACCTTAAAGAAGCTATAAACGAAGGTTTGTTAGTAAAAGAAACAACATCTATTAGTTTTATTCATGGCCGTGTAATGGACGCTACGTATTCTCTATTAGATGAAAAAACGGATATTCATTATCGAATCGGAAAAGAGTCCTTGCTTTTACATAAAGAAAAGGGTTCCGGAGAGAATCTTTTTAACATCGCCAGTCAATGGAACAGGGCAATAGACCATTTAAGCAAGGAAGAGAAAGGTCAGCTTGTTGATATAAATTATAAAGCGGGGCTCAAAGCGAAAGAATCGGCAGCCTATCACGACTCCGCGATATTTTTTACAAAAGGCGCTGAATTAATGCCTGAAACAGTCTGGGAAAGTGACTACAGCTTTGCTTTTCAATTTCACAAGGCTTGGTCTGAAGCAGAGTATCTAGCAAGAAATTTTGATAAAGCTGAAAATTTATTTAAAGATATATTACATCATGCAAAAACTATATTAGAGAAACAACAAATATATGCGATTATGATGAGGCATTATATTACGCAAATGAAAGCCAAACAGGCGTTGGATATCGGAAAGGCAACTTTGAAACAACTGGGTATTCCTCTTCCCGGCAAACCTGGTAAAATATATATTTTAAAGGAAATTGTAAAATCACAAATTTTATTGCGTAGAAAAAAAAGTAAGTCTATTATTGATTTACCGGAAATGAAAGATGAACGAATAATAGCGGCCATAGAAATTATGGGTCTATGTACAACGCCTGCTTTGACCGTCGCTCCTGACTACGTACCTATGATCATATTAAAGGTTTTTAACCTGTCTTTGGTACACGGAATAGCGCCGATGTCCCCTTTTGCAATAGCAATTTACGGACTCATTCTTTCGAGTTCCATGGGAAATATTAAAAAAGGAACCGAATTTGGCGAACTTGCTGTCAATCTGTCAAACAAGTATCAAAACAACGTTGGCAGGGCAGCGACTTTTTACACTAATTATGTCGGGCAGTTGCATTTAAAAATTGCATTCCGAGATCGAAGTGATGCTTATAAGAAAGCGGTAAATATATGCCTTGAAGATGGAAATTTTGAATATTACGGGTATGCGCTGTGGGACTACGGCCAATCCTTGTTCAGCATGGGAGAAAATTTAAATAATCTTAGTAATCAGATGGAAAAAATTCAAAAAAAAATTATTCCATTGAAACAACCGCAAACAGAAAGCGGTTATAATCTGGTTTACCAGGCTGTGGAAAATTTAATTGGTAATTCCGAAGATAAATATGCTATAAATGGGGAAAAGTTTAACGCGGAAGAAAACATCGCTTTATGGGAAGAAAAAAAGGATATTTCCACCTATGGCAATTACAGGTTATTCACATTAATACTTCACTATATATTCGGTAGTAAACCGGAAACTTTGGAAATAGCCAGGCAAGTGGAGAAAAATGTTGATATCTTTTTGAGTTTACAAACCACGATGCTCTTCTACTTATTTTACGGGCTTTTGCTATCCTCTTTAATTTCAAAAAATTCGAGGAACAAGAGAAAGCATTTATCGAAACTAAAGAAAATTATAAAGAAATTTAAGATGTGGAGTGATGCCTGCCCCGAGAATTATATAAATAAATACATATTGCTTCAAGCTGAACTCAGCCGGGCAGAAAACAAACCGATGGGAGAAACGACCAAACTATACCTGGAGGCCATTAAACTTAGTAATGACCAGCAAATAACACATGAAGTGGCCATTGCCAATGAATTAATGGCTAAATATTATCTTTCAAACAATCTTGTTGAAATTGCAAGAATTTATATGACGAATGCTTATTATAGCTATATGAAGTGGGGATGTCAACCCAAGATGGAAGCTTTAAAACAAGAATACCCCCAACTTATTTCTATGGAAGCTCTGGGTTTTGAAGATACAACCGCCGGTAATAACATGAGCGAAGTATCCACCCGTTCATCGATTCTACCCTCATCCTCTCTGGACCTGGCTTCCATTTTAAAAAATTCCCAGGCAATTTCTCAGGAAATTAGACTGGACGAACTTTTAAAGAAGATGATGCGCATAACAATTGAAAATGCCGGGGCTGAAAAAGGTTATTTTTTATCACAAAAACAAGGGATGTGGCATATCGAAGCGGCTAACAAGCTCGATGACGCTGATGTACAGGTGATGCAATCTACTCCAATCGAGTCGCCAAATAGTACGCCGCTTGTTTCCATTGCCATCGTAAACTATGTGGAAAGAACCCAAAATAGTATCGTATTAAACGATGCCGAAAATGATACTAAGTTTAATAATGATCCGTATATAAAAAAGTATAAACCTAAATCGGTACTTTGTATGCCCCTGATTAAACAAGGGCAGGTTGTCGGTATTATTTATCTTGAAAATAATTTAACAACAAATGCTTTTCCAGAAGAGCGTTTAGAAGTACTCAACCTGTTATCTTCTCAGGCTGCCATTTCAATAGATAACGCCGGTTTGTATGCTACTCTGGAAGATAAAGTAAAGGAGCGTACAAATAAATTGAAAAATGCTCTGGAACAACTGGAACACCAAAATCAAGATCTTGAAGAAGCCAATACAAAAATCATGGATAGTATTCAATATGCGCAAATGATTCAGACTTCTTTATTACCAAATAAACAAACTGTGCAAAAATACCTTCCGAATAGTTTTTTTATATGGAAGCCGAGAGATATTGTCGGTGGTGATATAATCTATACATTTTTCTCTGAAACAAACTTTATAGTTGCCGTAATCGACTGTACCGGGCATGGAGTTCCGGGAGCTTTTATGACGATGATAGCGTCGACTGCACTAAAAAGAATTATATCCGAAGAAAATTGTTATGTTCCAAATGAAATTTTAAGCAGACTAAACTTTATAGTTAAAACCACTCTGCAACAGGAAACGGAGTTTGCCCTGTCGGATGACGGGTTGGACGCCGCTATTTGTAACATTAATATGAAAGACAACGTTGTTATATATTCCGGCGCCAGAGTGCCGGTTCTATACTTTTCGAAAGGCGAAGCTATAATAATTAACGGAGATCGACATAGTATTGGATATAAAAGATCAGACTTAAACTTTAAATTCACGAATCACACTATTCCGATTGAAAAAGGGACATCCTTTTTTATGTCCACGGATGGCCTTTACAACCAAATTGGCGGAAAGGACAATATCCCATTTGGAAAACAGAGACTAAAAAATTTGATTCTTAAAAACAATGAAAAGCCAATAAAAGATCAAGAAACACTATTATTAAGCGCTTTTGATGATCATATGAAAGGTGAGGACAGGTTAGACGATCTCGCTGTATTCGGTTTTACTTTGTAATGAAAATTTATTGATATAATAATATTTTAATATATTATACCTCTTCGAGTAAAAATCTTTCGCCAATCTTTTTAACCTGTAATTATCTGGTAAATTATTAGAGATGTGTACATTGTCTCTAAGCAATTTAATAAATATAAATGAATAATATGAAATTTTTAATTGACGGATATGGTTTTATCGGTTTTTATGTCTTGAGTGTATTGTTTGACTCGAAATGTAACCGATTTTCGGCAGTGCATTTTAAATCAAATTATTAAAAGAGGGAGGATACAAAATGGATTTATTAGATATAAATGATCTTAAAGATAAAATTAAAAAAGCGGGGGCAAAATGGGAGGCAAATTTTGATCCGGACTCGAACCCGATTCACCGATTGGACAAACAGGCGAGAAAGCGGCTGGCAGGCGCAGTTAAACCAGCTGGCTATCAGACACCTGCTCGTGTTACTAAAAAAGCAGTAGATACTTCGACATTACCATCTAAAATCGATTGGCGAGATAATAATGGAGATTTTGTTACACCGGTAAAATTTCAAGGATTGTGTCCGATATGCTCGGCATTTGGAACATCTGCGGTTATGGAAGCAAGAATAGCAATAGAACATCAACAATTAGTGGAACTTTCAGAGGCGGATGAATTCTTTTGTTCTGCGCATGGCCCAAATTGTACTGAAGCCTCCTGGCCACTCAACCTATTGCAAGAAAATAAAGAGAGAGGGATTTGCCAGGAAATACTATTTCCGTATCCGTCAGCTTATTCGGTTGCCGATTTGTCGGAGGAATTTCCAGAAGATTTGAGCAACCCGAAAAATATGATAGAAGCAACTAAAATTGCCCCAAAATGCATAATTAGCCCGATGAGAGACGACAATGCATTTAAATATTCGGAGATTATAACGATCACCGATTTGGATGCTACAAAAGAATACCTGGCAAAGATCGGTCCCATATCCGCTGTTATGAAGCTTTATGATGACATTTTGGAGTACCAATCAGGCATTTATACGCATGTGCATGGAGAAAGCTCCGGTAATCATGTGATCTGTATTGTCGGTTACAATGACGCTGACGGTGGCTATTATATTTGTAAAAATTCATGGTCTGAGCATTGGGGGATGGATGGTTATTTTAACATTGCTTATGGCGAATGTAATATTGATGAAAATGAAAAAGTGGGCGTTAAGGGAATTACACTTCCAAAAATAATTCTTAATTATTATAAATGTCTTGGTACGGATGTTAATGCAAAGTATTTATATTTAGACGGGATTGCGAAAAATGGTTCGGTCAATCTCTGTGCTGATACAAATGCATATTCTAACCCAGGCACTTATTGGGAAGAGCAGCAACTGTCTGATGGCAGTGTTGCGTTAAAATGCATGGGTACAACTGAGAAATCAGATTTTGTTTACTTAGATGGTAATACACAAGATGGCAGCGTAGGTCTTGCTGCCAACACCGATTCGGATAATTCTGGAACGCATTGGCAGAAAGAACAATTGTCTGATGGTAGTACTGCATTTAAATGCCTGAATACAACTGGCAATTCCGATTTCGTTTACCTGGACGGCCATACAAAAGATGGTACTGTGGGCCTTGCGCCAAACACCGATTCGTCCTACTCCGGGACGCACTGGGAGAAAAATGGATTTACCAGTTCTTAATTAAAGAGCGCTTTTGTGTAAGGTCGGCGTATTGAATCTCGGTTAAACTTGCATGTTAATCGGGGTTCAAATAGTAGCGTAGAGACTTTACGCAGGATATCTGTAATGCATATAGAAACCATTCATAAAAAACAAGGGGAACACTGCGACCTCGTTTTGAAAAACAGAATTTCCGCAGGTTTAGCTTTAATGTACGAAGTTGACATGGAAGGAATTGTTTCCATATCCAGGCTTAAAACCGCACAAAACAAAAATTTAAAGCCTGGCGACGCCATACAAGTCGGATTCCGAATTCAAACCCAAAAAAAAGGAACAGTTAAAATATTGTTCTATGAAACTCAGCCCTGGAATAAAAATTTTCACGATATTCCTGTTAAAGAAATTATAATCCATGTTAAATGAATCTAGTCGATTGTCTGTTGTGTCAGTCGTCTTTAGGCTGAAGATTAAACGGAAGATATTTCAGGTCTTCTTTAAACTCGGTACCGTATTCCAGAAGGCTGTCATTTTCTTTATTGTATTCCCAATTTACGACTATATTCTTCCCTTCTTTAACCGCTCCGTCTAGCAAGTCAAAAATATCCATGAATACTTTGGAGGTACTACTGTTAAAATAGATAATATCGAAGACTAAATTTACATTTTGGTCTTGAATTTCATCGATATATTTTTCCAGGGCGTCGATAATCGGTGTATAGAATTGAGATGTATCTTCAGGATAAGATTTCCCGCTAATTTTAAGCAGGTTTTTTTCGTAGTCAAAAAATATTTCGGGGGTATACTTTGTTGCGTTTAGTACCAGATTATCCACTTGTTGTCCTTTCAAATTATTGTTGTTATATTAAAAAAAGAGTACGTATCATCGATTTTTTGAAAATTAAACTCAATTGGTGAGCTGGCTTTTCTTGAAATTTCTATAAATCCCAAACCAGCGCCTTTATGGTTCTCTTTTCGTTCTTTTTTTCTCTGCTCATTGTAATATTTCTTTAATTCATCTTTGTTCATTTTTTGTACAAGTGAGAGTTTCTCTGTCAAGGCTTTTACATGGATGTTTTTTACTTTATTTCCACCGAGGATATAATAATGATCATTCTCATAGCCGACAATAATAATTCCAAAAGCCAGAGTACCGGTTGGTTCATCTTCATGGATGGATTTTGCGGCTCGTTCAACCGAATAATGGATGATATTTTGTGCTTTTTCTACGAGAACAGAAAAAAGTTTCATTGTTGTTGATACACTGACTTCTTCTAAGTCCATTTTTTGTTTTAAGCTTTCGGCAATTCCTGAAGTAAGTTCTTGAGTGAATGGACCATTGATGCAGAATATAATATTATCTGTATTAAGTTGTTCTTTAAATTGAAATAAATTATCAATCATTTCTTAATCCTGTTTCATAATCAGTGTCAGTTATTTCCTGATAATACAATTAGATATTATAAGTACTAATTGTCAATAAATAAAAGAAATAAGCTGTTTAATAAAAAAAAATTATCATAATTGTCGTGGCCTCGGTCACCTCTTTTCTAAAAAATAATCATTGATGCTAACTGGGAAATTTTGTTTAACCAATGGAAATGTCAAGAAAAGTTATGTCATCATCCGGTTCTATTCCGTTCAAGTGTCCATCAATGTCCGAAAAAATTGTCTCCTTAATTTCTGTTGCAGGAAGTCCTATGTTTTTTTGAATTATATCTTCCAGTCGGTCTTCACCATACTCTTCTCCTTGTGCATTGGCTTGCTCAATGACACCGTCCGTAAATAAAAATAGTTTATCGTTGGATTCAAAAGAGTATTCAGTTTGACCGTATTTTTTTCTGGATATAATTCCAATGGCGCTGCCGGCATGTTCCATTTTTACCAATTGCTGCTTATGCAATAAGTATTGTGTCGGATGTCCAGCGCTGGCAAAACATATTTTTCGATTCACTAAATCAATATCTATAATAATACCAGTAAAAAACAAATTTAAATTAACGAATAATTTCATAAATCTTGTATTAAGAAAATCGAAAGATTCAGCCGGTGAAACAGATTTCCTCCTCACCATATCATATTCACTTTTTATAAGCATAGTAATCAAAGCGGCCTGTACTCCATGACCTATTGCATCTGCAAGAAAAATTCGGATGGTATTATCTCCAATTTTGACGATATCATATATATCACCACCTACTTTGATCATGGGTAAAAATTTTATTCCTATGTCAATCCCCTTGTACCTTTCTATATTCTTTGGCAGAATATCGTTCTGTATTTTTTGGGCAAAATTCAGATCATTCATTATTGCTTTGTAGAGTTCATTTATTTTGTTGTAAGCTTTCGCTTTCTCTTCGCTGAGTATACTCAGGTTAAGTTGCTGGGAATCGCTCATTTTCACTAGCTTTTTAGCTTGTTTAAGCAAGCGCTGGTATTCCAAAGTCAAATTTTGAAATTGTTCAATGATGGGATTATCTTTGTATTCAGAATTGGCGGTTATTTCAAGCGATTGAGTGATCATTTTCTCTTCGCGCTTAAAAAAAACAGGTTCATCATGCTTCACTGCCTCTTTAGAAGAGGGCAGTTCGGTGCTTTCTGAGCCAGACTCAATATTCTCGAGGGACGGATTAGTTTCTTTACGTTTCATTTTTATTCTTTGTTAAATTCATTTCGGCCAATACAATAATGAACATGACCGTCATTTATAAAAGTGCATTAAAGACTTTTTATTTATTAATAATTAATCAATTCTCCAGATATTATAAAACCTAAAGTAAAATTGTATGATATCCAGACATGATGTCTATCATTTTTTATTAGAATAAAGGGTGACTATCAATTTTTGTGGTTTACCACAGTCGGAAGGATAATGGCTTTGAAGAGTTCATTCATCTCGTCGTAATCTTTGGCTTTTTCTTCGCT
>JBEQLE010000109.1:6133-9669 GCA_040326155.1 Leptospirales bacterium | reverse complement strand
ACGAACAGTAAAACGAGAAGAAACAGGCAAAGTTCCCATCTGGTTCATGAGGCAGGCGGGACGATATTTACCCGAATATCGCGAGATAAAAAAAGGAAAAGACTTTATGCAGATGGTCATGGACCCGAAAATTGCATCTGAAATTACCCTTCAACCTGTGAAAAGATATGATATGGACGCAGCTATTATTTTTTCTGATATTATGGTTTTGCTTCATGCATTGGACATGGGCGTCTCGTTTGCAACCGGATCTCCAGAGATTGCCAAAGTGGTAGACAACGATAAAGATATTGCCAGGTTAATCGGAGAGTATAACCCCGATGTAATGAAACAAAAACTGGATTTTTATGAGGAAGCGATTAAGCTGACTCGATCTGGACTACCTGAAGAAAAGTCGCTGCTTGGTTTTGCCGCAGCCCCTTTTACACTGGCATCTTATATGATCGAAGGTAAAACTTCTAAAACTCATGCCAAAGTTCGCGGGATGATGTATCGAGATAAAGAATCGTTTTCAAACTTAATGGACTTTATTTGTAAATCGACACTCGATTATCTGGACCTGCAAATTGCCGCAGGAGTTGATATGATACAACTTTTTGATTCCTGGGGAGATGCGATGTCTACCGAAGATTACCAAACCTATGCTCTTCCTTATGTAAAAAAGATTAGTCAAGAGATTTCGAAGAAGGTTCCGGTAATATTTTTCTGTCGTGGCGCAAGCATTCACCGTGAGGCTCTTTTAGATATGTATGATGCTGGTGTTTCGGTACTTTCGCTCGATTGGCGTATGCCGATTGACTATTTTGGCGATCGTACGGTGCAGGGTAATCTTGACCCGGCAGTTCTTTTTAGTGACCCCCAGACTGTCCAAAAGAAAACAACCGATATTCTAAATGCCAGGGGAAACAAACCCGGTTTTATTTTTAACCTGGGACATGGAATTTACCCTGAAACTCCGCTTGAAAACGTTCAATCGATGATCGATACGGTCAAGAATTTTAAACCAGTTTATTAAACTGTTAAATGAATAATTTACTACTTTTCAAAATCAAAACAAGCTATAGGATGACACATGAGTAAAATACCAGAAAATTTAAAATATTCCAAAGAACATGAGTGGGTTGAAGTTCAAAGTGAGACCAAAGTGCGGGTAGGTATAACCGATTATGCTCAGGACTCCCTGGGTGATATTGTTTTTGTCGAGACACCTGACGAAGGAAAAACGTTTGCAAAAGATGAATCTTTTGGAAGCATTGAGTCGGTAAAAGCCGTTTCAGATATGTTCGCCCCTGTTGGTGGTAAAATTATCGGTAAAAATGAAACACTTGTCGATAGCCCAGAGAGTGTAAATAGTGACCCTTATGGAAAAGGGTGGCTTATTGAACTAGAACCAAACGATGCGTCGCAACTCGATAGTTTAATGGACGCGGCTGCGTATAAAGAGTATATAAGTACTTTATAGTATGAGTTTTATTCCCAGTGACCAGGAAGAGATATTTTCCGAACTGCAATTAAAAAACCCGGAAGAGCTTTTCAGGTCGATTCCGAAAGAAGTTAGAAGAGCTCAGCCGGTTGAGTTAGAACCGAGCCGCGATGAGTGGCAGGTCAAAAAACTGTTTCGGGAACGAAAGGAAAATTCATTTTCAGGAACCTCTTTTACAGGGTATGGCCATTATGTTCACAAAACCCCAGAATCGGTAGATCACTTAAGTTCCATCCGTAGTTTTGTAACCAGTTACACCCCTTACCAGCCAGAACTGGCCCAGGGGACACTTCAAGCTTTATTTGAATACCAGAGTTTAATGTCAGAATTAACCTCTATGGATATTGCCAATGCTTCTCTTTATGACGGGGCTACTTCTTTGGTGGAATCCATTCGAATGGCTGTTCGTGTAATGGGTAAACAAGAGAGTCCCATTTCGGTTTTACTGAGTCGAGGGATACATCCCAATACACTTGATGTAATTAATACTTATTTTCCGGCAGAAATACAAGATGAATTAAATATAAAAATAAAATATCTTACGCTGTCTTCCAAAACAGGAGAAACAGATTGGGCGTCTTCGGGTTCTGATAAAAAAAATTGTGTTGTGGCTTTTCAAAACCCCAATTATCTGGGCGTATTAGAAGGTTCTTTAAATAGCTTAAATACAGAGTTCTCAGAAAGTCAATTTTTGTATGGAACATGTGACCCCGTGTTATTGACGACGCTGGACTCACCATCAGATTGCGGCGCAGGTATAGTCTGGGGTGAAGGGCAATCACTTGGAATGCCTGTAAATTATGGTGGTCCAGGGTTGGGTTTTATAGCAGCTAAAAATGAATATTTGCGTCAAATGCCAGGTCGTCTGGTGGGTAAAACAACAGCAAAAGATTCCGACGAAAATATAACCGATGCCTATGTTATTACATTAGCGACACGGGAACAACATATTCGCAGAGAAAAAGCGACGAGCAATATTTGTTCGAACCAGACTTTGATGGCAATGCGAGCCTCCATTTACATGGCGAGTGTGGGTTGGACAGGTATGCAAAACGCTGCTCGCGATTCATACAATAATACACAATATTTCTTAACACAGCTTAACGGAAAAGGAGGGCGACCTTTGTTCCCTCAAGGTAAATACTTTTTCGAAGTTCCCTGGACTGTGCGAAATGGAGCCGAATTTTCAGAAGCTTGTTACAATGAAAAAATCGACCCGGGAGTTCTTATCTCGAACCATTGGGGCGAAGCGGGTGTTATACTCAGTCATTTTAATGATCTTCATACCAAAGAAGAAATCGATCGTTTTATAAATATTATTATCCCCTTTCTGGAGTAACATGAACCCCTGGGAAAACAAAGACAATCTTAATAAATTTCCGAACAAGTTGAAAGAGAAATTTCCGGAGCTTACATTTATAAGTTCTTTTGCGGACCCTACTCAGATTCCGGAAGACTTACCGCATGTTTGTTTTATGGGACGTTCTAACTCAGGCAAAAGCAGTCTAATTGCGGCGTTATGTTCTAACCCTGGAATCGTAAAAACTTCAAGAAAACCTGGCCAAACAAGATTATTGAATGTGTTTCGCAGAGAAAATATATACATAATTGATATGCCGGGTTATGGCTATGCCAAAATCTCAAAGAAAGAAAGGGATAATTTGTCCAGGTTAATTCATGCGTATATTACTACCGCAAATAATCTACACGGAGGTTTTTTACTGCTTGATTGTAAACGTCCTCCAGAAGGCGAGGAATTATATATTCAAGAAACTTTTAAAGAGTCGAGAATTCCCCTCTTACTGCTTATGACAAAAGTAGATCGCTTTAACCAGAAAGAAAAGGCAAATTTGTCGAAACAGGTAAAAGGGTACGAAAAAAATTTCCCGCATGTTGTAAATGTTTCTGCCACTAAAGGAATGAACCTTGGTTATATTGACAACTTTCTGAGAACGCTGGGGTAATACAAATTCAATACTATTTTTAATATTGTCAACCATGGAAGACTTTTTAAAACAACGGTTAAACCTTCGAAAAGAAGATAATTTGTATC
>JBEQLE010000109.1:1772-6123 GCA_040326155.1 Leptospirales bacterium | reverse complement strand
AACTCTCAGCTCATTCGATACAAAACCTCTTATTGATTTTTCTTCAAACGATTATCTGGGTCTGACGAAAAATAAAAAACTGACCACACTTACCAAAAAGAATTTTAACAAACATTTTCCAGAACCTTTGAATGGGTCGGGAGCGTCTCGCCTGTTGAGTGGAAACTTTTCTTTTTTTGAAACAAGTGAAAACCTAATTGCACAATATCATAATTCGGAGGCTGCACTATTATTTAATTCCGGTTATGTTGCAAACCTGGGTTTGTTCTCTTGCATCGCAACACGTCATGACATTATACTTTACGATGAACTTTCCCATGCTTCTATTCGAGATGGAATACGTTTAAACAACGCTAAATCTTTTTCTTTTAAACATAACAATCTGGAACATTTAAAACAGAAAATAGATAGCCTTATTCATAAATCAGTTCAAAGAATTTTTGTTGTTGTTGAATCTCTTTATTCCATGGATGGAGATTGTCCTGATCTTGGTGAGCTATTAGAAATTTGTGAAATTTCAGGAAAAAACCACCCTTGCTATTTAATTGTAGATGAAGCTCACGCCGCTGGAATTTACGGATTATCGGGCAGGGGGTTAGCGAACCTGTACGCTGAACATCCTAATCTATTTGCCAGAATTATTACATATGGAAAAGCTTTTGGACTACATGGAGCCGCCATTTGTTGCAGTAACTCACTGCGAGATTACTTGATAAACTTTTCTAGACCTTTTATCTATACTACTGCTGCTTCTCCTGAATCCATTTGTGCCATATACACAGCGTATGAAATGATGCCAGATTTAGACAGAGAAAGAGAAAAACTATTTGAAAATATACATTTGTTTGTCGAAAACTTATGCACCGGTTCTAAGACAGATGAAACCGAAACAAAACTTATGTCCAAATTTTCGCAAATTCAAACAATTCAAATTCCGGGGAATGAAAATGTTAAATCGATTTGCACGGTCATACAAAAAAGCGGATATGATGTTCGTCCGATCGTTAGCCCTACCGTACCTGTTACGAAAGAAAGAATTCGAATTTGCATTCACAGTTTTAATACACAAAAAGATATTTTACAAGTAGCAGCCTTGTTAAAACCTCACGCAAAGTGAATACTATGAATGAACACAACAAACATAAAAATCACAAAAAACAAAATGAAAATATTTTCATCACTGGTATTGGCACCGGGGTAGGAAAAACAATAGTTTCGGCAATTTTTTGCCAGGCTCTCGGTTATGATTATTGGAAACCCATTCAATCGGGTGAACTAGACCAATCCGATTCTATACAAATTTCGAAGTTGGTAGACCGTAAAAAAACAATTCACCCGGAAACCTATCGTTTACAAACACCGATTTCGCCGCACGCCGCCGCAGCTATAGATGGAATTACAATCGACATTCAAAATATAAGTGCGCCGCAAAGTGAAAATCCAATAATTATAGAAGGGGCAGGGGGACTATTGGTTCCTGTCAATGAGCAACATACAATTGCAGATATTATAGCACAACTTGACGCAAAAGTGGTGCTGGTTTGCAACCATTATCTGGGAAGCATTAACCACACCCTGTTAAGCCTGGCCGAAATTCATAAAAGAAATTTACCTCTTCTAGCGATTGTGTTTAATGGAGAAGCTAACCCTGATTCAGAATCCATTATCGAAAAAATGGGGGATTGTAATTTAATACTGAGAATACCCCATGTAAAAAACATGGACGCCAAATGGATCGAAAATGGCGCTCAAAAAATAAGGTCAGAATTAATCGGTAAAATATAAAGAGCAAATAAACACTATGAAGAAACCACAAAACCAGAATCATAACCATAAACAGCAACCAAGCTTAAGCGAAAAAGATGTAGACATGATCTGGCATCCCTACACCCAGATGAAAACAGCACTGCCACCCATAGCTTTAGTCAAGGCGAAAGACGTTACATTGTACGCCGAAAATGGGGATACATATATTGACGCTATTTCATCCTGGTGGGTAAATATTCATGGTCATGGACGAACCGAAATTGCGCAAAGAATATTTGAGCAGGCCAAAAAACTGGACCATACTATTTTCGCAGGTTTTACGCATGAGCCCGCTATTGAATTAGCCGAAAAACTTTTAAAGCTTTTACCGGAAGATCAAAGTAAAATATTTTATTCTGATAACGGGTCCACAGCCATAGAAGTAGCTCTTAAAATGGCCATTCAATACTGGAAGAACAAAAAACGAAGGAAAACCAAAATAATAGCTTTAAAAAATAGTTATCATGGAGACACCTTTGGAGCCATGGCGGTAGGCCAACGCAGCGGTTTTACGCTTCCTTTTCAGGACATGCTTTTTGATGTTGATTTTCTGGATCTAACCCAAGAACCCGAAAAAGTAATAACTGAATTTAAAAAAATAATAACGAAAGAAAGCGCAGCTTTTATTTTTGAACCTTTAGTCCAGGGCGCCGGGGGAATGTTCATGTACAGTCCAGAACTACTCAATGAATTAATTCAAATTGCACATGAAAATGAGATTATTACAATTGCAGATGAAGTCATGACGGGTTTTGGTAGAACGGGTAAGTGGTTTGCTTCTTTGTATTTAAAAACCACCCCGAATATTTTTTGCGTTTCAAAAGGCATTACCGGCGGCGTGCTTCCGCTGGCAGTAACTTCGTGTACTGAAAAAATCTACCAGGCTTTTTACTCTACCGACAAACAAAAAACTTTTTTTCACGGTCACTCCTACACCGCCAATGCGATCGCCATTTCTGCGGCGTTGGCTAGTTATGACTTGTTAATGCAATCTAGTGAAAAAATAGAACAGATCGAAAAATCTCACAATGCATTTATACAACGAATGTCTGCTTCAAACAAAATAGAAAATCTTCGGTGCAGGGGTACGATTTTAGCTTTCGATGTAAAAACCCAATCGGGAACTTCCTACTTTAATGAGCTTCGAGACCACCTTTACGAAAGTTTTTTAAAAGAGGGTGTTTTGTTGCGTCCTCTGGGAAACGTGGTTTATATACTACCCCCGTATTGTATAACCCCTGAAGAATTGAATAAAATTTACACGGCAATAGAGAATGTATTAGCTTCATTATAATAGTATTAGACTTGACACTATTCTTAAATTCCAGAGGTTACCAGATAATGAATCCTGAATTGATTTACGATGAGTATAATAAAAAGTTCCCCGAAACAAACGCCATATTAGAAGCCATTGTCAACAATGACCAGACACATGCGCGCTGGTTAAATGTTCTCTCTTATCTTGAATATATTGGCAGTCGAAAAATATTCAAAACGCAAACCAGCGAAGTTATGAATGAGACAATTTTACGACACGCCTCCGACGAAGCTCGTCACGCGCTTATTTTAAAACAACTGATTGAAAAATTAGATAGCAACCAGCTCGAATCTTACGATAGCAATAACCTTTTATTCGGTTTTTCCGGTTTCCGATATTTTCAAAGTCTGGACGCCATGGTAAAAAACGAGATAGCTAAAGACGCTCGTCCTAAAACTCAGACCGCATATCTTTGCTATGTCTATGTCAGTCTAATTATTGAAATACGAGCAAACTGGCTTTACGAGCTTTACGCGAAAGTATTAAAAAAACTGAATTCTCCGGTCAGCGTAAGTTCCATTATTAACGATGAAGTTCGCCATCTGGCCGACACGTTAAAAGAAATCGAAAATATCGATGACAAACAGGTTAACCGTATCGAACATTTTGTACAACAAGAGAGTGAATATTTTAACCGATTTTATGAAGCACTAAGAAATAATATTCTGGCTTCTGTAGATTCGTAGATTAAAAAACAGGTTGGCGACGAGCCGGGTCCTTTTCAGGTGTAAAGGTATAGAATTCCCAAAGTTCGCACTTCGGAATGCAACCGAAAATCATCCCGGTACATCGATCGAAAGATTCTATAAGCAAATGGCCGGAAGGCTATTCCATAGAAAACGGTTATTTTACGGCCAGTCAGAATTTAATTTAGAGCTCTCGATAATTTTTTACGATACTCCATGGCCAATGCAGAATGAGCGCCTAAAATATGAAAGAAAACCAACAATGTGTTTTGATGCTCTTTTTTTTCGTCCCCGGCAGAATTTTCGAATCTGGCAAATACCTTTTCCATAGAACCCTCGGCTGTGTTTTCATGTAGAACTCCAGTCAAAATACCGATATTCTCCGCTTTTTCTGATCCGGAAGCTGTAGCCTTTGTTAAATAATCGACCAGAAGCAATTTCGGTTCAGAATATTCACTTCCGTATTTATCAATAGAGTCCAGGATGTTTATGATGAGTTCGATCTTGGGGTTTTCCAATTTCAATAACCCGATGCCACATT
>JBEQLE010000109.1:0-1762 GCA_040326155.1 Leptospirales bacterium | reverse complement strand
AATTTTTTTTCAATTATCAATTGCCCGGCTTTTTCATACTCTTTTGCATCGGCCATTTCCGTGGCTTTAACGAGTTCCGGATCGGGTAAATTATGTTCAATGAATTCTATTATATTTTCTTCAGGTAAAGCCCCAACAAGTTGATCTGCAACATTTTGTTGGTAAAAAAATAACATAGTTGGAATGCTGTTAACTTGGTATTGAACCGCGAGTTTTTGTTCGGTTTCTGTATTGACTTTCGCCAGAATCATTCGACCTTCATAAACCTTTTCGAGGTTTTCTAATATCGGTCCGATTATTTTACAGGGGTTACACCACTCTGCCCAGAAATCCACTAAAACGGGAACTTTTTGGGACGGTTGAAGGACTTGTTCGTCAAATGTTTCTAAAGTTGTATGAATTGCCATAGGGGCTTTCTTTCAACTGGCAAAGGGTAGTCAAGAGTTTCATTAGGTTGTGAATTGACTTTGACAATCTAATACGAACATTTCCAATGGGTTTATGGCAACAATGATCATACGAACTTATGGGGTAAGGGGTATTGTAGCCTCTCCGGGGCCAAAAACAGTCAAATATGGGGGAAACACCCCTTGTATTGGCCTTCGCGATGAAACTTCGAACGATATTTTTATTTTCGACGCTGGCACAGGAATTCGTAAAATAGGCGAAGAACTTTCTGAAAAAGCCATAAAATTCAATATTCATCTGTTTTTAACACACACTCATACGGATCATATCGAAGGGTTACCATTTTTTATTCCACTTTATACGCCGGGTGTTCGTGTGCATATTTACGGACCAAAATCTAACCCCTCACTTGCTGAAACCATTGGCACCTATTTATCTGCGACATATAACCCGACCGGTCTTGGCAACATAAAAGCTCTATTAAAATTTCATGAGTTGGAACGTTCTAAATTAAACATAGGCCAGTTGACTTTTCGCAGTGTCCCTTTAAACCACTCCATACCAGTTGTAGGTTACAGACTCGAATCAGGAAAAGCTGTTTTCAACTATATGACCGACCATGAACCACCACTTGCGATGAAAACCCCCGAACAACGTAAAATTGCAAAACAGTTCGATAACGACTATTTATCTCATATAGAAGGCTCCGACCTATTAATTGCAGATACTCAATACATGCCAGATGAAATAAAGCTCTATGCCGGGTGGGGGCATCCGAGTATTCATTACGTGGTAAATGCGGCAATAAAGGCAAAAGTAAAACGGCTGGTTCTATTTCACCATGAGCCAAACCGCACCGACGACCAGATCGACGAAATTGTACACCATTACAGAAATTTAATTGTAAAGAAAAAAGCCAACCTGGAAATTATAGCCGGCAGAGAGATCGAAGAGTTTAACGTTCATTATTAGTTGGGGGAAAGAAACAAAATCAATGGTAAAGGAAACTCACCCTCCTTGGTTCGTTATTTTTATAGAAAAGTGATTCGATTTAATATTTACAAATTAAAAAAGAGAAATTCAGGTGACTTGATATCTAATTAATTTATATTTACTTTGATTTAAGTGGGGCTTAAGGAAAACAGGAAAAATTAAATCTTTGGTATTATGTTTTTTATAGATGACATTATTAAAATAGATAAAGAACCTTACTTGGATCATATTTGGGAAGGTAATACTTCCAGAACAGAAATTGCACCTATTTTAGCATTTTATAATTTAATAATCAGAGAAAAAACAAAGAATTATAAATTCTGCGTAGAAATTCGTAAAGTGTCAACTGGAGTTTTAGTAG
>JBEQLE010000108.1:0-9752 GCA_040326155.1 Leptospirales bacterium | reverse complement strand
ATGAATTCACGCGACAAAGCGAAATTGATTATTTAAACTGTTCCGTGTCAGGTTGTATAATTGTAGGCGGGACCTCTTCTTTGGAACGCCTGTTTTTTGCTTCTTCTATTCTAATTTCAATGAATAATCTCCGATCAGCTTTCATCTTCTGGTAAATTAAAAATTGGTTGGAATGGGCATTCGAATAATCCCTGGCAAAACTTGAATCGAGTTTATGGATGGTGTCAATAATCATAGATCGCAAACGCTCCAGAATAATAATATTCCAATATTCGTCGTGAGAGTTTACATTACTCATCTCCGTAAAACCTTTTATAAAATAAATTGTGCCGCTTTCGTTATTTGAAAAGGACTTCGACGTCCCGTGTTCACCCTTTTGTTTTGTAGTCATTGTAAGGATATCTTTTTTATCGCCAATAAAAACAAACAAGCCGGGTTTAATCTGGACTAAATTCCCGGAGTTTCGAAAGTTATATAATTTTATATGGCCTGTAAATGATTCTTCCTTGCTATTTTGATTTATTAAATAAACGGAACCGTCATCGTATATTTTAAAGTCTGTATACGTATTGCTTGAAGGTATTTTCAAGTTGTCAGTGACAACAAAACCAGAGTCGTGCATCAACTGGTTATGTTTATTTATAGAGAAAAATCCCGTGCGAGTATAATAAAACTTGTTTTTAGAATCTTTTAATCGCATAAAACCGAGCTCTGAAATCGAAACGGTATTGTGATGGTTGGTAAATTGTAAAGAACCCGGGCTAAAATCGATTCTAATGCATTTAGACAATATGGCATGAAATTCATTGAATGTCGTTTTATCATTAAATTTGGAAAAATCAATTAGGTTATGCATTAAATAAATTCGTTTGTACCCTTTGGAGTTAATATTTTTTACATTTTTCAAAATTAAGTTTAATTCAAAATTAGTAACATTCAATGTGTGCAACAAACCAGGAATGTTCTTTTTTGTAAGAACAAATTTAGTACCCATCTGATTCTCAGGAAACACCTGCTTCAGTAGATTGCTATATTTTTCATCCAAACCGAATGAGGTTTCTATGAACACTCGCTCATAAGAGTTGGTGCTTTCGGCATGAACCATTGTAATAAACAAAAAGAATATAATGAGTTTTTTCATACTTACCTTACTGCTACCTTTTATTCCCTTAATGACTTAATAAGGCAATAAAAGATAAAAAACCTTCACTGTAAATACATATTTTAAGCAACAACCAGCCAGAAACATTCGAGTGGCCTGCCTTCATTATAACAACCAGATTGACATAAGCAAGGCGGCGATTAGCTTCCCATTTCTGGTAAATTGCCACATTTGGGCGCGATCGACCCACCTTCCAACAAGCTACTATAAAAAATATGAATTCACGCGACAAAGCGAAATTGATTATTTAAACTGTTCCGTGTCAGGTTGTATAATTGTAGGCGGGACCTCTAGTCTTCGCGATGTTTTTTTATCGCTTCAGCAAGCGTATTCCAACCGAGCAGAGCGCATTTAATTCGAACCGGGTACTGTTTTACACCTTCGAGGGAGGAGAGATCTTCCAGGTCGTCGTCGTCATCGAAAGGGTTGGGTTGATCTTCAAGCATCATACCTTTAAAGTTTTTCATAATGGTTTCAATTTCTTCAAAAGTTTTGCCTTCGCTTATCTCGGTGAGCATCGAGATCGACGCCTGTGAAATCGAGCATCCATCGCCTTGGTATGAGATCTCTTTTAAAATGTTACCCTCGAATGTAAGGTAGAGGTCGACCTTGTCGCCGCAAAGCGGGTTCGAACCGTGTTCATGGGCTTCGAAATGTTCCGGCTTTACTTTATTTCGCGGATTTTCAGAATGATCTAAGATCACCTCTCTATATAATTCGTCCATAGCCATAAGTTTACCTCAAGAATTGAATTTAACTAGTATAATAACTTATTCGAATAATAACAAGAACTTTTTTTAATGATAGTAAAAATCGCGCTAAAGGCGCGGTGCTGCGGCGGGTCCGCGAGTGAATTTTCTATTTGGAACAATCGCCGCGATGTACCGCGAATCTGTTTTATGGCATTTTGTGCACAAAAAAATTGTTGCATAAAACGAGCGGTAGTATTATAAACAAGGTATGATCACACGAACCGACCTTATACTCGAAGCGTTGGGTAAACTGCCCGAACACACGCAAACGCTTAAAAAGAGGTTCGCCTTTTTACGGCATCTGGACTCGGCAGCCTTTCAAAAAAAGGCAGAAAACATGAGTGTGGAAAACCTCGCCGAGATCATTGATGTGGACCACACGGAGTTGGTCGAATTTTTGAACCTACCACCTGAAAAAGTAAATCAGAACATCCAAACTTTATTAATTGCAAAAAATAGACCAGGGGGGTTTCGCTATAAGCAAGGTGAAAATCTCAAAGAAAAGAGTTTCGATGTTCGGGAGCTAGTTGCCTCGGGAGTGGACCCTTTTACCGAAATTCAAAAAATAGCGAAGACGCTGAAGAAAAATGAGTATTTAAAAATTGCCAGCGATTTCAGGCCGGCGCCGCTTTTAAGGCATATGGAATCAAAGGGCTATGTTTACGAAGAAGAAAAAGAGGGAGATCTTTTTTTCACCTATTTTTATTTTGAGGGTTTATATAAGAAAGAAAGTGGATTTTTAGAGCTGGCTCAAAACAGATGCGTAAAACTAAAAAACGATTTGCACAGTAAAAACAGACAGAGCGTGGTAGAACTCGATGTTCGAGACCTTGCGGCCCCAGAACCGATGGAGAAAATACTGGCCACAATTCATGGCAATCAGAATTTACAGATGGTGGAAGTTATTCACCGAAAAATTCCATACTTGCTGGTAGAACCGCTGGCCCGGCAGGGCTGGGGAGTGGCGGTGTTTGAAAATGGAGACGATATTCTAGTGTACGCGATAAAAGAAAATCTGCTATAGGATAATTCAGGAATCCACTATGAGTGAAAAAAAACCGATAGAAGTTATTACAAAAATATATTTTCTGACAGGGTTGGTAGGTCTGGGGGCCGCAGCTCTATATGCTATTTTCTTTGCGAAGGAACTACCCGGTCCATTGCTTCGAGGGCCTCTTATCACGTGGGCTCATATATTTACCCTGGGCATTTTGTTCCCTTTTTATGCAGGGTTGTCTATCTATCGAATAACCAGCCTAAATAATATTGAATTGAAAATATCATTCATATGGAAAATTCATTATGCATTGTACATATTGGCGCTTCCGGTTTACCTCTTTCTCATTTTTGGTAGAGAAGGCGGCAGAGCTTTAACCGTCGTCGGACTTTTCCTTTTTGTGAGCCTTAGTATTTATGCCATATTCTATTTGACGCTGTTAAAAAAAGTTAAAAAGGCAGATCGCAAAAGGAGCATGTTCTGGGTCGATATATTGTCTCTTTTTTTCCTTTTTCAGACCGCTTGTTTCGGGGCGCTTCTGGTGACGAATCTTGAGTTTGGATGGTTTTATTCAGAAATTGCCCACTCGGTTCGAGTTCACGCTCACTCCGGCATGATCGGTTTTTTCTATCTGGTAATCATGATGGGTCTGGACTGGAAATCGGGACTCTCCGATGGTTCCCGAAAGTGGTTTAAAATCAGCGCGTGGGCGGCAATAATTTTTGTTTTTGTCTGGACCTCCGTTCACGATAAAAAACCGATTGTGTTTGCCATTGCCTGGGCGTGCTATACCCTTACTTTAATTCCTGTTGTATATATTTTGTTGAAAAACCGAAAGGCGTTTGGCCCCCTGCTTATAGCTTTTTTATTTCTTGGTATCGGGGTGCTGCTTGCCATCGACATCATCGCCTCTCCGAGTAAGTCCTATATTTTTGAAAAAAATATACCGACACAATATGGAGTGGCCGTATTTACCGGTTTTTTAATCCCTGCGGCGCTCGCTTTGTATGGACTCTTTACACAGACAAAATTGAAAACAGTTTTATTTGCGGCGGGCGGTTTTTTCACCATCGTTTTAATGCTCGGGTTCTACTTTACAAACTCCATTGCAATTGGCGGCTCCATGTTCGCTGTCTTTGCAGTTTATGGCCTGGTGTTAAAAGATATATGGGCGGCTTCGGCCCGACACCCGTAGGCTTTATTTTACCCCGGAAGCTTGACGCATTTCTTTTAACATGGAAACCATTTCAGGGGTTTGCAGTTCAATTAAATAATTCTCCATATCTTTTGAATTTGTGTAATAAGTTTTCTTGGTGTCGGTAGTCTCGTACATCTTCAATGTTACGCTGCAAGAGCGACCTTTGTATGTTGTTTCCCCTATGTTTTTGTAGTTGTAAATACTCTTGTCGAACTCATTTTTCGAGAGAGCTAAATCGCAAAAGATCGGTTCAAATTTGTCATGAATGCGAATAAAAGTTTCGAGCGTCTCTTTTTCTTTCATCATGGTTTTGTATATTGCGGGATACCTTTTTTTTGCGAATTGCATGTACTTTAAAATAAATAGCGTAAATTCGGGGAATGCAGTATACGCGTTGCTTAAATCTTTATACACGCCATCTTCATTCATACCGTGGTTTATTTTATTGCCATGGTAGTACGCGTGGTATTCGTTCAAGAGTCCGTAAATACCAAACTGGCGTGAAACCGAGTACTCACCACCGACGATGTATGTATCATATCGCAGCCCTTTAAATTTTTTAGCTGGTAAAATCGCTGTCATTTTTTTCGAATCGTAATACTTTGTGCGGAACAAATGATGGATTCCCCACCCATCTAGATAAAAACTTGAAATTCCGCCATTGGGAACCTCGAATGCTATGGTGTTACCTCTTTTACTTATGTGTTTTCCGAGCATATCATATTTAGCGCTACCGGTGAAAGCATGGGTTTCCTCGTGTACCGCTGAAGATAAAGCAAAACCTTTTTCATCCATCTCTGCCCAGGTCATAAGTCCGTCGCTCTCTTTTTTGCAATATTTTTTAGCGCGATTTATTAAATACATAACCGTATAACCGCCGCCTTCGCCGTATTTTTGAACAAGTGTTTTTAGCCGTTCGAAATCTTCTTTTTTATAGGATTTTTTGGTATACCATCCGAATCTTGTGTCGCATGTAATCTCTTGTATGTGTGTGCCGCCGCCGGCGCTTACGTACCCTACGATTACAAATAAAGAAGAGAAGCTGACGGTTGCCGCAAGTAGCATCCGCATTTTTTTGTGGTTTTTCTTAAACATGATGTCACCGTAATAACTTGTTTTATCAATGCAAGAAGTTCTTTTTTAACGCCTACCGCTTGGGAGCGGTTATAATGGGGGGTTGGCGGAGAACCAACGGATCGCAGACAAGGGGGTTTGTGAACTTCCTGATGGGTAATTTACCATCTCCCCCTCCCAAAACCGAATAATTTTTTGTCCATTAAAAAATACAAACAGAGTTGGATTGACGGGGGGTTTTTGCCTCGAAACCTATCCCAAAGGAATTTGCTCCCATAGCTCAGATGGATAGAGCGGTGCCCTCCTAAGGCATGCGCCCAGGTTCGACTCCTGGTGGGAGCACACAAAACTCATGAATAAACAAGAGCATACAATTGAAGCGATAAAACGCAATTTTACAGATATTGAGCAAAAACTGGCTGACCCTGCGGTTTCTGCCGATTCTGACTTGCTGCAAAGTCTTTCCAGAGAACGCGCGAAGTTAGCCCCGGTGGTTGAACTTATTGAACGAGAGGCCGAAACAAAACGTCAAATTGAAGAGCTTGCTACGCAGCTTAAAATTGAAAAAGACACTGAAATTTTAGATATTTTACGCGAAGAAAAAGAGGAACTTGACACGGTTTATATCGATGTTACTCAGAAACTGGAATATGAGCTTTTGCCGAAAGACCCCGATTCAGGTAAAAATGTTTTTGTGGAAATTCGGGCTGGAACCGGTGGCGACGAGGCTTGTCTTTTTGTACGCGACCTGTACCGAATGTACACTAAATTCCTTGAGCGAAACTCAATTCCCGTCGATTTAATATCTATGACCGATACAGGTTTAAACGGCTTAAAAGAAGTTATTTTTTTAGTAAAAGGTGATAAAGCCTATGACTATTTTCATCTGGAAGCGGGAACCCATCGCGTACAACGCATACCCGAAACAGAATCTGGAGGGCGAATTCATACCTCGGCCGTTACAGTGGCTGTAATTCCAGAAGTAGAAGAGGCTGAATTTAATATAAACCCTTCTGAGCTGCGCATTGATACTTTCAGGTCTTCTGGACCTGGCGGGCAGTCTGTGAATACGACCGATTCTGCTATTCGAATTACCCATTTACCCACCGGCCTTATTGTCAGTTGCCAGGATGAGAAGTCTCAGCACAAAAATAAAGCCAAGGCTCTTAAGGTTCTAAGCGCCCGTCTTATTCAAAAACAAAAAGAAGAGACTGACGAGAAAAATGCCATAGAGAAACGAGCCCAGATTGGTTCGGGTGATCGCTCTGAAAAAATACGCACCTATAATTATCCCCAAAGTCGGGTTACCGACCATCGAATTAATTATACTTCTCATAACCTCGATCGTATTATGGAAGGAGAACTCGAAGATATTTTTCGGGCTGTTTTAAGCGCGGAGCGTGAAAAGCAACTTTCGGCTTAGTTTTATGAACGCTCATTATGAGTACTCTTTATGATTACCTCCAGGGAAAATATTAAAAGCTGGTATATACTTTATTTTCTAATTCTTATATTGGCAGGTATCGGACTCAATATTTTACTCGCTTCAACGGCGTATATGGGCAGGGTCTCTTTTGACGACCCTTATTACTTTGTTAAAAAACAGGTTGTCTTTATTTCTACCGGGATGATCGTACTTCTCGTCTTCAGTTTTTTTCCCTACCGAAACTGGCTCAAGTTTGCATGGCCCATTTATGGGTTTACCATTTTGTTGCTCGTTCTTGTGTTTGTTCCTGTTATAGGTAAAGAAGCCGGTGGGGCTTCTCGTTGGCTTCAAATGGGGGGCTTCTCGATGCAACCCTCCGACCTGGCCCGTTTTGCCGTTGTTTTAGTCATCGCCCGTCTGGCTGCCCATGGGGGTTTTCGAGATTTTACCCGGGCTCTGGTGGTTATTGTTATTATAATTATACCCACTATTTTAATAGGCTCCGAACCAGACCTTGGAACAGCCGTCCATCTTATATCTACCGCAGGAGTCTTGCTGCTTTTTGGTGGTTTTCGCCTCTCTTTGCTCAGCGGCCTTTTTGTCGCTTCTTTACCCGTTTTGTATTACGCCCTGTCTCGTGTCCATTTTCGTTGGGAACGTATTAAAGCTTTTTTAGACCCCGTAAAATACCGGTTCGAGGAAGCCTACCAGTTGATAGCATCGTATAAATCATTTTTAGCCGGTGGCCTGTTTGGTCAAGGCCTCGGGGAGGGACTTCGCAGGCATAACCTCCAGGCGCGTCATACCGATTTTATTTTAGCCATTGTTGCTGAAGATACCGGTTTTATTGGCATCTCACTTATTTTAGCTCTGTACTGTATAATTTCGGTTTACGCCCTGTGGTTGCTTAAGAAAGTTGAAGATACTTTCGGTCGAGTGTTGGGAACAGGTATCATTTTACTGTTCACTTTACAAGCCGTTATGAATATTGCAGTGACGATGGGATTATTGCCCACAACTGGCATAAATTTACCACTTTTAAGTTACGGAGGCACTTCCGCTTTGACTTATCTGGGTATGTTAGGTATATTGATCAACATAATAAAAGAGAATAACGGCTAGTTTCATGCAAACAACAAGTAATATAAACGTAAGAGAGACAATGAAATTGATAACGCCAAAGGAATTGATGGCGGAGATACCTGTCAGCGAAAAAGCAAATATGACGGTTGTCAACGGTCGTGAAAGTATCACTAAAATACTTTCAAATGAAGACCCCCGTATGCTGGTTATTGTCGGACCATGCTCCATTCATGATGAAAAAGCCGCTTTGGAGTATGCCCAGAAGCTTGCCGTATTAAATAATAAGTACAAAGATCGTCTTTGCATTGTAATGAGAGTCTACTTTGAAAAGCCTCGAACAACGATTGGTTGGAAAGGCCTTATAAACGACCCCGACTTGAATGGTACGAATGATATTTCAACCGGTCTTCGAAGAGCCAGGCAAATTTTACACGAAGTGAACGCTTTAGGGCTTCCCGCAGCTACTGAACTATTAGACCCGATTGTCCCACAATATATTGCCGATTTAATTAGTTGGACCGCCATTGGCGCTCGAACTACCGAATCTCAAACCCACCGGGAGATGGCCAGCGGGCTTTCTATGCCTGTCGGTTTTAAAAACAGTACCGATGGAAATTTACAGGTTGCCGTTGATGCTATGCAATCGGTTTCACACCCCCATAGTTTTTTAGGAATCGATGGAGAAGGGCAAATTTCTGTTGTAAACACCAAGGGAAATAAATACCGACATATGATATTACGCGGTGGAAGAACCAGAACAAATTATGACCCCGTCAGTGTTCAAGAAGCGCACGAGAAACTAATCAGTGCGAAGGTTCCTTCTCTAATAATGGTCGACTGTTCTCATGCCAATTCTAATAAAATTCCCGAACGTCAAGAAGATGTCTGGAAAAGCATCATTAGCCAGAGAAAAGAGGGCAACAAGTCCTTAATTGGCTTAATGCTGGAGAGTAATCTTGTCGGTGGAAGTCAAAAACTCACCGAAAACCTTTCTGAGTTAAAGTATGGAGTTTCCATTACAGACGCTTGCATCGGTTGGGATATTACCGAAGAGCTTTTTGCATACGCGTACGATAAATTAAAAGATGTCATTGGATGATAAAGCCTTTGTTTCAGTCGACTTTATAGACGCATTTTCACAAAAAAAAATTAGTCACACCTTTATTCATCCAGTTGAGATCGTTCGCGCCGAAAAACCCACCGATGTTATTTCCGCTTTAACTACTATTGAGCGCTACGTTCAACAAGGGTATTATGCCGCCGGCTATATAGCTTACGAAGCCTTGTATGCTTTTTACCCATCTTTAGATTCCGGGAATGTTGGGCATGTTGGGAACGATGAACCATTATTATGGTTCGGAATATTTGAAAAGCCATTGCAGCCTTCTACTGAGCTAATTCCCGATTTGCCCACTGAAAATTCGGAGTATTATCTTTCAGAGACAGAAACGGATGTCGGTTTTGAGCAGTATCAAAAAAACATCTCGCAGATTATTTCGGAAATTGAAAATGGGAATGTCTACCAGGTAAATTACGCGATATCTCGTTATTATCGCTTTTGGGGCGATCCTGTTTTGTTGTATCGTAATCTGGTTAATAAACAGCAGTCGGGCTATAATCTTTTGGCTTATAATGGCAACGACTGGGTTTTGTCAATTTCCCCTGAACTATTTTTTCATAAAAAATCGGATGCTATTCGAATGAAACCGATGAAAGGAACGATGGAACGTTCAACCGAACCGGCAATGGACGAGCAAAATAGAAATGCATTATATGAAAGTCTCAAAAACAGAGCCGAGAATAGTATGATCGTCGACCTTTTACGAAACGACCTTGGGAAAATTTGTAAACCCGGTTCGGTTCAGGTAAAGAAGAAATGGGAAATTGAAAAATCTTACGATGAAAAAAGAAAGTGAGATTTATCAAAAAGCGGTTTTACCAATAAACTCTTCGAGGGAGAACTAATATACTGATGTTCGGTTATGAAGAAATTGGATTAAATTTTGCTTATCCTTCAATCTTCCTGGTAACGGTGTTACTTCTCCTGGCTGCTTACTCAT
>JBEQLE010000107.1:0-10047 GCA_040326155.1 Leptospirales bacterium | reverse complement strand
AGATTCCACACCACGGGCATAAGACACCAGCACTTCGAATTCATATACTACAAACCCGGCGATTACTGGTAATACCCGCCCCGCTCTGGAAAATTCCAGGGTAATTACCCACACGGTAGCGCCCATACATATATACGCGCACCCTGAAAGCCCCATAGGATATTCATCCTATGGACAAGTACGTATAATTAGGTATTATCCAATATCTCTATAAATAGATATGTATGAGCAAAAAGGAGAAACCATGATTACGACGTTGAATGATTCAGTAGACGAAACAATAAATGAGACACTGTTTGAGATACCGCAGCAGATGCAAGAAAAGATGCAAATTGCAATGCAGCATAAATTACATCATGAGAGACAACCTGAAATGCATCGTGAGGTCTATTATGGGGACCATGAAGGTCTGGAAGATGAGGCGGACGAAAAATACATACAGACATGCCTATATGAAAAAACCGAAAAGAATATTGAAATATATGAGCACCACCTGTTTTCGGCCTTTGCACAATCTGGTCAAAAAGATGTTTTTAACTTATGGGGGATTGTTGGAAATAACCGCCTTCGCCATAACATTTCCTATGACGATCTATCGATTTATGCTGTTTTTACCGATCAGGGTTTAGTCTGCGCGCTTACCGCCCATACGGGTAACGGACCAAAACAGTATGAAGAGCTTGGTTTCTACTTGCCGCCCGATAATGACTCTTGCGAATTCATCAGTCTGTTTTGTCGCGAATCGCATATTCCAAGCCTGATTAACGAAGTATTCGCTTTTGCCATTGCAGACCTCAAGCAAAGAAATTTTAAAACAACATATGGAACCGCCGAAGATGCCCGCACAAAACTCTATTGTCGTTGTGGCTTTACCAAAATTGCTCGTAAACAAACTCCTCACATGAATAAATCGTTGCTCAAATTCGATTTGGAAAATCCACCGAGCCGATGGGTTAGTTGAGTTAAGTATAACTTAAAATCGCTTCGTAGTATTATATGTCGGGGGTGGTGGAAAACGAGAAGCGTTTGAAACCAGGGGGTAGGCTTACCCCATAAAACCCATTGAAATTTTTGATGGTTTTTTCCCCACCAGCAAACCTCTGACAAATATTGAATTTTACAATTAGATAGGTCGCTTTTTGGCGTTTAAAGAAAATATCGTCCAGATATTGGTTTAAAATTATTTTAATCGTAAGAAAAAAAGTTTGATTGCTTTTTTATAGATTAAATTAAAAAGGAGTAATAAAAATATTTTATACTTGAGAAAGGGTATATAACAAAGGTGAGGGAAATGGCAGAAGCAGAGAAAAACGAAGTTATTCCAGAGAAACCATGGTATCAAAGAACAGTCGAAGAGACTTTTGAAAAACTTTCGACGAATAAAAATGGGCTGAATTCAGACGACGCTACCGAGAGATTAAAAACCTATGGGTACAACGAGCTGACTTTCAGTAAGCCCAGTATTTTTAAGCGTTTTATGCGTCAGTTTAATAATCCCCTTGTGTTTATTTTAATGGCCGCCGCTGCAGTCACCGGGTTTCTTTCTTACAGTGGCGAAGACATGCTCGCCGACACCATCGTTATTATCAGTGTTGTTATTTTAAATGCAATTTTAGGTTTTTTTCAAGAGGGTAAGGCTGAGAATACTCTGTACGCTCTACAAAAGATGATCGTGCCACAGTGTATGGTCGTGCGTGATGGAACCGAGAAAATTATTGCCACCAGGGAGCTTGTTCCCGGTGACATTGTTGTTCTCGAAGGGGGAGACCGGGTTCCGGCCGACCTCAGGCTTTTTTCGGTTACAGAGGCCGCCGCAGACGAAGCCGCTCTTACCGGGGAGTCTATACCCGTCGAAAAAACCACCGAGCCGATTGAGCGCGATAATATACCCCCGGCAGATCAAAAGTGTCTGGCTTTTAGTGGGACATTTTTGTCCCGAGGCCACACCAGGGGTATTGTTGTGGGAACCGCCGAGGCGACCGAGTTTGGGAAAATTGCGTCTCTTGTTAAGACCACACAGACTGTAACTACCCCTTTACAAAAAAAGATAGCACAGTTTACCACAACGCTTATAATCGCCATTTCTTCTGTCGGGGTTATTAACTTTGTACTTGGAAAGATCTTCGGTTACTCCTATATTTACAGTTTCCTGGCGTCGGTCTCTCTTGTGGTTGCCGCCATTCCCGAAATGCTTCCCATGATCGTTACCGCTATTTTAGCCTTGGCTGGAACGGTTATGGCGAAACGGCACGCTTTAATTCGACGTCTTCCCGCCGCAGAAACTCTCGGTTGTACCACCGTCATTTGCTCCGATAAAACCGGCACCCTGACTAAAAACCAGATGACTGTCGGTCGAATATTTTCGGGCGGTATCGACTATGAACTCTCGGGGGCGGGGTATGAACCGAAAGGAGTCATTACAGCTTCCGGAAAAGAGATTGGCAAAGAGCTGCCTGATGCTTACAAACAGACCCTTGTTATTGGTTTAAACTGTAACCATGCCTCAGTTGCCCAGAAAGAAGGGCAGCATATTGTTATAGGAGACCCAACCGAGGGAGCCCTGGTTGTTTCGGCTCAGAAGTCGGGTATATTCGAAGAGTACGAGTATGAGAAAATAACCGAAATACCGTTTGATTCTGAAAAAATGTATATGGCAAGCCTGCATAAAGTGAACGGTAAACGGATTCTTTTTGTAAAAGGTTCGCCTGAAAAAGTCGTCGCCTTATGTAAAGATCAACTTGGCACCAACGGTTCAGAAAAACTTCAAGATGGGGAAATTCTGGCCAAAGTCAGCGAGATGGGCAGAGCAGCGTTGCGCGTTTTAGCCATGGGTTATAAAGAGTTGCCTTCAGACGCCGACGAAATCGACCATGCTGATCTTGAAGGTATTACCTTTACTGGCATCCAGGGAATGATTGACCCTTCCCGACCCGAAGCCATTCAGGCCATCGCCCAATGTAAAACTGCAGGGGTTCGCACCGTCATGATTACAGGTGATCACGTTTTAACCGCAAAAGCTATTGCAACCGATCTTGGTATTATTGAGAACATCGACGCCGAAGCTCTAATTGGAGAACAAATTGCAACGATGTCAGATGAAGAACTTGAAAACGTTGTAGAGCGTATTTCCGTTTATGCCAGAGTCGCTCCCGAGCATAAACTTTTAATCTGTCAGAAATTACAGGCCAGGGGTCACATTGTTTCTATGACCGGAGACGGGGTTAACGATGCTCCCGCTTTAAAAGCCGCCGACATTGGCGTTGCCATGGGTATTACAGGTACCGAGGTGAGTAAAGAAGCGGCGAGCATGGTTTTAACGGACGACAACTTTGCAACTATTGTAAACGCCGTCGAAGAGGGACGCCACGCTTGGAACAATCTGGAAAAAGCCATTTTGTATACGCTTCCAACAAACGCCGGTCAGGCATTTCTTGTAATGGGCGCAGTTTTACTCGCTCCTTTTATAGCAATTTTTCAGGCCAGGTTGCCGCTCGAACCCGTACAGATTCTATGGGTGAATCTTTTCGACTCGGTCTTTTTGACCATGCCCCTGATGATGGAACCGAAAGAGAAAAACCTTCTGCATATTCCTCCCCGTGACCCCAAAGTAAAAATTGCAAACTTTCTGTTTATGCAAAGGGTAATATTAATCGGGCTGGCCATTGCCGTACCAGGGTTTTTAATCTACAACTTCTTCGGCGCCGTCGCCGTTGGTCCCGCCGGTGAAATTCTCGATGCCCACCGTTTAACCCAGGCGCAAACTGCGGCTTTCTGGGCTGTTCTAATGGTTCACTTCGGGTTTGTTATGAGCGCTCGTTCGGTATTTCGCTCTGCGTTTACCTTCAGCCCCTTTTCGAACTGGTGGCTGATCGCTGGAATCGTCATAAGTATTTTAACCCGATTATTGCCCACTTATGTGCCTGCTTTTTCGGCTCTGTTTCGAACCGAAGAGTTTCCCCTTGAATGGTGGCTCTATATTTTACCCTGTTTACTACCCGGTTTTGTAGTACTTGAAATCGATAAATTGATTCGCAAAAAGTATCGCGAAAAAAGAGGAATATCTCTCAGTTAAAACAGAATAAAAGGGGGGACGTGATTTTCACCTCTCACGCAGAAGCGCCATAAATCGCGCTTCTGCGGAGTTCATCTGGCCCCCCAAATGTAGAATAAAACCGGTCACTAAAGTCGGTTTTTTTTACGCTACCCCCCGACTTCGTATGGGTTTTGCAATTATGCATAATACATTTTTTGATTATGGTTTTCCACATCTTTATTATTTTTTTTTGCCATTTCTAAGCAGATTAGTTATTTTGACGTATGACCGGTTTTTCTTCTCCCTCTGCTCCCAATTATAATTCTTTTTCTAATAAGTATGTTGGTGATACCGACCATGTCTTTGGTAACAATAGTTCCAATAAAATTAATCCGAGGTACAATGGCATGAAAGTTTCCCGTGAAGTGTATCTTGATCTTGAATCAGACGGTTATAAGTATGATATGGTCGATGGGTTGTTAGTATTATCACCAAGCGCAAAATATGGGCATGGGAAGTGCCAGGGGAAAACATTATTTTTAATTCACAACTATTTAAAGGCTAATCCTGTCGGGGAGGTAGTCACCGAAATAGATATCTTTTTACCCGATGGTGGCGATGTTTTAAGACCTGACATTTCCTTTATTTTAAACGAGAATCTAGGTATTGTTCAAGGGCACATTCATGGCGTTCCCGACCTGGTTTGTGAAATTTTATCTGAATCCACTGAAAAACGTGACACCGGAGTAAAAGCCGAGCGTTATTTAGTAAATGGTGTAAAAGAGTACTGGGTTCTTGACCCTCGAAATCAAACCGTTCAGGTGTGGCACAATCGTAAAACCAGATGGAAAAAAGAGACAAAAGGTCCATTTGAAAGCCAGGTTCTAAAAGGGTTTTCGCTTTCAAAAGAAAACAGTTTTTAAGCAAGATGCTTTTGGTGCAATAGGCTTTGCTCTTTTTATATAAGAAACGTTAGAAGAAATGAACGTCTATCGTTCACACGCCGATATTACTTTCACTGAAAAAGTTGATTATCCAGGTACGCAACAATGTATTATCTGGAGAAATTTCAAAGCTGAGTTTCGCGGCTTCGATTGTATCTATGGGAATTTTATCTTGCCTGGACTCTATTAAAGGCAAAGCATAATCTTTTGTAAATTCCGGATGCCCTTGTATACCGATAAAATGGTCGCCAACCTTTATCATGGAATATGGACAACCCAGAGAGTATCCTATAACTTCTGATTCTGGCGGCAATGTAA
Source organism: Leptospirales bacterium (assembly GCA_040326155.1). Taxonomy (GTDB): domain Bacteria; phylum Spirochaetota; class Leptospiria; order Turneriellales; family JAOUFE01; genus JBEQLE01. The sequence continues at coordinate 4,752 of JBEQLE010000107.1, read as the reverse complement.
CCACTTGATCTTGATGACAGGAAATAACCATACAATCGGATTTTTCAGGCGTCATCCAGGTTTGCGGTTTTTCAATTTTCGTTTGGTTTACGCCCACCATCCATCCCTTGCTGGATTTTTCGACTTTTCCCCCGAGAGATTCGGCAATAAGCTGGTGACCAAAACAGACGCCAAAATATTTATGACCATTTTTATAGAGCTTTCGAATAAAATTTTTCAATTCATAAAGCCATGTCAAATTCTCATAGACAGAAAGGGATGAACCCGTAGTTAAAAAACCGTCAAAAACAGTTAAGTCACGAGGGTAGTTATTCAGGCGCACGTCAAAAGGTACTAACTCAACTTGTTGATCTGTATTGTTTTCCGTACCTGCAAACAAACGAACAAACATATCTGGATAAGAGCCAGAATTGTGTTGGAATGTTTTGTCAACATCGCCGCAAACCAATAAAGCTATTTTCACAGGGCCGCTCTATATACCATTGCTAAATCATCTCTGGTAACCGGGATAATATTCGTTTGGTGACAAGGATCGTAAAAAGCTTCCTCAGTTAATTGCTCGATAGAGTTTTCATGAATGCCATGTTGTACCAGGCCAAAATGGACGTCTAGAGATTTAATGAAAAAGCTGCAACAATCTGAAAGATTTTCCCCCTCAATACCAATCTTTTTGAACAAAGCCTGGATGTTTTTTAATCTATTTAAACCTGAAATATTGTCAGTTTTTGAAAGTCTGTTTTCCAGAAAATTTAAGACAAATGGTAACAGCAATGCAATTGCCAAACCATGGTGTAGCTGAAATTTTGAGGACAAGGGATGCGCGAGCGAATGCGTCATGCCTAAACCTTTTTGAAAGGCAGTTGCGCCCATCGTTGCCGCCATTAGCATCTTCCCCCGCGCCTCTAAGTTGAATCCATTTTTATAGGCTTCAGGTAGCGCAGATAAAACCAATGAAATTCCCTCTAGCGCAATGCCATTGGCCATAGGGTCAAACCCCGGAGCCAGGTAAGCTTCTAAACAGTGGGTTAAAGCGTCTATACCCGTAGCCGCCGTAATATGGCTCGGTAATTTAACGGTAACCGTGGGGTCTAAAACCGCTATATCCGGAATTAATTGCGGCGCAAAAAATATTGTTTTTTTGCCGGTTTTTTTCATTATAATTACACCGGAGCGGCCAACTTCACTGCCTGTGCCGGCGGTAGTGGGAATGGCATACATCGGAGGCATTATATTCTTTATTGATCTGTCGCCGCCCAGGGCGTCGTCGTATTGGTCTAGAGGGCCATCGTGAGCTACAGATAATTTAATTACTTTGGCTGCGTCCATAGGGCTGCCTCCGCCTAAAGCAATAATAGAATCACATTGGTTGTCGCGAAAGGCTTGAACCCCTTTTTTAACATCTTCTTCTAAAGGGTTAGGGTGGACCTTGTCAAAAATAAAAAACTGTTTTTCGCTGTTTGTAAGTAAATCTAAAACCTCTTGTACAATGCCTAGTTCATACAAAGTTTTATCTGTTACCAGCAAAATATTTTTTAAACTTTCAGCTTTCAATTTTTCGCCTAAAGCGACGATAGAACCTTCGCCAAAATAGATAGTCGTTGGGTAATTATATTGCTGCATAAAAAACCTTTATTATATAATTTCAAAATATCTTTGCAATTGCCAATCCGTGACAGACTTTTCATATTCGCGCACTTCCCACTCTCTTGTTTTTGTAAAGTGTTCCACAAAGTCTGCGCCAAAAAGTTCTTTAGCTTCTTTTGATTTTGAAAATTCGCGTGTGGCATCTTTTAGATTACTTGGCAACTGCCATTTTTCGGGTAAGCCTTCTTCTTGTTCATAGGCATTCCCTGTAATTGGTTCAGAGAGATTTAACTTTTTTTCAATACCTTTTAAGCCTGCGCCAATTATAGCAGAGGCCACTAAATAAGGATTCGCATCGGCAGAACCAAGCCGAAATTCGAGTCGTTGACTTTTAGCATTGCCTGGTATTACGCGTAAAGCCGTTGTTCTGTTTTCAACGCCCCAGGTGGATGTTGTAGGTGCCCATGCTCCTTTGACCAGGCGAGTATAAGAGTTGATTGTTGGCGAGCACATTGGTAAAAACGGTTTTAGAAATTCCTGCTGACCAGCCACGTATTGCTTCATTAATTGTGACATTTTAAATTGATCTTTTTCATCAAAGAACAAGTTCTTCTTGGACTCTATATCAAAAAGGGATTGATGGACATGTCCGCTTTGCCCCGGATAATCCATGGACCATTTTGCCATAAAAGTTGCCAATAGACCATGTTTCTGGAAAAAGGATTTTGTAAACGTTTTAAACAAACTGGCTTTGTCCGCCATTTGTAACGTTTCATCATAATGCATGGCACCCTCCCAGACGCCAGGACCGGTTTCGCAATGCAGGCCCTCCAATGCAAAGCCCATGTCTTCACAATAATTCATAAACTCATGAAACAAATCTGATTTTACATTACTTCTTATAAGAGAATAACCAAAATTACCCGGTGTAAAAGGCGTTAGATTTTTATAATTTTTTTCTCTGGCAGACTGGGGGGTTTCTTCAAATAAGAAGAACTCATATTCAAAAGCGATATTCAATCCATATCCCATCGATTCCGCTTTATTACGAACTCTCTTCAATATACTTCTCGGGCAAATCGAATGTGATGAATTTTCATCATTGTCTACGAGTTCTATTAAATATAAAGGAGTATTGCTTTCATCAACCAACCTTCTCTCGGTAGAGAGGTCTACTTTGTATTTTGCATCCGGGAACCCGGTATGCCATCCCGTAAACTTTACATTATCGTAGAGTTGATCGTTGACATCCCAACCCAGGACACAATCGCAAAGCCCGGATGTAGAACCGGCAATAGATTCGAATTTATCGAGGCTGATATACTTGCCTCGGTGAACTCCGTCTATATCTGCAAAGGCGAGTTTCACACGTCGAACGCCTTCTTCTTTGTATTGTTTTATTTTGTTTGCTATCTGGTTTTCTACCGATTGATTCTCTGCCATATGGAATATCTCCTGAAATCTCTTACAAAATATTTTTAAAATGTATTGATTTTAATCTCGTTAACGAATGGAAACAATACTTCGAAAGACCGGAACCTTTGCCGCTGTTTTTATAGCCTGTCCATGGCAAGGCCGGGTCCAAATAGTCACAACGATTCATAAATATAGTACCCGCTTCCAGTCTTTCGCTCCACTGGCTTGCTTTTGTCTCATCTTTTGTAAACACGGCAGCAGTCAAACCATAATCACTGTCGTTAATAAGATCAATAGCCTGGTCTGCATGATCAACCTTCATAATCGGCAATATAGGACCAAAATTTTCTTCGCGCATTACTAACATGGTATGGTCCACGTTGACTAACAAAGTAGGCTCAAAAAACACTGCCTTGTCGACCAGTTTTCGTTTCCCCCCGCATATGACTTTTGCACCTTTTTCTACAGCGTCAGCAATTTGTTTTTCCATTTCAATGGCCGCGTTTGCATTTACTAAAGGCCCCATGTCCGTGTCCGGTTTTTTCGGATCTCCCAAAATATATCTTTGTAGTAAAACAGAACATTTTTCAACGAAAGGTTCATAAATATCTCTATGTACATAAACCCGTTCGATGCCGCAACAAGATTGACCTGCATTATACATAGAACCGTCTACTATGGACTGCGCCGCGTGATCTAAATCGGCGTCCTCAGCAATATAGGCGCCGTCCTTACCGCCTAACTCTAATTGGCAATCTATAAATGTTTTACTTACGCTGCTATAAATATTCTTTCCGCCTGTTGCCGAACCTGTAAAAATAACATGGTTGATACCACCTCCGGTAATTAAACCAGACGTTTGCTGATGGTCTAATATTAAATTTTGTAACAAGTCTGGGCACTCCTCAATATTACCAAAAGCATTTTGAAAATGTTGGCCAATTGCCGGGGTGTTCGAAGAGTGTTTCAATAAAACTGAATTTCCGGATAATAAAGCGGCCAACACTCCATTGATGGCAATTAATAAAGGGTAATTCCATGCCGCTAAAACAAGTACAACACCAAGGGGTTCGTGCACGATTTTTCGATTAAAACCTGTTTTTTGCGGTAGTATATCGTCTTGTAAACTTTCAGATGCGGCGTTTATTAGAAAATGAGCTCTTTCAAACAGAGCGTTAATTTCCCCGTTCGATTGAGATAATGGTTTTCCCATTTGTTCTGTAATGTCGTTTGCAATTTGTTCTCGATGTTGCTCGAAATAGTTCAGGCATTGTTTAAGAATTTCCGCTCTTTTCACAACAGGAAATTTTTTCCAATGTAGAAAAGCATCGTGAGCGAGTTTAACCTTTTTTGGGATATCAGATTCTAACGAATAATTTGCCGCAACTTTATTTGTAAATGGATTGATACAATCAATTGAATTCATAGGTTTTGCCTGTGTTGAATTTAATATATCAAATTCAAAAACCACTGGCATATTAAATTAAGAAATCGGTTTTTTAAAGCATTATTTCCTTTTTTGCCTTATATCAATTACACTTCTCGATGGAAGGCGGATGCAGTTACTCGTGGGTGGTTCGCTGTTTTTCGGTCGATTAAACGAGATGCGCACTTTCATCCAGATGGTGAAAATGCAGGGTTGCGTTCTGCGAAGATTGTAAAGCTGAATAAGCTGGTGCCGTGTCTTTTTAATTTGTTCCGCTAGCCGTCGGCTAGCCAACGGCTACCGCTTCACAAATTCAAGTGGAAACG
>JBEQLE010000106.1:0-10153 GCA_040326155.1 Leptospirales bacterium | reverse complement strand
CTTTCAGAGTATGACTATAAACTAGGCACAGTGATCAGGGTTACAGATTTAAACGGAAATTTTATAAACTATAAATACGACAGCTTCGGAAGAACGAAAAAAGTCTGGGGCCCGTATTTAGACCCCGCAACAGATAACCTGGGAACGCTCTCGATGGAATACTACCCCGAAGAAAAACCAGCAAGGGCCGTAACCAAAAATAGAGAAGACTACGAAACAACCAGGACCTTAGACACAGTAATATTTATAGACTCATTAAGAAGAGTCATCCAGACAAAAAAAGAGTCAGAAGTAAATCAAAACGGACAAGCCGTATTAGGTTATACGACAACGGGAAGAGTAGAGTTCGACGAAATGGGAAGAGTTACCCGACAAGGTCAGCCTGTCTTTGAACCAGGCGTAGCCGTAAATTATCTGGCAACAATCCCGATGAAAAATCCAGCGATAATGACCTATGACGACATGGGAAGAACGATCAAAGTGCAAACACCGGACGGGTCCATAACACAAACAGGATATTCCATACAAAACGGTTCCATGAAAACAATCGTCGTCGACCAAAACGGGAATAAAAAAGAGAGCTATTCAGATATATATGGAAAAATACAAAAGATACGAGAATACAACGGCGCAAATGCAATAGAAACACATTATGACTACAACGCCATTGGGGAAATACTCACCGTAACAGACGCAAAAGGAAACAAAACCACAGTCGATTACGACACCCTGGGAAGAAGAACGGCAATTGACAACCCCGACGCGGGTAGAACAGAGTTCACATATGATCTTGTGGGTAATCTGATCGAAAAAGTCGATGCAAAATTAAAGGTGCAAAAGAAGTCTATACAATATGTATATGAGTACAGTAGACTAAATAAAATCGACTACCCGGCAGGAGAAGTCGACGTAGAATATTTCTACGGAACGCCGAACGATACAAAAGACAATCGGGCTGGTAGAATAACAAAAATAGTTGACGAATCGGGAGCCACAGAGTTATTTTACGGAAAACTTGGTGAGACAACAAGAACCGATAAAATTCTACCGCTTTTTGACGGAACGACCGGGCGATTTTCAACGCATATGAGATTCGACAGCTTCGCAAGAATGAAACAGATAACATACCCCGACGGAGAGGTACTCGATTATACTTACGACGAAGGTGGATTACTGCAACACGTAGAATCTGTGCGCGACAATAAAAACGTAGTCTATTTAGAACAACTCGGCTACGATGAATACGGGCAACGCAATTATTTAGAACTCGGAAACGGTGCAAAAACAACCTATGCGTACAATCCATTAAATAGAAGACTCTCAAATTTAAAAACCATTTCGGGCAGCGAGAAAATACAAGATATCAATTATACATACGACAAAGTAGGAAACATCTTATCGATAAAAGATAATATAAAAGACTCTTTAGTACAAGACTTTGAGTATGACGACCTTTATCGACTAACCAAAGCGACCGGAAGCTTTAAATACCACGTAAATAATGGATATAAATCGTATACTTACAACAGAGAATATGGCTACGATAAAATTCATAACATGACACGCAAAATGGCAAGGTTCAGCGTAACCTCGACCAGTGGAAAAGCCGTGAACGACCCGATGCAAAACTACGACATGGCATACTCTTACAATGGTGAAAAACCACATGCCATAAGCCAGGTAGATATAACTTACACTGATTCACGACAAGCAAAAGAGCCCTTGTATTATACATTCGACGAAAACGGAAACCAGATAAACAGAGAAAATGGTCAAACCGGAGAGCTGCGCGACATGACGTGGTCGAGTGAAAACAGACTGCAAGCCGTAAATGATCAGAAAAACAGAATAACAAAGTTCACCTATGACGCAGGCGGCGAAAGAGTCAGAAAACAAGGACCAAACGGAGAGACCTTATACATAAACCAGTTCTACACCGTAACAGATGACTACGTTGGTTCCAGCCATATCTATGCGGGAAGCATAAGAATAGCAACCAGAGTGACAGCCGTCGGAAAACGTATGAAAGTTATAGCAGAACCTGTCGCCGACCAGCCGCAAACCTTAAATGATTATATTGGGATGGATGGCGTAACAATTACCGGCAAAGGTAAAGATTTAACTACCTCGCAAAACAGTTCCCAGACAACTACCCAAGCCGACACCACGCAAACCACAACAACAGGAAAACAACGTGGAAAAAGTGCAGGCAAGGGAAAAGGTCAAGGCAAAGATAAAAACGCTGACAAGGGAAAAGGAAAAGGCAAAAATACCACATCCACCACAGACCCATGTCAAGATTTAAAAGGATTTGCAAAGCGAGACTGCGAAGAAGCGCAAGGGACAGCCAAAGGCAACCAGGGCAAAGGCGGCAACAACACGAATGCGGCCAATGGACGATATAATACCAACGCAAACACAGATAATAAGGGTGTTAGAGGTCCGTCCAAAGCGCAAGGCAAAGCCGTCGCTAATGGATATTACGACGTACCGGTGGAAGATCGCCGAGTGAGTGATGGAAATAATAACAAAAATAATAACCAGACCACAACCAAAGGTGGCGGCGGGCGTGGCTCTGGTGCAACCAAAGGGAAAGCCGAAGTAATATATTTTTACCATGCGGACCACCTCGGTTCTACAAGTCTAATTACGGATGCAGATGGCGCGAAATATGAACGCACGTTGTACTATCCGTTTGGTGAAATCTGGTTTGAGGATGCGAAGGATAATAGTAACTTTGATGTGCTGGGTTATAAATTTACCGGAAAAGAACTCGATGAGGAGACCGGGTACTATTACTTTGGCGCGAGGTATTATGATCCGAAGGTTGGTGTTTGGTTGTCAACTGATCCTGCCCTATCGGAGTATCTACCGAAGGGAGAGCAGGTTTATTTTCCTGAGAAAGCTTTTAATGCAAAAAGTCTGAAAGGATCTGGTGGGGTTTTCAATAGCGTCAATGCAAACCTGTATCATTATGCTGGGGTAAATCCAGTAAAATTAATTGATCCAGATGGAAGGCAAGCAAGGCCGTCTTGGGCTAATGAACCCCGCCCGGAAGAAACAACAAAGCTTACAACAACACAAAAGATTTTGGTAGGTGTAACTACCGTTGCAGTAGTAGCAGTCTCTGTTGTTGTCGTTGCCAAAAATCTAAAAAATACAGGCAGTTTGCGTGGAATTTTTTCGGGTATGCCACGTTGGGTTCAAAGCTTAACTGGAATGTTTAAGGCCAATAATATTTTTAAATTTGCAAATGTAACTAAGCAGGTCGGTACTAAACTTGGTCGCCATTGGGCTGAATTTGGATTAAAACCCCATGAAGTTGAAAAATATATGCAGATTGCTAAAAATGTAATGCGAAATTCTAAAACAATCATTACTAGATTTGCGAAAGATGCAAAGGAATTCGCTGGTGAAACGCATTACAGACTTGGCGACACATTACTAAGATTAGATGCTGAAGGAAAATTTAGAAGTTTATATAAAATAAAGGATATCCCTAAAGAATAATACGTATGGCAGAGAAAATAAACACAGTAATGGTTTTAAATAGAAAACCAGATAATTATTCAGGATTAGCAAAATTAATTAGAAATCATATTGTTTGTTTAAGTGATATATGGGAGAGTATATTAATTGATACTAAATTTGAGCAGAGTAAAGTTGTGCAACTAAACCATATTGATTTTAGTAAAATCAATGGACAAGAGATTTTATTTTCTTATATGGCTAATGATTGTAGTCTTTCTTGCCATAAAGGAAAGTTTTATTATATTGTTACTGTTAGTTTACCTAGGCACATTTATATAACTCAAGTTAGTATAGAAAAACAGTTGAAAAATCTATTTACCGCAATGCAAGATAATGGAATACAATTAATGCTTACTGGCAGTGAAATTGATTTATTTAGTGACGTAAAAAATTTAAAAAGTTTTTATAAAGAAATAGAAAACATTGTAGGCTGTACTGAGTTTATTATCAGTAGTGTTGCAATTGATAATAAAATAATTAATAAAAAGTTCAGATGTCATGCTGAGCATGGTTTAAATATTTACTTGAAAGAATAGTTAAATTGCTGACGTAACGTGATTTTGCAGATTAAAACAACGTAAATTAGTAAATTCTCAATAATTCCTGATCCGTGTTAAAAAGGTCTCGCAAGTAGCAGATAATGTAATTTTATTCAATAAAATATACTATCTTCGTGAATATTTGCTAAGATTTTGAATCTGCTAAAATAATTAAACGCAATCATTCCCTTACGGACATAGAATAACGTCCTAAGTGACAGGATAACCGCTTGACATACGGAATATACGTACAAAATGGCATTGAACATATTTTTTATGTTTATCCATGCGGTCCAGAGATGGGCCGCTTTTTGTTTGTTACTTTCCTGGTTCTTTTAATGACCTATCCAGTATATTTAGCAGTTTTTCAGCTGAGTCTGACTGTATTGCGAGTGTTATGAGTGTTCTCGAAGAAGTTGATGAAAAAAATAATACTATTGGCCAAACAGAAGCTGTATTGTAGTTTTGAAATTCTACCGGATTTTTAGCGTGAATGAGATTCCATGCCTGTAACCATTAGAGTTTGAATCAAAGCATGCTTTTGTAATTTTCCGGTAAACGAAAACATAATATAGAGTGCCAGGAAGAAGAACATGATAATGGATAAAATGTGATTTGTCAAGATGTATATATCAATAGCATAAAGAATAGCAGTATAATAAAGCAGGGCTGGTTTTGGTTTCAGAAAAAAGAAGCCTTTCATATATGCACAGCCTTTATATAGCTTTTTATTTTGTTCAATTTTTCCAATGAAAAATGGAACAAATAGAAAATTGCTCTCTGACTTCTTTTTTCGCAAAACAAAATAATCACCTTTGATAAAGCCAAAAAGAGTTTGTTTCTTATTCTTTTTCACCGCTTTGATTAAGTTTTTTCGTAATTTGCTTTTAGTCGTATTAGTAAGAATTGTTTTAATTAGCACAATAGCGCATTTCCTCAGGATGCGAGTAAATTTCCATTTTATTACTTTTAATAAAAGCACCTAATAATTGTTTTACAATCAAGTCGGAAATAGCTGCATCTTTTTCTATCGTATTGCAAAATTAATTGACTGAGACGTCAAGCAATCGGCAAGATAGTCGGGTGTGAATAGATAAAATTAGTTATATGCTGTTGCCCGAATTATGAATTTATTAACATACATACACAAGAAACAGAATAAATATTATAATTGCAAAAATTTTACTATATTTTTCAGCTTTCTTGCTTGGGCGTCCCTGTACCTTCCTCATTTCCTGATCAAAATTCTCTTCCCAGTTTTCGGGTACACTAAATTCGATAATATTTTCTATGCGCAATGGTTTTGCTAATTTTTCATCAATACGCTGGTGACTAATTTCGACCACTTCATCAAGCTGTTTTGGAATATTTGCAAGTTTCTTAGCTTGAGAACCAATCATGTTTTTTAGTAATCTTAAAAGATTTTCATACTTTGAGGATACAATTGTAAAATGGATTACCTCTTCGAATTTTAGCATATATTCGATTTGATCTCGTATTAGATTAGTAATGTGGAATATTTCTTCCACACTACCAGACTTTCCAGGCGGGCCAAAACTTTCTGTTAACTTACCAAGTAAGCCATGAAACGGTTCAATCATTTTTGAAGCTTCATTCAATCGTTTGAAAATCCAGTCTAATACATGTTCATCGTTAAGGTGTGTTTGAGCTTTTATGTAAAGACCTTGATTCAAATCGTCGAGTTTACGGAAAAGTGGATTATTGAGGTAGCGCATCAATTCTGCTGTTAAACGCCACTCCCAACCATCTGGCTGATCTAGCACTATTCTTCGGATCAATGGCGAGTGGTCTTTAAATTGTAATAATAATGCAGTTTGTTCTTCTAAATGGATTTTATCTGTCGCCGTACCCAACTCCGAGAGGATATAATTTTCGTGATGTTCCCGCCAGGCAAATAGTGTTGAAACTGAAAACCTATTTTCATCGGTGTCGATAAGTTTATGGCAATTTCGACATAACCAAATAGCATTTGTTATGTCTGATCTAAGTACATTAGTTTGGTCCGGAATGTATCTTTTAGAAGTTTCGCGAGCACCATAAATATGTGCTGCTTCACCAATAGAAGTAGATTTGTTATTATCGGAATTGGGGCCAACGGTTGAAACTCTACAATCTGGATTTGAACATTTAAATGCAGCTCTTTTGGAGAGAACGTCTATTGTAGCTTTTTTAAAATCGGGAGACATATTGAAGTATGAAACTTATAATTTAACATATACTATGTTAAGAATTGCACGTAAAGAATAAATTAAATTAAAATCGCATGTTACCAGAAAATTAGACAGGAATTTACACCCAATCTTTCAGATAACGTTGCAATTTTATCTTGACGTTTTGGGGTGACTCGACCCACTAGACGAGCGCAAAACAAACCTCAAGTTTGGTGCGAGCTCTGGCGGATTAGTCGAGACACCCCAAATTGCGGGTGAGCATTTACGAAAAAATAATAGATCTATTATCTCTTAAAACTTGAATATCAATTTAAAGTAAAATATGATGCGAGACCCGAAGGCGCGCCTGAGCAGACCAAAATTTGTTAAATGAAGTAAGTGCTAATTTTTTGACTGGTTGCTTTTTGATAAACCCACTTTTTTATGCATAATCTCTTCCAGCAATAACTGTATATTTTTAACATTTAAACCAGCGATAAACCCCAAAAAGGAACTAGCCCAAATATTGATATTACTGCTGTCGGTAGATAAAATTAGCAAACCTGATTTAATAGCCAACCATACAGCAAAACCTATAATGCTACCGGTGATAGGACGAATATAATACCATACTTCCCAATCGGGATCCCAATTTTTTCTTACAGATTTATTTTCATAAACAGCGCGTAGGCAATAAAACACTGAGCCTAGTGTAGCAGACCATATAGTAAAAAATAAAGATTTAAAAATACCATTAAATTCATAATGGAAAAATGTACCAATGTTAACACGAAACTTGATAGCCGCTAATAATGAGATTATGATAATCACTAAATATAATATAATTTTTTTCATAATTCACTGATATATTTTTTTGTAGCGTTTTAATGCACGGTCACGCTTGAAAGCCTGGTTTTCATTTAAATTATTTTTTGTTTCAAGGTAACTGACAGATGTCGTACCGTCTTCATTAATAATGATTTTAATAGAACTTTGTTTTTCTCTTGTTGATACCATTTTTGATTTTTTAGAATCATCTGTGATAAGATAACCTTTACTATATTCGATATTTGAATAAGATGAATCTATATGTTCATCGCCACTTTTGGCCGAAACAATAAACAAATCTGGCTTACCTGTATAGTCTAAAATACTTTTCGTAAAACCAGATTTATGGCCATGGTGCGACGCAATAAAGAAGTTAATATTATTGATATGCTTTTGATTGGTTGCATTTCCAAGAAATTTATCCCAGCCCGCCACTTCAATATCTCCGGGAAATAGAATTCGCTTACCAGCAAATTCAATGACTGTAATATAACTTCTATTATTTATTAACTTGTCATCACTTTCTGAGATTTTATTTGCTGTAGTGTACGTAATTTGACGTTTATCAAAATAATCAAAACCCCAATTAGGCTCATCACCGGAATCCTTATCATATGCTTTTTGAAAAGTATCAAATTCCTTCAGAAGCTTAATACCACTATCGTCATTTTTTGCGTTTTTGATTTTACTGCGCATTTGAGCCAATGTAGATTTATCCCTAGATAGGTGTTTAGGTTTTTGCGCATCTTTGAGATTTCCCACATCGGAAAAATGGTCTGCATGAAGATGTGTAATTATTAACTCAGCAATACGGCGTTTTTCAAAAAATGATATACCCCCTGGATACGCATTTTTCACGTATTTTACTGGGGAAAATAAATTTTTAGATCCAGCATCTATTAAAAGACCATAATCGTTTGGGGATTTGATGAAGGCACAAAAACCATGATCGACATTGAAAATAATACATTCTAAACTTTTCATATTACAGATAGGAGGTAATGTATATATCTTTAAACATGGTGACAAATATTTATTAATAATGATATACTTTACAGGTGTTATTCGCGCTTATTTCATTTGACGTTTCAATTTTATCTGATGTTTTGAGACTGCCGGAGTCAGCCAAGCGAGCACCAAACTAACCTCAAGTTTCGTGCGAGCTTGGCGGTTAAGCTCAGGTAGTCTCAAAATGTGGTTGAGCGCTAGCGAAACCCGAGCACCCGCGAAGTCGGGGCGCAGCAGATTAAAATTTGTTATCGGCAGTCAACGCTTCTAAACTCAAAAGTAAATTTGGCACGGACGCCAAATTTATTACTTATTGTGTCATTTTTTAAAAGCATAGAATAGAAAAGCCTTGTAGTCAACTTGCATCGTGATATGGGTTAGCTTTATACTATTGTCGTTTTAATTTTCTTTCAAGTTCAATTTATTCAATCTTCAATATCTTTAATATCTCAGTAATGGCGCTGGATTTGTATATTTAAGATTATAAATAATTATCATAATTTAGAAACCAAATCTTCAATAGTTTTTTTGCATAATACGCGTTGTTCTTTGGCAACCTGTATTTTTTCACCATAAACTTCATAAGTATGCTGGTCCATTTTACTTAACGGAAGTCCTTGATTGGCAGCAACCACACCTGCACTATTAAAATCTCTTAACTCAATACTGTAAGCTTTTTCAAAAGCTGTTATATCATTGAATTCACCCTCTAAATGTTCAAATTTATCTGGATTACTTTTAAACTCTGAGAACATTTTCTTGAGTGCTTCATCAGATAATGCTTTAAATGCATGAGCTGCACCTTTTTTTTGTGTAAATCTGTTACCAAGTAAGAATGAAATCTTAGGCAATTTGAGGTCATGTTTTTTAGCCTTCGAAGCAAAAGTATATTTTCCATAAACGGGATGACTTTCAGATGTCCCCCAAATTAAATGAAAGAGACCAGTAATTGCAAAAATTGATGAATCATCAGCATTAATTGGGACCAATAGTTTATCACCGCCGACAATAGCCAATTGCGTATAAATAGCAAAACTTGGATTTGTATCTATAAAATATGTGCAAGGTCTGTCAGAATTCAATCTTTTGTCAGTCATTTCTTTGATAATTGAATGGATTTTGATCCATGGATTATCTGTGGCCGAAAGAGGTGTAGCTTCTGCCCGTTCTGACAGCAAAGGAGCGATAAGCTCTAAATTCCCGTCACCAGAAATCAAATACAGATTATCAGATAAGTTTGAGTTTATACTATTCAATTTAGTCACGTATTTACTTAATTCCGCATCACCTTTTAATGTTGCTTCAGTTATATAACCTACAATACTTTGTGGTTCATTTTTTGAAATTAATTCTTGAAGTTTGGATTCGCTTTCTTTTCCTCCGCCCATTAGCATAGATGAAGAATTTGCTTGAGGACACATGTCTACAACAACGACATCTCTATCCAAATGGTTCTCAGCATAAACGGAAGCAACATGGAATGTTATTGTGCTTTTCCCAACGCCCCCTTTATTGTTCCAAATTACATAACTCTTGTTGTCGCTCATGATTAACTCCCACTATTTAGTTTTTATTTAATATATAGTTTTCCAAGTATTATAAGAGTAAACCATATTATTATGAAATCGCATTAATACGTTCAAGATGTCAATTCTTTATTTTGCGAGCCCAGGACGGGCGAGTTTGAGAATCAATCTGCGTTTATTGCCGATAACTATATAGAGTTGATGCGACGTGCCCTTCGGGCTGTTCGGATTTCGTAAGTTCAACAAATATTTAACTGTAAAATATTTTCCTTAGCTTTGCAGTATAGAGTTATTCAACCACCTTTTGAGTGATCCTCCTAAGCGACCCGGACTTGCACCAAAATTAGAAGCTTATTTCGTACATTCCAGGCCTGCCTTAACATTCATAATGGCAAATAAAAACTCGTCACATTATCGCATTTTTTGCCATTTTATTAATATTGAAAAAACTTTGACAACAAACATCATCAAATTAAAATCACCAGACAAACACTAATAAACGCGCAGCCACAAGCTTCCAACAAGAGAACAATACCAGGAGGCTCGCTAC
>JBEQLE010000105.1:0-10950 GCA_040326155.1 Leptospirales bacterium | reverse complement strand
AAGAAACTTTTGGAGCTGAAATTGATGATATATTTTACGATACCGATTATGTGCCCTCAAAACCGTCGAAAATTATAGATTTAACAAGTGGAAATACTCTTAGAGAATAATGCCAATCGCTGAAGCGGGCATTTCCCAATTTAGAGTGTTGTAAATATTCAATAAAATGGTAATACTTCGATCGTAAAGATGCGAGCTGTAATAAAATTGCTTGTTTCGATACCCCGCTTCAGCGCGTGCAAACTCTTGTTTTGCAATTTGCATCCGTGATAATGCATCGTTCCTCTGCGCGGTTGGTAATTCAGCATCTATTATTCTACTTGCTATTGAGTTATAAGTTCGGTCGAACAAGTTGGCAAGCTCAATGGAAATATCTCGTAACAGAGAGTTCGATTTCGAATACTCTGTTTTCAGATTAACGTAAAGAGTTTTTCGATCATTTCTATTTGCATCCGGGTATTGCAAAGTGATAGAATTCCAATTCTCAATTATTTTGAAAGCTATTTTTCGTTTTACCGGAGCTAAAGGGTATTTAAAATATAACCTTTCAATAATTTTTAAATTACGATTTCCTTTGGAGACAAAATCTTCATACGTCGCAGCTGCATATAAAAATTGACTGAATAAAAATAATATTACAAGGGCAAAGTTTTTAACTGCTTTTGGAACTTTTTGCGGTTTCAATGCATCACTCATCTGGGTCAGGGGGTTGTATCGTCAGAGCTGGAGTCGTCTGTGTCCGGTTTTATGTCGTCAGTGGCTGTATTATCTGTATTTTCAGGGTCCGTTTTGCCTGGGTCTGTATTGTTCGGGGTTGTTTTGTTCATGGTTTTCGGTTTAATTAAGTTGCCTCGGGTTCTACGTGTAATCTCGGTCAAGGCTGACTCTTTATTGTTAAAAATATAGTTATAATTATCGTTATGGTGCAGTAAAAATAGAAAGTCGTCCGGGAGATTTTTTCTGGATATGTTATTTAATATTCCATATTTTATTTTTTCGTATTGGGTAATTTTAGTTGGTTCAAGGACTCCCTTGGCTTCGTTTATAGACTGTAACCTGTAATCATCTTTATCAACGATCGGAGTGTTGCTTTCAATAAGGGCCATTAAGGCATATTTCTTAGCCAGCCTGATCTCCGTAATTGCCATACGATAAAATCGAATTTTGTTGGAGTATAAAAACTTGTTATAATTATATCCCCTCAATCTGATTGAAATTGCTTTGTCCAGGTGTTGGTACCCATTCGTTAAATAATATTCACCTTTTTTATCTTTGGCAAGTAAGATAACAGGTGCGCTCATCTGAAGCAAATTACTTGCGTCAGGTTCGTATATTTTTGTCAATATATCATAGTATAAATCGCGTAATACTTTTTGACTGGACAATAGTTTTCGGTGAGAATTCGTATATTCCCCTTTTAAATATTCTAAATTTGCATAGTAATCAAACAGATAGGCTTCTTCCAACAGATCATAATGTTCCCCTGTTCCGAAGTTCGTAACGCTGACGCTTATAAAATCGATAAAAGACCTGTTCTCAGGCAGAGCTTTCACCATAAAAGAACGGTCGGCCATCACGGGATACACAATGGAGGAACTCAGAATTAGATATAAAAGTACAAAAAGAGGTATAATAGCAGTTTTTTTTCGCATAACATTCATTCCAGAATACATTTATTATCGTCTGTTTCTAATAAAATTCAACACATTAAGTATATGAAAGCAAGTAAAAATTACCGATTTTTATCTTGTTTTGGTTAGAAAACTTTATTTCTGATTGCCTTTCTAAATTCCTGACAATATCTGGTGGTATGCAGTTAAACTTATCTTTATATAGAAAACTTACAGTCCTGGTTCTAATTGGTATCATTGGAATCAGCGCCTCGTTTTGCTCACCGTCAGTTTTAACAAAAAAAGATCCTTATACATTACGCACTCTTATATCGACGAATCCAAAAAACTTTAACCCGGTATTGCTGCGCGACGCTTATTCAAGTCAAATAGCTGGCAGAATTTATGAATCGATGTTAGAGCGAGATTATGCAACTTTAAAGCTAAAAGCAAGTCTCGCCAGAAAATGGGAGATTTCACAAGATAAAAAAACGATAAAATTTTACCTGCGAAAAGATGTTAAGTTTCACGATGGCACACCTTTTACCGCTCAAGATGTCGTTTTTACATTTAATAAAGTAATGGATAAAACCGTTCCCAACCCACACATGAAAGTTTATTTTGCAGATGTTGAGACATTGTACGCCACAGACGATTACACGATTGTTATTCGCATGAAAAAACCATATTTCATGATCTTAGAACACATCGGGTCCATGAGTATTATTCCAAAACATATATTTTCCAAAGTCGAAGACTTTGTGGTCAATGAATATAATACCCGAAAACCCATTGGTACCGGCCCCTATAAATTCAAAACCTGGGTTTCAAGTCAGAAAGTTACCTTAGTTCGTAATGAAAACTACTGGGGTAAAAAACCAGAAATTCGAACGATAGAGTATAAAATTATTGAGAAGGTTGACGTCGCCTTGCAGGCCTTAAAAAAACGCGATCTCGATTACATGAGTGTCACTCCCTTTCAATGGCAAAGACAACTCACTTCTGACAGATTTAAACATAATTTTAATAGGTATAAATACCTATCCGCAGGCTATCGATACATTGGTTACAACACCCGAAAATTTCCATTTAACGATAAACGAGTAAGGGTGGCAATGGCATACTTAACCAATCGCGAGAAAATTCGTCAAACCATACTCGAAGGGTTAGCCGTTACAACAACTGGAAATTTCTGGTTAAATAGTCCCCAGTACAATAAAAAACTGGTTTCTCGACCTTATGACCCCGAAAAAGCCAAAGCTTTGCTAAGCGAGGCTGGTTTTATTGACGCCGATGGCGATGGCATTCTCGATAAAGACGGAAAACCGTTTAAGTTTGAACTTCTGGTTCCTTCTGGAAATAAATTCTACGAAAGATTTGTACCCGTCTTTAAAGAAGACATGAAAATGGCCGGTATCGAAGTCGAAATTCGGCAAATTCAGTTTCAAGCTCTTATCGAAAAAATCAACGAAAGGAATTTTGAAGCTTTAATGCTTGGGTGGTCCATGGGGGTAGAAGGGGACCCATACCAACTTTGGCATAGTTCCCAGGTAAAAAATGGAGATAACTTCACCGGTTTCACCACACCCGAGATGGACGAAATTATTGTAAATGCCCGCACGGAGTTTAACGCCGCAAAACGAAACCGAATGTACCAAAGGTTTCATGAAATTTTATACGAAGAGCAACCCTACACATTTCTCTACACTTCCTACAGCCTCGTCGTTTTAGATAAACGTTTTACAAATGTAATCGAACACCCCATCGGGTTAAATCTCATGGAGTGGAAAATAAATATAAAGCAAGAATAAGGCAGACGACGTGCTTTATTTTACGTCGGATGAAATTTCCATGAGTTTTTCGTGCAACTCGGCATCCATTTTCTCATCGACACAATAAACAATTTTTCGCGTGTTATCATTTTCCAGGTGATAGTGAGCTTTTCTTTTGTCGAGCGTAATGTTGGATGTGTCTATTCCGGTGAGACGAAGTTTTGGAGTTTTCTGGATTTTGGGCGATATGAATGCAATTCGACGTACCTGGGGGCGACTCTGGTGGCGGTCAATTTCCGACACCTTGACTATTTCCATATGCGAGCTGCCTTGCAGGCTTTCGGCGCTTAAGACTAGAAAGTCACCATTGTTGATGATCTTTTTGTTATCACAAAGACTAATGGCAGTGCTATCGAGAAATTCCCGTAAAATTCTGCCGGGGTAAGTAAAATAGGAGTTATTGATAATTAACTTTGTCGCTGTAAGGGGGTCAAAGGCTTCGCGCCAGGCAGTTTTTGTTGTTAACGAAGCGAACTCAGAGGCCAGAGCCAGTATATTTGCATTTTCGTCATAGGCTGGTCGATTTTGTAAATCTTGAATGGTATTGGCCACCGACCTTGCCACTGGCAATTTTGAGTTGTCTTTCGAGTATTCCTGGTATAACTTTGAAAGTTTTTGCAGTAACACATTGTGCTGCGGATAATTATTATTTTCTTTATCTTCATGGAAAGGACGGTGGTGCAAAAGCACGTTTCGTTTAACCTCCCTGCTTATTTCAGGTTCATGTGCGAGCATTAAATAGGAGATCAGAGGATGGTTTGAAATATAATTTCTGTGGTCAGGTGTTAAAGACGTGTCTGTTGGAATCTTCATTTTTAAATAGGATACGTCACAAAGCATGGCAGACATCAACAGGTTATTCATGTCTTCTTGCATTGCCGCCTGGCCCGTAGCCGATTGGTAGATAACCCCCCGGGTTTTTAGAGCCATTGCAACGACTGTTCTTTTAACAGCGATCTCCATATCATATGTCATCTCAGAATCTGAACCCATCAGTTCGAGAATATTCACGAGTCCCATCATGGCATCGGGTTGTTTTTCAAACTTTGCAAAAACATCGTTTACATTATTTTTCATTTTTCTGGCGGTTAAACCGTCAATGCTGGATTGTTGCATCTGTTGAAAGGAAGATTTAACGTCTTCGCTTAATACTTTCGTAGTTTCTTTGGTTAAAAGACGTGTATCGGATAACCCATTTGGAATTCTACGTGATGCCGACTTCCGGTGCAATTTATCCTCATCATCTTTATGATAGTAAATTCCCTGGCTTTGGAATTTTATCAAGTTATCAACTTCACTTTCAGCAGCATTATCTTTTTTATGAATGAGGACTTGCCCCGATTTATTATAAAATTGAAGGGGTATTATACCCGCCTCTTTAAAGTAGGTGATGGTGTCATCGTTAAATTCAAATTGTTTTAGGTCGGACATACAGTTAGAATAATGGAATCTATCTTGGCGTTAATATGTCAATTAAAATTTAATGGTAGGGAACATGGTATATAAGAAAGGTGTTCTTTGGGTGGCTCTACAAAGCAATAAATCTATTGACAAGTCGTTTATTATTTGAAATTGCAATTTACATACTCGAATGGACTGAATTGAAATAGTTAATAAAATAGCGAATTGGCTTGTATATGTAAAGGAATTTTGAATGTCAAAAAAAACCTCTGGGCAAGGGCAGGTGCAATTAGAGTCACAGCGCTTGTTCAAATCTTCGGTGTTAGAATGGTTTACGCATGTGCATCCATCTACTCCATTTATCATCTATATTCCTGTCATAATCGTTTCCATTTATGGCTCTTTTGCCTGGTACGATACTTCTGTACTAAAGTTTTTACTTCTTTTGGGTATTGCAATGCTTTTTTGGACCTTTTGCGAGTATATTATTCATCGATTTTTATTTCATCCCCCGTTTTCAGGTAATTATTTAAAATGGTTCTATTTTTATTCACATGGAATACATCACGATTTTCCAAATGACACAACTCGTCTGGTAATGCCCCCTCTGGTGAGTATTCCATTGGCAACTGGATTTTATTTACTGTTTCGATCCGTTTTAGCAAGTATCCATATGCCATTTTTTGCTGGTTTTGTTTGTGCTTATCTTATTTATGATTATTTGCATTATGCCACTCATTTTCATGATTTTACAATGCCGTGGTTTAAAAAATTACGAAAACACCATAATGTTCATCATTTTACCGCGCCCCATCTGAACTACGGAGTTAGTAATAGTTTTTGGGACTATATCTTTTTTTCCAAACATAAAGAGAATGAATGAGAGTTAAAGAGAATTAAAAGGAAACTTATATTGCACGTTTGTTCTTACTTTTGCATTAATTCTTTTCAGAATATTTCAAGTTTCGAATAAGGATGTATGGCCAATTCAGATTCCTACTTATTCGAGTTATATACAGAAGAAATTCCCGCTTTTTACCAAATTCAAGCTGTGGAAGATTGGGAAGAAAAAGTCGCAGGGTTAGCCGATGAATATTTATTAACATATAAGAAGATTCAAGTAGGCGCTACACCACGCAGAATTTTTGTTTTAATCGATTCACTCGAAGAAAAGCAGTCTACTAAAAAAAACAAGTTAAAAGGCCCCCCGAAAGCCATTTGTTTTAAAGATGGTTCTGCCAGCCCAGCTTTAAAGGGGTTTTCCCAAAAAGCCGGTGTAGAGGTCGACGCTGTTGGTTTTGAAGAACAAGGTGGTAAAGAGTACGCTACCGTTGAAATCGAGGAGGGCGGAGAGCCAGTAGAAAATATACTACCCGGAATTTTTGAAAAACTGATTCAGGAACAAAAGTTTCCAAAAACTATGCGTTGGGGTAACCTTGAGCTGCGTTATGCTCGACCTATTTTGTCTTATTATTCTCAGTATGGTAATAAAAAAACCAATTTTTCAGGTGGAATCTGGGATATTATTCCCGCATCTGATAGCTTGACGGGCCTTTTTTATACAGAAAATAATTCTCTGCCTCTTACTAATGCGGGAGATTATATAAACACGATGAAAGATGCGGGAGTACTGGTTGACCCTACGGTTCGCGAAGAGCAAATAGTCAAGCTCTTGAAAAAGAACGCAGGTTCCAAAACTCCCATTATATCTTCATCCTTATTAAAAGAAGTAAACTTTTTAGTTGAAAACCCTCATGTAATTCAATGTAAATTTGAAGAAGAGATTCTGGAGTTACCAGATATTTTAATACTTTCAGAGATGGAAGAGCACCAGCGATATTTTGCTTTACGAGAAAGTAACGGCTCTTTAAGCAACGAATTTCTAGTCGTCGTGAATGGAGAACGCCAGAAAGATGCTGATAAAAATATCGGTCTGGGGAACGAACGAGTTTTACGCGCAAGACTCAGTGACGGAGCCTACTTTTTTCACGAAGATCGAAAAACTTCTTTGGGCGATAGAGTAAAAGATTTAGACGGAATTGTATTTCAACAGAAAATGGGAACCATGACCGATAAGAAAGAACGGTTAAAAGCGATTGCTTCTACTTTTATAGCTTTTTCGGGTTTTGGAAAAAACCTGAAAGAGAACATTATAACCAGAGCCGGTGATTTGGCAAAAGTTGACCTTACGACACTTCTGGTTTACGAATTTGATCACCTACAAGGTGAAATTGGGGCGATCTATGCCAGGCTCGATGGCGAAGACGAACTTGTGGTGAACGCTATTCGGGAACACTATTTACCGAAAAACCAGGACGACGATTATCCTGAAAGTGAACTGGGTATCGTTTTTTCTATAGCTGAGAAAATCGATAATCTTGTATCGGGTTTTATATGTGGGAAAGCTCCCAAAGCAACACAAGACCCTCTCGGTCTTCGTCGCCAGACTCTATATTTAATAGAAATATTTATTCAAAATAAGATTCACCTCTCGTTTCGAAGCTGGCTGCAAGAACTCTTAAAAATTTACGACACCGGTAAAGAAGAATTTGCTGCCCCTGTCTGGGATTTCGTAT
This sequence comes from Leptospirales bacterium, assembly GCA_040326155.1. GTDB lineage: Bacteria > Spirochaetota > Leptospiria > Turneriellales > JAOUFE01 > JBEQLE01. Next base: position 3,531 of record JBEQLE010000105.1, on the reverse strand, counting down.
GTGGCAGAATTGCAACTATTTTTGAAAAAGAAGGTTTCGACAAGAAGCTCATACAAGCGGGCATACAAACCGAGTCTGACGATCTATACGATATTTATATGAAAATGAGCGCACTTCGTCATCTAAAAGAAGATGAGAATTTCAACCTGTTGATGGTTGCGTTTCGGCGAATGAATAATATAGTAAACGATTATTTTACAAAAAATAAAGATGCCTCGGAAGCCCAAAAGGGCGAAATGGACGAAATTAGATCTGGTAATATCAATTCCGCCTTGTTTAAAACAGAGGAGGAGAAAAAACTGTACGAGTGTAGTGAAGAATTATCCAGAAAACTTGCTGCAAATCTCGACGGTGGGGAAAAAACCACCGAACAGTATGAAGCGATCTTCCAGTATCTGGCAGCCATGAAGGGTGATGTCGATATTTTTTTCGATAAGGTAATGGTTATGGACGAAGATACTACGGTCCGCAACAACCGCCTATCCCTGTTACATAAAATGGTCTCAAACGTAAAAAAACTAATGGACGTATCTCGGTTACAGTAAGTTCTGAGTTAACGAAAAGATAAATTGTTATGAATAAAAAATATTTACTGGCCCCCGGACCTGTTCAGGTTCCCTCTGAAGTGTTACTGGAGATGGCAAAACCGATTATCCATCATCGTACTGAAGAGTTTGAGCATACGATTGCCAGAGTTCAAGAATTATTGCAAGAGCTGTTTCAAACCAAAGGCCCGGTGTTAACATTTGCCAGTTCTGGAACAGGCGCGATGGAAGCTGCGATTGTGAACCTTCACTCTCAAAAAGAGAGTGTACTGGTTGTTCGAAACGGTAAATTCTCGGAACGACTGGGAGCTATTGCCGAAGCATATGGATTAGATGTTCAATATATCGATATTCCCTATGGAGACGCTGTCGAACCCAAAGCGATTCAAGAGCGTTTAACCGCAGATGTTAATATAAAATCTGTACTTATTGAATATAGTGAAACTTCGACGGGAACGATGAATAATATTGAAGAGATTTCGAAAATTGTAAAAAAGACAGACGCTTTATTGATTGTAGATGCGATTACAGCTCTCGGTGTAGTCTCTGTTCCATGTGAAGAGTGGGGAATAGACGCTGTCATTGGCGGTTCCCAGAAGTCTCTTATGTTGCCCCCCGGTCTCTCTTTTTTATGGTGTTCCAAAAGAGCATGGGCAAGATCGGAAAAATCGAATTTACCAAAATTTTATTTTAATATTCAAGAAGAGTTAAAAGCACTTAAAAAGAATACAACGGCGTGGACCCCGGCAATTTCATTAATAAATGGGCTAAAAGTAGCTCTTGAAATGATGCAAGAGTATGGCTGGAATAATTTATACGAAAAAAACAGAAAATTGGCGCTTGCTGTTCAGGCGGGCATTAAGGCTCTCGGGCTTGAAATTTTCAGTCGAAATTCTTCCATATCGGTTTGCGCCGTTCAGGTTCCCACCGGAGTTGACGGCGTGTTGCTCGTAAAGAAAATGAAAGACGAATACGGTGTAACCATTGCCGGCGGGCAGGGTGAACTGAAAGGAAACATTTTTCGCGTGGGCACGCTTGGATATATTGACCGAACGGATATTCTTGTTTTTTTTGGAACTTTGGAAGCTGTTTTAAAAGAGCTTGGCTATTTGTTTCAACCAGGATCTGGAATTAACGCAGCTCAAAAGGTTATGTACTAATATGGAAAAAACTTATAGAAAAAAAAGACCTCCTTATGGTTTCAATTTTCTCGATACCGATGCTACAGAGAAAATGGAGATTAAAACCAGGGAGATTCAGGATTTATTAAAAAAAGAGGGTTTTCGCGGTGTAACTCCGGCTTCTATCGATTACCCAGAAACATTTGAGTCGTATGAGAATTATGACGCTTTTCGTTTTCGAGACACGAGTGGGGACGATTTATGGTTACGAAGCGACGCCACCGTTCAAGTTATTAAAGGGTTTGCGAATCTGCTTGAAATGGAACCTGGTGAAACCAGTGAGTCGAAATATTATTATTTATCTTCTGTTTTTCGTGATGTAAGAAAGAGTTATCCGAGCCCTCGCGAAGTATACCAGTTAGGTGTGGAAGTAATCGGCGCTCCCTCGAATGAATGTATTGATTCACTTATTTTACTTGCACATCAGGTTTTAAAAGGGTCTTTTGCAATAAAACATTGTATTTTAATTGGAGATATTAGAATTTCAGAATTTTTAAACAACCACTGGGAAAACATACCCGTTCGAGAATTGTCCATGAAAAGGGATGTTCCCGGTTTAATATCGGAACTTGTAGAGGTTGGTTATGAGAAAGATCAGGCGCGCGAACTGGCCAGATTACTTCTTTTTCCCCTCGAAACGGATGATTGGTTCGCGGCAATGGAAGATTTTCAATCGAAATTAACAGGAGAACAAAGTAAAACCGTACAAAAGATTTTAGATCTGGCTATGCCATTAAAAGATCTATATAAGAAATTAGCCGATGAAAATGTTCCGGTACGATGGGACCCCTTGTTGACCCGAAAAGTGAACTATTACACCGGTTTTATTTTTGAAGGTTATGTGGAGGGGATTCCAAATGCGCCTTTACGAGGCGGCGCCTATGATGGACTAGTGGCAAAATATTCATCTATGGATTTACCTGCCGGGGGCTTTGCTTTGGACTTAACTTCTTTGATTCTTTTATAAAAAAATCATTGTCGCTTTATAAAAATATTAGGGAGTGCAACAAGTGAAAAAGAAACTCTATATAATATCGTTCTTTCTACTGGCTTTACTTGGCGCAGCAGGGTTATCTCTTGCAAGCAGCGGAGAATTAAAAGGAGAAATTGGTGGGTTATACTCCAGTTTTTCTGCGAATTTTTCGTATTCCAGCGGAAGCGGAGTCGTACGTTCGGGAAAAATACATTACCAGTACCCTGGAAAGGTGCATATCGCTTTTAGCGACGGCAGGGTAATTGCTTCAAATGGATTTTTTTTATGGATCTATAGTCCGTCGAATAGAATTTGTGCTAAACAGGATTTAGCGGGGTCGGGTTCCGTAAGCGGTGGTATTGTAGGTTTTTTGAATAGTTACGAAATGACTAGAACTCAGAACAGGTTTGTGTTTCGAAAACTCGGAGCCAATATTGAAGAAGTCACGGTAGATATCCTTCCAGATTCTAAAATGATTAAAAACCTTCGTTTTAAAACGAAAAATAATGTGTTTACCTATAGTTTTTCGGATATAATTGTGGGCGCAGGGGTCAAAGCAAGCTTATTTAACTATAAGCCCCCTACGGATGCTCAAATGGTTGAGAATCCCTTGAACCGGTATAGTAGATAATAAAAAATAGCGTCAATAAAGAGGAGTAAAATATGATAACAATGGAACAATTGGAACAACTCGAAGGGCGGATTGTAAAGGCGCTGGATTTAATATCCGATTTACGCGTTGAAAACAGTCACCTTGAAAGTGAAGTCGAACGGTTAAAAGCAAATGCAGACCAGTTAAAACTAACTGCCGAAGAAAAAATAGCCGAAGCTG
>JBEQLE010000104.1:0-10980 GCA_040326155.1 Leptospirales bacterium | reverse complement strand
GAAGTGCCGGGATAAAACGAAATGTAAGGATTGTGTTTTCTTTGGCCGAGTTGATACGAAGAATGCGAAGTTGATTAGAACTATAATTAAGTAGTTTGGTGGGGGCGCGTGCAGGGCGCGCCTTTGCAGATTAATTTCGTTATGCGATGTGCGTTACCAAAATAACTATTTAATATTAGCAAAACAAAAAGAGGAAGGGAAAACGTGCATCATCATGCAGTTTGAAAACATCGGCTAAAATCTACACATTCCGCAACCGCTCAATGGAGAACTTCCTAGTCGTCGATGAGTGATTCGTTAAAAGCCTTTAGATAGCGAGATTGTTTTTCTTTGCTTAATTTTACAATTTTCTCTAAGAATTGAATGTGCTCTTCATTTAATGTATTGATTATATTATCTTCTTCGATCACATACACCTGACCACGTGCCAATATTAACCAATCTAAAAATATTTGATAAGTATTGATTACTTTGTACAGAAATTAAAAATTTTACGATTGTTTACAGAAAAGAATATTCTGCTTGTAAAACTCAAGCAATTTTAGATATTTGATTTTAAAGCTATTATTGGGGATAGGATTGCCGCATATTAAAGTCTGAATTGTAAAAATTTTGAAGAATTATATGAAAGGATTTAATAAAAAGTATGCTTGATATACCTGGGTATACGATAGGGAAAGAGGTACAGAAAAGCCAAAAAACATTCGTTTATCGGGCCATTCGAATAAAAGACAATCGTTCAGTAATATTGAAAATTTTGGCGTCAGAATACCCAACAGAACAAGATTTCAGCCGTTTACAAAGAGAACTGGAGATTATTCAATCACTGGACATTGACGAAGTTGTGCATTCTTATGGGATCCATAAATTTAATAATAAAGCTATGCTCGTATTAGAAGATGCTCCAGGGCAATCTCTTAAAAGTATGATTAGCTCTCAAGATTTTTCCATTGAATTATTCATCGATATTGCGATTAAGATTATAAATGGACTTGGCAAAATCCACCAAAATAATATTATTCATAAAGATATAAAACCGGCAAATATTATTGTCAATATTAAAGATAATAAAATAAAGATCGTGGACTTTAATATATCATCTTTTTTTCCCAAAGAAAGTGAGCAAAAACGAATATTAAGTCAGGTTGAAGGGTCGCTGACTTATGTGTCTCCTGAACAAACAGGGTGGATGAACCGTTTAGTTGATTATCGTACAGATTATTATTCCTTAGGTGTGACTCTTTATGAAATGCTGCATAAAGCTCCGCCGTTTATTTCCCAAGATCCACTTGAAATAATACACGCGCATCTGGCTAAACGCCCCGAAAATCTCACAAGCCTGCATCCGGAAATTCCTGAATATATTTCGCAGATAATACTAAAACTTCTTTCAAAAAATGCAGAAGATAGGTATAAAACTACGGACGGTATAATATCTGACTTACAACATTCTTTAAAATACCTGACAAAGTCAGGTGAGAATGACAAATTCGTTCCGGGCAGAAAAGACTTTTCTGAAAAGTTTCAAATACCTCAAAAAGTTTACGGGCGAGATAAGGAACTAAAGGTATTGAAAGATGCCTATGAGAGAGCCTCGAAGAGGACCACTGAATTGGTTATGGTATCCGGTGAACCGGGTATTGGTAAAACAGTACTTATTCAAGAGTTGTACAAACCAGTCATTTATGACAATAGCCTATTTATTTCGGGAAAATTCGAAAAATACACAACAAGAATACCATATAACGCCTTTATTAAGGCTTTTAACGACCTGGTTAATCAAATATTAATCAACAACACTGAACACATTGCTCAGTGGAAAGAGAAAATCCTGGATGCGCTCGGTGAAAATGCCCAGGTTATTATTAATATGATACCCAGACTTGAGTTTATTATTGGTAAACGGACCGATTCAACACAACCCAATTCACTGGATTTGCAAACTATTTTTCATAGGGTTTTCCTGCGTTTTGTTGCCGTGTTTGCGACCAAAGATAAACCCCTTGTTATATTTATTGACGATCTTCAATGGGCCGACTCTTCTTCTTTAAAGCTCATTGAGGTTTTAATGACAAACAGTGCATTAAAACACATTCTGTTCATCGGTTCTTATCGTGAATCAGAAAAACAAGAGAACATACTACTTACCAATACAATAAATAACATTAGAGAGTTCAGACAAGAGAATATTAATTTTCTTGAGCTTGATATACCAATTGAATTTATAGCATTATCAGCAATTGATCAAAAAGCCATTTCGGAATTAATATACGACACATTAAATTGTGAAAAACAAGAAGCCACGAAATTGGCAAAATTAATCTTCATGCAAACCGCCGGCAATCCATTTTTTGTCAATCAGTTCTTAACCGCCATTCATCATGAGAGTCTTGTTAAGTACGACCACGAGCAAACTCAATGGGTTTGGAGCATTGATAAAATTAAGAAGTTCGGTTTTACCGATAATGTCATACAGTTGATGACATCTAAAATTGAAAGTGTTTTACCCAGGACTACTGAGGTTCTACAATTAGCCAGCTGCATAGGTAACCATTTTGACTTGGAAATGCTTTCTTCTATCGACAAAAATCCACTAGGTGTAGTTCGTGCTGATCTTATTGAGGCTATACATGAAGAGTTGATTCTTTCAATCAATGATAAAACTAGTGAGTCCAATAATATGTATTTTAAATTTCAGCATGATCAGATCTTAGATACTGTTTACTCAATGATAGCCCCGGATCTGAAAAAAGAAATTCATCTCGAAATCGGAAGACTATCCATCGAGCGTTTGCCCAAAATATATGATGGTAGTAAGCGACTTACCGCAGACAAATCAATTACAGACCTAGCTTCAATCGCTGTTTATGTAAAAGATGAAAGCAGTATGCAGGCATTGTTGGACTGGATGGATGCAAGTATATTTTCTATTGTGAATCATTTTAATAAAGGCTATGATGAGATTAAAGGCAAGAAAAATACTTTTGTGATCATCATACTTAATGTGTTAGCAGCGAAAAAGGCACGTCAAAGCGCTGCCTTTGGGTCGGCTTTAGAATACCTAAATGTTGCTCATAAATTATTACCAAAAAACTCCTGGAAAAAGGAATATTTTCTTACACTACAGCTTTACACCGAAATGGCAGAATGCGAATATATTAATGTTAATTTTTTAAATGCAGGAAAATTATGTAAGGATATTTTGAAACAAGCGCATTCGATAATCGATAAAGGCAAAGCTTTCGAAATTATAATCGCTAGTTTGACACGGCAAAGTAAATTTAACGAGGCCATCGCCAGTGGGTATTCGGCGTTGCTTGAGCTTGGCGTGAGATTACCCAAAAAACCAACAGAACTTTCGCCACTTCTGGATATTATTACTGCTAACGTTAAAATGGGTGGTAACATCGGGCGTTTAATTGAATTACCTCGTATGAAAGATAAGGAAAAACTGGCTGCTATGAATGTAATGATACAACTAGTGACACCATCATTTATCTCTTCTCCTAAATTATTCCCGGTTCTTGTTTTAAAGATGGTTCATTTAACACTCAAATATGGGTTATCAAATCAGTCGGCATATGCTTTCGCTTTTTTTGGGGCGATTTTAGGTTCCGGTATGGGTAAACACGAAAAGTCCGATAAGCTTGCAAAACTTGCCGTGCAAACATTATCCGCTATACCCTCTGGACCGGTCGATTGCAAGGTGTTATTCTGCGTCGGCAATCTGATTCACCACTGGAAACATTCTTTTAGCGAAGGACAGGAAATTCTAGAAAAGGCTTACACAAAAGGACTAGAAACCGGTGATCTTCTTTTTACAGGGTACTCGTTAAATTGGTTAAACGCGTATAATTACTTCACTCGTAAAAATATTCCCGAGACATTGGACGAAATGACGAAGCACAGGGGGGTTCATGAAAGAATAAACCAAGAAGATGCTCAAGTGTTTTATAATCTATGGATGCAATTTATTATAACGTTGTCTGAAAATAATAAAATTTCAAAAAAAATAAAAGGCGATTATTTTGACGAAGATGTCAGTGTAAAAATATGGCAAAAAATCAATAATGATACTGATTTATTTATCTTTCATTTAATGAAGGCTATCTTATATTTTTTAAAAAGAGATAATGCAAAAGCTCTTGGGCATATAGAAAAAGCAGTTCCTCATGCCACTGGTGTATTTGGCATGCCAGTGATACCAGAACATAACTTTTTTTATTCGCTTATTGCTACGGCTCTAGCAAAACAATCTTCAGGGTCAAACCGTAAAAAATATATAGGTATCGCAATATCAAACCAGAAAAAAATGAAAACCTGGGCCAAGAATGCCCCTATGAATTATGAACATAAGTATTTAATCGTTGAGGCTGAAATTGCCCAATTGCAGAAAAGAACAGATGCGATCAAATTTTATGAAAAGGCAATATCATCAGCATCTACATATAAATTTACCTTAGAACAGGCTATTGCAAATGAACTATTAGCTGACCTTTATTTCAGCCTTGATAAAAATTTTCTAGCCGTCGCATACCTTAAGGAAAGTTGCAATCTATACTATAATTGGGGTGCACTATCAAAAGTAAGCGAACTAGAAAACGAATTTCCCAATAATCTATCACGGCGCTCTTTTGATTCAACCGAGTTCTCAGACAGCCACGAGATGTCGACAATGCATTCTACGCAAAATATTGATTTAAAAACAGTGTTAAAGGTTTCACAGAATATTTCCAGCGAAATTGATTTACACCGTTTAACTTCGAAATTAATATTATTGGCCATTGAAAATGCTGGAGCTGAAAAAGGGGTATTTATAACAAATGAGCAAGATCAACTGATTCAACAAGCAGAAGGTTCTTTCAATGATGAAAATTTTTTAACATTTCAGGGTGTGCCTATCGAAAAAAGTTTAAATGTTCCAATTCAGGTAGTGAAATATGTGGCACGAACAATGGAACCGGTTTTGTTAATGAATGCTATAGGCGATTCACGATTTGGAAAGGATCCTTATATTTTAAGTAATAACATAAAGTCCATATTGTGTATGCCAGTTCGGCGGCAGGGGAAGACAGTAGGACTTATGTATCTGGAAAATAATCTCAGTACAGGTGTATTTACAGAACATCGAATGGAATTATTGGATATGATTTCAGCGCAAGTTGCAATATCCCTCGATAATGCAAAGCAGTATGAAACGTTAGAAAAAAAAGTTTTTGAAAGAACAACAATAATTGAAGAAGAGAAAGGAAAGTTACAAATTGCACTTCAAAAAAATGTCGATGCAAACCGAATACTCGAACGCCTTGCAGCAATAGATGGACTTACCGGTCTGGTGAACAGGAGACAATTTGATGACTTTATGAAAGTAGAATGGAAAAATGCCATTCGCGAGAACAGCCCGTTATCATTGATCATGATAGATATCGATTATTTTAAAAAATACAATGACGGGTTCGGGCATCAAAAGGGTGATGATTGTATAAAAAAAGTTGCAACTGCAATACTTGCTAAGTTAAAACGACCAACAGATATAGCCGCCAGATATGGTGGAGAAGAATTTGTAGTAATCTTGCCAACCACTACTAAAGAATCAGCTTTGATGATAGCCGAAGAGATTCAGCTGTATATTGAAAGTCTCAGTCTAAATCATGTCTATTCTGAAATTTCCGATGTAATAACAGTTAGTGCGGGTGTGGGAACAATCAGAGCCACTGCAAAAAATTCTCCGGCAATATTGATAGAAATGGCTGATAAAGCTCTTTATCTGGCCAAACACGCGGGCCGAAATCAGGTAAAAACTTTTGAAGATATAAAATAGTTTCAATTTGTTTTCTTCTGCTACTGGTCTATATTCATTGTTAAAAGAAAACGTACATCTGGATTGTGATGAGCTCGGTGCATACTTAACAAAATTTATTGAAGGTTATTCGGCGAATGCTGAGCAACTCGAAGATGATATCACATTCAGTATCATTGCCATTGACTAGGGTGTAGGAAATATTATGTAAATTTCCGACACCAATATTTTAAATTTTTATTCTTCCCTCATGTTTAATCGCAAATATGTTTTGTTAGCATTGCTATAACTTTTTATGGCTTAACCAGATTTGAGGGCAGACTGGTTTTTCGTTTATAATTATAAAATTAAACGTTGTAATATGAGTTACGTCGTCTTCTTTATCAGCATCGTATATAGCCAGGGAATACTTTCCCGGTAGTTTGTCTATCAGGTGGGGAAATAAAATGTGACTAAAGTTTTTACTGTGTTTATATTCTCTGATTTTATTGTCCAGAAAACGTTTAACTTTCTTATGTTTTTCTGAATAATCTCTCAAATCGCCATAAACATCCGGGTATTTTCTTTCAAATTAAAAATCGGTTAAAAGGAAAACCCTGTTCATAAAAATGAATAGCAAAATTTTGTAGGGGTAAGCCTACCCCTTCACTCTGGCTTTTTCTGACCAATCGCAATTCTGCGACCGATCAGAAAAGAGCCGCCGCTAACCCCGACGTATTAACCTACAACCCCCACTTTCAGTAAATACCGATTTAAACCGATATTAAAAGTATGCCATCCAAAAGAATTTTTTTCATTACTACACTCTTCATCCATTTAGTTTTCACTTTGAATCTATATTCCAAACCCTTATCTGAAGCCAATAAAAATTTATTATATTACTCTGTGAACGGTTATCTGCCAGGTATACAAGATAGTTTGAAAAACGGTGCAAATATAAACACACGAGATGATACCCCGGCATTTGAGGGTGAGACCCCTTTAATGAAAGCTGTTGTTTATGGTGGATTCGATGTTATACGGTATTTAACCGAAAACGGTGCAGATGTAAATGCGGTCGATGAAAGGGACGAAACAGCTCTATTGATTGCTTCTTATGCTGGTAGTATAAAAACAGTTCGGTATCTTATAAAACACGGAGCCGATGTAAACAAGGCGAGCAAGAAAGGTTATACCCCACTTATTGTAGCAAGTGACCAGGGTAATTTCGAAGTTGTAAAATATCTGCTCGAGTTCGGAGCAAAGATTAACCAGGCCTCTAAAACCGGGTTTACCCCTCTTATGGCCGCAGTAAAAAATAATCCAATACTCACCAAATACCTTATAAGTAAAAAAGCGAATGTTAAAGCAAAAAATAAAAGTGGTAGTACCGCACTTATGCTTGCGGTTAGTATCAATAATGAAGAAATAATAAAAATACTGCTTGAAAACGGAACAGACCCAGCATATATAAATAAAAACGGTAGAGACACCATCTCTTTTTCAATCCACTCTGCGTATGCTCATTCCTCGTCTAAATTATCTGACGAAGAAAAAACAGATAAACACTATCGAATTTTTCTGTTGCTGTTAAAATATGGCGGCAATATTAACCAGGTTTATCCCGACGGTGACTCCCTTTTACATAAAATGATCGATGTTATTAACCGCAGGTTTTCTGACTCGGTCTATAAAATGGCGTTATATGTAATAGACAATGCAAATAATCTGAATCATCGTGATAAAGATGGATTCACCGCATACGATCTTTCGGTTACAATGAGAAAAGAGCATAACCTGAGTGAAAAATTTTTGAAGGCTGGTGCAAAAATAACCCTGGATGATGAATATTTACATATAGTCGAGGCTCTTTGGAAAAAAGATTATACCTATGTAAAGAAAAACATGGGAAAAATAGATATAGAAAAATTTTCTCTTTTGATGAATAAAAGTAATTACAATATAAAAGATCTCTTTTACAGTGAGATTAAAGTGCCGCCAGAACCACAAAATATAATGTACGCCACTTATATTTGTTCCATAACCGATTCTAATAAGCGTATAAAACTATTACAGCAACTCATGAAAAATACTAATGGTGATGGCAATCAAAACAACATGAAGTATGTTTTCGGTTCTGTTGTAGAATTTTGCTCTCCCGAAGATTACCATGTTTTAAAGCCCTATTTTAAGGAAAAAGGTCCTTATGGTTCCAGTCTGTTCTATTCATTAGCCCGGTATGGTTCTAAAAAGAAGCTGAAAAAACTTCTCGATCTTGGTTATAATATAAACGGGCAAGATGATAGAGGTTATACACCATTAATGCATGCTACCACTTATGTCACCTGGGATCATGGTCCGGAAATGGTAAAAGCATTGTTGGAGTATGGAGCCGATGCCAGTATTCTAAACAAAAACGGCGAGAGCGTTTTTCATATATGTATTAAAGAAAAAAAGGAGAGGGAGATCAGGTCTCCATACAGTAGCCTTAAGTTTATAAAAGTTTTCTATGAAGTATTCGAAAATTCTTATATAAAAATAAAACCAAATTTAAAATATAAAAACGGGGTCAGTCTACTTATGCTGGCTGCCGAATACGGTTTTACTTTTACAGTAGACACCATGATAGCCAAAGGTTCAGACCCGAACCAGAGAGACAACTTCGGACTAACCGCTCTTATGAGAGCATATCTAAACCGGCAAACGGTTATTGTAAATAAACTTCTGGCGGCGGGGGCCGACCCGAAAGATCTGAAAATATTTGAATTCATACAAACAAACAATACCGAAGGGCTAAAACAGTACCTGGAAAAATATTCAGTTCACTGGAAAATTTTAGGGTTTGCCAGAACTCATGAAGCGGCTCCGGAAATTATGAAGTCGTTAATTGGCACTATGAACCTTGATATTAACAGAAGCATTGTCGCCGCTCTGTTTCAAAAGGGGTATGAAGAAGAAGCGAAATATTTAATCGAAAAAGGTTACCACCCCGGCGCAGTGTCCTTTGTTTTAGATGATAAATATTACTATAATTACTTTATTGAAAATAACGGTGTGGGTACGGCCATTGGCAGAGGTAATTTTACCTTACTGAAATACTTACTTGAGAAAGGGGCAAACCCCAGGACTATTACATGGTGGGGCGTACAAAAACTAAAATATATTCAAGATGCAAAAATACGAAAATTACTGGAATATTATGCGAAAACATATGAATATTAAAAGTATTAAATCATCTAAAATGAAAGGTTAATAAATGAAAATAACAATATATGCAACTTTTGCTTTTTTACCGTTCTTAATGACTCTTGCCCCTTCCGGAAAAATAATTTCTATTAATCCTGACCAGACGGAGCAAATAAACTCCATTATAAAAAAAGCGGAAGCCGGCGATACTATACACTTTACCGCTGGTAAATATATTACAAAAACCTCAATCAGTATACGGAATAAAAAAAATTTAAAAATAGTCGGCGAAGATGGCACAGAATTTATTTTAAACGATATGCATGATGTTGTTTTCTTTATTTATGAATCAGACAATATCAGCGTAAAAAATATAAAAGCCCGACATGCCATACCGCGCCAACCCGGTGGCAAATGCAGTGGCGGAGTTATTGCCGTCTTTTATTCTCATGATATAGAAATCATTAATTCAGAACTTAACGGTTCAGGCACCCTCGGGGTAGATATTGGCTATTCGTCTAATGTTAGAATCGTGGGTTCTTATCTGCATCATAACACTGTTGCGGGTGTTGCATTGCGCGGCATTATTGATGGAATTATTATTGAGAACAACCACATTGTAAATAACCCGAAAGCAATAGACACCGACCTCACTAAAGAACAATTGGAAAAATATGTTGTTATGCGAAATAACAATTTTAAATAAAACCCATAAAATATGCCCTTCACTATTAGTCACGCCGCCGCCATTATTCCCTTCAATAAAAAACCATTTATTTTATCCGCTTTAATGATCGGTAGTTTCAGCCCTGACTTTTCTTATTTTCTTCCCTATAACTTCAATGGGTTTTACACCCATACAATTCTGGAACTTAGGGAGAACTCTCTTCGGTTTGAACTTTCCAATAAACGAAAAATCCGATCAGCAGAGTAATCGCTATCCCAAAAAATATAGATAAACCGGTGTTGCTGCCATAGATTCCCCAGGAGTCGGGCTCTAACCAGACTTCCGCTCTACGGTAATTTTTTTCAGAGAAACCATCTTTCGATTCGCCATAAGAGGCGATGACGGCATTTTTCATGACAATACCATAATCGTCTAAAGCTCGGGCAAGCTGTTCTGCTCTGGCAAGACCCAGGTGAAGGTTAAAGTCGGACCCGCCCTCGTTGTCAGCGTAACCGACTATTTTAATGCGCCTGGAATTGTCGTAATTGTGATAAATTTCCAGCATATGGGCAATTTTTTTCACCCTCGTCTGTTCTGCTCCAGAAATCTCGTAGGAACCGTTGGCGAAATACACAATTCCTAACCGGGTTTTTCCTTTGACGTCAGACGAATACGGCCGTTCGACATACTCTGCATTTGCAGCTGTTGATAATAAAATAAAAAATAATATAGTGCGGACAGTATTTCCAATCAGATTCCCATTCATATGTCATAAAGGGCTTCTTTTCTTCGTTCGTCAAGTACGTTCGCGATTTTTACCCTGGAAAAGAGCCACAAAAGGCCCGTAGACGGTTTTTTTTTATTTTTTTTCCAAATCCTTCTTTTTTATAGACAATAGCTTTGTAATTTAATAAGATATCACATAATAACAAAAGGAACCATATAAATGTTTAATTCAGGAAACGCGGTATATAAAACCGAACAACCTTTCACACCTTCTACTTTTCCCTATTCTGCTACCAATTCTTGTTGTTGTCTCAACTAAATTTGGAATAATTTCTCTTTTCAGCTTGTCACCGTTTTACAGGGAGCTCTTTTTGAGAGTGATGAGGGAGTCGTAGGGGTGGACGAGATCCAGAGTTTCCTTTCCCTTTCCGAGCCGGCCAATGAGCAGACCCAGGGGGATGCAGGGTCCATATATAACCAGATCCGTAGTGATCAGGGTACCTTCTGGGATTTGGTCCACGCTCCTTTCATGGCGCGGGACATGACGCGCGGCACTATCCTGGACATTTACAACCTTGCCCTGGCAGGGGGTGGCGGGGTGAAGGGGGCGGCTGTGCGTCTG
>JBEQLE010000103.1:0-11199 GCA_040326155.1 Leptospirales bacterium | reverse complement strand
GAATTTTGTAAATCTTGTTTCAATTTTTCTACCCAGTATTCTTCTTCAAGTTGGTCTTTTGTTTTATCGGTTAGTTCTTTATTGACTTCATTCTTCAGGTGTAAATAAGCATTATTTAAAACCTCGCCTTCACGAATAACTTCTTCTTCATCGCGATTCATCAACCCTGCATTATATTTTTCGTTCTCAATATCGAGCAGAATATCTTCTTTGTCCAGTTTATCGGTGGTTTCGCTTAATTGTTTTTCGAGTTTTCGAATCTTAATGTCGAGTTTCTTAATTCGGTAACGACTCTCTTTTAAGTTACGCACACGGGTGTTTAACTCGCGTAAAACCTGTTTGTATCTACCCCATGTTGTAACACCCTGGTCTTGCCCGATTACAAAATTCTCAAGCTGAAACTTGGTATGCCGGGTCGTCAAGTCTTCAAAAAAATCCTGATCTTCAAAGATCTTAAGAAAACCATCAGCCATGATTGATTACCGCCATTACCAATGATGCTAATATACCTATACGAAGTCAAGAGAATAAATATAAATTAAAAAGGGGAAAAGTGCGTTTGTAACACCGCACGAATTTTCCCTTTCCCCTCGCTACGATTTTTTTTTGCGCCAGGTAGCAAAAAAAAATCTACGCTACCCCATACGATCTTATTGGGGTATTCAAAAAAGTATTTTAGGTGGGTAATTACACAGCGGAGTATTTCCAGGTACGGTTTGTAATTTGATTTAGACTAACCTATTATCAATAATTATATTCAAATCTGTAAATTTTGCAATCATTTATAGTAGTGCAATCCATTTGAATAATGTAATAGTTTCCTTCATAAAAAACGCGTATCTCAGATAGAGATAATTCTGCATTTTTTCGCAAGTCGTAATAATCTTCAACATCTTTTGCTGCATTCGAAAATGCAGTAGCAAAGCATATTTTTTCTTCGTATTTTTGAAAGAAATATGTATCTTCAAAAAGTATATTTGCCAATAAAGAATCTTCAAATTGTTGATTATTTTTAGTGAATGACATATCATCATACTCAATATAAGTAAAGACCACCGTTTCTTTCAGGTACTTACTTAACTCTTTTCTATCTTTGTTTTGAAAAATACGAATAATCTTATTAGTAAATGGTTTACTTGGACCGGCGTTTGTATCTATGCCGGTACCAGTCTCAAAATCTGATAGCGTAACTGTATTTACTTTGGTATTATTAATATCTTTTTCACAAGAAACCACCGGAATTATTATCGTTAATACATAAATGGCAAGTATTTTTGTCGTCATTTATTTTTTTCATCCTTTTTCTGCTTCTTTTTTAAGCGTTCATCATTGCCGGTAAATACTTTTGTGCTATTGTAATTCTTGAACCGCTCTGTACAAGAATTTTATGTATATCGAAACTGTAAATTTCTTCCCTGGTATTGCATTTATCTGGTCTGACTTTTCCATTTTCAAAAATACAGGGTGTCAAGACCGTGTTTGCGACAAAACTCCACCCTTTTACCAAGAATTTATTCGTTCAGACAATTCTTCATTTGATTCTAATTATTTTGCTTTGTTAGATGTTCATTTTTTTAGAAAATCTGAAGGTTTCTGATAAAAAATTATCGAAATTTGCGTTGTGCGCTATTGTGATGACCTTTTTGACAGAGATCAGCTAAAGCGCCTGCGTCACAATCTGGCGAAAAGCATATGGTAAAATACCATCATGAAGAAAATACTCTAACTCCATGGCTGTATCGATTCGGCTTTGTACATCGATTTTTTTGGTTACGCCGTTTTCGTATTTAATTTCAAGGCTAAGTATAGCTCCCGGCTTCATAGCGTTGCTTAGTTCGATATTTACTTGTTCATTTCCTTTTAGACATAAATCCTTTCTGGTAATTCCAGAAGCGAAACACAGAGGCAGTACTCCCATTCCCAACAGATTAGAGCGGTGAATTCTTTCGAAACTTTCTGCAATTACTGCTTTTACACCCAGTAGTTTTGTACCTTTGGCGGCCCAGTCTCGGCTGGATCCTGTACCATACTCTTTTCCGGCAAAAACAACTAATGGCCTTTTCTCCTTGGCGTATTTCATGGCGGCGTCATAGATCGACATGTTTTCTTTCGAAGGGTAGTGTATCGTATAACCACCGGTTTTATCCACCATCTCATTTTGAATTCGGATGTTGGCAAATGTTCCCCGTATCATCACTTCATGATTTCCCCTTCTAGAGCCGAAAGAGTTGAAGTCAACTGGTTGAATTTTATGATCGATTAAGTACCTGCCTGCCGCTCCATCTTTTGGTATGGATCCTGCCGGACTGATATGATCTGTTGTTACGGAGTCTCCGAAAATTCCCAGAATGCCACCGTTTTTTATACTTTCTACCGGCGATGGTTTCATATTCATATTGATAAAATAGGGAGGCTCTTGTATATATGTAGAAGAGTTGTTCCAGCCATATGTTTTACTTTCACCCGAAGAGATCTTTTGCCATTTCTCGTCTCCTTGAAATACGGAAGAGTATTTATTTTTAAATAAATCTTTGTGAATAACATTTCGAATTACTTTTGTTATGTCTTCTTTTTTCGGCCATATATCTGATAAATATACCGGGTTGCCATCTTTGTCTTTACCAAGTGCATCTTTTGTAATATCAATTTTCAGGGAACCAGCCAGAGCATAGGCAACCACAAGTGGAGGGGATGCCAGATAACTGGCTTTTATTTGAGAGTGAATTCGCCCTTCAAAATTTCGGTTGCCCGATAACACAGAAGCAACGGCCAGATTGTTTTCTTGAATGGCCCGGCTCAAGGGTTCGGCTAACGGGCCTGAATTTCCGATACAAGTGGTGCACCCAAAACCGGCAATGTAAAAACCTAACTCATTCAGGAATTTTTGCAACCCGGCGTTTTCTAAATATTCTGCCACAACCTGGGAACCCGGAGCAAGTGATGTTTTTACTTTTGGACCAACTTTTAGTCCTCTGTTTACGGCATTTTGAGCAAGCAGTCCGGCTGCAATAATTACCGAAGGATTCGAAGTATTTGTACAAGAAGTTATGGCAGCGATTAAGACGTCGCCATCTTCTACGATCACATTTTCACCGTTTAGTACGACCTCTGCTTTTTTCGCGGATGTGATTTTTTTTGGAAAAGCGAGTTGGAAGCTTTCGGCTGCCTGCGATAGTACAATACGATCTTGCGGTCTTTTTGGCCCGGCTATGGATGGCTCAACTTCTGATAAATTCAGCTCCACGATATCGGTAAATACCGGATCTGGGTCAGTATCGCTTCTCCATAATCCTTGAAGCTTCGAGTAGACCTCAACTAATTCTATTTCATCTTTTGTTCTTCCTGTGGCGTCTAGATATTTCAAGGTTTCTACATCAGCCGGAAAATACCCACAGGTTGCTCCATATTCAGGAGCCATATTCGAGATGGTTGCTCTGTCTTCGAGAGACAGTTCACTCAACCCGGAACCAAAAAATTCTACGAATTTTCCGACTACCCCTTTTTTTCGTAATATGGAAGTAACTGTAAGTACTAAATCTGTGGCTGTAATTCCTTCCTTCAATTTACCAGTGAATTTAAACCCGATCACTTCGGGAATGCTTAACGAGATGGGCTGTCCCAACATGGCTGCTTCGGCTTCTATTCCGCCGACTCCCCAGCCTAGCACTGCTAAACCATTGATCATTGTTGTGTGGCTATCTGTGCCAATTAATGTATCTGGCATAAGAATCATTTCGCCGTCTGTTTTTTGCGTCCACACGGTTTTGCCTAGATACTCCAGATTAACCTGGTGGCAAATTCCGGTGCCGGGCGGTACTACGTGAAAGTTTTGAAATGATTTTTGTCCCCAGCTTAGTAGTTCATAACGTTCCTGGTTTCGCTGGTATTCCAGTTCCACATTTTTAGACAAGGCATCTGAAGTTGCGTAAAAATCAACGGACACAGAGTGGTCAATCACCAGGTCTGCCGGTATTTCAGGATTAATCAGATCTGGATTTTTTCCTAAAACGCTCATCGCGCTGCGCATGGCAGCAAAATCAACTAAGGCCGGGACTCCTGTAAAGTCTTGCATGAGAACCCTGGCTGGCCGAAATGAAATTTCATGTTGCACATGACCTCTGTTTTTTACCCAGTCCGAAAGAGCTACGATATCTTCTGGAAAAACTGTTTTGCCGTCTTCAAAGCGCAGTAAATTCTCTGCCAGAACTTTCAACGTTTTTGGAAGTCTTTTTAGTTCTGGGTAAACTAGCGCTGCTTTTTCCAGACTATAGTATGTATAATACATATTCGAACGTTTCAGACTGGTTTTTACTTTGAGGCTGTCTTTGCTGATATTCATATTGTATCCTTTGTCGGTTTTGTTTTTGTTTGAGGTCTATATAAATGAGTTGCCTGACCAAAAAAACTTTCCGCTCCTTCCATTACCGTTTCAGATAGAGTAGGGTGCGCGTGAATCGACATCCCGATGTCACCTGCGACAGCTCCCATTTCGATGGCTAAAACACCTTCGGCGATCATCTCGCCTGCTTCCGGTCCGGCAATTCCCATACCCAGTATTCTTTTGCTTTTTCGATCGATAAATAACTTTGTCAGGCCATCAGTCCGGTTCATGGTCAGGGCTCTTCCCGAAGCTCCCCAGGGAAATCGCACAACTTCGATATCCATGGTTTTTGCCTGACTTTGGGTAATTCCACACCACGCAATTTGTGGATCTGTAAAGATTACAGCAGGCACGACTCGGGGTGCATAGATTACATTTTCACCTGCAATCGCTTCGGCGGCAATCTTGCCCTGGGCCGAGGCAGCATGAGCCAGCATGGGTTCCCCCGTTACATCTCCGATTGCATATATATTCTCATCGAATGTTTTTCCGGTTTCATCTGTTTGAATGAATCCTTTTTCATCTGTTTTTACATTTGTATTTTCCAAACCTAAAAATTGTGAATTAGGATTTCTACCAATTGCTGACAAAATTTTATCAAAGAACATCTGCTTCTCTTCGCCATCTTCGCTAACTATTTGTGCTTTGGCTCCGTGGTCGGTTTGGGTCAGTTTTTCTACTTTTACAGATAGTAGTATCTCTTTAAAAAGGTTCTTTTGTTTTTTTGCAAAAACTGCAACGAGATCTCGATCGACGGCAGGCAGTAATGTATCGCCCGCTTCTACGATTGTAACTTCAGAACCTAAATTGGCATAAACAGAACCCAACTCTAACCCGATGTACCCAGCCCCTACAACCAATAACGTTTTGGGAATATTCTTAATCTGCAAAGCCATCGTAGAGTCCATAATACTTTCCGATAACGGAGCATATGGAAAATGGGCAGGTTTGGAGCCGGTGGCAATAATGGCCTTCTGAAAGGTCAATACTTTAAAGTCGTCAGATTTTTCATCCGATACACTCCTGATTTCTAATTCATTCGAATTCCGAAATTTAGCATAGCCTTGAATATAAGTAATATTCCTACTTTTCGTTAACGAACTTAATCCGGAAGTTAGCTTAAGAATGATGTCATCTTTCCAGTTTCGAAGTTTACTTAAATCGATTTGCGGGTTTCCGAAATTTAGACCAAACTGTTTTGCATCCTCGGCGTCAGAGAGTACTTTCGCGGCGTGCAATAGGGCTTTCGAAGCGATGCACCCACGATATAAACAGACCCCCCCAGGATGAGCTTCGGGATCAACAATGCTCACTTGCATTCCGAGATCGGCAGCCAAAAAAGCAGCCGCATAACCACCCGGTCCGGCGCCAATAATAACAACATCTGATTTCAGAGAGTTCATGAATCAACCTCCATGTACCATGGATTTTCCAGACTATTTACTATCCAACGTAAAAAGCGTACTGCCTGAGCGCCATCGATTAGACGGTGATCGTACGATAAAGATAGAGGTAAAAACAACTTAGGTAAAAAAGCTTGGTCGATATATTTTGGTTTTATAGAAGAACGACCGACACCTAAAATGGCGACTTCACCCGATGGAATAATGGGTGTAAAAAAAGAGCCACCGATGGAACCGAGATTCGTAAAAGTAAAGCTCGAACCTTTCATCTCATCGATTGTGAGTTTTCTACTACGCGCTTTTTCAGATTTTTCGATCAACTCAGATGCTATTTCTGATAAGCTTTTCTGGTCGGCGTGAAAAATAACCGGAACAAGCAGACCATCTTTCGTATCCGCTGCGACTCCTATGTTAATATCTTCTTTGTAAAGTATTTCCCCTTTTTCCATATCGATACTGGCATTGAATTCTGGAAATTTTCTCAACGCTTTTGATAATACTTTTAAGATCATAGCTGACGGCGAAATTTTGAAACTACTTGTGGAACTGTTTTTTCGAAACTCTTCCATCGACGTTATGTCGGCTTCATCATTTTGTGTGACCTGTGGGATGTTAAAATACGAGTGTTCAATATTTCTGGCGATTGTTTTTCTCAGCTTGGACATCGGTACCCGCCGTATCCCACCTTCTTTGGTTTTTTCTAAATCTTCCGATAAAATTCTACCGTGCGAACCGCTGCCTTCTGTTTTTTCTAAGTCTACTTGTAGATTTCTTGCTTCACGCCGCACACTGGGGGAAGCAGCAGGCAATATCTTTGCATCAGTTTTCGATAAGTTAGTATTCACCTCTGTTTTTGGTAAGATTGTTTTTTCTATAATTTCGTTGTGTTCTTTTAATATTTCTTCTTGTGGCTCGAAATCTAATATATGTTCGCCCACTTCCACATCTTGCCCGTTTTCTATGAGCACTTTTACAATTTTTGAGGATTCTGGTGCGGGAACTTCCAGTACTGCTTTTTCTGTTTCGAGTTCAAATAAGACATCGTCTTTTTGTACAATATCTCCCACTTTCACTTTCACAGAAACGACGGTTCCTGAATTAATATTCTCACCCAACTCTGGAATATTAAACTCCATTTGTCTCTCCTTTTGTATTGTTCCAAACCTTTCCGGGTTTTTCTGCCAATATATTTAAATCCGTTTTTATTTTTTGAAGTAGTTCTTTATCTATTTTATGTTCCCGGTAAAGCGCTCCTGCCGCGACAAAAGCGATATGACGATAATCTATTTCAAAATAGTCGCGCAGTTTTTCTCGTGTTTCACTAAAACCAAAACCATCTGTTCCTAACGATATTACATTGAGCCATTTTGATATGGAATCGGGTAGTGCTTTTACGAAGTCAGAGGCTGCTATAAATACCCCTTTTTCCTTTTCAAATACCTTCTCTACGTAAGTGAGCTTTTTCTCTTCTTCAGGATGAAGGTAATTCCACCTATCGATTTCAAGCCCTTCTGTTCGAAGTTGTGTATAACTGGTGGCACTCCAAATATCGCAGGCAATATTATATTCTTCTTCCAATACATTTGCAGCGCGAATACTTTCTTTCAAGATAGAACCTGAACCAATTAAATGAGCTTTATATTCATTCTCCAAAGTTGACGTTTGAAATTTATAGATGCCTTGCAAAATTCCATCTTCAACACCTTTTGGCATTTCTGGCATCACATAGTTTTCATTTGTTACAGTTAAGTAATACATAACATTCTCTTTTTGTTCAAACATTCGCCGAATGCCTTCTTTTACAATCACACTGATTTCGTATGCAAAAGCAGGGTCATAACAAACACAATGGGGAACAACAGAAAAAAGTAGATGGCTATGACCATCCTGGTGTTGTAAGCCTTCACCATTTAAAGTGGTTCGACCTGAAGTTGCGCCAATTAAAAACCCTCTGGTTCCTGAATCTGCCGCAGCCCAGACGAGATCACCGACCCTTTGGGCGCCGAACATGGAGTAATATGTATAAAAAGGAATTAGGTTTTTTTGTAACAAACTATGGGCAGTTCCTGCTGCAATAAAAGTAGACATCGCACCGGCTTCATTAATGCCCTCTTCTAAAATTTGTCCTTGGGGGGACTCTCGGTAATACATTAAATTCCCGGAATCAACCGGTTCATATTTTTGCTTTTCCGGAGAGTAAATACCGATACTTCGAAAAAGGGCGTCGATGCCAAATGTTCTTGCTTCATCAGGAATAATCGGTACAATATACTTTCCAATTTTTTTATCACTTATGAGTTTGGAAAGAAGGCGAACATAGGCCATTGTCGTTGAAACTTCACGTCCATCCGACCCCTTATAAAATTCCTCAAATAAATCGGGGTCAGGCTGTGTAAACCCTGGAGAGTAGTTTTTTCTCTGGGGTAAAAAACCTCCCAGACTTTTTCGTCGTTCAAATAAATACTGCATCTCCAGAGAGTCTTCCGGAGGTTTATAAAAGGGAGTATCGATAATCTCTTTGTCGGTAAGTGGAATGTCGAAACGGGTTCGAAACTTTTTTAACTCTTCGTTATTTAATTTTTTCTGTTGGTGGGTGATATTCATGCCTTCACCACTTTCGCCCATTCCATAACCCTTTACTGTTTTGGCTAAAATTACAACAGGGCGGTCGGACGCAGCGGCCTCGCGATAGGCCGTATACACCTTAACAGGATCGTGACCACCTCTGTTCAACTTTCTTAATTGATCGTCACTTCGGCCTGATACAAGTTCTTGTAAAAATGGTTCCGGTGAGAAAAAATGTTCTCGAATATAAGATCCACTTTCAACGGAGTATTTTTGATAATCTCCATCTAAAGTAGATTCCATTTTGTTTTGCAATATAAAGTTATGATCGGCGTCGATTAGCTCATCCCAGTCGGAACCCCAAATAACTTTTATAACTTTCCAACCGGCGCCAGAAAATGCGCTTTCTAACTCTTGAATAATTTTTCCATTTCCCCTGACCGGTCCATCGAGCCTTTGCAAATTACAGTTTACCACGAAAATCAGATTATCCAAATTATGGCGAGAAGCGGCTAATAAGGCCCCCAGACTTTCGACTTCATCTGTCTCTCCGTCGCCTAAAAAAGCCCAAATTTTAGAGCTGTCTTTTGTTTTGATTTTTCTGTTTTCCAAGTAACGCCAAAAGCGTGCCTGGTAGATGGCAAATAGAGGTCCCAGCCCCATGGACACCGTCGGGTATTGCCAAAAATTTTGCATCAAAGCCGGGTGCGGGTAAGAGCTCAGCCCGCCAGCCGAGGCCAACTCTCTTCGAAAGTTTTCCAGATTTTCCTGGCTGAAACGTCCTTCCAGAAAAGCCCTGGAATAAATTCCAGGTGATGCGTGGCCTTGAAAATAAACAAGATCACCGGTAAAATCTTTAGAAGGTGCCCGAAAAAAATGTTGAAACCCGGTTTCATACAGAGTTGCCGCAGAAGCATATGTCGAAATATGCCCCCCTAAACCTGGGTGCAAATTGTTAGCCCGCACAACCATAGCCATAGCATTCCATCGAATGATACTTTTTAACCTTCTTTCTAAAGCTCGATCTCCCGGATAGGCAGGTTGGGAATTTTTAGAAATAGTATTTATATAAGGGGTTTTTGTTAACTTTATAGGCAAAACAGACCCCTTACTATGTAAAATCCGTTTCTTTGTATTTTGGCTGGGCAATACAATATTCTAATTACCATCTTTCAATATAGTAAATACAAACCAGGGTGACGAATTTTATTATTATTTTCGCCTTTGCGACAAGCGAGTTTTGAAGTAAAACTTGTTCGAATTGTTCATTGGTCAAAAATTCATATATATTGATTGTAATGAGAAACATAGAAGCCCCCGAACAAAAGTTCAGAATCGAAAAAGATTCCATGGGTGAAGTTGAGGTACCAAATGACCGGTATTGGGGCGCGCAAACTCAACGATCACTCCTTCACTTTAAAATTGGAAACGATCATTTTCCTCGAGAAATTATACGGGCTTTGGGAATCGTAAAAAAAGCAGCCGCTCTCTCCAACAGTGAACTGGGGGTTTTACCCGAAGAAAAATGCAGCCTCATCGTAAAAAGTGCAGATGAAGTCATCGATGGTAAACTCGATGACCATTTTCCTCTATATGTCTGGCAAACCGGAAGTGGCACACAGACAAATATGAATGCAAATGAGGTGATAGCCAACCGTTCTATTGAACTTGCCGGAGGAGTTCTTGGCAGTAAAAATCCTATTCATCCGAATAACGATGTAAACAGATCTCAGAGTTCGAATGATACATTCCCGACAGTGATGCATATTGCAACAGTGGAACAAATTATGCATCGACTGATTCCGGCTGTTTCGGAACTACGTGACTCTTTTCAGGTTAAATCCGATTTGTTTGCCGACATCGTTAAGATTGGTCGAACACACCTAATGGACGCTACACCACTTACACTTGGCCAGGAGTTTTCCGGTTACGTTTCACAACTGTCTTCTAACATAGAGCGGTTGAAAAGCGTGTTAATATCTTTATATGAACTTGCTTTAGGGGGGACTGCCGTGGGTACGGGACTCAATGCTCCTGCTGGTTTTGATAAACTGGTTGCCCAAAAAATATTGAAAATAACGGGATTACCATTTGTTACAGCCCCCAACAAGTTTGAAGCCCTGGCTTCACATGGAGCCCTGACAAATGCAAGTGGAGTTTTGAAGACCCTCGCGACCGACCTAATGAAAATAGGAAATGATATTCGGTGGCTTGCCAGTGGACCGCGATGTGGCATTGGTGAATTAGACCTACCTGAAAATGAACCCGGCTCTTCCATCATGCCGGGCAAGGTGAACCCTACACAGAGCGAAGCCCTGGTTATGGTATGCGCCCAGGTCATGGGAAATGATGTAGCCGTAAACATTGGAGCTGCCACGGGAAATTTTGAACTCAACGTAAACAAACCCTTGATTATTTTTAACGTTCTCAACTCTGTTCGCTTGCTTTCAGACGTTTGTTTGAGTTTCAACAAGTACTGCGTCGTGGGGCTCAAACCAAATTTAAAAAATATTAAAAGCCACCTCGAAAACTCACTGATGTTGGTCACAGCCCTAAATTCAACTATTGGATACGACAATGCTGCGAAAATTGCTACCAATGCCCACAAAAAAGGCATCACACTTCGAGAGTCTGCCCTGGAACTGAACTTGGTGAAAGCTAAAGATTTTGATAAAATTGTGAAACCAGAAAATATGACAGGTGGTGGTTCCCAACCCAGAGTTTATTAAAGATAATTACAAGGAAAGGGGGAAAAGCCTTTCCCCTGCCTGCATCTGCCTCCAGCATATTACGGCACCCCATACGTTTTATACTTTTACATGGCTTCATGTTTGAAGTTTTTAGTTATAC
>JBEQLE010000102.1:0-11543 GCA_040326155.1 Leptospirales bacterium | reverse complement strand
AACACTGCAACAGGACATGGCTCTGTTAGGATACCGCTCAATTCCTCTGTCCAACGAAAGGGATTGTCTACACCTGCCCCGTATGGGATTGAATCTGCGATTAATTCGACCAATGGTGGCGGAAAAGCCCTTTCACCGAGTGAACGTTCTTATTTTGATCCACGTTTCGGTACAAGCTTTGCCAATGTACGTTTGCATACAGATTCAAATGCCGCTCAACTTTCACGTTCGGTAAATGCTCGTGCATTTACTACCGGTAATAATATATATTTTGGGGCTGGAGAGTACTCCCCCAATAGTGTTCAGGGTAAAAGGTTAATGGCTCATGAGTTGACACATACTGTGCAGCAAGGTAATAAAAAATTGCTTCAAAAAGCCGAAGTTGACACGGTGTTGGGCTGTTCGAAACTTAAAGACACGTTGAGTGACATCGACACTAAAGTCAACATGTCATTGGATGCATCGAGAAAAGTTTCAGGGAAACCACCTAAAGGACTAACGGTTGCAAAAGGGATATTTGGCAAATTAGGTGCAGATGTAAAAACAGGTCGTACTGCTATAGAGGTCTGGGCAAACACTTTATCACCAACTAAGTTATCACTACCTGAAAAAGGTAAAACAAAATATGCTGGTGTGAATTATGTAATATGGATGCAATCCACATTTCCCATCCTTAACCCTACTATGAAGGTAAAAGGAGTTTGTATTGGTAGCGACAAACTCGGTCATTTTTTCCAGCAGGGAGCATCGTATTTTACTAAGGCATTGAAAGAGGGAAGTAATGCGGCTGAGGAAAGTAGTGAACGTTCCGAAGGTGGTGGATTTGGCTTGCTTACGACTGGAGTTTTTTCAAATGCGGACTTGGAAGCCAATAGACAGGGGGGAAAGTTTTATAAAGACCTCATAAGTAATCCTGCAATGACTTTTTCAATGGCAAAATATATCTCCTCACAATGGAATGAAGAGAGTAATCCAAACTTTTATGAAGAGGGTGTCGGGAGGCAGGTTTGGGCCAATTTATTAAGCGGAAATTGGGCCGGTACATCGTCAAATAAAGAAAAGTTATCGATTACTCTAAACGCTAATATTGACGGCTTGGCAAACGGTACTTTGTCTCTTAAAAAAGGGGGGAAGAAAGTCACCGGAAATATTTTGAATGGTATTATAAACTACAAACAAACAACCGTGCGTGGGAAAAATCTTTTTAATTCAGAGACAAATCGATCGCCAATATCTGGTATTCATATTCAATTCAATTGGTCTCTAGGGGACCAGTCTGGAAAAGGTTACTTTCTTTCAAGTGGGGAGAGAAAATTAACCGGTAACTGGGGAGTCGGCAATTCTAAAACAGACAAGGGTTCTTTGCAAATACACCGTATATAGATATGAAAAATTGTCGGGCTATATTTTTAGGCAGTACTATCGGTTTTATTTTAGCGGTCGTAGAATTCACTGTGTCCTTCTTTCTCCCTCCGAAGGCCCGGGAGATTTGGTCAGAAATTCTCTCATGGTTGGCACATCCTGTAGCTGTAATTCTAGCACTAATTATGCAACAACCACTTCAAGGTGAAATGTCAATTCTGCTTCATTTCGTAGCTATTTTTATTACATTTATTTTTATTGGTGGTTTTGTATTTTTAATAAAGAATATCATTTCTAATTAGTCGCATCGATTAACGCTCATCCCTAGCCGACCCCTCACGTCATACAAAGTTAATCTCCGAAGGCGCACCTAAACACGCGCCTCCCCAACCCCCACCAAACTACTTAATAATCGTCTTAATCAACTTCGCATTCTTCATACTAACTCGGCCAAAAAACCACAATCCTTACATTTCGTTTTATCACGGCATTTCTGACAAACCATTTCCTTATCAATAACTTGCGGTAGAAAGTCCATAATATCTTCTGCTGTTTTTGTCATAGGCTTACCAACTGCCCAGGCAATTCTTCTCAAAGTTGAACTCGCTTTTAAAGTAAATTCATCATACCATACATTTAAGCCTAGATTTTGTAATTCTTGTACTAAAGGTCTTACAAAATCATCTTTATCTTCATATGCATGCGATATAATAAAATCATAACTTTTTTACAGACTTTTTTAGATTATCTTTCTTAATCATTCGAACTGCTAGCAGTAGAATTATCGAAACTATTATAATGATTATTCCGGTAGTTGTTTCCTGAGCAGCAAAAAGAAATAACAAACCATATATAAAAATAATAATTAATAGTTGTGTTGCTATATTCATTGATAAATTTATCCAACGTTTATTTGTTTGTTTGACCTCAGTAGTAGCATTTGATCCTTTACTGTAATCATAATTGGAGCCACCAACAAGCGTCAAAATTGACATGAATAATGCAAATATTGGAAAAGCTCTCATTTCCGAGATAATCAGCAATAATGAGGATATTAAAAATAGTAGAATTGATATATATATCTTTGCATGCATCACTATTTCATAGGTTTTCTTTTTCATAATGATTTTTGTATTTTGCCATATGACATTTTATGTACGAGAATAGTCATGCATGAACTTGTTCTAGAGACTCAACAGATTCTAATTCTCTCAGACGCGAATACGCGCACCTTTGAGTCTCACATCATATTATACAGCAAATGATACTTACATTTAAAGAGACATTCGATCAATTATTTATTTTAAAGAGACATCTCATCCCTAGCTGACTCCTCCACGCCATACAAAATATAATCTCCGAAGGCGCACCTAAACACGCGCCTCCCCAACCCCCCAACCAAACTACTTAATAATCGTCTTAATCAACTTCGCATTCTTCATACTAACTCGGCCAAAGAAAACACAATCCTTACATTTCGTTTTATCCCTGCATTTCTGACAAACAAGTTTCTTATCAATCACTTGCGGTAGAAAATCCATAATATCTTCTGCAGTTTTTGTCATACGCTTACCGACTGCCCAGGCAATTCTTCTCAAAGTTGAACTTGCTTTCATACTAAATTCAGGGGGATACGCCATTTTGTGCTCTCCAGTAACATTTTCGATTTGATAATTTAATAATATTAAACATACGGCAGCCTGTCAACAAAAAGTTTACTATTATTAAACTATGGCCTGTAATTTTATAAAATAATGCTTTCAATTGTATCAAATGTGACTATCATTAACCTATGTGCATTGATTTGGGGGGTTTAGGTAACCGATTAGTTGAATTTCGAAAAGCATTGAATTATGCACAGAAAGATATTGCGGAGAAAACTGGTATTGGTCGTTCTTATATCTCACGAGTTGAAAACGGTATTTTCCCTTCTAGCGAATTCTTATTAAAGTATGTTAAAACTTTTTCATTATCAATAGACTGGTTATTTACAGGAAACGGGCAAATGATAATGGTGACTGATAATATTAATAAAGCGATAAAACCAGAGCATATGGAATTAATCGGCAAATTATCAAAGTTATCGAATAGCAAAGAAAATCAAATAATTGATCTTATAGACAAAGCATTTGAAATTATCGAAGATTAATTTACATATTCAAGTTGATTACCCGAACCACACGGACGTGGGGCGGCACAGGGGCGGGATTTAATTAGTTCTTTCTTTGAATAATCTTAACGCGACTTTCGCACTCTTTCTTGCATATAACGATTCCTAAACAAAGCAACACGAAAATACATCGCTCCACGTATAAACATGCTCACTATTGGTTCATATAAAAGGGGAAGTGTAGAACCGCACAGCGGTTCGGAACGGGGGGAAAATCGAAAAAACCTGTCTCGCAATTTTCTCGTTTTCCCCGCATAATAATTAAAACATATTAAATACATTTACAATAATGATTTAAACTTGACATATTAACTTGTTTTATTCATATTATATAGTATGTGTCTGAGCAGAGCTTTAATCGTATTCGTTCTTTTTTACCTCTGTCTGCCGGGGCAAAGTGTGGCTGCCGGGCTCAAAAAAGTGATGATTATGGATTTTAAGAATATTGAAAAGAATGAATCTTATCAATATCTGGAGTCCTCCATTACGGATGCCGTTAAAAAATCACTGAAAGCAAAATTTGCATTTAGAGAGCTGGCTCCGAAAGTCTGGAAAGCGAAAGCAAAGAAGAACTTTTTTTTACACGAAGATGAATTTTACACGAAGAATGTCGCATTACAGCTGGGGCTCATCAATAACCAGGATATCGTCATCGGTGGGGGTTATAAAATTCGTTCGGGGAAAATTTATACGAATGTTCATATTTATGACATTGGGAAGAAAAAGTTGGTCAAAGAATTTGTTATAAAAGGTTATGCAGACAATCGAATTTTTGCTTCCGTTGAAAAAATTGCCCAACAAATAGCCAAAGAAATTGAATCGATTTTACCGAATAAAGATAATTGGGAAAAAAACCAAGGCGGAAGTATATATGCCAATCAATTGGCTTTAAATGGCGGGTATTCCACATTTTCATTCCCAGACAACTCTGCTCAGAAATTACAGATAAACTCCGGCTTGCAACCCGGAGATTTTAAGGTGCTTTTCAATTTTTTTGGGGAGTATCGAAGAAACAATTTTCTATTTGCACGGGTGATCGGTATCGCCGGTATGCAGTATCAAAACGGCGCTCACTCTTTTTCTGCGGAAGGTCATGCAGCCAAAGTGGATGCTACAGTATCCATATTCAGCGGTTTTCTTGGTCTTGGTTATAGCATCCCCTTAGCCCCGAAACTCACCATTACCCCATCCCTGGGACTGGGCGGTTCTTATGGAACGATCAACCTGGATTATTCACAGCTCGCTGTTTTGCCCGTCGATTCTACCGGAAAAAGTATTTCACAACAAGATTTAACATACACTTCCATGCTTGCCATTGCGGATGTTCGATTTGGCTACCATATGAACAGTACAATGGGATTAGAAGCAGGGTCAAAATATCAGCAGGTTATATTTCAGAACGCTTCATCCGGCCAGTTATCATTTTACCTGGGAGTGTTTTTTAAACTATGAGGTTAAACAAATGAACCTAAATGGAAAAAAATTATGAAAAATAAAGTCCAACTCACAATCATATTTATTTTTATTTTATTCGGGATGAACTGTGCCAATACCCCAAGTCTCGACGTAGAGTTTTTAGGAGACGACAGTAGCAGTGACGGTGGATCTAGCATCGGCATTGTTGTTGACGTACCTGACGGGGGGGAGTCCATTATTCCCTCAACTCTGACGAACATCACCTGGAGCCAGGATATCGATGGAAATGTGAGCATTGATTTATACAAAGGCGGGGTATTAGATTCTACAATAACGGCAAACACTCCCAATGACGGCCTCTATGCCTGGACCGTACCGCCCGGACTGACTCCCGGAGTCGATTATCGTATTAAAATTACATCTATTGAGACCCCATCCACTTCCGACCAGAGCAACGCAGACTTTACTGTTATAAGTAATACGATTGTTGTTACCGTACCCAACGGGGGTGAACTTTACACCGTAGGTGACACTATCCCCATTGCCTGGGCTTCGGATATCGGCGGTACGGTAAAAATTGAACTTCTGGTTGGTGGTATTTTTGACCAAACGATCTCTTCCTCAACGGCAAATGACAATGCTTTTAACTGGGTTATACCTGCGGGAGTGGATACTTCTCAATCGCGCATTAAAATAACTTCGATTGAAAGCGGAGCGGTACTCGATGACAGCGACGCCGATTATTCCATTATCGAATCTATCCTGGTGACTGCGCCGGACGGGGGCGAGGTCCTTGGTTCAGGGGGAGCGACAAGTGTCACCTGGACGGCCGTAGCCGGAGGGAACGTTAAAATTGAATTATTCAAAGGCGGAGTGTTCGATTCAAATATTACAACCAGTACCGCCAACGACGGCAGTTATACCTGGAACATAAACCCCGGGCAGGCGGGGGGACAAGATTATACAGTTGTCATCACCCATTTATCAAACGCTGCCATTACCGACAACAGCAATGCAAACTTTGCCATCGTAGACTCCTTGCTCGTTTCAACACCCAATGGATCAGAAACTTACGGAACCGGCGAAAACTTTAACATTACCTGGTCGGCAACCAATTCGGGAACCGTACA
Organism: Leptospirales bacterium; assembly: GCA_040326155.1. Lineage (GTDB taxonomy): Bacteria > Spirochaetota > Leptospiria > Turneriellales > JAOUFE01 > JBEQLE01. Next base: position 5,465 of record JBEQLE010000102.1, on the reverse strand, counting down.
AATCGATTTACTGAAAAATAATATTTTTGACAGCGCAATAATCGCTTCTACCCCAAATGATGGATCGTACAACTGGACTGTCCCGGGGGGTAAAACCGGTTTGGACTATACCATTCGTTTGACCTTTATAGAGGAAAACTCGATTACGGATGATAGCGACGCGAACTTTGCCCTGGTAAATACCCTTGTGGTAACCGCCCCGAACACCGGCCTGATCTATGAAACCGGAGACAGCGTACCCATTACATGGACGTCCGGAAGCGGCGCCGATTTCAGCGGAAATGTTAAAATCGAGCTGTTAAAGTCGAATGTATTTGACTCCACAATTATTGCCAGCACACCCAACGATGGAACTTACAACTGGACCATTCCGGGGACCCAGGCCACCGATATCACAAACTATAAAATTAGAATTACCGACGTATTTGATGGCGCCGGGGTTGACCTTACGGACGACAGTGATCTGGCGTTTTCCATTGGGAAACTGAACATTATATCTCCGAACACTGCCGGTATTAAATACCAGGTAGGCTCCTCCCAGACAATCACCTGGAATTATGATCTGGGGGTGGGCGCCAATGTAAAAATTGAATTATACAAAGGTGGGGTTTTTAACAGCACTATTTCCGCAACGACCGCCAACGATGGCTCTTTCTCCTGGCCAATTCCCGGAGCGCAGGCTGAAGGAACCAACTATAAAGTTGTCATTACATCCCTGGGTGGAACAGCTTTCACCACACAAAGCGCCAATAATTTTACCATTACCCACTGGACCGACCTTGGTTTTCTCAGCGCGAGTATTACAAATTACCCCGCCATTGTCGCCGTCGATAAAGACAACGTATACTGCGTCTATAATGACGGTGGAAGCACCCTTGTTTACGTCGACAAATACAGCGAAACCGGGGGTTCATGGACAGCTGTCGGGGGGAATCTTCTCGGGGGGGCCTCCGGCGCACGCATGAGCATCACCGCAAAAGACGCGAATACACCTGTTGTTGCCGTAGGCAATGCTGACGATTTCAATAGAGTCAATATACTTGAATGGAATGGAGCAAGCTGGATTAGCCGTGGCAAAGCAACAACGAACGGAACTCATTATTATACGTCCATTGCGCTAAATCCTTTCTACTCGAACTACCCTGTGGTCGCTTTTGAGTTTAGCGATGACATCCACTTAAAAGAGTGGAATGGCGCGAGTTGGTCAAATCGCGACAGCGGGGGAACCATGGTTGGAACAAACTTTAATTACCCTGTCGTTGCCGTAACGACAAATGGCAATCGATACATATCGGTTATGCATGGCGGTACCGATTATAAAATATACCGCTCGCTCGCCGCGTCCACAACTACGTCTCTACTAAAAACCTATCCTGACGGAGTGAACACAAGCTGGCACAGTATGGTCGCCGTTGGCAACACCATCTATTTTGCATTCGCCTACAAAAACTCTTCGAGCAGCTCTTCGTATTACGTAAAAGTCTACTCCTATGACGGAACCACATGGACATTGATGGGTTACCCCTATGGTCCAACCACACAGATTTACGGTCTCGACATCGCAGTCGACGGAGCAAACCCGGTTGTGATTATTGATAACACAAACGGTTTTTCCGTGTATCGTTGGAATAGCGGAACATCATGGGACTATCTGGGCAATCCTGGCAACGGGAACTTAAACAACGCTCACTCATTGGCAGTAGATCCGAGCGGGAACATTTACATTGGCTTCAAAGATACCTCAAACCGGGCGCGCGTATATAAATACATTCCCTGAGCGCAAACACCGAGCAACAGTTGCAGATAACGCACCGAGATGAGCCATCATCCTTAGAATGTATTGACCTTCAATGTCATCCAGTGCATTTTCAATAGTTTCGTGGCGTTTAATAATTGTATCAATATCCTGAATATAATTTAAAATTGAATCGAGTTTTGCAAGGTCACTTTTTTCAGACATACTGAACCTCTGGTAAAATATATTTTTTCCCGGTATTTTTTAAAGCGTTTTTATCTGCAAAATCAATTTTTTTTCCCAATGTTGTTTCAAGATCTTTTCGAATATTTTCAATGGCAGAAATAATTCCCCATCCAGGATATTTATTATAAAATTTCTCAGCCAGTTCATAAAGAATATCAATATCACTGGTTGGAGTTTCCTCTCCTCTGGCATATGATCCAAAAACACCAAGAATGATAAACCCCTCAGTATTGTATTTTTGTTTTAATAAGCTAATTTTATCTAAAAATATTTTATTCATATTTTCTCTCAAAATATATTTATTTTCAAAAAAATACCTGCAATGTCCAACAAGAATAATTTTTTAAGCTAAATGATTCAAAATACTTCTTGATATCTCTAAAAAGCATCAAATTGATGTAAAGTTGGACAGGCAACAATCGTACGTTCGCTCTTAGCATAAAATTATATACTTTTTGGAGTGCATCTCAAGTTCTATACAAAAAGTCCATGTGTCAAATCTATTTAATAGCATAATCACATTTTAGTTTCATACATGGCCGACAAGGATGTCGGGCACACACGAGAGGTTAAAACGAGATTATTTTATGGCCATAGCAAAAGAGTCAGGATTCGGCTCTTTTTCAGGTACCGGTTGGGGCGTCATCGTGCGCGTCGATCTGGCAGATTTAGAATAGAGGCAATTCTCAGGTGAGCCATCATTATACAAGTGTAATCTACAATATACTAATATGGTTGGCGAAGCTGAGGTGAAAAAACGAGGCGTAAAGGTAACCACTCCATCGGTACGCACTACGGTAGCAATCGAGCTATTTCTGGGTATTTATTTTTAGAGTACTGCTGCCTCATTTTCGACAATGTGGGGGTTGAGCGGTTTCGAGTGGATAAAGTTTGTTGTCGGAAAAAATCTATGATATATTCAGGGATCCTACTTTGTAAAAATTATTTGGTTGATTTTCAGTCCCATAATTAATATCTGTTATGTCACATATGAACATTTCCTATATTGATCTTTTTTGTGGTATCGGTGCCTTTAGGGTTGCGATGAACAATGTATCTAAGAAATATCGATTTGAAGCGAAAAACGTATTTTCTAGTGATATTGACCCCGCAGTTCAAAAAATCTACGGGGATAACTTCGGTGAAGAGCCTTTTGGGGATATTACGAAAGTAAACGAAAATTTCATTCCCGATCATGATATATTGTTTGCTGGATTTCCATGCCAACCTTTTAGCATAATTGGTAAACGTAATGGATTCATTGATACTCGGGGTACCTTATTTTTTGATATAGCTCGGAGCATTGAAGCTAAAAAACATTTATAATCTATTCAGAAATATGAGCCAATATATTAATAGAAACCAAAAACTGACTAATAGAGAAAAACTAATTCTAACCGGTTTATTCTTAGCTAAATTTGATCGCGATGGATTAGAAGCTTTGGGTTTTAATAGTTTTTCTGAAGCATTTAATACAATCGCCTTTAGTTTAAATGCTCAGCCTGCTTCTATAAAGAATTACAGAGATGAGTTTGATCCATACTTCCCAAATGCACGCAGTGGCTGGCATAAAAGGTCTATGCGTAGTAATTGTCAAAACATATTTGATATTTATTGTAAACTTAACAAAAAAGATTTTGTAGAAATTCTTAGATTATCTATTTCCGAACTTGGCGAACTTGAAAGTATTGAAGATCAACTTGCAAACTATAGTCAGAATACTTTTGCAAAACGATTAATCACTGGTCAAGCTGCGGAGCATTACTTTGAACGAAATTATCAAAAAGAAACTTATTTTCAAAATTGTACACTTACAAATACAACCAAATGGGGGTGCGGATTTGATTTTAAAATCGATATATTACGTAAGCCATTTATTGCTGTCGAAGTGAAAGGACTCGCAAACAAAGCCGGGAATATCCAATTGACTGCAAAAGAATATCAAGTTGCCCGCTTACTAAAAAATCGTTTTTTTTTATACATTGTGCACAACTTTAAGGAATACCCATATCATACTGTTTATAAAAACCCATTGAACAGCAAATTAAATTTTTCATCTAGTGAAGTAACAAATATTCAAATAAACTGGAATGCTAATATAGGGAGCGAATAAAAATGGATAAAAATAATACTGATATAAATATTTTGTTTGAGCGCATTTTAAATGCTATTTGCATGTTAGATCAAAAGGGTTCAAATCATAGTATAACCAAAGTGATGACGATTATACATACTGCCCGCAACGATTATATAAACCGGAAAGACATAACAGTTGCAAGTTTATTGTCCAGAATCAATAAAAAAGAAAGCAACATTTAACAATCCCAAATCACAAAAATCCGTAAGACTAATTTCAGGACGTAATTCGCCTACGTACTCTTTTGGTCAAAACAAAATATCAGATGCAGACCCAAATAAAATAGGCGCGATGGTTCTCTCAATTTGGAATGAACGAGTAAATAATATCCTAATAAACTACAAAGAGCTTCGAACAGTGGTGCTAATTAAATCTGATGATTTAAAAAATGTTGTTGTCTTTGAAACCAGTACAGTACCTTATCCTACTGAAAACTACAGATGGGAATGGAATAAAAATAATAATTTGATTGGATTTAATTCGTCTTCGAACCTTCATAAATTCACGTGGCAACCTCATGGTTCACAATTCACAATAATTGAAATAGTTCCGCCTAAGTCGCTATATTTGGAAATCGACCGTCCCATTGAAACTTTGGATAAAAAGAAAATACTAGATTCCCTAGGTTACCAAAATAGCTGGTTGAAGATTAGTACAAACGATAACTGATATTGCCCTGTCACGGTAGGAACGCAGAAGAAGTTTCTCAAAATCAATTAGACAAATGAATTTTATAGCAGAGGAGGTTTATCGTCTTGAACATGTAAAGCCGGTAGTTGTTATCTCTATGAGTTATAATGAAGAATTGCTTGTTCGACCGCTGCAATGAAACGGTGTCCCAAACTGGATTGACATTCTTCATAATATTGAGCAGTATCTTTATATTCGTCAAGTGCTTCTGGATGAAATTCAAATTTCATTTTGTGATCGACTGTCGTACTTGTGCTAAGGCAACATCACCTGGAATAGTTTTAACTCGTCCACTTCGAACATCCTCATGATCAATCTCCTTTTGCATTCAATAACCAAGCGAACACACAATAAAACGCGCAGCCAGAATCCTTCCATAGGTGAATCAATACCGGGATGCTCAACAACACCAAATCATCAATAAAACCTACGCTGAATCTTACGAGCCAGGAGGGCGAGCTAAACCGAGCGCCATCACTCAGGGAGGGGTGATGCACGCTCGGCGCTTTTCTTTTGGTTCGTTTTCTTTTGACGGCAAAAGAAAATGAACATTACTCCCCGGCGGTTAGCCGGAAAGTAAATATAAAAGGGGAAGTGTAGAACCGCACAGCGGTTCGGAGCGGGGGGAAAATCGAAAAAACCTGTCTCGCAATTTTC
>JBEQLE010000101.1:0-11653 GCA_040326155.1 Leptospirales bacterium | reverse complement strand
AAGTTTCCCTATATTGGGCGCTCCCGGGACCGCAATGGCAGGTTCAGTGGTCCGGCGTGGAAGTGCCTGGGTATTAAGATTTACCGTGGTGTGAGATTCCACACCACGGGTATAAGACACCAACACTTCGAATTCACCTACTACAAACCGGGCGATTACTGGTAATACCCGGCCCACTCTGGGTAATTCCGGGGTAATTACCCAGGTTAACGACACCTTATAAGCGCGCTAACTGTTCAAGCTCGGCTCGTAAGTCGCTAAGTTCGGTTTGCGCCTTTTCCCATTGTTCGAGCAGTGAGGCTAAGCGAGTTTCTCTGTCGCTTTTTTCTGTTTCCAGTTTTTTAACATCGGCGTTTTCTGTCTTCTCGTAAAAACCGGGGGCGGCAAACATCGCTACAATTTTTTCGATCTCGGCTTCTTCCACCTGAATCTCTTTTTCAAAATTCTGATTTGCTTTGGAAAGTTTTTGCAGTAGTTTCTTCTTGTCTTTTCGATCCTGGTATTTTGCCTGGTGGTTGCTAACGCCTTTTTCAGCCGATTTGCCGGGTCGAGATTTTGAATCCACGTCTCTTTCCAGGTAGTCAGACCCGAGTTTGTCAAGATACTCTTCGTAAGAACCCTCATGAATTTCCAGCCCTTCGGGGCGAATTTCAAAAATCTTACGCGCCGCTGACGATACAAAATCTTTATCGTGACTTACAAAAAGAATGGTACCCTCAAATTCACTTAAGGCGCCTTCTAACGCTTCAATGCTTTCGAGGTCGAGGTGGTTGGTTGGCTCATCCAGAATTAATATATTAGGCTTTTTCTCCATAATAGAAGCTAGAACCAATCGCCCTCTTTCGCCCCCGCTTAAACTCTCAATTTTCTTTTCGGAATCATCCTGGGTGAATAAAGCGGCGGCTAGAATCGAACGAATTTTACCCGGCTTTGGGTCGTTACAATTTTGAACCATCCAGTCGAAAACCGTGAGTTTTTTCGTTTTGTTGTCTACAAGTAACTCGCGGTGATCTTGCGCAAAATAAGCAGTGTGGGTTTCATAACCCCAGTGAACCGTCCCTTCGTCGGGTTTGAGGTTGTTGGTAATTATTTTCAGCAAAGTTGTTTTACCCATACCGTTAGGCCCGATCAAACCCACCCTCTCGCCTCTTTCAAGTGTAAATGAAATATTATTTAAAACATGGTTATCGCCAAAACTTTTAGAAACGGATTTTACAGTCAAAACGTCTCGCCCCGAAGGACGCACCTGTTTAAAAGAAAAAGCTGGATAACGTCGCGATGAGCGAATAATTTGAGGCAGATCAATTTTTTCAAGTTGCTTCGCTCGGGACTGGGCCTGTTTGGCTTTACTTGCTTTCGCGCGAAAACGATCAACAAACTGTTGTAACTCTTCGGCTTTTTTCTCCAGCGATTTTATCTCTGTTAATTTTTGTTCCATCGCAAGATTACGCGCCTCCATGTATTTTGTATAACTGCCTTTATAAAGAGTTATCGTCTGAAAATCGACATCAGAAATATAATTACAAACCCGGTTAATAAAATGACGATCATGAGAGATTAAAATGAGAAGCCCTTTAAACTGGCGAATTAAATAGTCTTCCAGCCACGCTATCGATAAAATATCCAGGTGATTTGTTGGCTCATCGAGTAACAAAATATCGGGGTCTTGAAATAACAAACGGGCCAGCAAAACACGCAGTTTGTAACCACCGGAAAGTTGTCGAAGCGGCTCAAAGTGCATTTCTGTAGTGACCCCCAAACCATCGAGAAGACGACAGGCGCGAGCTTCCGCCGAATACCCTTCACTGGCGACAATCTGCTCTTCAATTTTCGCAATGTCTTCGCCCAGGCTTTCACTATGTTCCGCATTAAGCAACCGGTTTTTCTCTTGCATCGCCTCGTATAATTCCGAGTTACCGCCAATAACAACATCAACGACTCTCTCCTCTTCAAAGCGAAAGTGGTCTTGCCGCAAAACACCCACAGATAGTTCTCGGGGAATGTGTACTTTACCGTCATAACCTGTTTCATCACCGGCTAAAATTCTTAAAAAAGTCGTCTTACCGCTACCGTTGGCCCCTACAAGACCATACCGGTTACCAGGGTTAAATTGCAACGAAACCTTTTCGAATAAAGGCCCGGCAGAGTATTTAATACTTAAATCAGAAACAGATATCATATAGGGGATAAAATTAAATTGAGACCCGGTGTAAAGCGATTCAGTGGTGACAGTAAAGCAAAATAGCGGGGGTAAGTGAGTTTTAACCTACACGCGTATTTTCGTCTTTCCCCTGACTACATCTGCCTTCGGCAGATTACGCCACCCCATACGATATTTTTTTGGCGATCCGAAATGGTAAAAAAGAATAAATAATATTCTTAAACGACCAGTTGGCTCTAATTATTAAAGTTTTCAGCCACATAAGCGCTATATTATCATTTGAATCCATTTGCAAATGCCTTAATATCGAACGGATGAATTCTTTTAATAACCATCACATTGCCTTTTATCCTATTCCCTTTTTGTCGCAGAAAATGTTCGCTATACAACGCGTCTTCACCCTGTTTATTAAATGTACGTTTTTGATTTCTATCGCCGGCTGGGTCGTGAAATATATAAACATAACTGCCATCGTCCTGTTTATCGTACCCCTTTAAAATTGCATAGTGCCCGACGCGATCGTTATTTCCACTTTTACTTTCAAAGTGGTATAATATTAAATTACCTTTAGCCAACTCTTTTCGCATTTTGCTGAAATCATCAAATGTTGGTATATGTCCCCTTTTATCACCTTCCGCTCTTTTGGTGCGCCTTGTTACAATTGACTTTCCATCAAATCCAAATTTGTTCAAATATTTTACCAATGATCCTTCGGCGCCATACCCACCTGGATATTTTTTTATAATTGAATAAACAAAATTTGGATCATGGCGTAAGCTTGTGCCAACAGATGTAGCATTACACGATCCATTGGGGTTTTCAATATTATCCTTTTGCCATTTGTAAGGTATTTCAATGTTTACGTGATCTAACTCTGGCATTGGGCGATATTTAGTTTCATGGGGTCCTACTTGAATTTCGGTCCCTTCACGACCCTTTGCAATCTCTGGGCCGTATTTTCTATCGGCATCGGGTCCTGATATATAACTACTCTCCCCTTCATGACCCGTCGGGTCCTTATACATAATAGGATTCCCACCCACATACATATACCGGTTCCACCCCTTGATTGTCCCAGGTCCATCTGTCACTGTATCCGCCGTAACAAATCGACCGATTTCAGGGTCATAATGCCGCGCATTGTAGTAATACAGATCTGACTCTTCGTCTAACGCTTGTCCATTATACTTCGGTGTAAACTTAATGTCGCCTTCTTGCTGAAATGTTTCGCCATAAGGCAAATACTCAGTTCTACTCAAGGCCTTTCCCGTATCGTCAGTTACAACTTTCACCGAGTCAACATGGTTAGACAGGTAATACGCAGCTTTGCCGTTTGAATCCATGGAAGCTATTCTTACGCCGTTCAGATAGACATTGTTAATGGCTGCATCGGTTCCCGGAACGTCCCACCCGCCGCGGGTTTGAAGTTTTTCGGTTACAAAATATTTGTTGTGAGTCGACATCACTATGCGACGCTTTTTACCGTTAACTTTTTTTTCAACGATTTTTCGTACTCGCACGCCCTGGTCGTCATATGAATACTCGCCGCGTACTTTTCCGGTTTGGTCTTTTACTTTTGTAATTCTATTGGCGTGGTCATAAACCATGGTTTTAGTTAATTTCTTCAAGGCGTCTTTTTTTGTTTTTGTATTCCCGTTGTTATCATACGTAAAACGGAATCGTTGCCCGCCTTGCGCCGTTGAATTGATCGAAGTTACGCGGTGGTTTTGGTAAGTGTAATTCCACTCGTCTGTTATCGCTTGCGTTTGCGGGTTTAAAATATTCTTCTGGGTCAGGTTTCCGTTTTTGGCATACGCATATATTCTATGGTATTTTTGATTTGCCGGATCTAAAGGATCGCCTGCCGCGAATCCAGTTTGGCCGTAACTGCCTGCCCCGTCTACACTTTAAAGGGAAAATTCCAATTTGAATCAACTATCGAAAACTATTGGTAGGAGGGTAAGCAGGTTTTAACCTCCACGCTGTTTTTCGGGCTCTTTATCCGAATGGAATGACAGGGTTATGCAATTGGCATAATTGCATTGTTCAAAAGGATAATGGAAAAGGATCTTTTGGTCCGAACAAATTATTGAAATAACCCTTAATGGAATCCAATATACCTTTCTTAGGTATAATTGAATTTTGTTTTCCGGCGCTTTTTCTCATATTAAAGATTCCTTTTGTTTCTCGTACTGCCAGTGTTTTGGCCGTTTCGAAATTATTTTCGTATCCTTGCCAATACGATATTGAATTCGGCATATCTACATTAAGATAATTGTGCTCATCTTCGAAAAGTTCACCCTCTTCTAAAAGTTGTTCTTTATCTATTTTTTTCCCGTGTATTATCGCATCTTTCAATTGTTTCGCTTGACGTTCGTTAAACTTCCCCGAAATCAATTCCTTTTCCATTATTTTATAAAATTCATTATAGTTTTTATTTTTATGCCTTAAAGTGATAACATCGGTTACTAATGGAATATTATCCCCGGTTACTTCTCCTTTTATCCCTAGCACATTTTTGTATTTTTTAACCAGGTGTACATAATTAGAATGAAAATAGAAATCTTGAACCGCATGACGATTTGATACTTCGGCTTCAGAATAAGCATTGGCAGTTACGGTATTAAGCCATGCTTCATTTACACGATCTAACAGTTTTTTACCACTCATTCCATCGACATGGTCATTTGCATCGTACCAGAGATCCAATGCTGCGCCTACATCGAAAGCGGTATTTTCAATTCCTTTTAAAACGTTTCCCGATTCCATATCAATTAAACCATGTAAATGGGCTCCGGCATGTCCGCTTGGGTCCTTATACATAATCGGGTTCCCGCCCACATACATGTACCGGTTCCAACCTTTAATCGTTCCCGGTCCGTCCGTTACGCTGTCCGCCGTTACAAACCTTGCAATCTCAGGGTCGTAGTGACGCGCATTATAAAAGTACAAATCACTCTCTTCATCTAATGCCTGCCCATTATATTTTGGCGTAAACTTGATATCGCCTTCTTGCTGAAATGTTTCGCCATAAGGCAGATATTCAGTCCGGCTGAGCGTTGCTCCGTTGTCATCCACGACTGCTTTTACGGAGTCGACGTGGTTACCCAGGTAGTACGCAGCTTTTCCGTTGGAATCCATCGAAGCAATGCGCACACCATTCAGGTAAATATTGTTAATGGCTACATCAGTTCCGGGAACATCCCAGCCGTCGGGTGTTTGCAGTTTTTCGGTCACGAAGTATTTGTTGTGCGTAGACATCACGATGCGTCGATTTTGACCTTGAATATCTTTTTCAACGACTTTTCGTACTCGCACGCCCTGGTCGTCGTATTTATACTCACCGCGTACTTTTCCGGTCTGGTCTTTGACTTTTGTAATTCGATTGGCATGGTCGTAGACCATGCTCTTAGTAAGGTTTTTTTTCGCATCTACTTTCGTGGTCGTATTTCCGTTCGCATCATAATTAAAACTGAATTGTTGTCCGCTCTGCGCCGTTGAAATAATCGAAGTTACCCGGTGATTTTCATAGGCATAATTCCAACCATCAGTTATACTTTGTGTTTCGGGATCTAAAATATTCTTCTGGGTAAGGTTCCCGTTTTTCGCATATGCATAAGTACGGTTGTATTTTTTGTTCGCCGGATCTAATGGGTCTGTGGCAACAAAGCCGTTTTGACCATAGCTTCCTTTGGCTTCCACCAGACGGTTTAATCCGTCATAGGTATACTCGTAACGCGATTCAAACGCAGGTGCGACCACACCGTTTGCATCTTCCGCAGTTGGATTATTTACCACATTTGCAATTGAGTTATTCGCATTATATGAATATCGCATATCCTGGTGTTTAACATTTTTCCCATTTACATTGGCAGTAGTCGTCATTCGCGTTGCCCTTCCTCGCATGTCGTATGTATAACTCGTGGAAACACCGTTGCCCATGTCAACTTTTATGACCGCCCCGAACTCGTCGTAATCCATGTTTGTAATAATTGATTTTCCGATGTCGTTGCAATCTGCTGAAAAACTCACATCAACGTTGGTGGCAAACCCGAAACCATTATAGCCATAACAAATAGTAGCTTGCTGGTTTGTGGAACTGTCTTTCGGGTAAACAATTTTTTCCGTTCGACCTGCCAGATCATAAAAATATTTTGTGGCAATAGCGGCGTCATATCCAGTTTGCCCGTTTGAGACAGTGACGAGTTGCCTTGTCTCTTTTTTACGATAACCTTGACGATCGTAGCTAAATGTCTTGCGTTGTGCAGGGTCAACCATTTCAACAAGTTGTCCTTTCGCGTTTGCAGAACCCGCCAGAGAGTCATATTTATAGGTAACTTTATCACCATTTGGTAGCGTTTTTTTCGTAATACGTCCGATATTATCGTACTGCATTCTCGTAATTTTCCCTTTTGCATCTTGTGTAAAAATAGCTCTACCTAAAGCATCATATTCCGTAATAAACTTACCAAAATCCGGATCGTTTACTTCACGAATTTTACCCCAGGCGTCGTATAACGCGTAACTTGCATTGTTTCCCGATGCGTCTTTTGCGGTCGGTACAATTTGTATGGTAAACTCGGCCGGACAGTTTATACTTGCCCCATTTATATCCTGGCGATACACCGAACCACTATTTACTCCATCATAACAAAAACCCATTTCTGTTGATAATGACGGGTCATTAGTGTTGAATTCCTTTACATATAAAACATGTCCGCGCCCATTTTTAGTTTTGCTTTTTGATCGGCCATCTGACTGAGTCGCGGTCATAACATATGGATCGTTGTAGGTTGAGGTAACTGAGAACTCCGGCTCACCTGCGTACGCTGACGGACTTGTTATTTTTTTTACCCGCCCCGAAGCGTCATATTCGGTGAGGGTGGCGTTTTTTTCGCTGACGTTGGGAACATACGTATCAATTTCGTTGTCGGCTGCCCAGTGTGTCTGGCTTTGGCTACTCACCCGTCCGAGAGCATCATAAATGGTAAGGCCGGTTTTTATAAACTGCTTACCCGGCACTCCACCAAGTGCGCTTTGCACACTCTGCACATGACGTCCAAACCCGTCTTTCCATATCCGGCTTTGAATTTTTGTCGGAGTTCCGGTATAGTGAATTGTTTTTGCGCTCAATGGAAATTCGCCGGCACCGAAAAATGCAGCAGGTAAAGAGTATATGTATTCCGACAAAGTTTGTACCCCGGCATCCGTATCGGTTTTAATACGAATAACTCTACCGTAAGAATCATACTCAAAATATTTTGAGTTTCCATTCGCATTGGTAACCTGTATCGGAAGTCCGAATTCTGGTCCGGAAAAACTATATAAGGTTGTGTCTTCTAGATTCATGGACCCTGTGAACTGCCGGTTGACAACCGGAAATAGATGATAGGTAATATCATACCGAGTCTCAGTTCGAACGGCTGGATTTTGGCTTACGATTTCTCGAGCCGTCAAGTTCCCATATGCATCGTACTCCATACGCACAAGTTTGTCGCTAACCGAAGGCAATCCTGTTCCGGTATAACTTGTTTTTTCTTGTACAGGCAGACCAAAATTGTCATACGTCAGGAAAACCGTCAATTCAAAAGCAGTACCAGCATTCTTAACCAGAGAGACCGGTCTTTGATGATTGGTTGCCGACATATATTCAAATTTAGAAATCGATGTTACGGTAGATGCCGAATGAGCTGCGTCCATGTAATGGTCGGTTGAATTTTCGGTAGATTGAACTAATCGATATTCCGAAAGTGAAAACTGAATATTTTTAGCGTTGGTGTTGGTCAGCGTTCCACGAATGTATTTTCTTTTATGCGAAGGATAAACCAGGTAACTTGTAACTCCCGGAGCAGGCTGAATTTCATGTACCAGATAATCAGTTTGCGATTTTGAATATTCTTTCGAGTCAAAACCAATAAAACGCGTTTCTTTCAAAGCCCCGTTAAGCGCCCGGTTTAATAAAAAATTATTGTACGGCGTTGTATAATACGTATTTATTGTTTTAGAACCGAGCGGGTCATTTATTATAAATAATGAAAATCCGAAAATATCACTTTCTTTACGACCATCAATATATGCGGTCCAGGCGAAGCCATCCAGGTATTCATAGGTATTGTATACAATTTTCCCGAGCCCATCGTTAATCGTCTGTTTAACACAAACTTTGTAGTTCATTGCTAAATCTGGAATATCGTCCACACCGGTATTGTCAAAACCAGAAGAATTGGCGTACTCAAATTTATAAGAACCCCCGATTCCGTTATCCACTTTTTGTATCATGTCGGGCACGGTTCCCGAGGTCATGGCAAAATACCACTTGCTCTCTTTCAGATGAAAAATACCAATGTCTGTTTTGGAGTCGCCGTTGTAGTCTCCTTGTATCCATTGAAACGGGTAGACTTTTGTATATAGATCGGGCCGGGGTATTTCAAAAACAGGGTAACTTGCGGTGTTTAAATCGTGGGTTTCCAAATCGTATGTTAATCCGGTTGCGCGAAATGCCATAAACTTTGGTCCGGTTTCTGTATGTACAATTGGTTTATTTTGATGGTTGAATTCCCATCGAAAACTAGAACCTTGCGGTAATACAGAGTAATCATTTTGGTTTATTTGACTATTGGGAAAGTCCACTTGAATTCGGTGAAACGTAATTACTCCATTTGCAACCGTAGAATAAATAAGTTCGTCGGTGGTCATGCCCGTGCCGTTGCCGTCTAAACTAATCGTACGACGTAATTCTTCATAGGAAACCTGGGAGTCTGTCGAAGGGAAAGTGACATTCCCTGCTAACGGTTTCAACGTTGCTGTTTGGCTGGTAAGGTTGAACGTAGATAGATACCACTTTTGCGCTGCCAGCCGCATATCAACAAAAAGCATCTCAACGGTATTTGCGTCTGCGTCAAAATCACCTGTAAAAAATTGAAAGTAAGGGCGAGCGTCACGGTCGTTTCCGGTTTGCTGCGCTCTAAAAATACTTTTCAGATTTGGCAACTCCGGAGCCAAGGTCGCATTTACCGAAAGTTGTTTTTCGCCATTATTTGAATATAAAAACAAGTGTCCCACATTGGGGTCTCCCGCACCGGTTTCTTGATCGTCAAGAACCAATACCGATGGAGCTCCATCGCCATCGGTCCGATCGAAATCGTTTATTAAATATAGACTATTTTGTATGTCAAAATTGTTTACGTTACCGCCGGTGTTGGGGATTGTCGCAAAAACGGTTTTTACTAAAACGGTGCCACCTTTGTGAATTCTGGAAAAAGTGTGAGATGAGCCATCAAACTCATAAATAATAATTTCATCGGTTCCAGATTCAATATTTGCAAATGGTTTTTGCGGCGTTATAAACTTGTTTGAATTTTTAGTATAATCAAACGTTATTCCAGTGGGAACAACGTTTCCATTACCTTGTTTTATCGAAAACTTTTTCGTAAACTTGTCGTATACCAATAATTCTGGATTCGCTGAACAAGGACCGATAAAACAACCTGTAAACACAATTTCTCCATGGTCATTGTCTTCGTTTGCGTCGTATTCGTAAGTAAGGCGGCGCGTAACCCCGGCTTGCGCTAATAATATTTCAGCTTTTTTTATTTCAATGTCTTCTTCGGGGGCGGGAGCCGCCATAACTTTTGCAGGGTCGGGGCCGCCGAAACTCAGATTACTGTAAATACGATAGCGAAACCCGTTTGGCGTCGCCTCGCCTATCCAAAAATTGTTATCTGTTTTGGAATAAAAACCGATGTCGGTTCTACCGTCACCGTTAAAGTCACCTTGCAGCCAACGCGTAATGTCTCGCTGTTCCGGGATGGCCGACCAGATGCGAAAATCGATTGTGGCGTTTCCAAATGGGTCGTCTTTGACTTCGCCTAAAATCCATTCAAGTTTGTCTCTGTCAAAAAGTAAAAAGTCGGAATAACCATCGCCATTAAAGTCGCCGGAAAATCGCTGGTGAGAAAACAGGGCTCTGCCGGGCGCGTTAAATACCTGGTAAAGTTTCCATTCGAGCCTGAAACCAAGTGCATCATCGCGATAGTTTTCTGCCACCCACCATTTACCGTCTCGCGCGTCGTAAAAAGCGATGTCAGATCTTCCATCTCCGTTGTAATCTCCACCAAGAAAATGAACTTTGTCACGAGATTTTCCATCTTTAGAAAGATCGTTGGTATTTTTCGAGTTCATCGCAAGAGCAGGAGAGTAATCGTCTCTGTAAAGGTTTTGAAAATTCTGAGCGAACTTAATAAATTCGAAACCGGTTCCGCCAACTGCCGGACTACCGTTGTTTTTCATGAGAATCCAGTACCCGGTTTTTTCGTCATATAATACAACGTCGGAAATTCCGTTGCCGTCATAGTCGCCGGTAAACCACTCGGCTCGAAATATATCGACATCGGTAATCATGAGTTTACCGTACATTTGAAAAGTAAAATGATCGCCCTGGCTTTCGGCTACCCAGAACTCTTTTTTCTTTGGCAGGTAAAATGCGATGTCAGATTTTCCGTTTCCGTCATAGTCTCCGGTTACGTTTCCTTTAAACCATTGAATTTCGTCTTCGGAGTCATAGCCCGCAAATTTATTGCCATAAATTTTAAAATGACGAATTCCTGTGTGGTCCGATTCTACGACCTTCCAGTCCCCTGTTTCCGGGTTAAAAAATATCATGTCCGAAACGCCGTCGCCGTCGACGTCGCCTTCAAAATATTTTGTAACGTCGGGGTTTGTTTCAGGGTCCGAAGCAAACTGATTGTTTACTTTTTGCCAGCTAAAATTATGTACTGCCGGCTGGTAATGAAATACCGGTTTTGTTGTATTCTTAGATGAGTCAATAGTAGTTAATAACGGACGGTTGGAATCATTTGAAATGACATACTCCATTTTGTAATCCCATAAAATGCTCTCACCGGTAAAACCACCATCGTCTTTCCCCATCTCAATTTTATCGAGAAGTTTATCCATCTTCATAATGAAACCTGGCGCTTTCGACACATAAAAATCTGTTCTGTCTTTTAAATGAAACCGTACAAAAAGTTTTGCAGGGTCGCCGGTGTTTTCATTCGCGGTGTAACGAATTTCTTTTAAGTATAATGCATGATGGGTTGCGTACAATGAGGTGTCGTAAATGGCGTACATGGAATTACCGTTTAGATCAACGGTTTTGGAAAATTGCCATGTATAGGTTTTAGTTACGTTATCGGGTCGGTAAATTCTTTCATCACGAGTCGCTCCGAAAATAGTTTTTTTGCCGCTTGAATCTTCTACCGTCCAAACGCCACCATTTTCCGCATCGGTTAAAGTCAATCGTGTAAAAGAACCGTTTTCTATTTCCGGACGATACTCGCCGTTTTCTGAACCTACGACGCCAGAAACTTTAACAAGTCGTTTGCCGCCCCAGGTAAACGTGTCGCGGTGATCATAGAATAACTGACCATTTTTTGTAGTGCGCGAAATGGAACCTAACCCTAAAGACCAGCCGATACCCAGCCAACCGTCACC
>JBEQLE010000100.1:0-11773 GCA_040326155.1 Leptospirales bacterium | reverse complement strand
CGCGGCAGTACGGGCGGAACAGGTGCCGGACTCCAGGGCGAAGGAGGGCTTGCCGGTGGCAGTCGGAGGCTCTTCGGATGGTCGTGGTGTAATTTGTGCGGCAAATTATGAGGCTCGAAAATTTGGAGTTCGTTCGGCCCTGGCTACTGCGGTTGCTCTTCGAAAATGCCCACAATTAACAATGCTTACACCGGACATGGCAAAATACGCTGCGGAATCGAAAATTATACAAAGCATATTTTATCAATTTACGGATATCGTAGAACCGCTCTCTCTGGATGAAGCATATCTTGATGTGTCTAGTTCAAAATTATTTCAAGGGTCAGCTTCAATATTAGCGCATGAAATTAGAAAACGGATTTTTGAGCAGACCCAACTCACCGCTTCGGCAGGAATTGCCTCTAACAAATTTTTAGCAAAAGTAGCCAGCGATTGGAACAAGCCGAATGGTCAATTTGTTGTTACTCCAGATATGGTCGATGTTTTTGTACATAAACTTAAAGTGGAAAAAATCTGGGGAGTCGGCAAAGTTACCGCTGAAAAAATACATAAATTGAATATACATACTTGTGGAGAGTTGCAAAGATTATCGTTGCTAGAACTTACGAAAAACTTTGGAAGTTTCGGACACTCGCTTTATGAAATGTCCAGAGGAATAGACCATCGAGAAGTTTCAATGTCAACGGAACGAAAATCTTTGTCAATTGAAAGAACTTTCAGAGAAGATCTGCAATCTATTGAAGAGTGTCTGGGTCGTATACCGGAACTCTTTGAAGCTTTTTTGCGTAGAGCCAAAGGAAAAGAAAAACTTCTCGAAGGCGCAAAAACTCTTTTTGTTAAAATTAAATTCAACGATTTCAAAAGTACAACGATCGAAAGGTCCTTTAACTCTTTACACCCCGAACATTTTGCCGAACTGTTACAGAAAGGTTTTGCACGAAGTCGTTTACCGGTAAGACTACTCGGCATGGGCGTCCGGTTTAAATCTGAAAAAAAGCTGAAAGCAAACAGTTCTCAGTTACTGTTGTTTGAAAATTGAATTATCAATTAGCTGTGATTGGGAAAATGCAATGTGGGGTGAAAAATTTTTGCTCTGGTGTTTTCGTATGTATATAATAAATTGTTGGATCTAAAAATTATGAATAAATTGTTTACAGCCGTTGGTATCATGGCAATAATTGTTTTGGGATTTTATCTCTTTACGAGTTTTGTTTCTTCAAGCATTCCGTTTGATCAAAATAAGTGGTCAAATGCAGACTTGAGAATGAAATATAGAATGGCAAGGTATCTAGAAAAGGTAAATGAATTAGACGGAATGTCTATTCATGACGTAAAGGAATTGCTCGGTAAACCTGGCAAACAATCCAAAGAATACCTCTTTTACAGAGTCGATCAACCCTATGGCTTCAAAGATGGTTTTTCAATTTTATTAAAAAATAAAATAGTTATATCAGCATATACACATGACTAAAATTCTAGCTAGATTTAACCATAACGTAACGTTGCGTAAAAGTCGCTACTTCTAATATTAAACATTGTCGATATGGTGCAGTAGTATCTTCAAATAGAATCCAGGAGAGCATTTCGGTAGCATTCCGCACTACGTACAAAGATAGTCTTATACCTTTACGTTAGTGTGAAACACCGATGGTAGTCTGCCCTGTTTTTTCAACCATGAAACATGGAGATAATATAAAATACGAGTTTCTCAAAATACATCTTGACGGTAATTGCGTATTATACAAAGTTCCTTAAGTTTCGGGATTCTGGGACTCAGGTATTAAATTTATGGAAGGGCCATTTTATACATTAACGTTACAAAACGTCCAAGAGATTTTGGATGATTTATCTAAACAGGGTTATAATATTATAGCTGCGCAAAATAAAAATGGAGCGATGGTTTTAGACGAGCTTCCGGAGAAGGAAAGTCCTCCTACAGGATATTATGAAAAACAGAGCCCTGGTAAGTATGAACTTTTTTCGAATGGGGACAAATCACTTTTTAAATGTAGTGTACCGATGCAATCGTGGAGAAAGTATCTGAGCCCTGCCGAAGAGGTTTTATTTAAGACTAAAATTGAGGAAGGCTCTTTCGAAATTGAACCGAGAAAAGAAAAAACGGAAAAAACTGTTTTTTTTGGAATTCGGGCATGTGACCTGCGTGGTATTGAAATTCAAGATCGTATTTTTTTAAAAGATGAATATATAGACCCCTATTATAAAAAGCGGCGAGAAAACCTGTTTATTATTGCGGCGGATTGTTTGCATCCTGCTGAAACCTGTTTTTGTACTTCGTTTGATAGCGGTCCTTCGGTTAAAGAGTATTTTGATATTGCGCTTACGGAAGTGGAACCCGGTTCTTTTCTAGCTCGCGGCAATTCCCAGGCTTCTCAACAATATTTGCATGGTTTCGGCGAAGCTGGCGAAAATACGATTGCTTCGGCGAGGGCTAAAGTACAAGAAGCTGCAAACAAAATTACCAGAAAACTCGATTTGACACAGGCTCAAAAAGTGTTGGCCTCCGGTTATGACCACGGGAACTGGGAAAGTATTGCGCAAAGATGTCTTTCTTGTACGAGTTGTACTCTGGTTTGTCCCACTTGCTTTTGTTCGACTGTCAATGAATCTCCGTCCATCGATGGAAAATTTTCCGAACGAGTTCGTAGTTGGGACTCCTGTTTTAATTTAAGCCACTCTTATATTCATGGGGGGCACATACGAAGTTCCGTAAAATCGAGATATCGCCAATGGCTTACGCACAAATTACTTCACCAGGAAGAACAGTTTAAAACTTCGGGTTGCACTGGTTGCGGGCGTTGCCTGACATGGTGTCCAGCTGCGATTGATTTTACAGAAGAGATACCAGTTTTTGCAAAAGCGGAGGCAGACAATGGTGTTGCGTAATCTTTTTTCAAAACATCCTTTGTTTCAGTCTCTTCCTAAAGAGTATAATTTATTTCTCGAAAAATGCGCTCATACTTCACACTACCCAGCGGATGGGTATTTATTTCATGAGGGAGCCGAAGCTAATCGCTTTTTTTTTATTGTCCAGGGTAAGGTTGCGCTGGAAATTCATGTTCCCGGTCACCCGATGGTCTCTTTTGAGACGATTCCCCGGGGTCATGTGGTCGGGTGGTCCTGGTCGCAACCTCCCCATTCCTGGGTTTTTGACGGACGCGCTGTTCGCGAGGTCGAAGCCGTTGTTTTTGATGGGGCCAGGGTTCGTGAAAAAATGGAGCAAGACCATGAGTTTGGCTTTTTGATGTTTCGGTATTTTGCTGGCATTATGAATAAGCGAATTGTTTCAAGCCGTATGCAGTTAATGGATATTTATGACGCTAAAAAAGGAAATGAATACTTATGAGTAAAGCGTCATACAATATGGAACAGACAAAATTAAACCCGTATGTTCCTTTTTCGGTTGCCCTCATTGACAAAAAAAGAGAAACCCATAATACATACACTTTGACGTTTAAATCTCCAGATAATTCATTTCATTTTATTCCGGGGCAATTTAATATGATGTATATTCCAGGTATCGGGGAAGCTCCTATTTCTATAAGTGGGAACCCTGTTTCTAATTATGAAATTGTTCATACGATTCGAGAAGTGGGAGCTGTTAGTTCTAAAATTATTCAAACAAGTATTGGTCACCAGTTGGGGCTCCGAGGACCTTTTGGTAAAGGGTGGCCGGTTGAGTCGGCTAAAGATAAGGATGTTATTCTTGTTACGGGTGGTATTGGTCTGGCTCCTTTGCGCCCTCTTATTTACCAGTTGCTGGAAAACCGAGATGCATACAATAAAATAACTTTGTTATATGGCGCAAGAACTCCGCAAGATATTCTATTTCAAGATGAACTAAAAAAGTGGCTGGCGCGTTTCGATATTCAGGTGGAAATTTCGGTTGATCGCGACGAGGCAAACTGGAAAGGACATGTCGGCGTTATTACTCGTTTTATTTCTACCAGTGATTTTGACCCTGGAAATTGTGTTTCAATGATTTGCGGTCCCGAAGTTATGATACGATATTCTGTTCGTGAGCTGGCTACCCTGGGTGTAAAAGACGATAATATTTATGTTTCTATGGAGCGCAATATGAAATGTGGTGTGGGTCATTGTGGCCATTGCCAATATGGTGGTGGTTTTGTATGTAAAGACGGTCCTGTTTTTTCGTTTGCTGATATAAAAGATCTGTTTTCGGTGAAAGAGATCTAAAAGGTAGAAGAGGTAGAATATGTTTCCTGTATTAAACCGAAAACCCACCCTGGCTGTCTGGAAGTTTACTTCTTGCGATGGTTGTCAATTGAGCATTCTAGACATGGAGGATGAGTTCATTGATATTGCTTCGGCTTTCGAAATTTCTATGTTTGTAGAAGCGACAAGAAACCAGGCTCCCGGTCCTTATGATATTTCTTTAGTCGAAGGTTCGGTCTCTACCCCGGCTGAAGCGAAGCGTATTGTGGATATTCGCAAGGAGTCTAAAATTCTCGTTACCATTGGGGCTTGCGCAACCTCCGGTGGAATTCAAGCGTTAAGAAATTTTAGTGATGTTGGTGAGTATGCAAGTATGGTTTATGCATCACCTGAACATCTCAGTTTAATGAAAACTTCTGAACCGATTAAACACTATGTCGACGTGGATTACGAACTTTATGGTTGCCCCATCAGTAAAAAGGTTTTGCTTGAATTTATAATTTCGACTTTAATTGGTAAATCGCCTCGTCTGCCCTCTTCGAGTGTTTGTATGGAGTGTAAGTCAAACGGGTATAATTGTCTGGCGGTTACGAATGCGTCGCCGTGCCTGGGCCCCGTTACAAGGTCTGGTTGCGAAGCGCTTTGTTTGTCTTATGATCGTCCCTGTTTTGGATGTTTTGGTCCGAAAGAGTATGCGAACCTTCCTTCGATGACTGAAATATTTAAAAATAAAAACGTTCCTGAAGATGAGCTTATCCGGTTGTATCGAACTTTTAATGCCCATAGTGAACTTCTGGCTCGCGCATCCAAAGATTTAGAGGGAAAGGAATAATTCATAAAATGGACGATGAGAAAACCATTAAAGTAGATTACCTTGCCAGGGTGGAAGGTGAAGGCGCTTTTCACGTAAAAATTAAAAACGACAAAGTACAAGAAGCTAAACTTAATATTTTTGAGCCACCCCGTTTTTTCGAAGCCTTTTTAAGAGATCGGATTATTACCGAAGCTCCTGATATTACAGCGAGAATTTGTGGTATTTGTCCGGTGGCTTACCAGATGAGTTCCACCCATGCCATCGAAAAAGCTCTCGGTATAAATGTCGATGCTCCCATTCGAAATTTGCGACGTCTGTTGTATTGCGGCGAATGGATAGAGAGTCACTCTTTACATGTATACTTTTTACATGCTCCCGATTTTTTAGGCATGCAAGATGCGTTGGAAATTGCGAAAGTACATCCTGAAGTGGTGAAAAATGCTCTAAAATTGAAAAAGGCGGGTAACGCAATTGTTAAACTTGTAGGAGGTAGAGAGATACATCCTATTAATGTTAAAATCGGTGGTTTTTATAAATCGATTGAAATAAAACAGATGGATGAATTACAACGAAACCTGAAAGATGTAAAGCAAATTACTTACGACACGCTTCAGTTTTGTTCTACTCTAGAATTCCCGGACTACGAACAAGATTATACTTTTGTCTCTTTGCGACATGAAGATGAGTATCCGATGAATGAAGGCAGACTTGTTTCGAACAAGGGTCTCGATATTGACTCTGATCAATACGAAGACTACTTTCAAGAGACACATATGCCCCACTCCACCACGTTGCATTCTACTTTGAATAACGACCTCTTTTTTACGGGTCCCCTGGCCCGCTTTAATCTGAACTTTGATAAACTACCCGAAGCCCTTCAAAAGCTTGCTTTAAAATCTGGACTAGAGCGAAATTGTAAAAACCCGTTTAAAAGCATTTTGGTCAGAAGCGTGGAATTAATCTACGCTGTAGAAGAGGCAATACGAATTATAGATGAATATAAGAAACCGGATATGCCTTCGGTTTCTTATAAAATGAAAGCTGCCGAAGGGTCGGCCATTACCGAAGCTCCCCGTGGAATCTTATATCATCGCTATCTTTTTGATGAAAAAGGTCTCATTCGCGATGCTAAAATTGTAGCCCCTACTTCTCATAATCAAAAAATTATGGAGCATGATCTATTTCATTTAGCCCAGAAATTTGTTGATTTGCCTGAAGAAGAACTTACCTGGAAATGCGAGCAGACAATTCGAAATTATGACCCTTGTATTTCTTGTGCCACCCACTTTTTGAAACTTGACATTGATCGCTCATGAGCAAACACTCTTTTAAAATACGGAACTAGGCGATTTTCAGTTGAAACAATTGGAAGCACCTGGTGTCTGCCGAATTATTGGTATCGGTAATCGCTATAGAAGTGACGATGGAGTTGGTCCGCGTGCCATAGATTTACTGAGAAACAAAAGGTTGTCGCTCGTCGAACTTTACGAAGCAGGCGATGATCTTACCGGTCTTATTCAGACATGGTCTAAAAATGATTCTGTAATTTGTATTGACGCGGTTCAAAGCGATTCTGACGTTGGACGAATTCACCGGCTGAATTTATTGAGTGATAAATTGGATAACATTAGTCTCAGATTCAGTACGCATAGTTTTGACCCTGTTCAAGTAGCTCGATTGGCCACACAGTTGAATTTGGAGCCAAGCAAGTTTTATCTGTATGGCATTGAAGCCGATAATTTTTCGTGGGGTGAAGAATTGACGCCCGAGGTTCAAAAATCGATGAAAAAGGTAGTCGATGAAATTGTTCTATATTGTAATCTCGAAATCAGTTAAAAAAATATCCTGCCCGCTGATGGGTCTGGTATCTGTGTTTTTACAGGCCGGACATTGCATATCGATTTCATCTTTAATTGTCTCTTGCGCACAAGTGTTACATTGAATAACAAAATCGATTACAGTAATTTGTAATTCGGAATTTTCGGCCATCGTCCCCTTGGTCAAAACATCGAAAGCGCGTCGCAGTAGTTCAATTTCAACACCGGCAAATCGTCCAACGTTTGCGTTGATGGTTGTTATACGTGTAGCTTTTTTTTCCAATGCAGCCTTGTCCACTAAATTGAAAAGGCTGCGCGCAATGCTCATTTCATGCATCAGCAAATTCTCGGAAGCATTTCACCTCGAAGTGGTTCAAGACTTCGTACTGTATTTGCTGCGGTTTGAAGAAGCGCCGGAGCTCTCTTCTTTGTGAGTTTGGCCCTGACTTGACCAATCTGCGCAGCCTCCGGAAATCCATTGCTTCGCAGACACTCTACGGCCAATTGCGCTTGCCCTGGTTTTGCTATGGCAATAAAATTACCTTCACATGCCATGTGATACGGATGAAAACCCAGTATTTCGCAAAACCCCAATACTTCAGGTCTCACCGGAATTTGAGTCTCTTGTACGAAAAATTCATGACCTGACTGAAGGGCCATTTCATTTAATATTGTGGCAAGTCCTCCCCTGGTAATATCGCGCATGGCAACTATATCAACTTGTTTTATAATTTTCGAAATAACGGGCCAAAGACTCTTACAATCGCTCTGTAAATCACTTTTCATGTTAAATTCGTTCCGTTCCATTAATACCACTGCTCCATGCTCGCCAACGGGACCGGATACAATAATTTCATCATCTTCTTCTATGTTATAAGCGGAGTATGGTTTTTGTATAATGGTTCCCAGGGCAGACCCTGAGATATAAAGTCCTCCACCGAAATTTCGGGGAACCACTTTTGTATCTGCGGCTACAACAACGGCGTCATTTAATTTCAACTCTTTTTGCATGGAGCTTAGAAACCGATGTAAGTCGGAGTATAACAAACCCTCTTCAAGAATAAACGTTAAAGTTAGAAATTCAGGTCTGGCACCCATAACAGCCAGATCATTGCAAAGACCTGCAATGACCAATTTACCAATATCTCCTCCGCTAAATATAAGCGGTTGTACGGTAAAGGAATCTGTTGTTTGAACTTTATCGCCCCTGGCTTCAATAAAAGCGCCATCTTCCCCTTTTTCTAAATAAGGATTCGTCAAATAAGGTAAAAAAAGTTCGCGAATAAGTTCCGCACTTTCTTCTCCTCCACTTCCATGTGCCAGGGTAATTCGATCTTCCCTATTATTATTGCTCATAATTTCCATATTGGTAGTAAGCGCTACAGGCACCCTCGGTTGACACCATGCAAGCTCCCACAGGGTTCTGCGGATTGCATGTTTTTGCAAAGTAGACGCAATCTGTCGGAGTTTTTTTCCCTTTTAAAATTTCAGGACATAAACACCCCGGGTCGTCTTCCACCGCAATATCGCTCAGCTCATTTTTAAACTTTTCAAACACGTTGAACTTTTTGTATTTTTTTTGTAGTTGTAACGAACTGTTTGGAATATTTCCCAGACCTCGCCATCTAAATTGCGGGGCAATTTCAAAAACTGAATCAATGAGAATTTTACTTTTAGAGTTTGGTGCAAACGTTGCGGCGCGTTTATACTGAATTTCCACTGCGCATTTTTTCTCCAAAAACTGATCAAAAATCATGAGAACGGCTTCGAGCACATCTACGGGTTCAAAACCTCCCACCACCACCGGTATGCTAAATTGCTCAGAAAATATATTATAAATATCTGCGCCGGCAACCACACTCACATGGGAGGGGCCGAGAAAAGCTTCAATTTTATGATCGCGATCAGAAACCAGGGCCTGCATGGCCGGAGCAACCAATACATGATTCACATGAAAAAAAAGATTTTGTATATTCTCTTCGTAAGATTTTTTCACAAGCCACGCGGTCATTGGTGTCGTCGTCTCAAAACCTATAGCAAAATATACAACTGTTTTGGTCGGGTTTTGCCTGGCAATTTCGATTGCATCGGCAGGTGAATACACAAACCTGACATCGGCGCCCTCCGCGCGCGCTTTTGCCAAAGAAGAACTAGAACCCGGTACTCGTATTACATCTCCCAGAGTTATTAAAATTACATCTTTTCGTTTAGCCAGCCAGATGGCATGGTCAATTCTCTCTTTAGGCACAATACATACCGGGCATCCCGGTCCATGTAAAAAATTCACATATCCAGATAGAGCTTTTTCAATACCGTATTTAAGAATGGAGTGTGTATGTCCCCCGCAGACTTCCATTATAGATAATGACTTATTTAATAAATTTCGTCTTTCAATAATCTTGTTTATATAATGTTTTATTATGGCAGGGTCTCGGTAGGGTTCAATTAAATCGATACTATCCATGCTACATTTGTTTTGCGCTAAGGGCCAGCTGTTTGTGCAGTTCAATTGTTTTTTCCGCTTCTGCGGTATTAATTTTACGGATGGCGAAACCCGCATGAATTAAAACATAATCACCCGGTTGAACTTTTCCGTCCACAACAGAAATGATAGCCTGCCTTTTTATACCCAACGTTTCCACTTCTGCAATTTCATCAGGAACTGTTATTTCAATAACTTTTGCCGGCACGGCTAAACACATGATAACTCCGCTTTATGTTTTTCTACAAACTCAATCCAGGGAAGAATGGAACTCGAATCTGTAATCGAAGTCTCTATAATTCTACCGCCGGGGTTTACCTTTTTAAAGTCATCGTAAACTCGAACTTTGTTATAAGGTACATATTCTATTAAATCGGTTTTAGTTAAAATTAAAAGATCAGCTTTTTGAAACATCACGGGGTATTTGCCCACCTTGTCATCGCCTTCGGGAACAGATAATACAACAACACTTAAATGAGAACCTAGATCATGAGAAGCAGGACAAACCAGATTACCTACATTTTCGATAAACAGTATTTGCTCATCTAAAAGATCCATTTTACCAAAAGCTTTTTCAACCATAAAAGCGTCCAGATGGCAGGCAGAACCGGTGGTAATCTGGTATGCGTTCACACCCGCTTCACGCATTCTTTGCGCGTCACGGTCGGTTTGCAGATCTCCTTCGATTACAGAAATCTTATTTTTCATTGTAGCTGCCGTCATTTCAAGCAAAGCCGTTTTTCCTGCGCCTGGTGAACCCATTATATTCAGACAAAGAATATTTTTAGAAGCTAAATAATCACGATTTTTTTGAGCTGCCTCGTATTTATCATACAAAATATTTTTATTTACATTTACCTTTATAGTTGTATCTTTATTATTCATAATGTATTCTTACCTTAAAACAAATAGCTATGTAAGGCCAACAGCTACCTGTCCTGCGCTTAGACCCCCATCATTACAAGGGATATGTGAGTGTAAATACAATCTTACTTTTTTTTGGTTAGCAAATTGAATTATTTTCCCTAATAATTTTCTGTTTTGAAAGACTCCCCCGGTCAAGCCAACCTGACCATACGGCTGCGCCTGTTTCACAATTAACCATGCCATCGAATTAATAAAAATAGATACCAAATAAGAAATCTCCTGCGTTTCCTTATTCTCAATTATGGATAAAAACAAAGGACACCAATCAATACTATTATTAATATTATTATTGATATTATCAATGACATCCATTTCTATATAATCGTCAACGGAACCGTCGTACAGATCTTCCATTCGCATTGCCGCCTCCCCTTCAAAAGTATTGATATGGCATATACCCAATAAAGAGGCAGCTGCGTCAAACAAGCGACCGGCGGATGTTGTCTGTGGCATGTTAATTTTATTTTTCCAGGCGGTATACAATATTCCAACCCGGTCGCCAAAAGGCTCCAAAAATTTTTTAAAGCGTTTCAAAGCAGACTCACCATACAATTGGAATAAAATAGATAAACCCATTTTCCAGGTTTCTTTTATTGCAGATTCATTTCCAGCCAGATAAAAAGGCAAAAAAGAGTACTTTGTATTAAAATTAGAATAACTGGCCTCTATAAATTCTCCGCCGCGAATTAAACCGTCATGACCCAGGCCGACGCCATCCCACACAACACAAAAAAGAGTCTGGTCTATCGGAATATTATGTTCCACCAGAAGTGACAGTGCATGCGCGTGGTGGTGGTAAACAGTTGTCACCTCTACATTCCATTCGGCCTGTTTTCGCATGGCCCATTGGTGGGTATAATATCCAGAATGAGCGTCACACATAATAATTTCTGGTCTAAAAGAATACATTTTCATTAGTCTATCACAAAAATCTTCGAAATATGTTTCATAGGCCAATGTTAAAATGTCCCCTATAGGAGGAGAAATTAAAACTGAATTTTCCTGCGCCAATGCGATGGTTACTTTCTGGGAACCACCGACGGCCAATGTGTTTTTCTTTACCCTGCCCGGCAGTTCGAAAGTATACGGAGCAACACCTTTTGCCATTCTCAAAGGAATCTTGTTTTTATTTATAAAACATAAAACGGAATCATCCACGGGGTTTTCAATTTTTCGATTATGAGTTACAATAGTCAGTTCGGGGTAATCTTTTAGTTCAATTTGACTTTCATCAAAATAGATGGGTTCACCCGAAACATTGAAACTTGTGAGCGCTAAGGGTCTGGCAAACATCTCAAGCAATTGTTTATATAATGCCGAGTCCGGTAAAAATACACCTGTCTTTTTTAAACCCCGATTAATGGACTTGGCCAGGTCGGTCGTTTTACTATTCTCAACAAGAACAATAGGACGAGCTGAACTGCTGATGCACTCTTTTTCAGGAACGCTGTCCAGCGACAATTAGAAATGCCGGTTGACGACAATTAGAATTACCGTTATTGTTCAAAAAAAATCACTGCTTTTTTTTTGCCGCCTCCG